>DATALC010000064.1:0-60282 GCA_036261265.1 Bacteroidales bacterium
GGAGCTTGGTCTCTTTGACACTCTTTGCGAGAAGTATGTTTCAGATGCTGTTACAATCACAGAAAAACTAATGAAATAACATGAAAGCAAGTGATCTTAAATCGATAGTCAAAGAAAAATACGGGAAAATTGCGTTGCAGGATAATACAGGAAATTCATGCTGCACCGGCTCTCCATGCTGCGGAGCGACAGACTATACTGTATTCAGCGAGAAATATGATGCAAAGGAAGGTTATAATCCTGACGCCGATCTGAATCTTGGTTGTGGCATTCCCACCGATTTTGCAGGCATAAAGCAAGGCGATAAGATACTCGATCTTGGCAGCGGCGCCGGTAATGACTGCTTTGTTGCAAGAGCGCTTGTCGGAGAATCAGGTAAAGTTACAGGGATTGATTTTACCCCGGAGATGCTTGAAAAAGCCAGATCAAATAACGGCAAGCTTGGCTTTAAAAATGTAAACTTTGTTGAAGGTGATATCGAAAAGATGCCTTTTGCAGACAACAGCTTCAATGTTGTGATATCAAATTGTGTGCTTAACCTTGTACCTGATAAAAAGAAAGCCTTCGCAGAGATTTTCAGGGTGCTTAACAATGGTGGTCATTTCTGTGTGTCTGACGTTGTGATTAAAGGATCATTATCAGAAAAGATTAGAAAGGATGCTGAAATGTATGCAGGCTGCGTTTCTGGTGCGAGCGATATTGGAGAATATCTTGGAATAATTAAATCCACGGGTTTTTCTTCGGTTAAAATTCATAAGCAAAAAGAAATTAAGCTTCCTGAAGATATGATCTCCGGATTTGAAGATGATAAGGAAACAGGAATTTTCAGCATAACAGTAACAGGATATAAGAATTAATACAATCATATTGTCAGCAATATGCCCTCCCAAAAGCGCTTAAAATTTACAGACAGATACCTTACTGTCTGGATATTTCTTGCAATGTTCATCGGCGTGTTTGCCGGCTGGTTAAATCCTGGTATTTCAGGATTCTGGAACGGCCTGTCTGTGGGTACGACAAACATTCCTATCGCTGTCGGACTTATTGTAATGATGTATCCTCCGCTTGCAAAAGTAAGATATGAGGAGCTTGGTGATGTTTTCAGAAATACAAAAATTCTCGGGATCTCACTTCTGCAAAACTGGCTGATTGGCCCGGTATTGATGTTTTTCCTTGCAATAATCTTCCTTCGCTTTAATGTTGATTATATGTACGGGCTTATACTTATCGGGCTGGCAAGGTGCATAGCAATGGTTATTGTATGGAACGATCTTGCAAAAGGTAATGCCCAGTATGCCGCGGCGCTGGTTGCATTTAATTCAATATTCCAGGTTTTGTTTTTCTCAATATATGCATTTTTCTTTATTGCAGTCCTGCCGGGATGGTTCGGACTTCCGGTTAATGATATCGTTTCTCAGATTACGATCGGACAGATAGCAAAGAGCGTGTTTATTTACCTGGGAATACCTTTTATTTCAGGTTTCCTTACACGTTTTATTCTGATACATGTAAAAAACAAAGAATGGTATCATAATGTATTTATCCCGAAAATTTCACCGCTTACACTCATAGCGCTTCTTTTTACAATATTCGTAATGTTTTCATTAAAAGGTGAATACATAATAAAAATACCGCTCGATGTTGTGAGAATTGCCATACCTCTTCTGATCTACTTTATAATAATGTTCATCGTTTCATTCATTATAAGTAAAAAAGCAGGAGCAGATTATGAACAGTCTGTTACACTTTCTTTCACTGCTGCAAGCAATAATTTCGAACTCGCAATCGCAGTTGCAATTGCAGTTTTCGGAATAAACTCAGGTGAGGCATTTGCAGCGGTTATCGGCCCTCTTGTTGAAGTTCCGGTTATGATAGGTCTTGTTAACGTTGCATTCTGGTTCAAAAAGCTTTTATTTGAGCGATAAAAAATCTCCGTCAATTATCATGACTTTCACACCGTTTTCACTATAAGAGCGGTGTGAACTCAATTCATCTGAAACAACATAAGTCATTCCTTTCTTCAATATAAATTTTTCCCCATTTTGCATTTCGCTTATGAATTCACCTTCAAGGCAGTGAACAATATGTCCCTTCCTGCACCAGTGATCTGCAAGATAACCTTTTGAATATTCGACAAGTCTTACTCTCAGGCCTGGAAACTGGCATGTCTGCCAAGTTGCATACCCATGCTCTCCTTTGTATTCGACTTTTGAAATTCCTGACCAGTCAATAATGTGGAACGGGATGTTCTTTGCTTCAATCATTATTATAAAATCTTTAAGATAAAACACCTTCTAAAAATACATAAATCAGTCAAATAACATTCTTAATTGACGGAACAAATGTGTATGCGTGATGTTGAACTAGAGTAACCAAAACATTTATAATTATGAGCCATGAACATTTTGAAGCTGTTATCGATACATTGCATGAATGCGCTGTAGATTGTATTCATTGTGCTAATGCATGTCTCGAAGAAGATAATGTAAAAGACCTTGTAAAGTGTATAAAGCTCGATAAAGAGTGTGCCGATACATGTCTTTTTACCGCCGAAATGCTGGCAGGGAATGCCACGCTTTCGGAAGAGATCCTCAACCTCTGTGTAAAAATATGCGATTCATGCGGTGATGAGTGTGAAAAGCATGCATCGCACATGGAACACTGCAGGATATGCGCCGAATCATGCAGATCGTGTGCTGAAGAGTGCAGATCTCTTGTCAGGGTAAATATCATGTGAGATTGAAGCTGTGACGGATGATTTATAGCATCTTATTTATAACCTTTTTAAATAAGATGCTATATTTGCATCCAGTTGAAAAGAATAATATCCATATTGCTTTTAGTCCCGGTTTTTTTTACCGGTATAACGATAAAGGTAGCCTCGCATTATTGCTCTGATCAGTTTATAGCTTCAATTGTATCCTTTTCAGGGAAGCAGGCAACATGCGGAATGGAAAATGTAAAACATGAGAAATCCGGCATAAATACTGCTTTCCATCGATGCCAGGATCTTTCTTTCTCACATACTTTCAGCGGCAATTATGTTCCATCATCAATTAATTCTGTCGATCAGGATAACACTGTTCCTGCGGATTTTGCTGTTGATCTCTTTCTTCCTTTCGAAATTGCAGCTGATTTGAATACTGCAACAGTCAGGCCACCTGGTGTTGTCAATCCAAATGATGTTCAGCTTGATCTGATCTGTATTTTCCGTATTTAATTTTCTGATTATTCATTAGTCTCATGAATGTATTTCTCTGAGAAATTGTACTCAGGAATTCTCATTCGTGGTGAATAATGTTTTTGTATTTGAGATCAGTGATATTATATACCGAAAATATTTGTTCAGATGTTCAACAGACTAGTAAAATTCTTTCTTGAAAACCGGCTCATCACTTTTTTATTCCTTATAGCCTTTGTTGTTATGGGAATAGTGACAATGCCATTCAATATAGACACAGGCATTTTGCCGAGAGATCCAGTCCCTGTGGATGCAATACCCGACATCGGGGAAAATCAGCAGATAGTTGCAACCGAGTGGATGGGGCGATCACCAAAAGACATCCAGGACCAGATTTCTTACCCGCTTACAACGGCGCTTCTGGGTATACCTGGAGTCCAGACAATCCGCAGTACATCAATGTTCGGAATGTCTTTTATATATATAATTTTCAAGGATAATATTGAGTTTTACTGGAGCAGATCCAGGATCCTTGAGAAGCTTAATTCTCTACCGGCAGGAACGTTACCCGACGGTGTTCAACCTGCCCTGGGCCCTGATGCGACAGCTCTCGGGCAGATATTCTGGTATACACTCGAAGGACGTGATCCAAAGACAGGGAAGCCTTCAGGAGGCTGGGATCCACAGGAGCTGAAAACAATCCAGGATTTTTACGTTAAATATAGCCTGTCATCGGCCGAAGGTGTTGCAGAAGTGGCTTCAGTTGGCGGTTTTGTTAAGGAATACCAGGTCGATATCGATCCTAATGCTCTCAAGGCTTTCAATGTTTCCGTGATGGATGTCATGAAAGCAGTGCAAAACAGTAACCTTGATATAGGCGCTGAAACTATCGAACTTAATAATGCCGAGTACATTATAAGAGGCCTTGGCTATATTAAGAACCTTCAGGATCTGGAACTTTCAGTAATATCTGTAAGAAATAATGTTCCTGTCAGGATAAAAGATGTCTCAAAAGTCGGATTCGGGCCTGCGCCACGAAGAGGAGGACTGGATAAATCCGGATCTGAAGCTGTCGGAGCGGTTGTTGTGGCACGTTATGGCTCGAATCCACTCGATGTAATTAATAATGTAAAGAACAAGATAAGGGAGATTGAAGCCGGTCTGCCTCAGAAAACTTTACCTGACGGAAGCATTTCAAAAGTTACTATCGTTCCGTTTTATGACAGAACAGGACTTATACGCGAAACAATCGGAACTCTTGAGTTCGCTCTGTCACATGAGATACTTATCAGTATCATAGTCATAATTGTGCTTGTGCTAAATCTCAGGGCTTCACTCATAGTGGCCGGGTTATTACCCATTGGAGTACTGATGACTTTCATACTGATGAGACTCTTAGGTGTAGATGCCAATATAGTTGCACTATCGGGTATTGCTATTGCAATCGGTGTGATGGTAGATATTGGAATTGTAGACGTCGAGAACATTCTCAGGCACCTTGAAATGCCTGAAAACCGGGGAATAAGAGGCAGGAAACTGCTTCAGGTTATCTACAATGCAACAACTGAAGTTAGAGCAGCAGTTGTGACATCGATCGCGACAACAATTGTGAGCTTTCTACCTGTATTTGCAATGCAGGCGCAGGAAGGTAAATTATTCCATCCTCTTGCCTGGACAAAGACCTTTGCCCTGATTTCAGCATTCGTACTAGGTATTGTTGTTCTGCCGACACTCGTACACATATTCTTCAATATATCGTTCGACAGGAAGAAGATCAGGGTCGTCTTGAACAGTCTGCTTATTTCAGCGGGTGTGATTCTTGCAATTCTCTGGCAATCTCTACCTGCACTCGCACTGACGCTTATTGGCATAAACAACCTTCTTGATAACAGATGGTCTGAAAAAAAGAAGGAATATCCAAATTACATAAATATTATCATCACAGTATTGTTTGCGACCTGGTATCTTTCTGCTGAATGGTTGCCTCTTGGCGCGCATAAGAGCGAGTTGTCTAACTTCATATTCGTTGTTGGAATAGTTTCGGTGATACTTTTTGCCCTCATGTCAATGGTTCACTATTATGAACAGATCCTAAGGTGGGCTCTGGCGAATAAACTGAAATTTCTGATCATACCCGCAGTTACATTATCATTCGGGTTGCTCATCTGGCTCGGTTTTGCAAAGGTGTTTGGCTTTGCTGCAATCACAGCTGAAAAACTCGGTTGGGATAGTTTCAGGGAAACTAAAGTATGGCAGGCAGGGATCAATAGTTTTCCGGGAACGGGAAAAGAATTTATGCCTTCTTTGAATGAAGGTTCCTTCCTTCTTATGCCTACAAGTATGCCTCATACAGGTATTCAGAAGAATCTTGAATATATCGAAACGCTCGACAGAAGACTGTCTGCTATCCCGGAGGTTGAAACAGCTGTCGGCAAGTGGGGACGTGTTAACTCTGCGCTCGATCCTGCTCCTGTACAGATGTTTGAAAATACAATTAATTACAGGCCCGAGTATATTCTCGATGAGAATGGCCACAGGATGCAGTTCAGGGTAGACAGGAACGGTAATTATCTGCTCACTGACGGTTCTCTTTATAATCCTGCTAAACAGAAATTCAGGGTAATTCCGGCCGACAGCCTTAAACCTGATAATAAAGGGGAATATTTCCGCCAATGGAGATCTGAAATAAAGAGTCCTGCTGATATTTGGGATGAGATCGCCAGGGTGACAAACATACCTGGATTGACATCTGCTCCAAAGTTGCAGCCTATTGAAACGAGGCTGATAATGCTTTCAACGGGAATGCGGGCGCCGATGGGTCTTAAGGTTTACGGGCCCGACCTTGAATCAATTGAACAGTCGGGAATGATGCTCGAAAAAGCACTGAAGGATGTCCCTTCGGTCAGATCCGCTTCTGTATTCTACGACAGGGCCGTGGGAGCTCCTTACCTCGAGATAAAGCTCAACAGGGAAGCAATGGCAAGATATGGCATGACTGTAAGTGAGATACAGGAGATCATCCAGGTTGCTATTGGCGGGATGTCGCTGACAACCTCTGTCGAGGGCCGTGAAAGATTTCCAATAAGAGTAAGGTATGCGAGGGAGCTCAGGGACAATCCTGATGATCTTGGAAGAATTCTCGTACCTGCAATGAACGGCGTCCAGGTACCATTGAGTGAAGTCGCAGATATTCAATATACAAAGGGTGCACAGATGATCCGCAGCGAGAACACATTTCTTGTCGGATATGTAATCTTTGACAAGGTTGAAGGGAAGCCTGAAGTCGATGTTGTCAATGAAGCCGGTGACATAATCAGGGAGAAGATAAGTTCAGGTGAGATCTCCCTTCCAGCCGGGGTTACTTATAACTTCGCCGGTAATTATGAGAATCAGCTCAGGGCGACAAGAAGACTGGCAATTGTCATTCCTGTCAGTCTGCTGGTTATTCTTCTCCTTCTTTATTTCCAGTTCAGAACGGTGACAGCATCATTAATACATTTCTCAGGAGTCTTTGTTGCCTTCTCGGGCGGGTTTATAATGCTGTGGCTTTACGGTCAGGACTGGTTTATGAATTTTTCTGTTGCAGGCACCAATATGCGGGACATGTTCCAGATGCATCCGATTAATCTCAGTGTTGCAATATGGGTGGGATTTATTGCGCTGTTTGGCATCGCGACAAACGACGGAGTTATAATGGGTACATACATTCACCAGGTCTTTGAGGACAGGCAGCCTGCAACACTGCACGATGTGAGGGAAGCTGTTGTTGCAGCTGGCAGGAAAAGAGTACGTCCCGCAATGATGACTACAGCCGTTGCTGTAATCGCACTGTTACCTGTATTGTCCTCAACAGGTAAGGGAGCCGATATAATGGTGCCTATGGCCATTCCGACCTTTGGTGGTATGGTGATCCAGGTAATGACAGTATTTGTTGTTCCATTGTTCCAGGCGATCTGGAGAGAAAGGATGGTAGAAAGAAATAGGTTGAAGTAGGTTGAAATAGGTTGAAGTAGGTTGAAATAGGTTGAAATAGGTTGAAATAGGTTGAAATAGGTTGAAATAGGTTGAAATAAGTTGAAATAGGTTGAAATAGGTTGAAATAGGTTGAAATAAGTTGAAATAAGTAGAAAAAGGTAGAAATATGTTGAAATAAGTTGAAACAAAGACATATAATGAATAAATTGAGTTGCATAATGTGCTAAACCAAAATAATTGAATCATGGAACATCAGAATTACATTGAATTGAAAGATCTCGAAGTCTATAGACTATCCAGAAGACTCTCAAAAACTGCATGGGAAATCTTCTGCAGATTGAATACGACGGATAAGAAGCACATCGGTGATCAATTCTTAAGATCAGTTGATTCGATAGGTGCAAATATTGCTGAAGGATACGGCAGATTTTATTATATGGATAAAGTAAGATTCTACTACAATTCAAGAGCTTCTCATTTTGAAGCTTTTACACATTGGCTTGAATTGATGTCTGAAAGAGAAATTATCCTGCCAACTGAATATGAATCCATCAGTCAGGAGGCTGTAAAACTCCAGATAAAACTGAACAATTTTATTTCATCAACAGCTAAAAATGCTAAAAAGATACGTCAAAATGAATCTCAATAGATTTTTCATCTCAAACAAGATATTTCTATATATTTCAATTATTTCAATTATTTCATTCCAGGAATCCTCTGCCCAGAACGATTCTCTCATTTCATATCTTGAGATTGCAGCAAAGAACAATCCTCTAGTACAACAGAAATATTACGAATACAAGGCTGCATTACAAAAGATTCCACAGGCGGGTGCACTTCAGGACCCGGAATTGAACTTCGGGGTATTTCTCCAACCTATGGAGCTCGTTGAAGGAAGACAGCGTGCAGAAGCCTCTTTAATGCAGATGTTTCCCTGGTTCGGCGTACTCAGGAATGCAAAAGATGAGATGAGCCTGATGGCTAATGCAAAATACGAGGAATTCCGCGATGCGAAGCTTCAGGTTTTTTATGAAGTCCAGAGAACATTCTACGAATTGTTTAAGCTCAGAAATAACATCCGTATATCCGGCAGGAATGAAGATATACTCAAATCAATCGAAAGTATTGCGCTCATCAGGTATAAAACAGGACCTGTGAGTAATCAGTCAACAGTACAGCAACCGGCTGGTACAAACAAAAGTACGACTGGGCCGCCAGCCGGCAGCTCAGCGGGAATGCAGGGGATGAGCGGGAACGCAGGAGCCGGTTCTGCGGTTTCTTCTCAGCAGCAGGCTATGAATATGCAGGGTGCTTCTGGTATGAATGCTTCAGGAACCGGGACAAATCTTTCAGATCTGTACAGGATAAAGATAGAACTGTCAGATCTTGAAAACAATATTTCCCTTCTTCACGATCAGGAGCAATCTGCAATAGCAAGGTTCAACAGTCTGCTTAACCGGTCACCATTGAGCCATGTGTTTTCTGCCGATACAATCATAACTGATACAATGGATCTTTCATCATCGGCGATTATTGATTCAATAAAGTCAGGAAACCCGATGCTTTCAATGACGGATTATGAAAAGCAATCCTATGAATCGCGGAAAAAAATGGTTCGTGCAATGGGATATCCTATGGTTGGAGTAGGTTTAAACTATTCCGTTATCGATAAAAATGTAATGAATGAATCTTCAACAATGAATGGCAAAGATATGCTGATGCCAATGTTCAGAGTGACACTGCCAATCTACCGGAAAAAGTACAAAGCAATGAAGAATGAAGCAGAGCTCCTCATCAGATCATCAGACGAAAAATATGCAGGAACGTATAATGATCTTCAGTCGGAATATTATAATGCATTGCAAATGTACAATGACGCACAAAGAAAGATCAATCTGTATAATGAACAATTCAACCTCGCATCGAAATCACTTGATCTGATGATGAGTAGCTTTTCAACATCAGGATCCGGTTTGACCGATGTGCTCAGGGTACGGCAACAGACTCTTGATTACGAGCTAAAGAAAAGTGATGCAACAGCAGATCTGAATACAGCTGTTGCATGGATAAAAAGATTAATGGCTTCAGACGTTAAATAAAAAATGAGAAACAAGATGAAACGTAACGGATTATTTTCAAAAAGTTTTTATAAATACCTCATAGTGCTGGCTGCCGGGTTATTCCTTGGCTGGCTGTTCTTTCACAGATCAGGAAGTGAGTCAACAGGAAATCTGACAGCCGTTAATGTGCATACTGAAGAAGAAACAATATGGACATGCGCAATGCATCCGAATATCCGCATGGACAAACCCGGTAAATGCCCCATTTGCGGGATGGATCTGATCCCTCTTTCACAGAGCGGTGATGTAACGGTCGACAATGATGCAATTCATCTCAGCGCTGAAGCAGTTGCTCTCGCAAACGTGCAGACTTCAGCAGTTACTGCCTCCCGGCCCGTGAGTGAAGTAAGACTCTATGGTAAAGTGCAGGCAGATGAAAGATCACTGCAGAGCCAGGTATCGCACATACCGGGAAGAATTGAAAAACTATACGTCAACTTTACAGGAGAATATGTGAAAGCCGGACAAACACTTGCTGAAGTATACTCACCCGATCTGATTACAGCACAGCAGGAGTTACTGCAGACTGCCGGAACAAAGAATACCCAGCCCGAATTGTACGAAGCTTCACGCGAAAGACTAAAGCAATGGAAACTTTCGGAAGATCAGATTAATGAGATAGAATCGTCAGGCAGGATAATCAGCAACTTCCGCATACTTTCAAATACTTCCGGAACAGCGACTTCAAAAAATGTCAACACAGGTGATTATGTTAGCAGGGGATCAGTTCTTTTCACTGTCGCTGACCTCTCAAAAGTATGGGTGTTGTTTGATGCCTATGAATCTGACCTTCTTTATCTTGCGAAAGGGAAACAGGTATCTTTCACACTGCAGTCCTATCCGGGGAAAGAATTCAAAGGCGTTATATCATTCATCGATCCTGTAATCGATCCGGTAACAAGAGTCGCAAGGATACGGGTTGAATATAATAATAGTAAGGGGGAGCTAAAACCTGAAATGTTTGCAACCGGCATTATCTCAGCTAATATACCGGGAGACGGAAAAGCGATTTCGATTCCTTCTTCTGCAGTTTTGTGGACAGGAAAAAGATCGATAGTATATGTGAAACAGCCTGGTAACACTGATAATTTATTTAAGATGCGTGAGGTTGAGCTTGGTCCTTCACTTGGTAATAGTTATGTAGTTGTAAATGGCCTGAACGAGGGTGAGGAAATTGTAACAAATGGTACATTCAGCGTCGATGCCTCCGCCCAGCTTGAAGGGAAGCCAAGTATGATGAATCCCGGAATCGAAAAAGCTGCAACCGGTCATGATCATTCAGAAATGACAGGAAGTACTTCGGGGATTCCTGAAAATGATTCAATGGAGAAAACTGGTGCCGATATGGATTTAATGATGAAAATGAATGTGATCTATGAGAATTACATCGATGTTAAAAACTCTCTTGTAAGCAGCAATCAGGCAAAAGCAAAGGAGAGCGCTGTAAAACTGAAAAAGACGCTATCAGATATTGATAAGAAGAGCCTGAGTATCGAAGAACTTCGCAAATGGACAGATCTTTCAGGCAAGATTGTCAGGTCTGTTGATGCTATTATTTCTTCACCCGAAATTGAAAGACAGCGATCTGCATTTGCTGATCTGAGTGATCAGATATATAAAGCTGTAAAAAGCTTTGGGATGATGGGAAAAACTACATTTTACCAGTTTTGCCCGATGGCCCGCGATGGGAAAGGAGCGTACTGGTTAAGTGAGCTGAACGAGATAAGGAATCCGTATTACGGAGAATCAATGCTTACATGTGGTGAAACGCGTGAAACCCTCAAATACTGAAAGCTGAGTTAATAAACAGACGAGATGACGAAACCGGACAGGGCTTTAATCAAATAGCTTGTTTGATTGTTTATATCCAGAGATACAGGATTAAACATTAACTAAATATATAATATGAAAACGAGAAGAGAATTCCTGAAAAGCACAGGATTGATTGCTTTTGCAGGGTTTATAATGCCACGGGTTTCGTTTGAGCAGATGCAGGCAGGCGCAAATAATTCACCCGCTATCGGACTTCAGCTGTACACACTCGGGAATCTGATGGTAACTGATCCCCTTGGTACACTTAAGAAGCTTGCTGAAATTGGATATAAAGAGATTGAAAGTGCAGGTTCCACAAAAGGTAACTATTATGGTTTTAAACCTGAAGAATTCTCTTCAATTGTGAAGGACGCAGGAATGACATGGAGGTCGGCACATGTAGGCGGCGCTCCATTCACAATGAGGCAGGTTATGAAAATGGCTAAAACAGCAGAGGATTCAGCCAGGATCAAAAAAATGAGTGATGAGTTTAAAAACAGGGCTGCAACTCCAAATTTAACTGATAATTACCAGCAGCTTGCCGACGAAGCAGCCCGGGGAGGAATAAAATATCTCGTATGTGCAAGCATACCTGTAAGTTCAATGGATGAAATCAAGAAGGCAGTCGATGTCTTTAATAAGGCAGGTGAGGCTTGCAAGAAAAACGGAGTTGAATTTGCATACCATAATCACCAGACCGAGTTCGATAATGTTGACGGACAGCGTCCCTTTGACTATATACTTGACAATACAGATGAAGACCTTGTTAAGATGGAGCTCGATCTGGCATGGGCCACAAAAGCAGGGCAGGATCCGGTTAAGCTTTTTGATCTGCACCCCGGCAGATACCCTTTATGGCATGTAAAGGATCTTGATAAAGAAAATGAGAATCCTGCAGAAGCAGGTTCAGGCATTGTCGATTTCAAACGGATATTTGATAATGCCGGGAAGTCAGGCATGAAGTATTTCTTTGTCGAGCAGGATGGTGCGCCACAACCTTTTGAAAATGTAACAAACAGCTACAACTATCTTGCTAAATTGCTGAAGAAAAGTTGAATTAAAAAGAAAGCCCCGGCGAGAACCGCCGGGACCCTTTTCACCACTAAACCTAACCTAAACCAACCTTTTATACCTGACTGACTTTCTTTACCTGCTAACCCTGTAATTGAATGGTGTATCCACTTTTCTTCCATCCTGAGTGTTAACGCTCAGATTGAGCCTGTATTCTCCCTGCTCCTGAAGAGGTATGTTAGCTCCATACTGTTTTGCCATCGAATCAAGATCGACTTCATCTGTTTTACCTGAAGGTGACAGTATTTCAAGCTTCACGTTTGCATCTGTTACTTCTTTCCCTTCGGCTGCATCCTTTATTCCCACCATAATATGATGAGTCGGCGGCTTTGTTTCATCTGTAGTTTCTGTATTCCGGTTGATCCCGTTTGTGTCGATTTGAAAATCGGCATCATTAACAACCGACATCAGCCATACTTTTACATTAAGTCCGCCTTCCACAGTTTCAAAGGAAGGCTTAGCAACTACGCCGGGAGCTTTTGCCCCCATACCGGGCGAAGACTCATTCTGCGCATCCACCTTTACTGTCAAAAGCGCTGTAAGAATAAATATAATGGATAAAAATCTGTTCACTTTTAATTGATTTTCACAATACAAAGATGCTATTTACTACCTCAGAATCTTTTACATAATTGCAATTATGATTTGTAAAATTAAATCCATGTTCCTCTTTCGAACAATCATATAGTTGTCTTGTTCCAGAAGCGGGGTGTTTTAATAACTCAATAATTACCTTTGTACTTTATTATGATGAAATGAAGCATACTTATTCAATATCAGGTATGAGCTGTAAGAATTGTAAAGCTCATGTTGAAGAGGCATTAAGAAAAGTTAATGGAGTACTATCTGTAGAAGTCGATCTCGAAAAGGCTGAAGCTGTAATCGGGATGGAGAAGCATATTCCTATCGAAAAGCTGAGCGAATCACTTGAAAATGCAGGAGGTCATTACGGGATTCATCCACATGGCAAGGCTCCTGCACCAAAAAGAGCCAGACCTACGGGTACTGGTGTCTACTATTGCCCCATGCATTGTGAAGGGGAAAAAACATACGACAAACCAGGGAGTTGCCCTGTATGCGGGATGGATCTTGTAGAACAACCTGTAGCCCGGAAAGCCACTAAGTATACCTGTCCTATGCACCCGGAAATAATCCGTGACGAACCCGGCAACTGTCCCATCTGCGGTATGGATCTTGTTCCAATTGAACCCGGGGATGAGGAAGATCAGACATATAAGAACCTGTTATTCAAGCTTAAACTTTCAGTGTTATTCACAACTCCTGTTTTCATTATCGCAATGTCGGAAATGATAATGAATAATCCGCTGTTGAGGATCATGCCATGGAAATACTGGAACTGGGTTCAGTTCTTTCTTTCTCTCCCTGTTGTTTTTTATACGGGCTGGATGTTTTTTGAAAGAGCCTGGAGATCAGTCAGGACATGGAATCTTAATATGTTCACACTTATCGGTATGGGATCGGCAGTCGCATTTTTGTTCAGCATAATTGCACTTCTTTTTCCGGGTATGTTTCCCGATCAGTTCAAAACACATTATGGAACAGTGTATGTTTATTTCGAAGCAACAACTGTGATACTTACTCTTGTTCTCCTTGGCCAGATGCTTGAGGCAAGAGCGCATGGAAAAACCAACAGTGCAATTAAAGAGCTTCTCAGGCTTGCCCCGAACAGGGCAACAAGGCTTGTCAATGGCAAAGAGCAGGTAGTATCAATTGATGATATAGTTAAGGGCGATCTGCTGAGGGTAAAACCGGGGGAGAAAATCCCTGTTGATGGTGTCATAACAGAAGGCGAGACATCGATTGACGAATCGATGATAACGGGAGAACCAATTCCTGTCGATAAGGTGAAAGGCGATAACGTAAGTTCAGGTACAATAAACGGCAACAGGACTTTCGTGATGCAGGCTGAGAAAGTAGGTTCCGAAACACTGCTTTCTCATATAATTGAGATGGTGAACACTGCCAGCCGTTCCCGCGCTCCGATCCAGAGACTCGCCGACAGAATATCCGGAGTTTTTGTACCAATCGTGGTAATTATTGCAGTTATAACTTTTGTAGTCTGGGCAATTAATGGCGGCGAACATGCATACGTTTATGCACTTGTAAATGCTATTGCTGTTCTTATAATTGCCTGCCCGTGTGCTTTGGGTCTTGCAACTCCAATGTCGGTGATGGTCGGGGTAGGCAAGGGGGCGCAATCGGGAGTTCTTATAAAGAATGCTGAATCGCTCGAGAAATTTTATGAAATCGATACTCTTATAATTGATAAGACCGGAACTGTTACTGAAGGAAAACCTTCAGTTGAAAAAGTTGTTTCAGCCGATCCTGCATTTACTGAAAATGATATTATAACACGGGCAGTTGCGCTTAACAAACATAGTGAACATCCCCTGGCAAGAGCAGTTGTGGATTATGCAGAATTAAAGAATAAAGATTCTGAACCGGTTTCCGGATTTGAAGCTGTTACGGGAAAGGGCGTAAGGGGTATTCTTAATGGAAAGAAGCTTGCTCTTGGAAACATGAGGTTGATGGATGAAGTGAATGCCTCCGTTTCTCCGGCTTTAAAAACAAAAGTAGAAGACGAACAGCAAAAGGGTAAAACTGTTTCTTACCTTTCAGAGGGTGATAAAGCTGTCGGATACGTAGTAATCTCAGACAGGATAAGGGAAACAGGCAGGGAAGCCATTCAAAGCCTTCAAAAAGAAGGATTGAAAGTTATTATGTTCACAGGCGACAACGATGCGACGGCAAGGTCGGTAAGCTCAAATCTCGGTCTTGATGGCTTCAGGTCACAGATGCTTCCACAGGATAAGCTTGATGAAATTAGCAGACTGCAGAAGGAAGGAAGAAAAGTAGCTATGGCAGGTGATGGAATAAACGATGCACCTGCGCTGGCAAAGGCCGATATAGGTATTGCTATGGGTACCGGTACTGATGTTGCAATTGAGAGTGCCGGCATAACACTTGTAAGGGGTGATCTGAAAGGAATCGCCAAAGCCCGGCAGCTTAGTCATAAGGTTATGAAGAACATAAGGGAGAATCTTTTCTTCGCACTTGCATACAATACGCTTGGTATCCCCATTGCTGCAGGTATTCTTTATCCTTTCTTCGGGATTTTATTATCGCCTATGATAGCGGCGCTGGCTATGAGTTTCAGTTCGGTTTCGGTAATCACAAACTCGCTCAGGTTAAGAAATGTAAAACTTGATTAAGTAAAACTCATAAAATAAAGAAGGCTGCACCATGGGTACAGCCTTCTTTATATTTTTCTGATTGTAATTATTCGGGATGAATTGCTTCGGTCGGGCAGACATCAGCGCATGCTCCACAGTCTGTGCAGATATCAGGATTGATCTTATAGATTTCACCTTCTGATATTGCCTCAACGGGACATTCATCGATACATGTTCCGCAAGCGGTACAATCATCACTAATCTTATGAGCCATTTCTATAATTTTTTGGTTGGTGTATAAATATAATGCACAAAAATACCTTTATTTTTTAAAATGAAAAGGAAAATGATAAATATATCAGAAAAACTTTATCTGTCAATCATTAAGGAAATTATACAGCAACCAGGCCATGTTGCCGACACCTGTTTTCATACCCTCTTCATCGATGTCGAAATCGGGCGTGTGAAGCTTTTTCATTTCAGCGCCTTTTTTTCGTATTCCGACCCTGTAATACAGTGAAGGGGCGACTGAGCTGTAGAATGAGAAATCATCAGAGCTCATTCTTATATCGTATGTTTCAACCTTATCATTTCCAAGAAGTTGATGGCTGAGCTCAATCGCTCTCTGAGCCATCTTTTCATTATTAACAAGCACCGGATAGCCTTCTGATATATTGACATTTATCTTAACTCCGTATTCTCGTGCTGTTCTGTCAGCCACAAGCCTTATAAGATCAAGCGCCTCGGCTCTCCATTTCTCATCGAAAGTCCTGAATGTGCCGGCTATTTCGACTTTTTCAGGTATTACATTCGTTGCACCTTCGCCGATTATCTTACCAATACCAAGAACAGTAGGTATCTTTTTTGCCGTTTGTCTTTCCGACATTACGGTTTTCAGCCTGACAACAAGATTCGATGCAATAAATATCTGATCGGTTGTGAGCGCTGGAAGGGCGGCATGACCGCCTTTGCCTTCAACTGTCAGGTATATTTCATCGCATGATGCCAGATATCTCCCGGGTTTATAACCAACCTTTCCCGTCTCAAGCTCAGGTAAAACATGATGGGCGATGAACATGTCGGGTTTATATTTTTCGAATATCCCGGATTCAATCATCAGTCTGGCGCCTCCCGGATTCTTTTCCTCACCCGGCTGGAATACAAGCATTATTGTTCCACCGAACTCATTACGGATCTTTTTCATAAGAAGAGCAACGCCCATCAGCATTGCCATGTGTGCATCATGTCCGCATGCATGCATCCTTCCGCTATAGATGCTTGAGAAATCATTAACAGCTCTCTCACTAACAGGGAGACAATCCATTTCAGCCCTGACAGCAACAACACGACCGCCTTCCTTTTCTCCTTTCAGAAAAGCAACAATTCCGGTTCCTGCAATGCCATCTTTGAATTCGAAATCGTTTTTCCTGAGCCACTGCTTAATATAATCGGATGTTTCAAACTCTTTATATGATAATTCAGGATGCTTATGGAAATGCCTTCTATAAGAGATAACCTCATTCTCAATGAGTTGGGCTTCCTTTAAAATTGTATCCTTCATACAGCCATTACAGTTAAAAATCAAGGCTGAAAGATAGGTAGAATATTCGAGGGAGAACGTAATAATTCTCGATACCCCATGCCCAGTCGGCTCTTATAAAATAACCCATAAGCTGGGCTCTTACTCCGGCGCCTACTCCTGCAACAATAGGATCTGTATTTGTATCAAGTGTGACTTTTATTGGTCCGCTCTCAATAACCTGTGTATCGTAACCGTTCTGACCAGTCCATGGATCCTTTCCTGTCCAGGCAGTTCCAATATCGCCAAATCCGACAATCTGAAGGCTGTTAAGGAAGTTGGAGCGTAGAGGATGTCCTGCGAAGTATCTTATAAATGGCCATCTCAGTTCGCTGTTAATGAGCGCAAAGCTGTTTCCGTTCCGTACATTCTGTGTGAATCCCCTCATATTTGTAGCCAGTGCCTGGAATCCGTAGTTTACACCGGGCGTGACAGGCGTTGAGGTGTTGAACATCTCGTACTTATTAAAAAGATATCCCATCCAGTTATCAACGCCTCCAAGGTAATAAATAAGCTTCGTTGGACCGAATGATGTGCTCGCAGCAAACCTGTTGGCCCAGATAAGCTCCCTGTGGATCCTTGTATAATGGCGGTAGTCGATTCCGACAACGAACATATCCGATCTGTTTTTCACAATTTCCCTGTAATACTCACCGAATATCTTGAACCTTGTACCAAAGTAGATATTTACTGCTCTTTTTCTTGTATTATCATAAATTACTTCGCCTTTCAGACTGCCCCAATGCCTTGTAAGATTGTCATGTGAAAGCGATGCAACATCAGTTGAAAGGTATATGAAATTGTCATTCCTGTAGGAAACAGTCCCTTTTAATGCAAGCACCGGTGTTATTGGTTTTGAGTACGAAAGATACAGATCATGCGTAAAAGCTTTCAGCAGTGTATCACCATCTGAAGCATAATAAGCCTGCCTGTGAAAGATAAGCTGCTTGTCGAATTTTCCCTTCAGATTTTCAATACTCAGCAGGTACTCGTTACTATCAAAATTACCTGCAATCCTGAAACCTCCGGTAACCCGGAAATTCTCAAACAGATCAATCGCACCGATTTTCGTCAGCAGGTTCACTCCCGGGTTGTAATATCCTCCTCCGCTGCCATAAATCTGGTACGAGTTGTTAAGAAAAGTAAAATCAATCTGGTTAACAATATAGTTGTTATAAAATGCGGTCTGATAAATTCTTATAAGCGGTAGCTTTAATACTCCTGTATCGAGATCGATATCCATGTACTTCTGCCTCCAGAGCTGGTTATAATAGTTTTGCTTCTCCTTCTCGAAAATGTAGTGACTTATATCAATAGGCTCATCCTTTATGTAATACTCATATAAAGGTTTCCTGAGAGTGTCTCTCATTCTCTTTTCCTCAGCAACGAGCCATTGTCTAAGCTGTTCCACACTGTCAGCTTTATGAAAAGCAATATTCTTTTCCTGCCTGAAAACAGTATTTTCAAGCGATCCCGGATCAATAGCTTCCTGGTCAGATAAAGAACCTTTTCTCAGGTTGTACTCCCTGTTTCTGAACAGGACCTCGCTGTAAGTATCGGAACCGTTTGCAACAGACTGATTTATTATATTTCTGTCATAGTTAGTCAGGGGCTTTGATTCGATAAAGTACCTGTAGTGAGTTGTTGTGTCGATGTAACTGATAGTACTGTCGAATGATGCCATATACCTGTTGTAAATCCCGTTCTGATCGCCCAGGTAGGAGAAAGTATTCCGTGTGAGACCGTCGGCTTCAAGTCTGTTGGCGTATTTACCTTCCTCAAGCCTCATAAGTACCTTATTGTTCTTTGCAATGTCGTAGGTGAAAAGGTCGTATGTTGCTGAAATCCTTTCAAACGGATCCCCTGTGTTTTTAAGCGTGTCATTCAGCCTGTTTGAAGAGAAAATTATCTGATCATTTACCCCGCTCATGAATGAAGGATTCAGATCGTCTGCAACATCATGGGTGATCTGTTCATTTGTACCTGACGCTATTGTGTGAATGTATATATCTGTTATTCCGTCCTTTACTGCTGAAAATACAAGGCGGTTTCCTTCGGGAGAGTAGGAGAAGTCAAGGACTTTATCAAAATAGAGGAGATTCCTTCTTTCGGAAGAACGCTCATCGACCCTGTAGAAATACATCACAAGGTCAGCTTTCTCATCATTAATAAATGTTAGTATTTTGCCTGTCGGATGCCATGCAATTACAGGGTAAGTATTGTCTGTTATCTGTTCAAACTTGGGCTCTTTTTTGAATACAACTTTTCTCTTTCCTGTTGCCTGGTTGTAAAGCCATATTTTCTTTCTTCCCCAGTCGTTTGTAACATAAGCAATATATTCTCCACCCGGACTTACTTTAACCTGCTGGATTATCTGTTCTTTTTTTGATTTTCTGAGAACATTATTGTCATCGTTTGGTTTTTTCTCGTCACCTGAGTACTCATTCCTGTAAAAGTCCTTCCATTCTTTCTGAAGTTCCTTCATGTCTTTGCCCAGAACATAAAGAAATCCGTCTTTTACGTTTTTATAGACTTTTGTGAGATAAATAATATTGGGAATAATAGCGTCACCGTATGTTTTTCCGATGAACCTCCAGAATGATTGTCCGGCATCAATGGCATCATCATACTCGAGATGATTAATATTTTTATATTTACCAGACGCAAAACCATCTTTTACCCTGTTCTCAGCTTCGTAATCCCAGCGAAATGCAATGTAATTTATCAGTCCTTTTATATACCAGTCAGGCATATAAATAGAAGAAGAGCTTGAAACCCTGTCCTTTACATCTGCATCATACAGCATTTCATTTATTATAGATTGTGTGATCGCAGACGATATCTGATTTTCATATTCGAGATGATCTCCTTCATAATACAGCATTACCTTATTCTTTATTATCCTGCTGTATCCGCCTGTATTATATGTATCCTCGTCAAAAGTCGTCAGGCCTATATTTGATTGCCTGTATTCTGCATTCTTATTATATATGATGAAAATAAGACGTTTTTCAAGATTATAGTCAAAATAATCTTCGATTTCCCCAAGCCGTTTCATTGCATAATCTGCTGTAAACCCGGCCAGATCTCTCCCATATTCGTTGAAATAGCAATCGAAATCGTCAAACCGGTAAAACGACCAGTAATAGTCATAATACTGGACTTTATTCTTGCCGAATGTCATCTGATGCCCATTATAAAACTGGGCCCCTGCAGTAGTAAATAAAAAGCAGAAAAAGACTAAGATAAGGTTTTTTTTCAGGGCGGTCATTCTTTCATGACATATTGAAATATATCTTGTTTGCAGCAAATTTTGTTCCATTGATGCATGCATTATACAAACTTAGTTATAATCTGCTTCAAACTGTATTAAAGTCTCAAACTTTATTATTTTTGCACAATGACAGGTTGAAATTTCAGCCGGCAATGATGCAACCAAAATTGTTCCGGTGAAGTTATGTTTAATAACCAATCTGTTTTTGTAGCATATCAGTTGGTCAACAATTAAACATTAAAGGCTGTTCATTGATTCAATAATTTAATTTTCGATCATAATGAAAAAGTTCTTTCTTCTTTTTACAGTTTTGATTTCAGTAGTCGCAGTTAACGCCCAGATGGCGGTTACAACTCTGAAAATGTCGGAAACACAACATGATTTTGGTACATTCAAAGAAGAAGCCGGCAGACAGACTTACGATTTTACAGTTACAAATGCAGGAAATCAGCCCCTCGTAATCCAGAATATAGTCGCTTCATGCGGTTGCACGACACCTGAGTGGACCAAGGGCCCGATTCCTCCCGGCGGTACAGGCAAAATAACTGCAATCTATGATCCGAAAGACAGACCCGGAGCTTTCAATAAGACTCTTTCAGTATATACGAACACTAAACCAGAGGTTACTGTACTGACAATCAAAGGTGAAGTAAAACCAAGAGAGAAAACTGTTGAGGAACTGTTTACCTTCCCTGTAGGGGGAGTAAGATTTGAAAGTATTCAGCTTGCATTCACAAATGTTAAAAAAACAGAGAAGAAAATCAGGGTAATGCAGGTTATCAATACATCGAATGAATCAGTTAAAATTGAATTCGATAATGTTCCTGCCCACCTTACACTCAAAGTTAATCCAGAAACTCTTAAACCGGGACAGAAAGGTCTTGTTGAAGGAACTTACGATGGCACAAAAAATCCTGCATGGGGAACCACAAACGATATGATAAGAATTAAGACTAATGGCGTTCCTCAGAATAATCAATATTATTATGTATCAGCCAACCTTGTAGAGGATTTTTCCGGACTCTCAAAGGACGAGCTTGCAAATGCTCCTGTATTTAAGCTTGATGCAACAACAATCGACCTTGGAAAGATAAAAGGCGGCACAATGAATGATGTTGAGTTTAAGTTTACAAACGGTGGAAAATCAGATCTTATGATCAGGCATGTAAGATCAACATGCGGCTGCACTGCTGTACAGCAGGGTCCGCAGGGCGTTGGAATCAAGCCTGGCTATTCTAGTGCGATAAAGGCAACATTTAATTCAGGTTCATATTCGGGAAAGGTAACAAAAGCAATTTACGTATATGCAAATGACCCAATGAAATCTGAAGTTGTTCTGATGATTACTGCTGATGTGGAACAACCATCGGCATCAAAATAGTGGATTCGGTTAAATATTTATTATCTTTATACAGAGGGTGTCAGGAAATATCCTGCACCCTTTCTTGTCTGATCCTGTTCAATGGATAAGAAAAAAGAAAAACAGGAAACCATTATTATACAGGGAGGAGTCTCTCAGCCTCCCAGTATAAATCCTCATCTCTCAAAAAAAGCATTTAAAAAACGAGCCGAATATTCCGTGGATGAATATGTTTCTGGCATCTTATCAGGTAACAGGACAATCTTAAGCCAGGCTATAACGCTTATTGAGAGCTCGCTGCAGAGTCATTATAAGCTCGCACAGGAAATAATAGAGAAGTGCCTTCCTTATGCCGGCAATTCTATAAGGATCGGAATTACAGGTGTGCCAGGCGCCGGGAAGAGCACTTTTATAGAGACTTTCGGCCTTTATGCAACTTCGCTTGGAAGAAAGATAGCAGTGCTTGCAATTGATCCCAGCAGTGAACAGACAGGAGGAAGTATATTAGGTGATAAAACACGAATGGAATTGCTGAGTGTTCATCCTTCAGCTTTCATAAGGCCATCACCGGCATCGGGTTCATTAGGCGGAGTGGCAAGGAAAACAAGAGAGACAATCATTCTTTGTGAAGCTGCAGGATTTGATACAATAATAGTTGAGACAGTCGGAGTTGGCCAGTCTGAAACAGAAGTGCATTCAATGGTTGACATCTTTCTTCTTCTTATGCTTGCCGGTGCTGGCGATGAGATACAGGGTATCAAAAGAGGAATTATGGAAATGGCCGACATCATAGCTATTACAAAAGCAGACGGACAGAATACTCTTAATGCTGACGGCGCAAAGATCCTTTATCAGAATGCAATTCACCTTTTTCCCCCGTCGCCTTCAGGTTGGCATACACGAGTCGTTACATGTTCGGCTAAGTTGAACACGGGAATTAATGAGCTCTGGGTAATTATCCTCGATTATCTTGATTCCACAAGAAAGTCAGGTTACTTTGAAGAACAGAGAAGAGAACAGGCAATAAAAAGAATGGACAGCACTATACGGGAATATCTCCAGAATTCTTTTGATAATGATGCCGAAGTCAGAAATGCAAGGAAAGAGATTACAAAACAGCTTTCAGAAGGTTCAATCACTTCTTACAAGGCAGCATATTACCTGATTGACAAATACTTCAGAAATGAGAATAAGTGATCATTATTTAATATATTTGTATCCTGAATTCTTAATTAAATAATAGAGAATCAAATGAAAAAGTTAATTTATCTTTTTATTGTTACAATTATTGTCTCATCATGCTCATCAAAACCCCATTATGTTGTAAAGGGAAAGATTGATGGTTCGGACAGCATAACTTTCTTTCTCCAGAAAAGAGAAGCAGGCAAAACAATTAATATCGATTCGGCTGTTTCAAAAAAAGGCTCTTTCATAATGAAGGGCGGATCAGTTGAATATCCGCAACTCGTTCAGCTTGTAGCCGGTGATACGCGTAAAAGAATGCCTTTTTATCTCGAGAATTCTGAAATTACAATCGAGGGTACTCTTGATTCTCTCTTTAATGCAAAAATTAGCGGATCCAAAACCCAGGATGAAAATCAGGCTTTTACAGATTCAAACAAGCCATTGTCGGATGCATACGCGAAACTGTACTCCGAATACCAGGCTGCAAGTCAGTCCGGAGATGCAGCAAAAGTGGCAGAGATAGAGAAGAAAGCTGACGACATTCAGAATCAGATGCTTGAAAATCAGAAGAATTTCGTTAAAAACAATCCTTCGTCTTATGTAAGTCCTTCAATACTTGCAAGTCTGGCTTATGAGATGGAGGCAACAGAAATAGAATCATTATTGAACAACTTTGACACAACATTAACTAAACTACCTCTCGTTAAATCACTGAAGGAAAGAGTAGAAGTAATGAAGGCAGTATCGGTTGGACAGAAAGCTCCTGATTTTACAATGAATGATGTGAACGGAAGCCCGGTTTCACTTTCATCAAAGATTGGCCCGAAACTCCTTCTTGTTGATTTCTGGGCAGCATGGTGCGGGCCCTGCCGGCAGGAAAATCCAAATGTTGTGAAAGTTTATAATGAATTTCATAAGAAAGGCTTTGATGTTTTCGGCGTCTCGCTCGATCAGACAAAAGAAGACTGGATTAAAGCTATCGCTGACGATAAGCTGACATGGACACATGTTTCTGACCTTCAATACTGGAATAACGCAGCAGCAAAGCTCTATGCTGTTCAGGCAATACCAGCAAACTTCCTGCTTGATGAATCAGGTACTATAATCGGGAGGAATTTGCGTGGCGAAGATCTTTATAATAAAGTAACTGAGGTCCTTGGGAAATAGTATAAGCTTCAGATTTTATAACAAAGGCAGAATATCGAAATGATTTCTGCCTTTGTCATTTTAACTGGTTTTTAAAGCTTTGAGTAAAAAGTACCCATTGCCAACCGCCAGTTATCAGCTTATTCCTGGGTACGTTTATCTGTTTCCTCGAGGATAAAGCCCATACCGCGTACAGTTCTTATATCAATCTTTGTATCCTCTGATATATATTTCCGAAGCCTGCTGATGAACACATCCATGCTGCGTCCGAGGAAGTAATCGTCTTCTCCCCAGATTTCGGTAAGGATATCCTCACGGGCAAGAACCTTATTCTTATTGACGATGAAATATTTTAAGAGCTGAGCCTCTTTAAGCGTAAGCTTTTCCTTTGTGTTAACGCTTATGAGTTCAAGTGAATTATATTTAAGTACAGTGTCTGAGATTTTAAACTCATCGTTTGTTGATGAATACGCCCTTTTAAGAATGTTATTTATCCGGAGGATAAGCACCTCGGGGTCAAATGGTTTTGTTATATAATCGTCAGCGCCGATTTTAAGCCCTCTCACAATATCCTCTTTAAGACTTTTTGCTGTAAGAAAGATAAGCGGAATCTCCTGCTGGACTTCCTTAACCTTTTCGGCAAGAGTAAAACCGTCCATCTCAGGCATCATTACATCAAAAACGCATATATCGAACTTGTCTTTCTGGAAAAGCTCCCATGCCTCTTTCCCGTCTCTTCCCAGAGTAACATCGTAACCGCTTATCGATATATACTGACTTAAGATGTTCCCGAAGTCCCTGTCGTCTTCAGCTAACAAAACTTTCATGTTATTTTAGATTAAGAAACACTTATAAAGATACTCATTTTTGGCAATATGAATCATTTTGAAGACACTATTGGTGACAACCCGGATGTTCCATTCTCATTAATGGCTTCAATCCTGAAATAATACCCTGATCTGTTATCGAGCGCTTTGAGCCAGTAATCATTCCTGCCATAAACCATTATGCAATTATATAATTTCTCAGGTTCGGTGCCCATGTAAATGTTATATGCATAAGCATCATCAGAAGTCTTCCATTTCAGCCAGGCATTCCTTTTATCCTTTTCTGTGCGCAGTACTGTAAAACCTTCAACCTCCCCGGGTTTTTGCCCGTTCCCGTTCCCGAAAACACGAAAACCGCTTATTGCAAATTTCCCTGTGGGAACATGAATATTCTCAATTTTGAGATACCTTGCCGGAACAGGTTTCTCAAGCTCTATGTAGTCATGAGGGACATCATTATTGTTATCGCTTTTATCAATAAGAGTAGTCCATTTTTTCCCATCTGTTGAAACAAGAAGCTTGTACCTGTGAAAAATTCCGCTGACCTTCCCCATAAGCTCTGCATCCTGGTCGGCATAATTGATCTGAATCGCTCTGACTGTTGAAACCGCACCCAGGTCGGTTGAAATCCACTCGCCCTCATTTCCGGAGACTGCCGACCAGTAAGTTTTAATATCTTCATCAACGGCAAAGCCGGCAGGATAGCCGGTTAAAGCTGATGATACTGTGACCGGTTTGTTGTAGTTAAGGAGCATCCAGCCAGTGAAACGGCTTTTGAGGTGGTCAGCTTTTGAATCGGGAAGATAATGCGGATAGTCTCCAAATGCAGTATTGCAATACATCTTTCCCTCGGAATCAAAACCTGCCGGCCACAATCCCAGTCGCCTTTCAAAATTATTTTTTACTGAGATAACGATTGTACTTATATGCCAGTAATTACCCCATTTATCTCTGAATGTCGCACCGTGACCTGCGCCCCGTGCAAATCCACCCGGTTTGTAGGACAATGGCATTGATTCATGAACAAATGGCCCCAACGGATTATCAGACACTGCAACACCATCAGCATAACCACTGAATTCGGTGCCGGGAGCCCCGTATTGAAGATAGTACCTGCCCTTATTCTTTGTCAGCCAGGCCCCTTCCATGAAAGGATCAAGGAATGTATTATCCGAATTTTCTCCGAACCGTTGCCATCCATACCGGCTGTCATCGAGAAGGAGTAGTTCCTTGCGTGTGCCATAGGGTAAAAAGGTACTTCTGTCAATTCTTATTCCATATAACGGATATGCATTGCTGCTTCCGTTGTACATGTATAATTTTCCGTCATCATCAACAAAAAATGCAGGATCCCATCCCCCGATGGCAAACGAGTCAACTGCTTCTTTCCATGTATTCTGTTTCGGATTCGTGGTCATCCATACCGGGAAATTTGTTGAATATGTTGATCCGAAAACAAGCATTGTATCTCCCTGGACCCATACTGCAGGAGCACAGAGATCATCATATACATTATGGTAAGGTTTCAGGAAGGTTCTTGATATAAAATTCCAGTGATTCAGGTCGTTGCTCCACCAATAACCCCATTGATTTGTTGAGAAAAGATAATAATCATCCTTGTATGTTACTATGACGGGATCGGCTGTGGCCCTGTGTTTTCCATATACGGTGAAATTGGGTATGGGGCAATACCCATAATCAAGATTCATCGGGTTGCAGTAAGTCTTTTGTGCCGGTGTTGTCTCACACACAAAGAGAATGAATACAAGCACAATAGTAAATCTTGTTGCCATATTGAAGGTTTTTATGATATTCCCGGAAGTGTGACAGTAAATGTACTTCCTTTACCGGGTCTGCTGTTTACATTTACGTCCCCGCCATGCGCTTCCGCAATTTTCTTCACATAATACAGACCCAGTCCAAGGCCCTTGAATTTATGTATGTTGCCTGTCGTGGCACGATAAAATTTATCAAAAATATGCTTTTGATCGATCTTGTTGATCCCGATCCCGTTATCCGAGACTTTGATACATATATTATTGTCCTCACGGAAACCTTCGATCTCGATCACCGGAGTTTTATCCGAATATTTCACTGCATTTGAGAGAAGATTGTTAAGGAGTGTCGTGAAATAGACAACATCTATTTCGGCTGTAACCCCTGTAAGATTGTATTTCTCGATTATTGTTGCACTGTTTCCTCCACCGGATTTAAAGCTTGAAACCACATCATTCATTACGTCTTCCATATCCACACGTTTCTTATCTAGCTGAAACTGGGTTCTTTCCCACATACTTATTTCAAGGATCATATTAATGAGCTGATTCAGATGAACGCTTTGTTTGCCGATCATTTTAGCCGTCTCAAGTATCTTCTCATCATTCTGCCTGATCTGTGGCATCTCAAGAGTTCTTCCCGCAACAGTGATAGTTGAAAGAGGCGTCTTCAGCTCATGTGTCATATTGTTTATGAAATCTGTTTTCAGGTTTGAAAGTCTTCTCTCTTCCATGAGATTCCTGTATGTTGTCATGAACATGATGCCCACAAGAACGATGCTGAATATCCCTAAAAGTAAAGATGCCGATATTTCTCTCATTACAATTTTCCTTTTGTCGGAAAAGTCTATCAGGTAGTCAAAGAAAACCCTGTAATGATTACCCTCAAGTAATGTCCTGCCCACAGGGATCTCGGAACTTATACTGCTTTCTGAAGGCCTGCTGGTACCTGACTGCCCTCTACCTCCGCTTCTTCTTCCCTGGAATCTGTCACTCCTGTAGACTACAAGTGTATCTGAATTGAGAATTTCAACGTTGTTTATGTTGATCCTGAATTTAAAATTTTTCTCAAACCCCCTGCTTTCAAAATATGAACTCAGAAGTGATGACATTACCTGCTCACGGTTGAGAACAGCTTTTACATACTCAAAGATTCCTTTTTCCCTTTCCTTAAGGATGGCCGGCTCGTCTATTTTAAAGAGATCATCAACGACCTTGTCGATTGAATCATTAAGCAGTTCCCTTACCATATCGAAACCATCATCCTTGATTATCCCGTTACTATAGGCATATCTTATCCAGCCACCGGCTTCCTGTGATAGTTGCGAATATCTTAATGTGAACATTTCATTCTTTTGCTTCCATACACCGATAATAATATAGACCTGTACAGATATAAGTATCAGGATTGACGATATCCCGAGGAGGAGGACGGTGTTTTTCTTTTTCATCATTTGCTTTTTACTTCTCAAATTTATTCATTTTGACCTAACTTTCTTTCAGTAGAATAAAACATTAACCCTGCATTAACCGGATGTTAACAATCGGGCAGTTTATTACAATTTATCTTTACATCAACAAACTATAATACAGGCAGCGATGAAAAGAATCAGATTATTAATCACAGCAATTCTGCTGATAGCCACAGGCACAATCAGCGGAACAATTTACGCTCAGGAGGGGACGGAACGTAAAGAAGCTGATAAACAAAGGGAGGAAGAATTACAAAAAGCAATCAGCGAACAGAAAAAGGCTATTTCCGAGCAGCGTAAGGAACAGGATAAAGCGCGAAAGGAAATGGAAGAAAACATGCAGGAACTGGAGAAACTGAGAGATCTTGACGTTGATGTTGATGTTGATGAGAGCGGGCATAACGTACGTATTTACGGCCGCGGAAACAGATCAATTAATCCCGACGTCTACAGCATTCCAATGGTTCCGGATGCTCCAAATGCTCCTTTAATTTTTAACGGAACGCATTTCTATGGCGAATCGACGGGCTCGTCATGGGTATTTACGAAGAACGTAAAAGAGACAAGCTTTAAAAAGGAGTATACATTCGATGTTGAAAAAACTGTCAAGAATGTATCAATGTCGATAAGCGGTGACTGTAAAGACGGGGAAATAAAGATCAAGGTGTTGACTCCCCAGGGAAAAACATATTCGGATGTCGTTATAGATGAATATGGTAACATTAATGTAAGAAAATCATTCTCTATCTCTGATGAAGAGAATCAGGACAAAACAGGAGAATGGAAGTTCCAGATTGACTCGGAAAAAGCAACAGGTTATTTCAAAATCTCTTTCCAGACGTACTAATAATTTCATTCCTGAGAAAAAGGAGGAGGAGTTTTACCTCCTCTTTTTGTTTTAATACACTTCGTTTACTCCGATTTGCGCGAAGCAGTACCTCCTTTAACACTTTCGACACTTACAATGAAACTACTGCCTCCTTTGACTATCCATTTCACGTCGGCCCTTCCGTAACCCGGGATGTTTTCAATTTCAAGCCTTTGTGGATTCTTCTTCTGTTCTTCAGTGATATTCAAATCTTTGTTCTTCACTATCATTCCGGCAATTACTGAGCCGCCTTCAAGTGTGATATAATCAGGATGATCGATTTTGAATCTGATGTTGCTTGCCGAATGAGTCGGAAGAAGTCTTTTATTCTCGACAGTCGCAGTTACTTCAATTAATCCGCCCGGAAGTTTCGTTGTTTTGACAGATGTAATTTCAAGTTTTGGTGACTGCCATGAATTATATATGCAGAATGCTGCATTCCTGTGGGCATCTGATTCAAGCAGGAACCCGGGATGCAACCTGCCGAAATTTTTGTTGAAGCCTCCTGTTTCTATGTCGCCATAGACAGGATGCTTAATCTTTTGCCATGGAATGAAAGCATCTTCGAACAACAGCAGCCTGTCGAATTCATATTGATCGAGATGAATCGTGTCTCCGAACATCAGGTAGGGTGTCCAGAGCTCATTTGAAAAAACGAAGCAGCCCATAGCGCCATGCCACCAGTCAAGCTCGCCTCCCCATACAGTATACATGTCTTTCCAGATAGTAAGCATCTTGTAACCAGGTATCATCAGTTCGCCTTTTCTACCAATCGTGTTTATAACTTCATCATCGCTGCGGCTGTAGATTTCAGCCCCGCCGTCCTTTATTGAAGGACCTCTGAGTATCATTCCGCCTGAATTATGAAATGACTGCGCCCCGGTTATGTTCCTGTGTTTCACAGTGAAATCCCGCACTGCCCGGTTCTCAGGGAATGTAAAAGGATATTTGTCGGCTCCGTTCTGAATGTAATTAGGTTCCCAGTTGAAGCCCCAGTCCCTGTTCCCATCGTACCCGCCGGGCCCATCCTCGTTGATAAGTCCGTCACCATCATTATCGATTCCCTCATAACCAAGAAGTTCATATTCACCTTTTTCACCAGGGGCAACCCTTATCATTCTCCTGTGGTCTTTTGGATCCTCTATGTATTGTCCGTCAGGATTCTTTCTTCGCATCTGTGTTATGCTCTTATCATTATTAAGGTCGTCATAGCCGTCTTCGTCGAGAAGTCCGTCACGGTCATTATCTCTTGGTTCGAGCCCGGATCTTGGGGGTACCCCGACAGAAGTGAAATATTCCCGGGCATCAGGATTGATTGTTGGGGCAATATAAAATGTCTTGTCGTGCAACAGCTCTTTTATAAAAGCATTTTTGTCATACATTTCACATAAATACCATGCAGTATACAGAGCCATCTCTGTTCCCTGTAACTCAACTGAATGGATGTTACCGTCTATCCAGAATCCTGGTTTTTTGTCAGGATCACCGGCTTTTTTATCTGAGATTGTCAGAACAAGAATATCCCTTCCCTGGACTGATTTTCCTATCGATTCAACTTTGACAAGCCCTGGCCATGCGTTTGCAAGCCTGTTGCACAGCTCAGTTACTCCTTTATATGTATAATACTTATTCCATGTAGCCTGCACCTTCGGGTTACCAGGGCTTCCGGCTGCGCTGAAGAAAAGATCATCCTGTGCATTGATCGTTGCAACAAGTAAGAACAGGCCTGCGAGTAAAATATATATTTTTTTCATCTATTGACTTTTTACAGTACTAACATTATTTAAGATCAACAGTAGTCATTATAATTCCTGTATTTACAGCTCCCGCCGTTATAGCGACCGGGCCTTTGCCTTTAATAAGCCAGCTGAACTCTGCAGATTCTCCGCCTTCAATTCTGTCGATGCGGTTAACTTTTTGGCCGCTTATTATTTCCTGCCCTTTTGCAGGTTCAATCGATAGCCTCATTATTCTCGTCCATACGTTTCTTTCAGCTACCTGGGGCAAAGTGGCAAAAACTCCTTTATTGTGTAATTTTAATTCAATCCTGTATATGTCATTCCCGATATTTTCTGTTGCAATATCCAGGAATTCAGGATCAGGATGCATTTCAGCAATGTTTGTGATAAAAGCTATGTTTTTTGCTGTTATTTTATTAACAGAATCTGCCGGAGGATTTGTCATTACAAATGGTCTGATACCGCCAATTTCTGCTTTCTTCCCGGGGAAGCCTGGATGGTTTACCTCTTTCCAGGGGATGAAAACACCGGGAATATTATTCTTATCTGCGTATTTCAGGAATTCAGCTTCAGGATTTTTACCCTTCTCGTAAGGGAACCACCAGCCGGGTGTGCTGAAGCTGTATCGTCCATAATGATAATAGACCCATTCCATAAAATTACCGGGCGCTTTTACCTGTATCGGAGATCCTTTAAGTCCCGTAATCTCATGATACCTGTCTGATACAAGCTTATTCAGATCTTTATCAGAGACATTGTTTTCATCTTTTCCGGGAGCCATGTTTTCAGGTTGCCCGAGATTATCCTGTGGTCCGAAAGCAAAAACAGCATAGATGTTGAATCTTTCATAAAGAAAATCAGCGACAGCCTTTGTTTCAGGTTCAGATACAGGGTGTAACCCTGCATTTAAGCCAAATTCTTCATATTCATAAGTGAAGTTTCTGTTGAAATTTACTCCGCCTTCACAATCTTCATTAAACTTTCCGTCATCGTCATTATCAATCCCTTCCGTAAAGTACAGATAACCTCCTGTTTCACCAAGTGACACATTTGCTTCATCAAGCACCCTTTCATCATCATGATTCAGCGTAAATCTTCCCGAAGGGTCTTTAATTCTTATATGTGAAATTATACCATCGCCATTCAGATCCTCAAAAGGATCTTCATCGGTTAAAAAATCAACGTCATTATCTGTAGGTCTGCTGTTTATTGTTCTTTCATATAAGAGGTTTGAAAAGTACTGAGACGTTGCATCGGGATTGACATCAGGGAAAATGTAAAAAGTTATTTTGTCGAGAAGCTGCTCATTGTTCTTCACAACTGATTCTGCAAGTCCGAGAGCAATTTCTCGTCCAAGCATGTAATTTGCTTCAACTCCACCCAAAACAGCAATTGCAGGTTTATTGTGAATGTCTCCTTTTCCCATGGTAATTACAACAATGTCGTATCCGCCAGATGTCCTTACAAGTGAATGTGATGAGCAGATGGCCGGATATGAATGTGTGAGCTTATCAATCCTGTCAAGCATTGTTTTATAATTTGTATATCCATTCTGACCATAGACAGGAAAGAAGCATGCTGTGAACAGAATAAAAAACGAAAGTTTTAATTTCTTCATAATGTGAATTAATGAAAATACAGTAAAGAGAATAATAAAAAAGCGCAGATTTTGTCAGTCATCATTTTTCGATCTTACATGTTTACCGGTATATGATCCCTGACTGCAGTTATTATAAAAAGGATCCCAGTTTCTGTTCTGATAGAACTCTGATGTTTTTATATTGAAATATCCAAGAATATGCTTTGGCGAAATAGTGTATATAAGCTCATCATTATCGCTGTAATACGGTTCATTAGTACTCATTATCTCTTCAATGCCTGTTTCGTTCCTCAGGGCATTTTCAGAATATTCGTCGTAAATTGTTTTTGGTATTGCAATAACAATTGTATAGTTGCCATAATCTTTCCTCTGGAAGAAAAAATAAGTCAGTTCAATGGGTTCATTCGGGTTTACGCGATCCGTTGAATGGGGAAGCTGGCTCTCAAAGATGAATCCTTCATTCATTATGCTCTCGACGACACTGAATTCTTTAGTGTTGTGAAGAAAAAAATAACAGTCTTTGAAGTTTTTTAATGTCGAGGCGAGTATCTCTCCTTTATTCTTCATGCAAGACAGGGATGCGTTAAGTCTATTCAAAAATAACGGATATTCTTTTAAATGAAAGGAATAGTTGAAGATTTTTATGTGTGATTTGTACATGGATGATTGAATGAATGAATGGATGATTGATTGATTGAATGAATGAATGGATGAATGAATGAATGAATGGATGATTGATTGATTGAATGAATGAATGAATGATTGAATGATTGAATGAATGAATAAGACATCATGCCACAGCAGGTCTCCTGATTTTTATTAAATTTGTAACTTATTTTTCATACTGATGAAAAAGACCTTTATTCTCTTCCTTCTACTTTCATTAATCTCATGTAATAATCAGCATCAGGGGAATTCATCCTCAGAAAAGATAATAACAGTGAGTATTGCGCCATTCAGGTATTTTGTTGATGCAATTGCTGCAGGTGACTTTTCTGTTAATGTCATGGTTCCTCCGGGATCCGATCCTCACATTTACGAGCCTGTTCCCGGGCAAATTGCAAAGCTCAGGGCCTCGGAAGGCTATATCAGTAACGGCTATCTTGGTTTTGAGATGACATGGCTTGACCGGCTTTATGAAGTAAATCCCTCAATGAAAAGGCTTAATCTCGGTGAAAGTATTGAACCGATCGAGTCGGAGCATCACCACGAGGGAGACAATATCGAGGGAGCCGATCCTCACTACTGGGTTTCACCCATGTCTGCTTTAAAGATGGCGGAATCAGTAAAGGAATTTCTTCAGGAACTGAATCCTACGGCATCCGGTAAATATGAGAAGAACTATACGGAGCTTACTTTGAAAATAAATGAACTTGACAAAAGATGCCGGGATTACTTCTCACAGTATAAAGGGAAATCATTTATGATCTATCATCCCAACCTTGCTTATCTTGCAAGAGATTATGGCTTGAATGAAATTGCAGTCGAATCAGATGGAAAAGAGCCATCTCCGGCACAGATGAAGAACCTTATCGATATTTCTGAAAAAGAAAATATTACGACTATTTTTGTTCAACGCGAATACGATACCCGAAATGCAAAGTCAATTGCTGCCGAAACCGGTGCAGAAATTGTGATTATTGATCCCCTTTCTGAAGACTGGTACACATCAACATCAGCAATAATTGATTCACTTTATGCAAGCCTGAAAGGAAAAAGATGAGCCGGATTCTTGAAATAAAATCAGTGACAGCTTCCTATGGCGCTGTTCCGGTTCTTGAGAATATTAATTTCGTTGTTAATGAAAACGATTTCATTGGTATTATAGGTCCCAATGGCGGAGGAAAAACAACACTCCTGAAGCTTATCCTCGGATTGATTAGGCCAGTAAAGGGCGAAATTGTTTTCAATACGGGCATTTTAGAGGATACACGTATAGGATATCTTCCCCAACTGGCTACAGGCGATAATAACTACCCTGTTACTGTAAAAGATATTGTCCTGTCGGGTCTGATGATCGGCAAAGGTATTATTCCGAGAATGACTTCGGATGACAGGAAAAAAGCTGACGCTGTTATTGCACAACTGGGACTGAGCGGCCTCGAAAAATCGATGGTGAACGAATTGTCAGGCGGGCAGATGCAGAGAGTATACCTGGGACGGGCAATAATCGGTGAACCTAAGCTCCTCCTCCTTGATGAGCCCGGAAACTTTGTGGATTCGTCTTTTGAGAATGATTTTTATGAGAAGTTGAAGGAGCTAAATAAAAGGATGGCAATACTGATGGTATCGCATGATATTGGTACAATATCGGCTCATATAAAATCATTCGCCTGTGTTAACAGGGGTCTTCATTATCACCCATCACCTGAGATTACAGACAAGGATCTTCTGGCGTATGGTTGTCCTATACAACTTGTCACTCATGGTGATATTCCACATACAGTTTTAAAGAAACACGAATAAGTTGGAACAAAGCATATTTCAATACGATTTCATTATCAAAGGAATACTGGGAGCAGTTTTCGCAAGTATTACTGCCGGTCTAGCCGGTACATATGTTGTCTCAAAAAGAATGGTTTTTCTCAGTGGCGGAATAACGCATGCTTCTTTCGGAGGTATTGGTGTAGGTTATTTTTTGGGAATAAACCCTGTCGTGGGCGCAGCTGTTTTTGGAATACTATCGGCTCTTGGTATTGAATATCTGTCAGTACGGCAGAAGATCCGGGAGGATTCGGCGATAGGTATCCTGTGGGCATTCGGAATGGCAGTCGGTGTTATCTTCATTTATCTTACACCGGGCTACACTCCAAACCTGATGGGGTATCTTTTCGGGAGCATACTTACTGTTACCAAAGCCGATCTGATGGCACTGGGCATAATGTCGGTAGTGCTTATCCTGTACTTTGGGATATTCTACCGCACAATTTTGTATATCTCTTTTGATGAGCAGTTTGCAAGGACATACTCTGATTATGTTGATGTGTTTAAATATTTTACAACATCCCTCATCGCCTTGACAATAGTACTTAATATCAGGATGGCAGGAGTTGTTCTTGTAATTTCTCTGCTGACAATTCCTCCGAACATAGCAATGCTGTTCACAAGAACATATTACAGGATTGTTATTCTCTCCGTACTGGCAGGCTTTGTAGGAACTGCAGCAGGATATTTTATTTCATACATAGCCGGGATACCTGTTGGTGCAACAATAATATTCACTATGGTTATTATGTGGATTATAGCTAAAGGCCTGAACAGGATAATGATTAACATTAATTCTAAAAATCAATGATCCTCAAACAATTCAGGCTCTTTTCGGTTTTCTCAAATAGACTTGACTGAATTATTGAAAAAATAAATTATCTATGGATTACGATCTTATTGTTATCGGAAGCGGCCCGGGCGGGTATGTTGCTGCTATACGGGCATCGCAGTTAAAAATGAAAACTGCCGTTATTGAACGTGCCGAAATCGGAGGTATCTGCCTTAACTGGGGTTGTATCCCGACAAAATCGCTTCTGAAAAGCGCCCAGGTCTTTGAATATGTGAATCATGCTGCCGATTACGGTGTAAGTGTAAAAGGCACCTTTGAACCGGATTTCAAGGCTATGATTACCCGCAGCAGGAGTGTTGCTGATGGTATGAGCAAGGGAGTTCAGTTTTTATTCAGAAAAAACAACGTTGAACACATAAAAGGCTTCGGGCGTCTGAAGGGGAACAACACTGTTGAAGTTGAAGATCAGGCCGGTAACAGAAAGAATTATACTGCAAAGAATATTATTCTTGCCACAGGTGCAAGGTCAAAAGAGCTCCCAAACCTTAAGCAGGATGGCAAAAAAATTATTGGTTACAGGGAGGCAATGACACTCGAAAAACAGCCTGCTTCAATGGTTGTTGTAGGTTCGGGCGCTATTGGAAGCGAGTTCGCAAATTTTTACCAGTCAATCGGAACGGACGTGACTCTTGTTGAGTTCCTTCCAAGGATTGTTCCAAATGAGGACGAGGAAGTATCCAAACAGCTCGACAGGTCATTCAAGAAAATGAAGATGAAAGTCATGACAGATTCTACAGTTGAGTCTGTAGACATAAAGGATGATCGCTGCATAGTTAAGATCAAGACGTCGAAAGGCGAGGTGATTGTTGAATGCGATGTTGTGCTTTCAGCAGTCGGAGTTGCAACTAATCTCGAAGGAATCGGACTTGAAGAGGCAGGCATACAGGTTGAAAAATCAAAGGTGATTGTAGATGATTATTACAGGACGAATGTTCAGGGGATCCACGCAATTGGGGATATTGTGCACGGACCTGCTCTTGCTCATGTTGCTTCAGCCGAAGGTATAATCTGTGTTGAGAAGATTGCCGGACTTGATGTTAAACCACTTGATTATAAAAATATACCTGCATGTACATATACAACTCCCGAAATAGCTTCCGTCGGACTCACAGAGGATGCAGCAAGGAAAGCAGGTTATGAGATAAAAGTTGGAAAATTCCCCTACACGGCTTCGGGAAAAGCAAGCGCAGCCGGCGCCCGTGACGGTTTTGTAAAGCTGATATTTGACGCAAATTATGGTGAATTACTGGGGGCACATCTTATTGGCGCGAATGTTACAGAAATGATTGCCGAACTCGTTGTTGCGAGAAAGCTTGAGACAACGGGTCATGAATTAATTAAATCGGTGCATCCTCATCCTACAATGTCGGAAGCTATTATGGAAGCCGCTGCGGCTGCTTATGGAGAAGTAATACATATTTAGACGCAACCTTTTTCAGAGTTTTATCATCTTTCTGTTGCCCGGTTGACGGAATGGATAATTTTTATTATTTTTATCTCTTTATCCGCTTTCATTGGAGGAGATAAGCAAAATAATAAAAGGTTGTCTTGCCGGCAACAGAAGGGATCAGGAGCTGCTGTACAGACGTCATGCTTCAAAGTTGTATGCAGTCTGTCTTCAGTATTCCGGAAATGATGAAGAAGCCCGCGATATATTGCAGGATAGCTTCATCAAGGTCTTTGAAAATCTTCATTGTTACAAGTTTGAAGGTTCATTTGAAGGATGGATGAGACGTATAACAGTTAATACGGCTCTTGAAAAATTCAGGGCAAAGCATAACTTATACAGGGTTGATGACATTGATACAATACAGGAACCTGATGCTGACCCTGATAATTCTGATTATGCCGGTCTTGAAGCCGCCGATCTTTTAACAATCATCAGGGAACTGCCACCAAAGTACAGGATGGTCTTTAACCTTTATGCGATCGAAGGTTATTCGCATAAGGAAATAAGCAAACTTGTTAATATTTCTGAAGGTACTTCAAAATCGAATCTGGCAAGAGCCAGGATGATCCTGCAACGCAGAGTCGGATCATTTACAGGTTTGAAAAAGAAAGTTGCAAATGGGTGAGAGGGATGCAAATATAGATCTTTTATTCAGGAACGGACTCAAGGACTATGAAGTCCTCCCGCCTCAGGATGTTTGGGATAATATCCAGCCATCTGTCCGGGTAAAAAGAATCAGTTTCCTTATAAAGGCTGCTGCCGGGATAGCAGTCATCGTTGCACTTGGTAGCATAATGTGGCTTTTAAACCGGAATGTTACTGAAGAGATAAGCAATTCTCTTGCTGTTTTTGACATCAGTTATTCAGAACCGGTAAGAATCGCAGCTGCTGATCAGACTGCTGCTATTGAGACCCCTCTTACAGCTTTAAGGCCTGCTGCAGATGTACCTAAAAAAGTGAAGTACAGTTCTGAAATTGCAATTCTTGATGAAGAAAGAATCAGAAGGTTCTCTATTTCAAGCCCTGAGAAAGCAAAAACTTCAAAGGTGACAAACAGTATCAACATTGGAAATTTTGGAATGGGAATGCCGGATTATTATTCAGGCTCAAAGCTTCCAGATAAAAGATGGTCAATTTCTGCACTTGCATCGCCAACATATCATTCAAAAGTGGGTTCCGGCAATGAAGATTATATAAAGATGGCAGCCGCAGAAAATGCTGCAACATCCTACACCGGAGGTTTAGGGGTATCATACAGGATTAACAAACGATTCAGCCTTCAGACTGGTTTGTATTATTCAGCTTACGGGCAGAAAGTAGACGGAGTAAGCTCATTCTCCGGATACCAGTCTGTTTCAGGGGCAAAAGGGAGCCTTGGCCGTGAAATCCTTACAACAAACGGAGCAATTCAGGCATCAAGCAATGATATATTCCTCGAGGCTGCTCCAGGCTCGGGGCGACTTATATCATATTATAATGCTGATTTGTTTGATCCCGCCAAGACTAATATGAATTTTATGAGTAGTCAGTTAATTCAGGACTTCCGCTATATCCAGATGCCTTTTTTGCTCAGGTATAAACTTGTTGACAGAAGTATTGATTTTAACCTTCTTGGAGGCATCTCTTATGATTTTCTTGTTGGCAATCATGCATTTGCCAGGACTGAGACAGGGAAACAGTATATCGGAAGCACTTCAGGCATGAATTCTCTGATCTTCAGCAGTTCACTGGGAATGGGAGTGGAATATAATCTTTCGGAAAAAGTCTCCTTTAATTTTGAACCTACTGTCCGTTATTTCCTTAATCCTTTCAATGATGCTATGGGAACCCGGATACATCCATATTCAATAGGCGTATTCTCGGGTATTTCATACAAGTTCTGATTTCACCTGACAAAAGCGGTTGTTTTTACTCTTTTCGACTAATCGAAATTTAGTTTATTTTATAGGCGAATTATGAACCTGTGAAGTTGTATTTATGTTACATTTGCACTCGGATTGAGAGAATTGCAGTACAGCTAAAGATTATGGAAAACAGGGACAGTAAAACAATACTTACAGTATTTGTTGTGATAAGCTCATCTATTGTAATCCTTGCAGTAGCGCTTGGGTTTAAGCAGGGCGGGAGTGATAACGCTGGTATACAACGTGATACGATCTACACAGTAAGACCATTCATCATACCAGATCTTGTAACATTTGCGGGAGAAAGGATGCCTCTTGAGAATTTCGATACCAAAGAAAGCCTTGAAAGAGAAATTCTTACAAGCGCATACAGGCATTCATCAACAATATTGATAATAAAAAGGGCAAACAGGTATAATCCTATAATTGAAAAGATACTTGCAAAAAATGGAATACCGGAAGATTTCAAGTACCTTGTTGCAGCAGAAAGCGAATATAATAATGTCATCTCACCTGCCGGCGCTACCGGCTTCTGGCAGATTATGTCAGGTACCGGTAAAGAGGAAGGAATGGAGATCAACTCTGTTGTAGATGAAAGATACGATATTGAAAAATCAACCCAGTTTGCCTGTGATTTCTTTAAGAAGTCGTACCAGAAATTCGGCAACTGGACAATGGTTGCAGCTTCATACAACGGCGGCAGAGCAGGCCTTGATCTTCAGATAGAGATCCAAAAACAGAATAATTACTATGATCTTCTTCTAAATGATGAGACTGCAAGATATGTATTCAGGGTTGTCGCCTACAAACTCATTATTTCAAATCCTTCCGCTTATGGCTTTGATATTCCGGAAGAAGATCTTTACCCGGAGATGAAATATTATGAAGTCAAAGTTGATACCGCAGTATCAGATTTTTCAAAATTCGCCGGGAAATTCAATACGAATTACAAGCTTTTGAAATATCTTAATCCGTGGCTGAGGAAGCCTTATCTGACACCACGATCAAATAAAGAATATACAATCAAGATTCCGGCTGAAGGGATGAGAAATCTTGAAAAGACAATTATCCTGACAGACAAAACGGAGGTGCAATGAGTGAGGAGATCAATGTCCTCGGAGCGCGTGTACATAACCTGCAGAATATTGATGTAACAATTCCACGAAACAGGCTGGTTGTAATCACCGGCCTCAGCGGAAGTGGGAAATCATCTTTGGCTTTTGATACAATCTATGGCGAGGGACAAAGGCGTTACATGGAAACGCTTTCTGCGTATGCCCGTCAGTTTCTTGGGGGCATGGAACGTCCTGACGTTGATAAGATAACAGGGTTGAGCCCCGTAATATCAATTGAACAAAAAACAACAAACAAAAATCCACGTTCAACAGTAGGTACAATAACTGAAATCTATGATTTCCTGAGACTTCTCTATGCAAGGGCCGGAGAGGCTTATTCATACGAATCGGGAGAGAAAATGGTCAAGTATACTGACGATCAGATCCTCGAACTTGTAAAAACAAGGTTCCCGGGAAAAAAGGTGTATGTTCTTGCTCCTGTTGTTAAAGGCAGGAAAGGCCATTACAAAGAGCTTTTTGAACAGTTGAGAAGAAAGGGGTACCTGAGTGTAAGAATAAACGGGGAGATCAGGGAGATTACTCCATCAATGAAACTCGACAGGTACAAAACCCATTTCATCGAGCTTGTAATTGATAAGTTCAGAGTAGGGGATGTGGCCGATAAGAGAATGCATGACTCTATTATTACATCACTCGACCAGGGCGACGGGGTCATGATCGTACTTGATCAGGAAAGCAATGAACCACGATATTTCAGCCGACATCTGATGGATCCTGTCTCTGGTCTATCATATAACGAACCGGCTCCCCATACTTTTTCTTTTAACTCTCCCCAGGGTGCATGTCCTCATTGCAACGGACTCGGTGAAATATCGAGCATAGATGAGAAAAAGCTCATTCCCGATCCTTCGTTGAGTATAAGGAAGGGTGGAATTGAACCGCTTGGAAAATACAGGAACTCCTGGATTTTCTGGCAGATCGAAGCTATTGCTGAAAAAAATGGTTTCACTCTTGATACGCCTGTCGGTGAGATCCCGCAGGAGGCGCTGAACAAAGTATTGTATGGCTCCGATGAAGTTTTGAAACTTTCAAATACTCCTCTTGGAATGTCTTCAAACTACTTACTCACTTTTGAAGGTGTTGTGAACTATGTAGGAAACACTGAGGCTTCTAATGGAGATAAGAACGGATCCAGGCTTAAAGAGCAATATATCCAGTACGAAACTTGCCCTGATTGTAACGGAACCCGTCTGAAGAAAGAAGCCCTCTATTACAGGATTGGGGGGAAAAATATCGGGGAGCTTTCAGCAATGGATATAAGGGAATTGTCTGCATTTCTTTCAAATGTCGAGGATAAAATGACCGGCAACCAGAAAATAATTGCTTCCGAAATTCTGAAAGAAATAAGAACGAGGCTCGGATTCCTCCTCGAAGTAGGTTTAGAGTATCTTTCACTTAACCGTGGGGCAAGAACCCTTTCAGGGGGTGAAAGCCAGAGGATCAGGCTTGCCACTCAGATCGGATCGAGGCTTGTCAATGTGCTATATATACTTGATGAACCCAGCATCGGACTTCATCAGAGGGATAACCGCCGGTTAATTGAAGCTTTAAAGCAACTGCGTGACGCAGGTAATTCAGTAATTGTTGTTGAGCATGATAAGGAGATGATATTATCTGCTGATCACGTGATAGATATCGGTCCAGGCGCAGGCAGGCTTGGTGGTCTTGTCGTAGCACAGGGTAGTCCGAAGCAACTTATGAAAACAAATACTATTACAGCAGCATATCTGAATAATACCAGGAAATTCGAAATTCCCCTTCAACGTCGGGAAGGTAATGGAAAACACCTGATACTTCGGGGAGCTTCGGGGCATAACCTTAAGAATGTAGATCTTGCCCTTCCTCTTGGAACGTTCGTATGTATATCAGGTGTTTCCGGAAGCGGCAAATCTTCGCTGATCAATCAGACATTACATCCTTTGCTTGCAAAAAAGCTGCATCATGCAGGCGCTTCAGCTCTTCCTTACAGGGAAATTTCAGGTATTGAATTTGTAGATAAAGTGATAGAGGTTAACCAGGCTCCGATAGGCAGAACACCCCGATCCAATCCTGCAACTTATACCGGGGTATTCACTGACATAAGAAAGCTTTTTGAGCAGACAACAGAGGCAAAAATAAGAGGATTCGGGGCAGGTCGTTTTTCATTTAATGTCAAAGGGGGGAGATGTGAAGGATGCCAGGGGGCAGGGGTGAAAACAATTGAAATGAATTTCCTTCCTGATGTGTATATAAATTGCACCGATTGCAATGGTAAAAGGTATAACCGTGAAACACTTGAGGTAAAATATAAGGGTAAGAACATAAGTGATGTTCTCGACATGACTGTTGATACTGCAGTTGATTTTTTCTCGAGCATTCCTTCGATTTACAACAAAATCAGGACGATACAGGATGTAGGCCTCGGGTATATAAGGCTTGGACAGCAGTCAACTACTTTATCGGGCGGTGAAGCTCAAAGAGTAAAGCTTGCAACAGAGCTTTCAAGAAAAGATACTGGGAAAACGTTATATATACTCGACGAACCTACTACGGGGCTCCATTTTGAGGATGTAAGGGTACTCCTTGATGTACTTAACAAGCTTGTCATCAGGGGAAATACTGTTGTAGTCATTGAACACAATCTCGATGTGATAAAAATGGCCGATCATGTCATCGACCTGGGACCTGAAGGCGGAAGGGAAGGAGGCAGGATAATCTTTGCCGGAACACCCGAAGAACTCGTCGGTGTGGAATCGAGTTACACGGGAAAATATCTGCAGGCTGAACTTCAGGGTTGAGATTTTAATTATATTTGGCACCTAATATTTCTGAATTAATCATGGAGAAGCCTGTCGACCTCATAAAAGATGCTTTTGAGCAGAAAACCTGGCATGAAATTCATACAACCGATTCCTGGCGAGTCTTTAAAATAATATCAGAGCTTGTCGAAGGTTTTGAGAAGCTCGCAAGAATAGGCCCCTGTGTTTCTATTTTCGGTTCTGCAAGAACTCATTATAATGACAAATACTACAGGCTGGCAGAAGATATAGCTTTTAAGCTTGTTCAGAATGGTTATGGAGTTATCACAGGCGGCGGGCCGGGAATTATGGAAGCAGCAAATAAAGGCGCCGCAAAAGGCAAAGGCAAATCCGTTGGAATCAATATAGACCTGCCTTTTGAACAACATCCAAATCCTTATATCGATTCAGATAAGCTCATAACTTTTGATCATTTCTTTGTTCGGAAGGTTATGTTCATGAAATACGCGCAGGGATTTATTGTACTCCCGGGCGGATTCGGAACATTTGATGAGCTTTTTGAAGCCATTACACTGATCCAGACAAGAAAGATCGGAAAATTCCCGATTATTCTTGTCGGTAAAAAGTACTGGAGCGGACTTATTGAATGGATTAAAGAATCGATGCTCGAAGAAGAACACACAATTTCTCCGGCTGATCTTGATATATTTTCTCTTGTTGATACATCGGATGAGGCTGTTGATATGATAATCAAATTCTACTCAAGATATCTCCTGAGTCCGAACTTCTGATAACATAATTGATCAGTTTGCTTTAACATATTGAGTCTGATACATTAAACCCTTTCAGGGTTTTAGGATCTTCTTTATCGGCTGGCCCCGGATTTAATCCGGGGTTATTCACATACTCAGAGAAGCGGCTCTGAAAGAGCTGAATGTGAACTTTTTGACGATCATTTTTTCATCATCCTGTCCATCTCCCTTGCGGCATCTTTCGACCTTAGTGTCTGACGCTTATCGTATTCCTTTTTGCCTTTTGCAATTGCAATTTCAGCTTTTGCGAGCCCTCTATCGTTCAGAAAAACCTTTGTTGCAATTATTGTCAAACCTGTTTCCTTTACCTTTCTTTCAATTTTTCTTAGCTCACGCTTTGTAAGAAGCAGCTTTCTTTCCCTGAACGGATCATGGTTATTCATGTTTCCCCACCAGTACTCAGCTATATGCATGCCTCTTATGAAAAGCTCTCCATTGCTGAAGAAGCAGTAAGTGTCAACAATTGTTGCCTTGCCAAGCCTTATTGATTTTATTTCAGTTCCGGTGAGCATAATCCCTGCTATGAATTTCTCAAGGAACTCATAATCATGACTTGCCTTCTTATTCCTTATAACAATATCACCGCTGCTTCCTTTCATCAGGCATTAATCAAATATTGCGTAAAATAACTTGTCAAGAACAGTTTTGAGTATTTCGTTTGTTATTATGTAGATACCCACAGCTATGACCGAAGTTGCAATTAACAGCGGCATTTTCTTGTATTGTGGCGGATCAAGGAATTTTTCAGCGCCTGCCCAGAATATATAAAGTCCATACAGTCCTATAATGTTCACGAATAATAACGATTCAAACAGGCCGCTGAAAATCTGGCATAGCATGAATGGGACAAATGAGAAGGAGACTATAGTGAATGAAGTGTAAAAATCTTTTCCAAGATCCAGAGGATACGTTATCTCTCCAAGAACATACGAAGCCACATATATTGTAATAATGAGGACCAGGAATGTCCTTAGACCGGTAAATACCGAATATGCAGGCGGAAGACTATTGTTTGAAAACATGAGAGATCCGGCCATTGCGGCTACCGATACAAGCAATACGAGAGGCAATACGATGCTTTGGCGGATCACATTCAGCGGTTTGTGTTCGGCGTTTATTATCCCCCACGCTTTTGAAGGGTCAGAGAGTATATTCTTTAATCCCGATATAAAATATTTTAAATCCATAAAATCCGGTTATTAGGCGGGTCAAAATTAAATAAATTTAGATAAATTGCCTGTTTCCCTTTATAAAAGTACAAAGATGGAAATGAATATGGCGTACGATCTTGTAGTCATCACGGGACCTACAGCCTCAGGGAAGACCTGTCTTGCAGTCAGCCTCGCCCGAAAACTTGGCGGAGAGGTGATCAGCGCCGATTCAAGACAGGTTTATCGTGGCATGGACATTGGTACGGGAAAAGATACTGATGACTATATGATTGATGGTTCAATGATTCCATGTCACCTTATTGATATTGCCGAGCCAGGTTATAAATATAACGTATTTGAATACCAGCGCGATTTTCTGAAGGTTTATAAAGATCTTAAGAAGCGTAATGTTTTTCCTGTTGTGTGCGGTGGTTCGGGTATGTACGCTGACAGCATTATATCAGGATATAAAATGGTGGAGGTTCCTCCTGACAGTGGTCTGAGGGCAAAGCTTGAAAAGAAAACAATTGAAGAGCTGAAGGAAATTCTTTCAACATACCGGCCTCTTCATAACGTTACTGATACAGACACAAAAAAAAGAGTAATAAGAGCAATTGAGATTGAGCACTTCTCAAGAAATCAGAATACCGCCAGTAGCTCTTTCCCGAAGATCAACCCGCTTGTTGTTGGTATTTCAATCGACAGGGAAATAAGAAGAAAGCGGATAACTGAAAGACTTTACAAGAGACTTGAATCAGGTATGATCGATGAAGTTAAGATGCTTATCGGGAAGGGGATAAGACATGAAACACTTATCTATTATGGCCTTGAATACAAGTATATTACATTATACCTCATGGGCAGGCTCTCCCGTGCTGAGATGATTCATGATCTTGAAATCTCAATTCACCAGTTTGCAAAACGCCAGATGACATGGTTCCGCGGAATGGAGAGACGAGGTATTAAGATAAACTGGATTGACGGCCTTCTGCCAATGGAAGAGAAGGTTGACAGGATATTGGAATTATTAAACGGTTGAGACGCATTACGGTAGAGACGCATTGCGGTAGAGACGCATTGCAATGCGTCTCTACCGTAATGCGTCTGAATTATTTGAGATAGGTATCAAGCCATTCGAAAAACTCCCTTTGCCAGATTACTGCATCCTGGGGTTTTGTAACAAAATGATATTCGTCCTCAAAGAACAGCAGCCTGCTTGGCACACCAAGAAGCTGTGCAGACTGGAATGCTTCCATAGCTTGTGTATATGGTATCCTGAAATCATTCTGGCCTGCAACGATCAGAATAGGAGTATTCCAGTTTTTAACTTTAAGATGCGGTGAATACTTGTAGCTGGCAGGATTATTCCAGTAAGGGCCTTCAATATCCTTATCGGGGAACCACAGTTCCTCTGTTGATCCATACCATGAGGTAAAATCAAACATGCCGTTATGCGAGATAAATGCTTTAAACCTTCCTTCATGAATTCCAGCAAGATAAAAGACAGAGGTGCCTCCGTAGCTTGCGCCAACAGCTCCCATACGTTTTGAATCAACATAAGGTTCTTTAGCCATTGCATCTGTTGCATCGAGGTAGTCCTGCATGTTCTTACCTCCGTAATCACCTGAAATCTGTTCAGTCCAGGCATGGCCGAAACCCTTAACCCCTCTGCGGTTAGGTGCAAATACTATATACCCATTGGCTGCCATCATCTGCATATTCCATCTGTATGACCAGAATTGATCGAGTGTTGACTGGGGGCCGCCATTACAGAACAGCAGGGCAGGGTATTTTTTTGAAGAATCAAAATCGGGCGGGTAAATCACCCACATCTGAAGATCTTTATTATCCTTTGTCTTAATGTATTTCTCTTCAGAATTGCCCATTTTGATATTGTCGTAAATGAACTTATTAATAGCACTGATCTGTGTGATCTCACCTGAAGCAATATTTACTACAGCAACCTCCGAAGCCATCGACATTGAAGTAAGGCCTGATACAATTACACCTGACTTAAGATCAATAGGGCCCATGTTATGTTTTCCCTCGGTTACATTTGTTACCTCGCCTCCTGTGGCGGGAAGTTTGAATATCTGGGTGGTCCCGAGATGAGAGCATGTAAAGTATAATGTCTCATTCCCGTCCCATTTGACATTTTCGATATCGAATTCCCAGCCTTTTGATATCCATATCCTTGACTTTGCATTAAGATCGTAAATAAACAACCTGGAGAGATCTGATTCATAACCATCTTCTTCCATGCTCTGATAGGAAATTTTTGAACCGTCGGGGGAGAAGACCGGATATTTATCATATCCCATGTTTCCTTCGGTTATATTAATCTCTTTTCCATCTTCAGTGTTATAGAGATAAATATCAGTGTTAGTGCTTTTTGCATAATCTTTTCCTTTCAGCTTCTTTGAAGTATATGCTACATATCTGCTGTCGGGGCTCCACGAGATCTCACCTTCGTCAAAATAAGGGGAGTCGGGTGATTCATATTTCTGCCCAGCCATAATATCCTTTTCACCTGTAATACCTGTTCCATCAAATGATGCTACAAATACATGGCTGTAAGAGTAATCGTGCCAATAGTTCCAGTGCCTGTACATGAGATCATTTATGATCCTGACTTTAGCTTTCTGCAATCCATGTTTTTCGACCGCTGTTGTATCGAGCTTGACCCGTCTTGTGAAATAGATCTTTTTGCCGTCGGGAGAGATGTTGAATATCTCGAAATCGGCTAATCCTGTAATTGTTCTCACGGCCGATCCATCGGCATTCATTACGAGAAGCTTTCCATCGTTCACGAAGGCGATCTCTTTGCCTTCACTGATCCATTGAGGCGAACTTCCGCCATCATTTGTAAGCTTTACAGCTTCGCCTCCTGATACAGGTATTTTAAAGATATTTGTATGACTGATCTGGCTGTCGAGCTGGTATTCTGTAACAGTATACAAAACAGCAGTCCCGTCAGGGGATAAAGCGACAGATCCGAGCCGGCCGAATTTCCACAGGATCTCGGGTGTCATTCTTTGGCCCTGTTTCTCCAGTTCAGTCAACTGGTTCGCAAACTGAGGGGCAGTTTTCTCCTCTACTTTTGCGGGTTGATTACATGAGACTGCAACAAAGAACGTAGTAACTGAGGTCAGAAAAAGAATCCTTTTCATAGATTTTTTATTGATGACAAATGAACGAACTATTTATAAAGATTTATTTCAGCAAAACTAATTTGACGTTTTAAGCCGTTCCATTATCTTCTGTTTCAGCTCATCATACAGCTCAGGATTGTCTCTCAGTATCTGTTTGACGGCATCCCGACCCTGGCCGATCTTGGTTTCGTTATAGCTGAACCATGAGCCGCTCTTTTTAATGATTTCGAAATCTACACCCATATCAACAATCTCACCTAACTGGCTTATGCCTTCGCCATAGAGTATATCAAAATCGGCTTTCCTGAAAGGAGGAGCGAGCTTGTTCTTTACTATTTTCACTCTTGTGCGGTTTCCTATTATCTCTTCTCCTTCTTTCAGCTGACTTGTCTTTCTTATATCGAGCCTTACTGAAGAATAAAATTTCAGAGCGTTACCACCGGTTGTTGTCTCAGGATTTCCGAACATCACCCCGATCTTGTCTCTCAACTGGTTAATGAAAACGCATGATGTATTTGTCTTGCTGATATTGGCAGTGAGCTTTCTTAACGCCTGCGACATCAGTCTTGCCTGCAGCCCCATTTTGGAATCGCCCATTTCTCCTTCTATCTCTGCCTTTGGAGTAAGGGCGGCAACCGAGTCAATAACAATAATGTCGAGAGCGCCCGATCTTATAAGGTTATCAGCAATCTCAAGAGCCTGTTCACCATTATCAGGTTGTGATATCAGAAGATTTTCAACATCGACACCGAGTTTCTCAGCATAATTACGGTCGAATGAATGCTCAGCATCTATAATTGCAGCAATACCGCCGTTTTTCTGAGCTTCTGCTATAGTGTGGATCGCAAGGGTTGTTTTACCCGATGCTTCAGGACCATAGATCTCAATAACCCTGCCACGCGGCAGACCGCCTATTCCAAGAGCCGCATCAAGACCGATAGACCCGGTTGAGATTACCTGGATGTTTTCTATTGCATGATCGCCAAGCTTCATTATAGTGCCTTTGCCGTAATCTTTCTCGATTTTCCCGAGAGTGATTTCAAGCGCTTTCAGTTTTTCTTTATTTATTTCTTTCCTTTCGTTGCTCATATCCGCATTATTATTGATTATATAGATTGAATATCTGGTTTGTATGATCTGATGTCCTGACTTTTTCTATTATTTTCCCGATAATACCGTTTTCATCGATAATGAAAGTTGTTCTGTGAATCCCAGGAAATATTTTCCCGTAAAGTTTCTTTTCACCGAAGACCCCGTAATCGTTCATAATTTTTTTAGTTGTATCAGCTATAAGTGGAAACGGCAACGAGTACTTATCTGCAAATCCTTTGTGGGATTTTTCACTGTCAGCGCTAATTCCGATCACGGCAAATCCCCTGGCGAGCAGATCTTTATAATTATCACGCAGGTTACAGGCTTCAGCCGTGCAACCGGGTGTATTATCTTTCGGGTAAAAGTATAAAACTAATTTCTTTCCCGCAAAATCAGTTAATCTGATTTCATGTCCTGACTGGTCAATGCCTGTAAAATCAGGAGCTTTCATCCCTTCTTTCAGCTTTGGCATGGCATAAAAATTTTGATGTTTAGGGTAAAATTACGAAGTTTGAGCCGGATTTAATATATGGTCTGAGAATTGTTATTAACATGGCAGACTGAAAATCATTTTTTTACGCGCTTTATTTATATCAATAAAATCATTTAAAGGTGATGAAGTTGAGGAGAAAATTTTTTATATTTTTTATTGTTTTTGTGCTCGGTTCGGGTTTAGTATCAGCTCAGAAGGCTTCACGGCAATCTGCCGCCGACGCGTTTTCAAGTGGAAATTATGCTCTTGCATATAAGCAGTACAGCGAGTTGCTTGCAACATATCCGCGTGATCCTGCTTACAAATATTTCTCTGCTGCATGTCTTGTAAAGATGGAAAAAGATCCTGTTGAAGCTGAAAATCTGATTGAACAGGCTCTTAACAGCGGATCATTAAAATCTTTGCCTGATGATGCTGTGTTTTATCTTGCAAGGACACAGCATCTTCAGGGAAAATATGAACAGGCTGAAAAAACATATACTCGTTATACCGCCGAAGCAGGAAGAAAAAGAGCAAAAGAACTGGATGTTCCACGGTATATTGAGCAGTGCAGACAATCAACAGGCAGGCTGATTGAGACTTCGCCAATTGTGGCCAGTGAAATTCCACCTGATATGACAATCAAAACAGTAACACGGCAGATGCTTCCTCCTGAAAAAGACAGTCTTCTTGCGACAAGGCTCGAAAAGCAGTATAAGGCTGACTCAACAGAAGCTGCTTCTAATAAAATGAAACAGTCACAGGTTGTAACTGTTGTTGTTACGGTTGATACTGCAAGCACGATAAGTTCAAAAGACAACGTGAGTAATGCTTTCGTTAAGAAAGACACAATCGTCAATTATCCGGCCGTTGCTTTAGATCCCGTCAAAGATGAAGTAACAGAAGTAATAGACACAACTATCCGGATCAGAGAGATATTGGCAAAACCAGTCGGGGTGCTCTCAGTATTTGAGATATTACCACAGCCCGTTACAGATCCTAAGGCTGAAATAGAGGTTAATGCACAACCCCCTGAAGGTCTTGTATACAGGATTCAGACAGCTGTTTTCAGGAACCCCGTCCAGCTTTCATATTTCAAGGGTATATCACCAATATATGGGATTAAAGCCGCAGGATCGTCAGTCACAACATATTATGCAGGGATTTTCCGTAAGATGGCTGATGCTTCAAAAGCTTTAGCTTCAGTACGGGGAAAGGGGTTTAAAGATTCGTTCGTCGTTGCACATCTGGGAAACAAGCCTGTATCATCTGAACGGGCAGCCATACTTGAAAAGGAATGGGGCAGCAAGCCACTTTATGCTTCAGAAAATTCCGACAGTCAGAAAATTGACACAATGCCGCCCACTCTTCTGTTGAAGGTTGAAATTCTCAGATCTATTCAGCCTCTTAAGGAAGATGCAATTGCTCCAATGATCAGGATGGCCGGGAAAAGAAATTTCGATATGGCAAAGATGGATAATGGTTCAGTTGCTTATTTAATAGGTAATTTTATTACATTTGAAAGCGCTGAAGAGTTTGCAGGCCTTCTACGGCGAAACGGATATAATGATGCAAAAGTAGTCGCCTGGTTAGGAAGCAGGGAGATAGACATTCAGACTGCAAAGCAACTTTTTGAGACACTTAAATGAAAGAAAACCCATTACACAAAGACGGTGGAAAGTTGAGCGATGACAGCCGTTCATCATGTCTAGTACTGTACAATGATGAGGTAAATACTTTTGATCATGTTATAAAATCGCTCGTTGAAGTATGCGGCCATGATCCTGTACAGGCTGAGCAGTGTGCCATGCTTGTTCATTTTAAAGGAAGTTGTGAAGTAAGGATAGGTCTTTCTTCGACACTCCTTAGAATGAGCAGGGAACTCAATCTCAAAGGATTGAACTCCCGTGTATGCCCGCATATCTGATTTGTAACATTGTTACAAATTATTCTTTCTCCTGAAAATAAGATTCAAAGCCGAATCGAATAATGCTATAATTATTATTCCTGTGATTATATACCCGGCCGTCAATGGCAATTTCCTGTCGGGAATGTCAGGAAAAGCAATGCTGAAACTTCCCGGAAGGTTAAACGGGAGTGTAAAAGTATCGTGAGGAATGAGCATTGCTGCAATAATAAGCGCAAGGAACACTACAGCCGATATAACAGGTATACCGTATGTTTTCTCCTTTCGAACCGGCTTTGTTTCCATGTAAACATGAGACATTATCTTTGAGGAAAATCCTTCTGGCGCAGGTTCCCTGTCACCTGCCCTGAGATATTCACTTAGAATATCATCCTTCACATCCTTATCGTCTCTCATTGGAATATAGTTTTTTTCTTTTCTGTTTTTTCTATTATCTGCTGCATCTTTTGCCTTGCCCTGAAAAGTTTAACTTTCACAGTCGATTTTGGAAAGCCTGTTATTACCGATATTTCCACATTACTCAATTCTTCATAATAAAACAGGCTTATCAGTCCTCTTTCCTCTTCGCTTATTTTCTGAAGTGCAAAATTTACAACTGAATTCCTGTACTCTTTTTCAGCTTCGTCTTCTGTTAGATTTTCATGTCTGAAATCGATTGCTTCAACAGGAAATTCCTCAAGCGACAGAATGCCTTTCTTCTTCAACCTCATATAAGATATAGCAGTATTGTAAACGATCCTGTAAAGCCATGTTGAGAAAGAACTCTTCATTTTAAAGCTGCTGAGCGACCTGTAAGCTTTAAGAAAAGCATCCTGGGCAATCTCCTCGGCATCTTCCCTGTTCCCGCATATTCTGAAAGCAAGGTTGAAGACACGTGTGCTATGATGTTCCACAATTGATGCATAAGCATCTATCCTGCCTTTCAGAACCTGTTCAATGTACAATATATCCCCTTTGTAACTCATCAGTGTTTTAACAATACTTTGACGAGAGAAATGCTGATAAGGTTTCAAAAAAAATATTTCTTTTTTTGTAACCAGCAGAAAAAAACAGTTGTCTAAAAAGCAAAAAGAACGACTGATTCAATTTAAAAATCAAAATTATGGAAGTTTTAATTGCTTTTATCGCATTTTTTGCGACAGTTTTCGGGATAATGTATGTTTTCTATACTACCCGCAATAAGGAAAGGATGGCTTTAATTGAGAAAGGAGCTGATGCTACTCTCTTTAATACAGGTAAAACATCATTTTTCAGCTGGGGAAAACTATCGTTAAAGCTTGGTATGCTTTCAATCGGGATTGCCCTGGGCATTCTTATTGGCGAACTTCTTACCAAGGGATTTAACCTCGACGACGATATCAGCTTTCCGTCAATGATCTTTATGTTTGGCGGTCTTGCTCTCGTATTGTTCTATTTTGTCGACAGGAAACTTAAATAGTGAAAACTGCCTGAAGCTTTTGCAAGGTTTTTACTGTTTCGGTTAATTTCTCCACACCCTTTCCCTTAAACCAACCGGGAAAGGGTTGTTTTATCTGATATCATCATATCACCTTGTTCATCTGATATAGTACATTATTGTTTTTCTCACTGCATCTTCGCAGACGGAACAATATCCTTTAGGCCCGTTGCTCTTCATCCTGCAGTCAAATTCAGGTCTGAATATACCTTTTGCAGAATAACCTCCACCCTCAAACAATCCTGTTACATACATATACTTTTCCTCTGCCGGGGTCGGAACAGGCGTGCCTTTTTTAATCATTGATTTCCATTTGCTGTCGAAATTCACCATTGTTGTAATATTCGGCTCCCATGGTTCCGTGTTCAAAGGATAGAACTCATCATAAGCAACTGTTGATGAGTAATATTCGTCTGCCAGCCCGGCAAATCCATGGCCGAATTCGTGGATAAATACAATTTTTGACAAAGCATGACCGGTAGTTGTGCCGCTGTAATAATTATAAACACCGCCTCCTCCATAGCGTTCGCTGTTAATAAGTACTATAATATTGTCGTGAGGAACAGCAGCAGCATAATCATTAACAGCTTTTATATCAGTTGTTGTAAGATACCTGTCGAGATCAAATGTGTAGAATGTTGAATTAAGCGCGGTATTTGCATATATATGTTCCCCGGGAACATCAGTGCCGCTTTCCTGTGAAACTGCTTCAATTGCCCAGATGTTGAATTTATCACGGAATTCACTGAAGGGAGGTTCATTGAACAAAGCATCTGCCATCATTTTGACATCCGAGCGGAATTTCTCCATTTCACCGGCTGTATATCCTTCGGCAATAAATGCAAGATCAACTGAGTTCTGAGGGTAGCCATTACCATAGATCTTAGTTGTTTTTACCTGCAGAGGCTCTTCCTTCAGGATAAAATAATTTGCAGGATCTATATTAGTTTCATATAATTTCGAAAAGCTTCCGTCGCGTTCTCTTTTGCTCAATACGAACCTGCATTTGTTTACAGGGAAAGGCATTGTAGCCACTTCGTAGAAGCTTTTTTCAATTTTTTTTGCTTCTGCTGTTGTCTGCCATTCCTGGAATAATGTGGAATAACCTCTTACGTAGATAAGTGATCCCGAAGCTTCATCGAACAACTCATATTTAAAATTTCCCGGAACATTGCCATCAGCAGGCATTGATACCGGGCCACCCCAAACAGGTTCCTGTTTCATTATCACAGGATACACAATTGTCTTTTCCGAATTTCCTGAAAACATGAAATCGAATCTTAAAACAGAACCTGTAAAATATTTACTGAAATTATCCTGTGATTTTAAATCGACAGAGGATAACAGGATGATAACCAAAAAAAAGTATCTCATTTTTAAAAAATTATATTTTTCTATACAAAAATAAACATATTCAGGGATCGATAATTTATATAATTTTGCCAAAATCAATTTTGGAATTTATTCTATGCCGCTAATTGGTGATCCGTCAGTGTTGCTCCGGGATCTTTTCATGAAGACCGGTCTGGATTCGGGGGTGTCGATGTTTCTGAGTACACTTACGCTAATCAGCTTCGTTTTCCTTTTAAGCTGGCTTTCGAACCTGCTTGCTAAATCAATAATAAAGAATGTTGTTTCCAATATAGTAAAAAGAACTACTTCAACATGGGACGATATTTTTCTTGAACAAAAAGTATTTACGAGGCTATCTCACTATGCACCGGCATTGGTAATCTGGTTTATGGCAGGATGGGCATTAAAGGCGTATCCGTCATGGCTTGCTTTTATCCAGAAGCTCACTTATGTATACATGGTGATGGTGGGCACAATTGTCGCCGTCTCATTTATTAATGCATGGCACCAGATCTACAACACCCTCCCTATATCTCAGCACAGGCATATAAAAGGTTATGTACAGCTTGTAAAAATATTTGTATTCGTTATAACAGGCCTCATCCTTTTTTCAGTGGTTTTCAGGAAGGATATAAGCACTATTGTTGCGGGCCTCGGAGCAATGGCTGCCGTACTTCTCCTTGTGTTCAAGGATACAATACTGGGCCTTGTCGCAAGTATACAGCTTTCTGCAAATGAGATGCTGAAGATTGGCGACTGGATAACCATCCCGGGTCGCGACGTCGATGGAACAGTAATGGATATCACGCTTAATACTGTTAAGATTCAGAATTTCGATAAGACAATAATAACAGTTCCCACTTACTCACTCGTAAATGAATCTTTCCAGAACTGGAAAGGAATGGAAGAATCAGGTGCAAGACAGATAAAACGTGCATTACTCATTGATATGAAGAGTATCAGGTTCATTGATGATGATTTGAAAGCGCGTCTTGGAAAATCTGTTCATTTGAAAGAATTCATAGAGAATTTTGAGAAGCAGGGTAATAAATCAAATGACCCGTTATTCAACCAGGGACTTCTTACCAATCTGGGTGTATTCAGAAAATATGCTGAATTATACCTGGCACAGCATCCTCTGATCAGCAAAGGGCAGACTGTCCTGTTGCGTCACAGGGCAAGCGAAGGTTCCGGATTGCCTGTGCAGGTTTATTTATTCTCGTCGCAGTGCGGAATGATACCTTACGAAAATCTTCAGTCAGAAGTTTTTGAACATCTGATAGCGATATTGAACGAATTCGATTTGAAATTGTTTCAGAATCCTACCGGCTATGATGTCATAGCCTCTTATGGTATAAACACAAAAACTGAATAAAAAAACTAAATATGGCAGACCTAAGCACCAGAATAAGCGATTTTTTATGGAAAGATCTTCTTGAGAAGCATGCCAACGGAAAGCATGATCCCTTCTGGGAAGCATTGAGAAGCGCGGGATCAGAATTATGGCTGGATACAGGTGATATGGCTGAGGCAGAAGCCAACTGGTCATCTGAAATGAGTGCACTTACTACAAACAACACCCTTCTCAATACCGAGATTCAGAAAGGTATCTATGATGTATTCATTTCAGAATCAAAGGCTATCGTTCGGGAACTGCCACAGGAAGACAGGGTGAAAGAGATCGCATTTATTTTAAATGCACGGCATGGGCTGAGGCTTGCCCAAAAGTTCCGTGGATTTGTAAGCGTAGAGCTTCATACAGATACCGCCCATGATATCAAAGCCATTTTTAGTTATGGGAAAAGATATCATGATATCTGCCCGGAACAGTTCATCGTTAAGGTGCCATTGACTGCAGAAGGGCTTATTGGCGCCAGGATGCTGAAAGAGGCAGGAGTAAGGGTCAATTTCACATTGGGTTTCAGCGCAAGACAGAATGTGCTTATCACAAGAGTGGCAAAACCTGATTATGTAAATGTATTTCTTGGAAGGATAGGCGCCTTTATTGCCGATAATAACCTCGGCGACGGTTCCGGGGCAGGCGAGAAAGCTGTTATTGCATCACAAAACTGGGTGACAGCACTTTCATCAGAGAATCAATGGCAGACTAAACAGATTGCCGCAAGCCTGAGAAATCATAAGCAGATAGAATTGCTCTCAGGTGTTGATGTATTCACAATACCCCCAAAAGTAGCAGCGGCAGCTCATAAAGATTTGAGCGGTAAATTTGTTTCGCACACTCATGAGAATTATGAGGCGAACCTTAATGAAAATGCCGCAGGAGCACATATTGAAAAGTTCTGGGAGGTAAATGATAAGGTGCAGAAGCTATCGGCAAGGCTTGACCAGAAAATGCCTGCTTCCGCTTCCGAGCTTATACATATTGCACACGATGAAGGATGTGAAGACATGTTTCCATATCTTACAAAGGAAGAAAAAGGGTTTCTTACTTCTGATGGTAAAATCCCTGTATATTCAAGATGGTCTAAACGGATTGCTGAGGGAAATATATCGCCGGATACTTTACTTACCCTGGCCGGTCTTGCTTCCTTTACTTCTGATCAGCAGGCCCTCGATGAGAGAATAAGAGGGATTATTGAGGTTTAGAACGTTGTCTTACTATTTCGTATAACAAAATACCGGAAGCGACAGATACATTAAGCGATCCGATTTTACCTGACATTGGTATACTTACACGATAATCAGCAAGTGAGATCAGCTCCCTGCTTATACCTTTATCTTCCGATCCCATTATAAGGACGGAGGGTCCTACCAGATTTGCATCATGGGCGCTGGTCTCGGATCTTTCTTCAGCACAGATGATCTTAAGTCCTGATTCTTTGAGGTACTCAACTGTTCTGACAATGCTTTTTTCCCTGCATACAGGAAATGAATTCAAAGCTCCTGCAGATGTTTTGACTGCATCGGCCGTAATTCTTGCAGATCCTTTCTCTGGTATTATAATCGCATGCGCCCCAAGGCATTCGGCAGAACGAACGATAGCTCCAAAGTTTCTTACATCCGACACACCATCGAGCGCTATGAAAAGAGGATCCGAACCCTGTTCATATATCATTGGCAACAGGTTCTGTATATGCTGGTATTCGATAACTGACAACCATGCCAGGACACCCTGATGGTTCTTTCGTGTTACTATTTCGATCCTCTCGACAGGGACAATCTGGTATACTATCTCATTTTTCTTTACCTCGGTCATCAGCTCGTGATAAAGTGGTCCCTGCAACCCCTGTCTGACAAGCAATCTGTCGATCTGCTTTCCCGATCTGATGGCTTCTATAACCGGCCTGAGGCCGAATATCATATCTTTTTCCTTTTGCATAGTCAAATTGAAATCCAAATAAGTTGAGGGTGAAATTTGTTAAGATTGATGACTGTTATTTTTTTCACAGATAATCGGGCTAAATGTCTTCAGGATTATCGAGCCTGAACACAAGTCCTTTTCTCCAGCTTGCTATGGCCTGATCCCAATAAGTGACAAGGGATTCACTACGGCTCAGGTAATAATCATTATCTGAAAAGACATTATCTTTTTTTCTGAAATTAAAAAATATATAATCTTCCCGTGAGCTGAATCTCGAACCCCATGCGGATTTGCCGGAAGGTCTCCTGTATCCCCAGCTTTCTCCTTCTGCAGATTTATAAACCTTATCAGGCGGTCCGTAAATAATGTATATCATTCCCCTTTCAGTCTGCCATCCTTCTTTGTAAGATGTGAAATAATAGTTTGTGTATAATACCCTTGTGTAGTATATTCTTATCAGCTCACGCGATTTGTCTACATTACCACCGAGCTTTATCCAGAAATCATCGAGAGCTACCTTAGGTTTTGCGGCCGTGCGGAGTGTGTTCAATTCATCCTGTGATGCAAGGTATGTAAGCGGATCTATCATCGTTTCAGGTGATTTCATTGAAGGATATTCCTGTCCGAAATTGAAAAACGTAAATCCATCATGAACATCTCTGTTTACTGAGCAAAGATAAATTCCGATCTCCGGGAACATTACCGGCAAAGAGGGTGAATACGCAATTGCAAGAATAGTATCAGGATCATAGTCAAGAGTTTTTTCAGGCAGAAGCATTGAGGGAGGATCAGGAACAGATGTAAACGGACGGTAAAATGAAATATAGATACTATCGGCCGTATTCCTGTTATAGACAAGATTAACATATTCATTTGCTTTCAGGACAGGGTTGAAGAGAGTATTTTTTTCGAAATGCCCCCTTGCCGTAAAATTATATTTGTTGAACTCAGACAATGTGTTAAATGGAACAAAAGCCTGTACAACAGTCATCCTTAGCTTATCAAGGATCTTTACTTCAGCAATGTATTTATTTCCCTGCTCAACCTGTAAATCTGTATTATAAGTGTATTCATTTCTGTTAGCCTCTTTGACAATATTCAGGCTCAGAACAGATGTGTCTGAAAGTGTTGTTGAAGCTGTAATGTTATATAATTTAACTGTTACAAGAATCATTGCCATAGGGACGCCCCTTGGATTGGCCTCGGAAAAGAAAAGGTCGGATGAAAAGAATTTCACTGAAAATTCTGCTGTATTTTCATTTTTGCAGATGATGTTATATCTCGGGCTGATAGGATTCTTTGTCGGATTATAGAGGTATGAAAGATCCTTTGAGTCAACAGATGGCTGCATGCTTTTGCAGGATCCCGCAACTATAATTAATGCTGCATATCCTGATAATAACGAGTACCTTATCAAATGGCGGATCATGATGAGTTTCTTAACTTAATTCTTGTATCTGTGGCTTCCAAATCATCCGCACTCTGCAAAGCTCTTTTTTATCATCGTTTCTCAAAATCGAATGATTAAAGCAACCTCCGGCTTCCGATGATGTTCTGATCATTATTTCCTCATCGTATTTAGATTCGGCAAGATAGTTAATTTCAACCGATTGTAGATTGTTTTTCATACAAAATCCCGGATCATAAGCATCTGAAACCCATTTAAGGTAAACAGCATTGTTGGTATGAAGATTTATATCGAGATCGCTTGTTTTTATCCTGAAACAAAGGTCAGGGTGTCCTTGTTCGGCAAATGATTCAAGTTTTACAGAATTTCTTACTGAAAATTCCTCTGTCTGAGGAATATTGTGACCGGCAAACAAACCATCGGGTCTTTGTATTTTTCTTGTTTCACTGTCGAGGATCAACCATGAAGAAGCAGCATTTACAAGTATTTCACCATCAGGCCTGCATATTTCATAGTTTCTTAAAGCAAAAAGCTTGTCGGTTCCGTTCGGCCAGGTTCTTATTATTATATCATCTTCCCATTCAGGCCATTGCAGTATTTCTGTGTACAGTCTTGAAAGCACCCAGAAGCTGTTATGTTTAGCGAGATCATTCCTTCCGTAGCCAAGAACTTCAGCATGGTCGGAGGCAATATCCTGCATGTAATTGAATAACGAGAAAACATTGAGTTTGCCGTCGGGCCCTGTTTCATAAACATGAACGCGATACGGCTTTTCAAATTTCGGCAACATCTTATCAGTTGTTTTTAAGGAATTCGTCAATCTCTTCGTTATAAAGAGTCCAGTTATTCATTTCTGTATTAAGCTCTTCCCTGAGATCCTGGTATTTCTGATAATTCTGTTCATGTATGTCTGATGAATTGCCTGGTTCCATGAAAGATTTATCGATTGCTTTAATTTCAAGTTCAAGCTGTTCTATCTTTTTTTCACATTCTTCAAGCCTTCTGCGAAACTTCCTCAGGTTCTTTTCGTATTCTTTCTTTTCAAGATATTTTTGCTTGTTAGATGAGACTGAGTCTGCTTTCTCTGATACTGTAACTGTCTTCTCCTTCTTCTCAATCTCCTTGAGATTTTCTATTTTTCTTGCTCTCAGAAAGTCATAAATACCACCGAGATGCTCCTTTATTGTGTTATTCCTGAATTCATATACCTTATTAACTATTCCATCAAGGAAATCTCTGTCGTGAGAAACAACAATAAGTGTGCCATCGAACTTAATCAGAGCTTTCTTCAGGATGTCTTTCGAACGCATATCAAGATGGTTTGTCGGCTCGTCGAGAACAAGCAGGTTGCTCGGCTCGAGCAGGAGCCTCACAAGAGCAAGCCTTGATCTTTC
>DATALC010000066.1:0-39086 GCA_036261265.1 Bacteroidales bacterium
TTATAAAAAAAGCGGTAGTCGCTATTCTGTTGAACCTGATCCAGAACTTCCCTGACTGTCTTGTCAGTCATTTTCAGAGATATACCTGAGTTCTGGGAATAGACTGATGCTGAAAGCTGGAATATTCCGGTAAAGATCAGAATTGTGGTTAGTTTCATAATCAGGATTAGTTTTCCGGCATGGTAAGATATTGACCAAATGCCTTTTTTTAAAGGATTTTTCATAGATTTGTAAAGTTGAAAGGTTAGTAATACTGCCCTGAGGCCTCGAAACCAGAAAGCAGTGTTTTAATCTTGAGATAGTCGCGCCGAGCTATCGCAAAGCGTGACTTTTTTTTACCTGTGTTTTATTTCATACTCGGCTTAGGGTTAAGTTGATACTTCAAATTCCTGTATTTTATTTATTCCTGACCTTTAGAAAATGTTACTTCATCAGAATTGACGCTGTATTTTATCGGTGGAGCCGATTCACTGATGCATTTAAGCACCTGTTCAAGTGGATCTTCTTCCAATACCCCTGTAAATGGTATTTCCTTCAAAGTGCTGTCTTCAAAGATGATCCTGATATTGTATCTTCTCTCAAGCTTTGGTGCAAGAGTACTCAGTTTTTCATTCCTGAACACCCAACTGCGGTCTTTCCATGAAGTGAATAAGCGAATGTCACTAACTGTGCTGACATCTACAGGAACAGGCTTTATTTCTTCATTCTTTGGCTTTGTCTGGTTTGGGGCAGAAACATTTTCAGCGACATTAATACTGCCGGCTTTCCTGTGATAAATTGCATTCTGGCTTTTCTGAAGAATTACCGGTTGAATGTCTTTATTCTTACCCAGAAGGTTATCAATCCGAACCTGTCCTTCCTCGAGGGTTGTTTCAATAGTTTCTTCATCGTCGTAAGCTTTGACATTAAAGGCAGTTCCGAGAGCAGTAACAGAGAGTTCAGTTGTAATTACTCTAAAAGGCAGATTTTTATTGTGGGCAACTTTAAAGTAAGCTTCCCCTTCAAGATAGATATCCCTGTTACCGGTACCGTAATCGACAGGGTATCGTAACTTTGTATCTGCATTGAGCCAGATTTCAGTTCCGTCAATAAGTACAACTTTTGTCTTTGAGCCTTTGGGAGCAGATGTCTCAATTAATTTTGCAACAGCAGTACCTGGAGTGTTTCTCCGGGACAGGAGGAGCCCCGTTATGACTGATGATACAATAAGCAGGATTACAGCTGCGGCTCGCACAAGGGATGAAGCGCTTATATAAAATACTTTTCCAGGCAGTTTTCTTATGTCTCTTTCTTCTATTTTGTTCCTTAAACTTTTAAGGGCATTCGCTGTTTCGAATTTCTTTTCATTCAGGCTGGATGTGGCATTCCAGATCTCATACATCTGCCTGAAGTGTTTTCTGTTTTCTTCATTCTGATTGACCCATTGTAACAGCTCTTCAGCCTGTTCTGCAGTAAGCTTTCCGGAAAAATAGTCAATTATCGCTTCCTGATTCTTTTCTGAGATATCCACGATATTCATAGTTAACTGTATTTAAGACACAATTTTTTTATACTGGTATTACATACTAAGTAATAATTTCTGCATTCAGCAGATTAGAACTAAAAATGACAAAATTGTTTATTGAAGGTAATCACCTAATGATTCTTTAATTTTAATCAACGCCCTGTATATCTGAACCTTTACTGTATTTTCAGATATGTCGAGCTTTTGAGCAATTTCACGGTGAGACAAACCATTAACACGGCTAAGCCTGAATATATGGCTGCATTTTTCAGGCAGATTGTTGATAATTTCCTCAATTTTTTCAGTCAGTTCATCGGCAATAAAAGCCACGGAAGAATCTTCAGAAATAAGCTGAGGCAGGATGTTCTGTAATCTTTCAACAGTTTCAGCATCGAGGTTAATAAAGTTCTTCTGTCCGCGTGTAAGATAGTTCAAACATGTATTGTGAACACTTCTAATCAGATAGGCTTTCAACGATGAATTTACTGAAAGAACAGATGGATGCTCCCATATTCTGACGAAAATATCTGAAACAAGATCCTCAGAAGTTTCTGTTGAATGGACCATGCTGTATGCATATCTGCACATCACAGGATAGTAAGTGCTGAACAATACTTCAAATGCCCTGTAATCGCCGTTCCGTACTGCCTCGATCAGATATTTTTCGGAATCATTAAGCATTATTGACCGATATAACGGATTCAAATATGCAAATAAAATATTAATGTTAACTGTAATACGTTTTTGTTTAATACGTGTCTTACTAATAGAATTTGCATTCTTGTGATTCGCAGATTGTTTTTACAGGTTGGTTAAGGGTTAAAAACAGGCCATCGTCTTCTGGCGATGGCTTTAGCTTTAATGCATGTTTCTTCAACTTCTAAATTCTTTTGAGGAATTCAATCATCAGTTTGCAATAATCTGAAAATTCTGTGAGTGGAAGAGTCTCATATCTGTCATTTATGTCATGGTACGCGCTTATTCCTCCGAGAGTGTAAATATAAAAGCAGGGAACTCCTTTCTTATAGAATAAACAATGATCGCTGTTGCAGGCGGCGCCACGTATTACAACATCGGGCAGTAAACCTTCCCGTGCATTGATGTTTTTCAGAAGATCAAATTTATCCCTGAAAACACTTCCGTTTACAACCCTGATTCCATTATCCCCGGTTCCCGCAAGATCAAAATTGACAAGGAATCTGATCTTTTTCAAATCAAGAGGCGGATTTTCTGTAAAGGCTTTCGCTCCAAGAAGCCCTGCTTCTTCAGCGCCTAAAGCGACAAATAAAATTGTATATCTTGGTTTATTTACAGCATAATACTTTGCAAGGTTCAGTATCATTGCAACACCGCTTGCATTATCGTTCGCTCCGGGGAAATATGTTTCTTTGCCCATTTTTCCAAGATGATCATAATGTGCAGTAACAATTATTACAGAATCTGAACAGGATGTTCCTTTAATAAATCCCGTTACATTCCTTGTCTCATAATTCTGGATGAATCTGGCTTCTACAGTTATTTCGATTGATTTTATAGAGGTGGGATCACTGTTTCCTGATATAATGCATACAGGCCTGCTTGTCTGAAAAGTTGAAGCTTCCCATGTAAGTTTTTCATCATCATAGATTATGACTCCTTTTATATTATGTTCAGGGCTGTATTTAAGGAAGCTTATATTTTCCTCAATTATCTTTGCCCTTTCTTCCGGCTCGTTCTTTTTTCCCCTGCAATCAATAAGAATGAAAGAATTTCCGGATTCTGCAATCAATGCATCAGTTTTTACCTTTGTATCTATCTGATCCCGTGATATAACTATTACAGGGAATTTCCCTTTAATTGATGGCGATGAAGCTTCAATAAGATAATCCTTACCCGGGACAAGATCCTTTCCATTGAGGTTCATATTTATTTTTGATGGGAAAGTATTAATTGAAATACTGAATTTCTGAAAATAGGAAGTTGTATAAATTGACTCAAGTCCGAGTTTCCTGTACTCAGCTGCAATGAAATCAGCGCTTTTTCTGTCACCTTCATTTACATACCCTCTTCCGCCGAGCTCAGGCGATGCTAATTTCTTTATTATGTGTTTTGCATAATCAAGGTCCTGAGAATTACATAATATTGGAATGTACAGGATTACGAGGAAGAATATCCTTCTTTTCAGTTTATTCATGTTCAGTTCTTACGAGTTTACTAAGGAAGATTAATATGTGAAATACACAAAATTAGGCATATCTCTCTTGCATGTAATAGTATCTGTATAATCCTGCCTCCGGCCGTTCCTGTCGAGATCCCAGCGCAGTCTTGTCCGTTTTCCGGCATATACTTTTGTATAGACGGAGGAGTTCACATTTCCTCCGATCCATCTTAATTCCCTGCCTGTATTCAGCTTTACTTCAGTTCCGGATTCCCCGTAATTATCTATTCTGTAGGTATAAAGCTTCCAGCCGGATATTCCATTGGATTCCCAAAATAAGCTCAAGGTGTCGTACGCAGGGGATGTGCTTTTCCTGTTTATTACTATTGTCAGGTTTGTAAGCCTGTCGAGCTGAAAATTCAGGTATTTTGAATTGCTTGTAAGTTCGATCAGGCTCATTTCCCTTGTTTCATAAGCATAATTTGTATCTCCTACAAAACAGAAATTATACCTGTAAACATTTTTAAGCTTTTTCATAATAAAACTGAATGCTCCGGAACTATCGGCTGAGAAATGTCCGGTTTCAACAAATACGCGCTTTTTGTCGATATATTCTACTGCCTGAACAATAACATGTTTCAGCGGTATTTTTTCACCGGTGACCCTGTCAGTGACTTTACCTGTTATCTCAAGCTGACCACCTGTGTTGTCACAGCTTGTAGAAAAGATGCATATAGTTGTTATCAGGGTAATTATTAATCCTCCTGAAAAAAGAAATACTTTCTTCAATCTTTGCCTGAATCCTCCAGACATTTCCGGCATATATGGAGCTAAAGTTCTGATAATGCCGAAGATAGTAAACTTTTTTAGTATTTAAAATCTGTGTTTTATTTCTTCCAGACGACTATAGCTTTAATTTCATCGGGAGAGTGGAGATCGAGTACTTTACTGAAAGTCTGATAGCCGGTTTTTTCAGTTATAAGCTTTGAAGAAAGATTGTTGTATTGTTTCTTCATTTTATTAAGCTCATCCACTGCAATCAGATAGTGTTTTTTTGCCGCATTCACGCTCCCGAGCATTACCTGGTTCATCAAAACCATCCTTTTCATTATGTCGGCGCCCAGGATGCAAACAGGCCTGCTTCCCGATGGGATCCCTGTAAGTACATAAATGCCATTGTATCCGAGGATATCCATTAGCTGAAGTTCAATGCTCGCAATTCCTGTAGCCTCAAATACATAATCCATTCGACCGTATTTTTCATCGATCTTATCGGTTTCAATACTTTTGCCGTTTATATACTTACCTCCTAATTCTTTTAATATTGAAGGTCGCGCAGTAGATTCATCAACGATATCGAGGCCATAAACTTCAGCTCCGCGCAGAGTAAGAACAAATGCGGCGAGAAGTCCGATGGGGCCGAGTCCTGCAATAAGAGCTTTTCTTCCTTTAAGCCAGTCATTTGCATCCAGCCCCGGAAACCTGCATGATTGCAGCGATAATGACTCTTCTATCGCCTTTACAACAACCGACATTGGTTCTGTCAGCACACCAAGATCGCTGATCTCTGCAGGTACAGGTATAACATACTCTTCCTTATCAACTACATATTCTGCCTGGTATCCATGTCTTTCTTTTATTCCACGCTCAGTATAATCTCCTGAAGAGCATAAATCACTTCGTTTATTCAGACAAAACACGCAATGTCCGCATGGACGGCGAACCATGAAAAGAGCATAATCGCCTTTCTTTACTGTTGTAACATCCTTCCCGGTTTCAACAACCTTCCCGAACATCTCATGACCAATGATGAGCTCCTTTTCTCCCAAAGGAGCATCTGCTCTTCCTCCTGTTGCTTCCTCCCGGTCTGTTCCGCAGATACCAACTTCATGCACTTCTATCTTTATTTCATCGGCCTCTTTTATATGTGGCTCTTCAGTATCAATTATATGCGCGTTTCCTTTTCCGGGGACAATTGCTATTGCTTTCATTTGCTATATTTTATTGATTCTCACCATCGTAAAAGTTCTTGTTCCTTTCATCATTAAGCCTTGAATTCAGATTGATTGCTGCGCTCACAAGACCAAGATGAGTAAATGCCTGAGGGAAATTTCCAAGATGTTCACCCTGAAATCCAAGTTGTTCTGCATAGAGACCCAGGTGATTTGCATAACCAAGCATCTTTTCAAAATATAGTCTTGCTTTCTGCAATTGTCCGGATCGTGACAGGCATTCTATATACCAGAAAGTACACATCGAGAAGGTTCCCTCACCGCTTTTTAATCCGTCGGGGGCAGCTTCTGTATGACGATACCTGAAAACGAGTGAATCCGATACGAGCTCCTTCTCCACTTCCCTGAGAGTTGACAGCCACATAGGGTCGGTAGAGCTTATGAATCTCATGAGAGGCATGAGAAGCACTGATGCATCAATTGTATCGGCTCCCTCATACTGAACGAAAGCATTAAGCTTTTTATTCCAGAATTTTTCAAATATGTTACCGAAAATAGTATCTCTCTCCCTGATCCATCTTGAAGGAACGGGAAATGAACGCATGTTGGCCAACCGGATGACCCTGTCGAATGCAACCCAGCACATCAGCCTTGAATAAAGGAATTGCCTCTTCCCGCCACGTACTTCCCAGATCCCTTCATCTTCGCGCATCCAGTTATCACAAAGCCAGTCGATCTGGGTTGCAAGGTCTTTCCAGAATCCATAGGAAACCGGTTCCCCGTATTTATTGTATAGGTAGACAGAGTCCATAAGCTCGCCGTATATATCAAGCTGTACCTGATCCTTTGCATTATTACCGATTCTTACGGGTGATGACTTCTTATAACCTTCAAGGCCTGTCAGAATAGTTTCATTGGGTGTATTATTCCCGTTTATTGTACGCATCAAACCAAGATATCCGGCATTACCAATATCGCTGCATTCTTTCTCGACCCATTTCATGAAGGCCCCGGCTTCTTTTATGTATCCGAGATTAATCATTGTGTAAATTGTAAATGAGGCATCTCTGATCCATGTATACCTGTAATCCCAGTTACGGTCACCTCCCACAAATTCGGGAAGGCTGAAAGTGGGAGAGGCGATAAGTGATCCGTATTTCTTCGAAGTCATCAGCTTTAGAACAAGTGCGGACCTGTTAATTATCTCCTCCCATCTGCCGTTATATCTTGATAACGATATCCAGTTTTTCCAGAAATTCATCGTCTCGTACATTTCAGCGGAGACAAAAGTCTGAAGGTTCCCAATCTGTGATGTGTCAGAATGAATCAGCTCAAGGACAAAATCCGCAGATTGACCTGCATCCAGCCTGAATTCTGCGACACCATCACCATCTTTCACAAGGAGTTCAATGTTGCTTTTTAGTCGAAGCGTAATACCATCATCACCATGGCTTGAAAAAATGATTTCTTTATCATTCGCTTTCAATTCTGCAGAATGCCCCGAACGGGCATAATTGAAACGCGGACAGCAATTCATCCTGTAGGAAAAGCTTCCCCTGACATTCCTGACACTTCGAATTAACATATTTGCACCTGATTTATTTTTCACAGGCATGAAATCAGTTATTTCACCAACACCTTCAACTGAAAGGAAGCGCGTAAGTAGCACGTTGGTATCGGGAATGTAAAGTTGCTTGCATTTTATGTCGCTGTTTACCGGCGAAATGAGATAATAACCTCCCTTCTTTTCATCGAGGAGTGAAGCAAACACTGACGGAGAATCAAAATCGGGAAAGCACATGAAGTCTATTGAACCATTCATTCCAACAAGCGCCACTGTGTTGAGGTCACCTATTATTCCGTAATTTTCAATTGGCTGATAGCTCATTTCTTAAGTGTTTATGCTTTAATCTGCAAAACTGGGATTTTTGTATTATGACGAATATCTGATGCTACAGTGCCGAGTATTATATCACTCAGGAACTTATGACCATGTGTTGCCATTGCGATAAGATCACAACCTTCTTTTTCGGCAAGTTCAATTATCTTTTTGTACGGTTCACCTGTAAGCAGTACAGATCTTGCATCAAAACCTTCATTTTGAAATTCACGTTCGCGCTTTCGGAGGTACTTAAGATCATCTCTCATCTCAATAGATTCACCCAGGTCCTTCTGGTTCCTTGCCATGAATCCATCGGAAACATGAACGAACAGTATCCTGGCATCTGTCATTTTCGCCAGGGGCCTGATGTGCTCAAGGATAACATTGTCGGCATAGCTGAGATCCAGCGGAATAAGAATGTTTTTATACATTTTGGTTTAGCTGAATAGTGAAAATGCAAACTGATAAAGAAGAAAACCGTTTAACAGGATGATTGTGATTGCAATAAACCATGAGAGTATTGAAAGGAACATAGGATTCCTGAATTCCCCCATTTTAGACTTGTTTCCAGTGAACATAACAAGAGGAACAACTGCAAAGCTAAGCTGCAATGACAGTATTACCTGTGAAAGAATAAGAAGACTCCCTACACCACGATCCCCATATAATGCCGCCACAATTACAGCAGGTATAATGGCGACCATTCGTGTAAGAAGCCTCCTGACCCAGGGACGAAGCCGAAGGTTCAAAAAACCTTCCATCACAATTTGCCCTGCCATTGTACCTGTAAGTGTGGCGTTCTGCCCTGCCGCCAGGAGGGCCACGCCAAAAAAGATACTTGCAACAGGAGCGCCCAGAAGCGGTGTCAGGAGCTTGTAGGCATCATTAATGTCAGCAACGTCTTCGTGGCCGCTGCCATGAAAAACAGTGGCGCTCAGAATAAGTATAGCAGCATTTATGAACAGTGCAATCATAAGAGCTGATGTCGAATCTATAGTAGCATATCTGATGGCCATTTTCCTTCCGGATACAGAGCGGGTATACTGGCGGGTCTGTACAATGCTTGAATGCAGGTATAGGTTGTGCGGCATTACAGTGGCTCCCAGTATACCGATTGCTATATAAAGCATCCCTGTGTTATGTGCAATTTCAGTATCAGGGATAAAACCACGAAGCACATGAGGTATCGAAGGATGTGATAAAACAAGCTCATAGAGAAAACTGAATCCTATTATTGCGATGAGCCCTGCAACAATAGCCTCGATATATCTGAAACCCTTTTTCTGAAGGTACAATACAATGAGCACATCGAATGCGGTAAGGACAACTCCCACAACCAGTGGTATCCCACAGAGGAGGTTTAATGCAACAGCCGAACCTATTACCTCTGCAAGGTCACAGGCTGCAATAGCAATTTCACATAATACCCAGAGGAAGATAGTAAATGCCGGAGAATAGCTGTAACGACATTCCTGTGCCAGATCGTGACTGGTGACTATTCCGAGCTTGAGAGAAAGATGCTGCAAAAGGATCGCCATCAGATTCGATATCATTATAACAAAAAGCAATGTGTAGCCAAATCTGGCACCGCCGGCAAGATCAGTAGCCCAGTTGCCCGGATCCATGTATCCGACTGCTATGAGAAATCCCGGCCCGGCAAAAGCGAAAATTTTACGCCAGAAATTTGCTGAGCTCCCGACAGGAATTGTTGAATTTATTTCAGGCATTGACACAGATTCTGTTGCTGCTGGCCTTCTGAACTTTATCTCTTTTAGAAGTATCTCTTTGTCGGGAATGTCGTTGAACATCTCATTAATAGATTACATGATCTTAAACAACATGGGAAGAAAGAAGTTGATTAACATTCTGTTGAACTTAAATGTTATTGTTATGCAATTCACAAAAGATTCAAAAGGATGAAAAAGAAGAAAGAAAAACTCAGTTTTGATAAATTCGCCGGAAAGGTGACCCATACCACCGGAAGACCATCAACTTTCATTGCCGCTCTCGCCCTGATAGTAGTATGGGCTGTTTCTGGTCCGATATTTAAATTCTCTGATACATGGCAGCTTGTAATCAATACAAGTACGACAATTATAACATTCCTGATGGTTTTTATAATTCAGCAAACCCAAAACAAGGATACGATGGCGCTACAGCTGAAAATCAATGAGCTCATAGCCGCAGACAGGCATTCGAGTAACCGGCTGATAAATATTGAGGATCTTACCGAAGAGGAACTTGAGGTAATAAAGAGTTTCTACATAAAGCTTTCAGAGCTTGCCCAAAAAGATAAGGAGACTGATCTGCGCAAAACACACTCATACGAGGAAGCTGCAAATCTTCACAAAACAAAAGCAGAGAGGGAAAAATAGTCTTAGAAACAAATCAAGCCACGCCCTGTACATCATCATTGATGATTAGGTACAGTCTTGATTTAATTCTTCATTTCTTTTGCGGCCAAAAGAAATTGATTTTCTTCTTTTACCCCGGCCCCAAGGGGAGCAAAGAACCGACGACACGAAGTGAAGGAATCCCGACAAAGTCAAAATCAATTTACTAAAAAATGTGATAAAAGATTAGTGTATTCGATGGAGATCCCTCCGCTTCGCGTTCGGGATGACATGCTTTTGTTGGAGTAAAAGGGAAGAGAGGCGGGCCGCAGCGAATCAATCATCATTGAAATGTATATTCTTTGCGGCCCGCCTCTTCTTCTCCTGTTTCCCACCGTATATTGTCATCCTGAATGAGCAAAACCTGAGTGCACGAAGGTTTTGTGAATGAAGGATCTCCCGCTGTTATCCGGAAACAACCTCAAATCATTACATCAGTAAAACTGCCCCTATGCATTACCCCTAAATCCCCCAGGGGAGTCCCTTGGGGCTGGGGTAAATAAATTGATTTTCGAGCGGGTCTGTCATAACGCCAGGAGTGCAAAAAATTGAATAAAATCTCGGGATGAGGTCATTTGAGTCCCAGCACAGAATTAATTATCGAAAGCATAACAGACGGGAGTATTCCAAGAATTATGATACCGGCTAGTGAAAACGCCAGGACGAGATTAGTACCTGCAACAACTTCAACTTTTTCCCCTGGAAGCGGTTCTGTGAACATTATCCTTATAAGCCTCAGATAATAATAAAGACTTATTGTACTGTTAATAACCAGGCTTACTGCAAGCGCCCAGACACCGGCCTTTGCACCCGCAAGCACAAGATAGAACTTCGACATGAATCCTGCTGTTAAAGGTATCCCGGCAAACGACAACATTGCAACTGAGAATACAATTGCAAGCCATGGTTTTCTGTAAGCAAGGCCCACTAAATCTGAAATATCCTGGGCATCCCGCTCGCAGACTGACAATGCAGTCAGAACACCGAATGCAGCAAGTGTCGTTAGAATATAGACAGTGAGGTAGAATATCGCAGCGTTTGTACCTGAAGAGCCTGAGACAAGTGTTATCATCAGGTAGCCAAGATGAGCAATAGAAGAATATGCGAGAAGCCTTTTAACATTATCCTGCCTGAGAGCGAGGAGGTTTCCTGTAAGCATTGTAACAATTGATACAAATGAAACTACAGTGATTATATTCTCATTATCGATAATCTTCATCTCAGCAAACATACGCAGAGCAAGGGCCAGAACTGATCCTTTTGATATTGTTGCTACGAAAATTGTCGCCGGCATAGGGGCGCCCTGGTAAACATCTGCAGCCCACATGTGAAATGGCACAAGTGCAAGCTTGAAACCAATCGCCACAAGCATCATCCCGGTCCCGATCAGAAACGCAGGCGAACTCCCCGGTACCGCTCTGATGATCTCGTCAAAACGCATCGAGCCCGAGCTGAGATATATCAGACCCATCCCGAAAAGGAGGAAAGCCGTTGAGAGCGATGAGAATACAAGAAACTTCACCCCGGCTTCAATACAGATATCCCTCCACTTCAGATAGGCTGTGAGAACATACAAAGAAATGCTGAGGATCTCAAGTCCAAGAAAAAAGCTTATGAAATGATGTGCCAGCACGAGGACTGATGCACCAAGTACCGCAACCAACAATAGTATGAAATACTCTTCTCTTTCTCCTGCCTGTGCCTTAAGGTAAGAATATGTCAGTATAGTTACCAAAATTGACGAGATATATAGTATTCCAAGAAACAGTAATCCGAAATTATCAACTACGATTAAGGGGTCGAAATCGTGTGGAAGATACGACCGGATTATGAACAAAGAAAAAAAAGCAGCCGTAAATGCAATCAATGTAAGCGAGCCCGTAAACACGAAGCTTCTCCTTATTGTTGTTGCCAGCATTATAACAACAGTAGCTCCGGCAAGTATAAGCAGGGGTGAAAGACAGATAAAATCTATTTTATCCATATAGCTATGTTTTCAATTGCGGAATCAGCCATGTTTATAACAGGCTGCGGAAATAATCCGATAAAAAGCACTGCAATCACGAATATACCTGTTATCAATGACTCACCCGCGGAAAGATCTTTTAAATGCCTCTCTCCGTATGGTTCGCCAAAAAATGCCTTTTGCATTATTTTCAGGGCATATACAGTTGAAAATATCAATCCGGCAGACGCGATAGATGTAAATAATATGCTCGTCCTGAAGGCTCCGCCAAGAATCAGGAATTCGCCAATGAAATTTCCCAGTCCCGGGAGACCCAGCAAAGCCATTGAGAAGAATAATCCCATTGCACCCATTGATGGAATCTCATTCCATAAGCCTCCCATGTTATTGAGATTCCGGGTGTTAAGCCTGATATAAAGCTGGTCGGAAATGATAAAGATTGCACATGTGCTCAGGCTATGTGCTATCATCTGAATCACAACTCCCTGGTAAGCAATCTGGTTAAATGCGTATATACCAGGCAGCATAAATCCCATGTGGCTCATGCTTGTATAAGTGATCAGCTTTTTAAGGTCGCTCTGGGCATAAGCGAGCTTTGCACCGTATAGAATACCAATTACACCCAAAGCCATTCCATAAGGCGCAAAAACAACAGATGCTTCTGGAAACAGAGGCAGGGTGTATCTGAGTAATCCGTATACTGCAGTCTTCGACATAAGACATGCAAGGATTATTGTACCTGCCAGAGGAGCTTCGGTATAGGCATCAGGAAGCCATGTATGAAGAATGAATGCAGGAAGCTTAACAAGGAAAGCCGCCAGGAATCCTCCCATCAGAAGAAGCTGCAGTGATAAAGAAACCGGAGTCTCCTTCAATGCCTTCAAATCGAATGTATAAATACCTGTTGAATTCCCGTGAATAAAATAAAGAGAGGCAATCGAAAGCAGCATCAGCAATCCGCCGGCCTGCGTATATATGAAGAATTTGTTGGCAGCTTTCATCCTGTTCGAATCACCCCATATCGATATTATAAAGTATATGGGAACGATCATCAACTCCCAGAAAAAATAAAAAAGGAAAAGATCGGCTGACATAAAGACACCTTCTATACCCGCTATACACAAGAGTATATTGAAGAATAAAAACCCTGGCTGTTTGGATTCCCGGGTCAATAATACTGCGATAAGTCCAATGAAAAATGTAAGAAGGAGCAGCAGGACGCTCAATCCATCAACTGCAAGATGAACACCGATTCCAACCTGGGGTATCCATGATAATGAGTACTCTGCTGTCCAATGGCTGTCGTTCAGCTCGCCTGAAACAAGTCTGAGGATTACCAGGATAAGGCATAATACAAGTGATAATGCAGAGATTATCCGTGGCATCCATTGATACAATCTTCCAGCGAGCCAGGATAATATTCCTGCAATTACAGGTACTAATATCAGGTATATAAGGATCATATCGATAACATAAATGCAAGTATTACAAAAACACCAATTGTTACGAAGAGCACATACCACCTTAACTGTCCGTTTTGTGAAAGGCTCATAATCCTGTTCAGAAATGAAGCTATCACCGAAATGATTCTATTTATATTATCAAGGAAGTCATTCCTGTTAATTTCAGCAAGCCATCTGTATGGCCTGACAACAAGGGTATTGTATATTGTGTCAATCTCCCAGCCATTATGGAAGAACCTGCTGAAACCTGTGTTGTATTGAGGTGTAACAACTCTCTTTTTTCCAAAAAGGAACCATGCCAGCAATGTTCCTCCAATTGCTATTATTGCTGATATTAACTGGAAAAAAACTTCACTTTTTTCATTTGCTGTAATTACAATTCCCGGAAGAGTATTATTGACAAAATCAGATAGTAAGTGTACATGAGAGATGTTTCCCGGCATTTCTATAAAGCCGGCAAATATTGAAAAGAAAGCCAGGATGGCAATGGGAACTTTGATAATCCTGCCTGCTCTGTGTACATGTTCTGCATTTTCGTTACCAAAAAACACAACAAAGACAAGCCTGAAGATATACAGGGATGTCAGAAATGAGCCTGTTATGCCTGCCAGCCACAGAGCAGGGCTTCCTCTCTCTCCCGCCCATCCGAACCAAATAATTTCATCCTTGCTGTAAAATCCCGCAGTAATAAAAGGAAGAGCAGCAAGCGACGCAGCGCCTGTAAGAAAAGTAATATATACAAATTGCATTTTCTTCCGCAATCCGCCCATTTTAAATATATTATGTTCATCATTGAGAAGATGTATCACAGCGCCTCCGGCAAGGAATAAAAGAGCTTTGAAAAAGGCATGCGTCATAAAATGAAAAACTGAAGCGGACCATGCACCAATACCTATTGCAAGAAACATGTAGCCTATCTGGCTTATTGTTGAATATGCAAGGATCCTTTTCAGGTCAGTCTGAAAGAGAGCGCTTGTTCCTGCCATTATAAGGGTTATTGCACCTATTGCAGCAATAATAGTCATCACAACAGGGGCGAGGATGAATAGTGTATGGGTCCTTGTGATAAGATATACCCCTGCAGTGACCATCGTGGCGGCATGGATGAGGGCGCTTACAGGAGAAGGCCCTGCCATTGCATCAGGCAGCCATGTATGAAGAGGCAGCTGGGCTGATTTTCCCAGCGCTCCAATGAGAAGGAGGGAAGCAGTTGTTATTGCTACTGGAGAACCCGTTTTCCAGCTTTCTGAGGCATTCTGCATAATCTCCCGGATATTCAATGTGCCGAATTGTGACATAAGCATGAAGATGCCCAGGATCATTGCCGTATCACCGATTCGGGTCACGATAAAAGCCTTATTTGCAGCAGCAACATTCTTTGGATCCTTATACCAGAAACCAATCAGCAGGTATGAGCATAAACCGACGCCTTCCCAACCAAGGTATAACAGCAGCAGGTTATCTGCAAGAACAAGTATAAGCATTGATCCGACGAATAGGTTCATATAGGCAAAAAACCTGCTAAAACCTTCGTCACCCTGCATGAACTCTACTGAATAGATGTGTATCAATGCGCCAACAAAGGTTATTACAAAACAGAATACAAGAGACAGGGGATCAAGGAGAAAGCTTACAGACACATCAAAACCTCCAATGCTCATCCATGTATAGATGTAGTCTGAGTACACCATAGAACCTGAATTGTCTTTGAGCAGCCCGATGCCTGTAATAATTGTCAGAAGAGCGGAGACGCTTACCGACAAGACTGCAAGTATTGAAGTAAATGTATTGCTTAATTTCCTGGCAAAGACGCTTATGATGAGGAAGGTCATCAGTGGAAGCGCCGGTATAAGCCATATATAGTCCGAAATATTCATTTTTATTCCTTCTCAGGCTTTTTATCATGAAGTTTTCTCAGAGCATCCGCATCTAATGTGCGGAAATGATGATACATCTGAAGTATGAGCGCAAGGCCGACAGATACTTCAGCAGCCGAAACAGTAAGAATGAAAATAAACATGACCTGCCCGTCGGCCTGCATCCAGTGAGCTCCTGCAAGTACGAAGAGAAACGCTGCACTGTTAAGCATAATTTCAATGCTCATTAACATGAAGATTATGTTCCTTCGCACAAGAAAACCTGTAAGCCCTGTGAGAAAGAGCAATGCGGCGACAAGCATCTGAATATTCAGCGGGACCGTTAACATAGATCAGATTTTTTCAGATTTTTCAATTTTCATGAACCTGTGAATGATCTTCTTTTTTTGTTTCCCAAGATGATATGATCCTGCAATACCTGCAAGCAGCAGTATTGCGGCAAGCTCAACAGCAAGAAGGTAAGTTGTAAAAAGTTTTATCCCGACTTGTTTCGGGCCAATCGAATTAACAGATGTCAAAGATTTAAAATCATTGAATGCATATATAAGTATTGCGAGAAGCCCGGCAGCTAAAATGGCAGGGAATATCCACATCCCAGGACTTAACAGCCGTCTTTCAATTTCTTTCTCCATACCCACATTTAACATCATAACAATGAATATGAACAGAACCATAATAGCTCCCGCATAGACAAGAACTTCAAGGGCTGCAACGAGAGGCGCACCCATTATATAAAAGATAACTGAAACTGACAACAAGGACAATATGAGATATAGTAATGCATGTATTGCATTATGATTTGTAATAGCAGCTATGCTTGAGATAACTGCGATTGCCGATGCTATATAGAAAATCAGGTCCATCAGTGAATAAGATTTTTATAATCGACAGGAGGCTCTTCGTTCTGACCTTCGCCTTTTCCTTTAACTCCAAAATCGACACCTGCCACTTTATAGAAATTATAACCATGATATTTCCCTTCACCGCTTATAAGAAGATTTTCCTTCTCATAAACCATTGAAGATCTTTTATATTCACTCATCTCGAATTCAGGAATGAGCTGTATTGCATAAGTAGGACAAGCTTCTTCACAGAAACCACAGAAGATGCACCTTGAAAAATTTATTCTGAAGAACTCGGGATATCTTCTTCCATTCTCACCATTTGCTGCCTGCAACGATATGCAATCAACAGGGCAGGCTGCTGCACACAGGTAACACGCAACACATCGTTCGTTCCCGTCAGGGTCACGCGACAGTATTATCCTGCCTCTGAAACGAGGTGGTAATTCAGGTTTCTTTTCAGGATAACCGCGTGTTTCGCGTTTCCTGAAAGAATGAAGGAATGTAAGCCAGATGCTTCTGAGTATGCTGATCATGGTTTATTCAGATGTATAAGGATTGCTCCCGTAATAAGAATATTTAGAAGTACAAGAGGCAGAATTATTTTCCATCCCACCTCCATAAGCTGGTCATATCTTGGCCTTGGCAACGAAGCCCTGATTAGAATGAAAATGAAGATGAAGATGAAAGTCTTAAGAAAGAACCAGAAAAAAGGTGGAAGGAAATCAGGACCTAGCCATCCTCCGAAGAACATTGTAGCAATCAGGGCGGAGATAAGCGTTATTCCAAGATATTCACCGACGAAGAACATTCCGAATTTCATCCCTGAATATTCTGAATGATACCCTGCTACAAGCTCACCTTCGGCTTCCGGCAGATCAAAAGGCGCCCTGTGCGTTTCTGCAAGTCCGGCTATGAAGAATACAATAAATCCGATAAACTGAGGGATGAAGAACCATCCGGTTTTTTGTGATTCAACAATATCAGTCAGACTGAAGCTATCTGCAATCATAACAACGCCGGCCAGGGAAAGACCCATGAAAACCTCGTATGTGAGCATCTGGGCTGAGGCACGCATTGAGCCCAGAAGCGCATACTTGTTATTCGATGCCCAGCCACCGAGCACCACGCTATATACGCCTAGAGATGAGTTTCCAAGAAAGAAGAGAACCGCGATGTTTGAATCAATCACCTGGAACCCTGCTGTGAAAGGAATAACAGCAAAAGTCAGCATAATTGTAACCATTACCACTGCCGGGGCAATGACGAATACTCCCTTATCTGAAAATGGAGGGATCCAATCCTCTTTTGTAAATATTTTAATGACGTCAGCAAAAACCTGCAGAAGTCCAAAGGGGCCAACCCTGTTTGGCCCGTACCTGTCCTGGAATAATGCAAGAAGCCTTCTTTCCACCCAGATCAGACCGGCAGCTATTGTGAGTGGAATTAATAAGACTCCGAGTACAATGAAAATATATTTCATTTTACGTCTTTTTCTTTTCAAATAACCTTACACCACATTCTTCTCCGATATATTTCCCCCCTGGTTCCCGAAGACTTTTATTTATTGCCTGAGCCGAATTCCAGCCTGGTGATAAATACTCCGGAGTAAGACAGGAAGGAGCAACTCCCCTGTATCCTTCCATGCTGAAACTGAGAGGCGAGTCAGAATCCTGCGGAGGTTTCGGTTCATGAACGTTTATATTTGCATTCATTGCTGTACGGCCACTGAATCTTGCAAATTGCCGGGGAATAGTATCACCTGTATACCTTGTATCTGCCCTGGGGAATGATTCATTTATAATTGAGTAAAATGGATAAAAGTCTGAAAATGAAGCTGATACGTCATCGAAATTGTACCAGTTGTTTTCCTGATCATTGAACCTTATAATCTCAGATATCCATTTCCAACTGTCTTTTACATTACTGTCTTGGGGGAGTACCCTGTAATATCTTTGCGCCCTCCCTTCATTGTTAATAATTGTACCTGTTGACTCAGCGAATGTTCCGGAAGGAAGAAATATATCAGCTTTAAATGATGTCTCACCTGAGCTATGATCAATAACAATTATTCTCTCAAATCCATTTATTATTTCTTCAGCTTTTTCTCTTTTCAGGTTTTTATATATATCATTTTCAAGAATTATAAGCGTACCTTTTTCTGATTTGTTTTTTGATATATAGTCTATGTCTTTTCCTTCCAGCAATCCAAGTCCCAGGCTGTTGCATGAATTGAAAATTATCGAACACGATACTGTTCTTTCCGGATTGACAAGTGATTGACATATTTTTTCCGCTGACTTAAGAATACCCGGATTACTTGTTGCTGAACCGGCTACAATGAGAGGATTCTTAGATTGAAACAGTAACGCTGCTGCTTTTGAAACAGGATCATTTTTTGAATTATCCGGCTGATTTCCTGTGAGTTCAGGTTTGCTCAGGATGCCGGCAATTTTATTTCCGAAATCCCCAATATCTTCATCAGAGCCTTCAATTGTACAGGTTGCAATCTCTTTGAGTGCTGATCCTGAGTGTGATGCAATTATCAGGGGGCTGTATTCATTATGCCCTATATCCCTTACTGCTGCATCGTTCCATCCAGGTATTCCTGCTCTTGCTGCAATATCAAATGATTTGTTCCGGGTTGCCTGTCTGATCGCAAGTGCGAGCATAGGAGCAGAGATAAGGGGATCATCCCCCAATATCAGTATTGCGTCACATTTCTCAATATCTTTAAGCGATGGAGAATAGAATCTGCCATCTTTCATTATTCTTATTGCTTCTCTGACGAATGAAGATTCCTCCGGTGGAACACCATTATAGAAATTTTCTTTACCAACAAGCATCTGAAGTGCAAAGTTCGATTCAAGCGAAGCTGTTGGTGATCCTACTCCTGTAAGATTTTTCCCTTTTACTGCATTCCGTAGGGACAGAAGTGAATCTTTTTCATCTTTATCACGTGAGTTCCCGGATCTTGTGGTATTAATTCTGATATCTTTTACTCTGTCAGGGCTGTTGATATATTCATAATCGAACCTGCCACGGTCACATATAAAATACCCGTTAACATCATAGTTATATCTCGATCGTACACGCCTTACATTGCCATATCTTTCTCCTATAATAATATTGCAGCCGACACTGCATTTTGTACATATTGATGGTGAATTTGTAAGATCCCATTTCCTTGTGTAATGATTGCTGAGTGTTTTATCTGTGAAGACTCCTGTAGGGCAGACCTCCACGAGATTTCCGCTGAATATGCTTTCGAGCATACCGTCGCTGTGTCTTCCGAAATATACATGTGCTGCTGATCCGAAAACATGAAGATCACTTCCGCCTGCATAATCCCTGTAGAACCTGACGCACCTGTAACACTGGATGCACCTGTTCATTTCATGATTTATGTATGGACCGAGATCCTGGTTCAGATAAGTTCTTTTTCTGAACCCGAATCTCCTGTAGTTATGACCTGTCATCACTGTCATATCCTGGAGATGACATTCCCCTCCTTCATCGCAGACAGGACAATCATGCGGGTGATTTGTCATCAAGGCTTCTATAATTGATTTTCTGAAATCAATTACTTCAGGATCGTCAGTTGAAATTATTAGTCCTTCCGCAACAGGTTCCATGCACGACATAATTATCCTTCCGCGTTTGTCGTCGGTATTCCTGTATTTCTTTACGGCGCATTGTCTGCAGGCGCCTACAGATCCGAAGGCAGGATGATAACAGAAATACGGGATATTAAATCCAAGTGCAAGACATGTATGAAGCAGGTTTTTTCCTTCTTCTGCCTCATAATCATTCCCGTCAATATGAATCTTTACTTTCTTCATTTCCAGGGACAATGTTTATCTTTGATATGTCTCATGAAATCGTCACGATAATATTTTATTCCGCTCTGCAAAGGTTCCATTGCTCCAGGTGCATGGGCGCAAAATGTATTTCCCGGAGCCATAAAGCGTGTGTGAAACTCAAGTATATCAATATCTCCGGGCTTTGCAGTACCGTCTTCAAATGATTGAAGGATCTTTTCGCTCCAGGGTAGCCCTTCACGGCATGGTGTACACCAGCCGCAGCTCTCAGCAGAAAAAAACTTAATAAGATTAAGGATGAATGCAACAGGGCATGTTTTATCATCAAGTATGATCATTGTCCCGGTACCAAGCCTGCTTCCGGCTGCTCTGAGAGACTCAAAATCCATTTTTGTGTCAATATGATCGGGAGTCATGAAATCAGTTGAACCTCCACCAGGTATTATACCCTTTAATTTATAACCTTCTAGCATACCACCTGCATAGTTTTCAATTATTTCCCTCATGGGTGTACCCATCGGGAGCTCCCACAGACCGGGGTTTTTGACATTTCCGCTGACACCAAATAGCTTTGTGCCTCCTTCTTTTTCCGAGAGGCTCAGCTTCATAAACCAGCCGGCTCCTTTCTCAACTATATGCGATATCCAGCAAAGAGTCTCAACATTATTTACAACTGTTGGATGTCCAAACAATCCCATTGTAGCAGGGTATGGCGGTTTTGCACGTGGTATTCCCCGTTTTCCCTCAAGAGAGGAGAGGAGCGCTGTTTCCTCACCACATATATATCTTCCTGCGCTCTGGTGTACATGAATGTCGAGATTGAAACCTGTTCCAAGAATATTTTTACCCAGGTATCCTGCATCGTAAGCTTCAGAAATTGCGCTTTTTAATGTTTTCTCAGCTTTCTTATACGCCCATCTCAGGAAAATATATGCTTTTTCGGCTTTTATTGCATACGCTGCAATGATCATCCCTGCAATAAGCTGATGAGGGTTTCTTTCAAGAAGGTACCTGTCCTTGAATGTGCCCGGCTCCATCTCATCCGCATTGGCAACAAGATATCTCATGCGCGGATCCGATTCAGGGATAAGGCTCCACTTCAGTCCTGTAAGGAAGCCGGCGCCGCCACGTCCGGTAAGTGCCGAAGCTTTCACAAGATTTGTTACATCAGCCGGAGACATCTCCCTCAACGCCTTTCTGACTCCATTGAATCCTCCTGCCTTCTCATATTCCTTTATCGAACCGGGAAGTGGATGATTTTTAATATATTCTGTTAAAGGAGCTTCCATAAATTCTCACAGATAGTTTTCAAGAATATCATCGATTTTACTCTTTGTGAGCTTGTTATAATGATCATCATTTATCATCATTACAGGGGCATTATCACAATCACCAAGGCAGGAAACAGGCAAGAGAGTGAACCTTTCATCTTTTGTTGTTTCACCAAACCTGATTCCAATCCTTCCGGAGATATATTCATATAAAGATTCATAGCCGGTGATCATACAGCTTATCCCGTCGCAGATGAGGATGACATTCCTGCCTACAGGTTTCCTGTAGAGCCTTGTATAGAAAGTCGCTATACCGTCTACTTCGTCAACAGACAGTCCAGTTATTGAAGCAACATCAGCAATGGCTTCATCTGAGATCCATCCCCTGTGCTGCTGGACTATTTTAAGAGCATCTATACAAACGGCTCCCCTGTAAGGGTAAAGCCTCATTTCAGCTTCAATCTCATTCTTTTCCGATTCACTAAGCATCCTTATTTTCTTATAGTTTATCTGTCAAGATCTGATAAAATAAAATCTATTGCCCCAAGAATTGAAAGCAGGTCGGGAACTGTGTATCCCTTTGCAATTAAAGGCAGCATCTGTACATGTGCGAATGTTGGAGTACGAATCCTTGATCTGTATGCTGATGTTCCGCCATCGCTTATAAGATAGTATCCGTTGCTTCCTCTTGATGTCTCGAATGGGATCATAGCTTCTCCGGCAGGTATTACCGGTCCCCAGGTCACAGAAAGAAAGTGATGGATCAGAGTCTCTATATCTTCCATTGTCCTTTCCTTCAGTGGAGGTGTTGCAAGAGGATGATCAGATTTATATGGTCCCGAAGGCATGTTGTCTATGCATTGCTGTATAATCCTCAGACTCTGGCGCATTTCCTCCATTCTTACAAGTGTGCGGTCGAAACAATCGCCATTCTTCCCTGTCGGTATTTCAAACTCAAAATTTTCATATCCTGAGTAGGGTCTTTTCTTTCTGAAATCCCATTCAATCCCTGATGCCCGCAATCCCGGCCCTGTTACTCCCCACTCAACGGCTTCTCCTGCTGTATATGCGCCAATCCCTATTGTCCTGCCTTTGAAGATCGCATTCCTTACAACAGTTTTTTCAATTTCTTTAATTGTACGCGGGAAGTAGTTAATGAATTCCTGTATCATCTCTTTCCATCCATCCGGAAGATCATGTGCGACGCCTCCGATCCTGAACCAGGAAGGATGCATTCTTGCTCCTGTAATTGCCTGTACTATGTCGAACACTCTTTCCCTGTCATTGAAGGCATAGAAAACCGGAGACATCTGTCCAAGATCCTGTGCATAGGTGCCAAGAAATACAAGATGGCTCTGTATCCTGTAAAGCTCATCGAGCATTATGCGGATAGTTTTTGCCCTGTCGGGCACTAGTATGCCTGCTATCTGTTCAACTGAGAGGAGATATGCATGATTGTTAAGCGTACCTCCGAGATAGTCGACACGGTCCGTATACGGAATATATGTGTGCCACGACTGTCTTTCACCCATTTTCTCGGCGCCCCGATGATGATATCCGATATCGGGAACAATGTCGACAATATCTTCGCCGTCGAGCTGGACAACAAGCCTTAAAAGCCCATGAGTTCCGGGGTGTTGCGGACCGATGTTTATAAACATGAAATCAGTCTCAGCCGTACCTGTTTTCATCCCGTAGTCTTCAGGTTTAAACCTGTATTCTTCATCTGAAAGTTTCCTTAGCTGTTCATCAAGCTCAAAATTTTCCCTTTCAGTAGCTCTTGCGGCATATTCTTTCCTGAGTGGATGTCCATTCCAGGAAATTGGCATAAGTATTCTTCTCAGGTCAGGGTGCCCTGTGAAAGTAATCCCGAACATATCATAGATCTCACGCTCATACCAGTTTGCTGATGGCCAGATTCCGGTTATGCTTTTCACAGCAGGGTACTCGCCATTTAAGGGAACTTTAATTCTTATATCTTCATTTCTTTCAAGTGACATGACATGATAGACAAGAGTGAAGTCGGCGATGTGTTCGTTTCTGACCGATCTTCTTCTCTCATCAACAGCAGTGATGTCGTAAAGCATGCGAAAAGGCCTGTCTGCAGAATATTTAAGATACCTGAGCAAAGAGTCAATTCCTTCCTGCCTGACCCATAATGTAAGCACATTGTCAGCAGTTTCCGTGGCTGAAAGGATCAGGTTTTCATCAATACTCTCCTTAATTGAAGTAAGAAGTGCAGGACTATTCATTTTTAGTATTGATTTCAGGTTTTTTCATGAAGTTCGGAGGAGTCAGCGTTTTCATTTCTTTCCGTTCCGCGGTAAGAATATCACGCATTGATTGTTTTTCAGGCTTTATAACACCCTGTGGTCCTACTGTCCAGCTTAGGGGCCTTTTTTCATTTCCTGCGAGTTCACGTAACAAAAGTAGACCCTGGAGAAATGTATCCGGCCTGGGTGGACAACCCTGTACATAAACATCGACAGGAAGAAATTTGTCAACACCCTGCACAACACTATATATATCATACATACCACCTGAATTGGCACATGATCCCATTGAGATAACCCAGCGGGGTTCCATCATCTGTTCATAAAGCTTCTTTATTACGGGCGCCATTTTAATAAACACTGTTCCGGCAATTACCATCATATCAGCTTCCCTTGGTGTGCCTCTTATTACTTCTCCTCCAAAACGCGCAATATCATAACGGCTTGTTATTGCTGTAGCCATTTCAACGTAACAGCACGAAAGACCGAAATTAAAGGGCCATATTGAATTTTTCCTGCCCCATGCAAGCAGATCCTGCAGGCGGGTTAAAAGAAAAGGTTTTTCTACGGATCCATATTCCCGGCTTTCAATGTTCATCTTTGTATCTTTTTTTGTATTTCAGGATTTTCTTACCGCTTGGGCCGAAATCGAGAGCTTTTATACCTATTTCATAGATAAGTACAACGATAAGTATCATAATAAATATGGCAACTCCAATATAGCCGGTAAAACCAAGTTCCCGGAACGAAGTTGCCCACACAAGAATAAAAACGGAATCAAGATCGAAAATAACAAAGAATATCGCTATAAGGTAGAAATGAGAGGAAAACCTCAACCTGGCATTACCAGTTGGCGGCATACCTGATTCGTAAGGCTTGCCAGTATCTCTTTCGTTGTGCTTTTCACCCAATATGTAGGACAATCCGATCATAACGCCCACAACAAAAAGCACAGCAATCGCATAAAGAATGAACGGCCAGAATTTAATCACCTGTATATGCATCAAAGAGTGTAGGATTATGTTTAAACAGAAGATATAAAGATAATGATTTTCAACCACATTGTAAACACAAAAAATGAGTTGAAAACCACAAGGTTTTATTCATTAAAACGAATATTTCAGGAGTTAAAACTTTCTTAAAACTTAATTTCTGATGAACGAAGCACCTGAATAATTGTTACTGATGAAACAATCCTGAACCAATGAAGATATTTATACTTGATGATGATGAAATAAGCAATGAACTGAGCCGGTTGATCCTGAACATGTCAGGAGTTGAAAATGTTGAATACAGAAGATCAGGAAAAGAAGCAATAAAGCACCTTGATGAATGCATGAAATTCGATGATTTTCCGGATCTCATATTTGTGGATCTTAATCTTCCCGGAATGAATGGTTTTGAGTTCATAGAATTCTACGAGGCGCACTACAGGAATTATTTTCCTGAGACTGGACTGATACTTCTGACAAACTCGGTCATGGAAGATGATAAATTCAATGCAAAAAACTATGAATCTGTCATCGATTTCTGGAGTAAACCATTGACAAGCAATAATCTTGAGGAAATCATTGAAAGATATAAGATCAGGTTCTGAAGCCTTGTTCAGAGTTTCTTTATACTCTTCTGCATCTCACGGATTTCAGCCATAAGCTCGGTCAGTATCTTGTGATTCTGATCGGTAAACCTTGCTGTAACATACTGGGCGTAAATTCCGGGATTTTCCTCGCTCTTTAAACCTGTATCATTAAGGAAGTCTTCCTTAAATTCTGAATACCTGCTTCGTGATCCTATAAAAACCATCTCGTTGCTGTATTATTTATCAGTCATAAATATATTGATTTTGACAATTATAACAAATCTTCTCTATACATCGGATGATTTGTTATATGTTTCACAGAAAATTAAACAAAACAGCTTTTCTTTTTGTTGTATTGCCGTTTTGCGAAATTTTTCGATTGTCTGAAACTTAATCTTATTTAAAATGAAAAGCAAAAATCTACTGGCGGCGGTTATTGTTTTATTCTTTATCTCTGTTTCTGCGCTTAATGCCCAGGTAAAGCAGAACGAACAGGAAAAGCAGGGAATGGGATCGGGGATGAGCAGTAGCTCTGTTGAGGCATGCATGAGCCAGATAGCATCTGACAGTGCATTGCGTAAGGAAATGATGTCAAGAATGATGGGGCAGATGAAAAATGATACTTCTGCTATGAGGGAAATGTGCAGGGAGATGATGAATAACCCTGAGATGCAATCTATGATGATGAAGATGATGCATCAGGATGGCAAGGGGATGGGAGGCATGATGAAAGACAACATGAATAACATGAAACATGACAATCCCGATTCATCGATGATGAGCCATCCACCAAAACAGTGATCTTTTCCGGAGAGTACAGGGCTGGTTGTTTAGCAGCCCGTACTCACTCCGAATCACCCAGTGCTTTGCTCACTTCTGCAGGATCATTGAACTTGTTTGATTTAATCTGTTCAAGCATTGTAATAACTTCTTCAGGGGCTTTGTTTTCTTTTGCTTTGTCGATAAGATCCTTTTTTGCTGCGGGATAATCCATGCCCTTAAGATATTTCTGTACCTGTATAGGCGCTGTTTTTACTCTTGCCATGATAGATTGTTTTATTTATTATGGCTAACATAACAGAAGTGGAAAAGGTTCGAAATATCAATCTGGTTATCCCGATAAGTTATTTCAATAAAGAGAACGGCACCAAGTGGTATCGAAGAATAGATTTTTTAAGGAATGGTGCCGTTCGAACAAAGTACGAGGAGTACTAAGAGATTACTGTCGAACTACAAGGTAAATATCCCCTTAGCCTTAAAAAAATAAAATAGACAAATAAACTTATTTTACCGGTGAAAGACTTTTTTTCCCCGTGAAACAGGCCAGAATGGTTCAGCAATATTTCATGAAAATATATGTCTTGCTTTCTTTAAGAGTGCACAGCGATTTCTCCATGAAACGCAATATCCTTGCGCTCTTAAGGTTAAAAAGACAGATACGATCGCAGTATTTGTCATTTTTTATCGGAGGTGCGTTTGAGATGCCGGGATCAATACTAACACCTATGGTTTTGAGAAAATCGTTAAGTTCTTCAGATAATGCTATTTCATTTATTCCCCTTCCCTTAAGAAGATCGGCTTCGGTGGCAGCCAGCTCCACGGCTGCCTTAAACTCATCTGTCTTGCTCAGCATATCGAATGCAAAATGAAGGCTTTCGTAATAATTCTCCGGAGATACTTCAGCCATGCTATATTTCTTTTTAGGCTTCACCTTATCAAGATTAAGCATGAACTCATCCCATTTCCCCTTGCGATCAAGCTCCCTGAATATATGGTCAAGCTCGATGCTTATCTCTGCAGCAATGTTCTCAATCTCAAATATTTTTTTTGACAGCTGCTTCTCCTCATAGCTTCTTGTTCTCATGGATATATTATCTGTTTAGTATTTGGCGGGAGTAAAGAATTTTAGATGGCTAATATTAGGAAAAACAACGGGAAATAATCATGAAAATTGTAAAAATCAATTATTGATTCTCTTTCTAAATAAAATCATCATGATTTTTCAGGAATGATCCCTGATCAGTAAAATTCGTATATTTATTCCCTTCAATTCTAACTATAAATCAATGAAACGTTTATTTAATTGTATTGCAATATTATTTACTCTGTCCGTATTCAGCAGTGCTTATGCTGCTGACGATGTCAGGATGCTGAGATTTCCTGACATAAATAACGGGCTGATCGCTTTTGTGTATGCAGGCGACATCTGGACCGTAAACTCCAATGGAGGTGAAGCCCGTCATATCACTACACATGAAGGGCTTGAACTTTTTCCAAAGATTTCACCAGACGGAAAATGGATAGCTTTCTCAGGCGAATACTCCGGAACGCGCCAGATTTTCGTTATACCCTCAAACGGAGGAGTTCCACGGCAGCTTACATGGTACAATTCAGTAGGAGTAATGCCTCCAAGAGGCGGATGGGATGATGTCGTGCTCGACTGGACTCCCGATAGCAAACAGATACTGATCCGTGCAAACAGGACTTCATTCGGCGAACGTCAGGGAAAATATTTTCTTGTCAGTCTTGATGGCGGACTTGAAAAACCGCTTCCAATTGTTAACGGCGGATTTGGTGTATTGTCCCCTGATGGCTCCAAAATCGTTTTTACTCCTGTTGACAGGGAATTCCGTAACTGGAAAAGATATAAAGGAGGAAGGGCTTCCGACCTGTGGATATATGATCTTAAAGCTAATACTTCGGAGCAGATTACAAACTTTCCCGGTACCGACCAGCTTCCCGTATGGGCAGGTGATAACATTTTCTTTTCATCTGACCGTGATCTGAAGCTCAATATCTGGCAATACAACACATCTACAAAGGAAACGAAACAGGTCACAAAGCATGCTGATTTCGATGTTATGTGGCCATCCGGAAACGGTGATTTTCTTGTTTATGAGAATGGAGGATATCTCTGGAAGCTTAACCTTAAGACTAATGAACCGGAAAGATTGCATATCAACGTAAACTTTGATAATCCAAACCTGGTTCCTTATTATAAGAACGTGGCTACGAACATTCACAGCTTCGCAGTTTCTCCAACAGGCAAAAGAGCGCTCTTTGATGTCAGGGGTGATATCTTCTCGGTTCCGGCTGAGGATGGAATCACTGAAAATCTCACACAGACTCAGGGAATACGTGAAATATTCCCGACATGGTCGCCCGATGGCAGGTATATTTCATATTACTCTGACGCAACAGGTGAATATGAGCTCTATTTGCTTGAAAATAAAAAAGGAGCCACACCAAAACAGGTAACTTTTAATTCTTCAGCATGGAAGTACCAACCCCTCTGGTCACCAAACAACAAATATCTTCTGTTCTCGGATAGAACATTGAAATTGAGACTTCTCGAGGTTTCCACAGGTAAGATAACTGATGTTGACCAGGGTTCTTCCGAAGAGCTCCGCAGTTATAGCTTCTCCCCCGATTCAAGGTGGATTGCTTATTCCAAACCTGGCGATAATACTGAAAACTCGCTATGGCTGTTCGATATCACAACAGGCAAAACGAGACAGGCAACGGATGGGGTCTTTTCTGATGACAATCCGGTTTTCAGCCTTGATGGAAATTACCTGTTCTTCATATCAAACCGCGATTTCAATCTTTCATTCTCGAGTTTTGAGTTTGATTATGTATACAATAATGCAACTCGTATGTATGCTGTCGCCCTGACAGATAAAAGCCCAAAGCTTTTCAAAGATAAGAACGACATTGAAACAGTGAAGGAGGAAACTCCTTCTAAAACTGAAACTCCGGTAAAGGATAAGAAAAATGGTAGTGCACAGACTACGGCTGCTGAAACAGCTAAGCCTGTAACAGTTAATGTTGATTTTGAAGGTTTCAATGACAGGATAATGGCTATCCCCGGTGAAGGCGACGAATACAGGATCATTGGCGCCGTTGACGGAGGTTTCCTCTATATGAACAAGGGGAAAGTAATGAAGTATAATACAAATGACCAGAAATCAGAAGAAATTCTTGACAGGGCTTCAAATGCTGTTGTTTCATCGGATGGAAAGATGCTGATGTATTCCTCCGGCGGGGATTATGGAATTTCAAAGATCACTCCCGGCCAGAAAGCCAGTGTGGGCAAGATGAATCTGAGCGGTCTTGAGATGAAGATCGATCCTGTAAAGGAATGGAACCAGATATATGTTGATGCATGGAGGATCGTCAGGGATTATTTTTATGCTTCAAACCTTCATGGAGTAAACTGGAAAGAAGTACGCGACAGGTACAGTGCACTGATACCTTCAGTAAGTCATCGAGCCGATCTTGATTATATTATAAATGAGATCGTCGCTGAAATCAATGCCGGGCATACCTATGTTGACTGGGGTGATTTTGAACGGCCGAAAAGAATCGAAAACGGGCTTCTTGGCGCCCAGCTTACTGCAGACGATGCATCAGGACGATATCGCATCACTGACATTTACAGGGGAGAAAACTGGGAACCTTCACGCAGATCGCCGCTTACGGAACAGGGTGTTGACGTTAATGAAGGCGATTATATCATAAGTATTAACGGGAAAAACGTTACGACTGCCGATAACCCGTACATGTTCCTTGAAAACACGGCAGGAAAAACAATTGAAATATCAGTGAATACAATACCTGTTCCTGAAGGTGCAAGAACCTCGATGATAAAACCTACTTCAACAGAGCTGGAGCTGATGTACCTGAAATGGGTTGATGAACGCCGTGCAATGGTTGATAAGCTTTCAGGCGGAAGAATAGGCTATATCCATGTTCCGAATACATCAACCCAGGGCAACAAGGAGCTTTTCCAGGGCATGTATGCATATTTCAACAAAGAAGCTCTCATTATCGATGACAGGTATAATGGGGGAGGTTTTATTCCGGACAGGATGGCTGATCTGCTTGACAGACATACTCTGATCTACTGGCACAGGAATGGTCTTATCCCTTCAAAATCGCCGGCTATTGCAAACGATGGACCTAAAGTGATGCTTATTAACGGTTATTCAAGCTCGGGTGGCGATGCTTTCCCGTATTTCTTCAAAAAAATGGGACTTGGTAAGCTTATCGGAACCCGCACCTGGGGAGGTCTTATCGGGATCTCAGGTAATGCCCGTCTTGTCGACGGAGGAAACGTATCAGTACCTCAGTTCGGTATATTTGATAAAGATCAGGGATGGATAATCGAAGGTGTTGGTGTTTATCCCGACATCGAAGTTGTTGATCGTCCTGAACAGCTTGCAAAAGGAATAGATCCATGCGTTGAGAAAGCTGTTGAGGTCCTTCTGCAGGAACTGAATTCAAAACCTTCGCCAAAGCTTAAAGAGCCATCGCTTCCCGACAGATCACAGTGGAGAGAAGATATGTAAAACCACCCCAGTCGGGGAAAAACAATTTCAAGTGCTCAATGAGTTTAGCCCCGACCACCCCTCCTTTGAAAGGACGGGAAACTTACAATGCCTTAATTTATTAATTATTAAAAGAGCTTAAGCAAACATTGAATTAACTTATAGTTGTTCTGAAATTTTCTTATCTAAAATTTCCCCTCCTTCCAAAGGAGGGGTGGCCAGGGGACAATTTCTGATAAATTATGAAAATATAGCTGCCTGGCCGGGGTGGTTTTGACTTCTACCTGTACGGAGTGGTTCAGGCGTAAACGAATAAACTACTCAACCACCCCGGTCGGGGAATTACATTTTCAAGTGCTGTACGAGGATAGCCCCGACCACCCCTCAATTGGAAGGAGGGGAAACTTACTGTCCCTTTATTAGCTATTAAAATAGCTTCAACAAACGTCATAATTCATGGTTATACTGAAATGCCCTCTGTAGAAATTTCCCCTCCTTTTTCAAGGAGGGGTGGACAGGCGACAAATACTCGTTTATATTAAAATCTATATGCCTGGCCGGGGTGCTTATTTCGTGTCCGGGGTGGTTTAAGAGTGTATGAGTGTTGGAGTATGAAATTTGAAAATCCGGGGAATTTGTTTAATTTTAGAAATAAATCCTTGAATATGAAGAAAAAAACTATCCTTTCAGCAGCTGTAATCCTGATTATCAGCTTCAGCGCTTTTTCACAGAAAAACGTCAGCATGAATTATCATTACCCTGACGGGAAACCTGTTAGCTATATAAAGAATCAAACAATCCGTCAGTCTCTGGATATACAGGGACAGGCTATGGATGTTTACGTAACAAATCTCATAGGTTGTAATATTAAATCAGCCGGAGGGACTAATCTTACGATAACAGTAGATACTCTTGCAGAAGTAATCGACTCACCCCAGGGAATGATGGGTGGCGCAGTCAGCGAGGTCAATGGTAAATCTTTTAATCTCGCACTGAAACCAAATGGTAAAGTTGAAGATCTTTCCGGCGCTAAGAACATGACATTTACTATACCCGGGCAGGGTCCCGCCAATCTTTCAGCTTCATTTGCCGATTTTTTCCCGGTACTCCCCGAAGGCAAAGTTGATCCCGGATTTACATGGAATTCAGTTGACACTTTGGATAATTCATCAGGTGCAAGCTCGCAGGTAACTTATATGACTTCTGAGAACAAATTTGAAGGTTTTGAACAGATCGATGGAGTAAATTGCGCAAAAATCACAAGCAACACCACGGGTACAAGCAAGATGAAGAATGAGGTGCAGGGCATGGTCATGCAGACTTCAGGTAACTTCACAGGAACAGAAACAACCTGGTTTTCCCCCGAGTCAGGTTATTTTATTAAACACACTGCAACTACAAAAATGACGGGTAATATGGAAATGCCGAATGAAGGCTATTCATTTCCTGTTGTTATGGATATTAATGAAACAACTGAGGTAAAGAAATAACAGCTTAGTCTTTCACCTTAATCACTATCCCGCTGTATGGTGTTTTACCTTTTGTATTAAGGTTTGTCGGCTTAGTGTATTCTTTAGGATCGGAGAATATATGTATATAGTATAGACCTTCTTTCCTGAACGACAACGGTATTGTATAAGAGTTCCCGTTCCTGACTTTTGCAAGATCCCAGGCATATACCTGCTGATACTGATCATTGGTGAAATCAGAATAGCTTCCCCGTCTCGATATCTCTTTCGGATTCATCGCGTCGGGGAATTTTTCATAATAGACAATCATGAAATAGAGGAAGTTTTTGCCATCAGTCTTAATTGTGATGTTTGCTTTTTCACCGGGCTTAAGTTCAGAAGGAATGTTTTCGAATGTATAGTACCTGTCTATGAACTCCTCATAATACCTGAACTGCTTTCCTTCAAGGCAGTAGCCTATTCCGACAAAGTTATGGTCTTTTGCTATCACAGTCTGCTTATGACCATCGTTTGGAGCTTTTTCCTTCATAAAAGTTTCATGGCCGCCTTTCATCATTGAAGCTATTACTTCAGGAGTGTCTGTATAATCCTGTGATGACCATTCACCAAATGCATTTTCAGATACATGATCATATCCTCCCGCAAAGGCATACCTGTGGTATGGTTTCTCGCCTTCTGTGTTCCAGTGCCCCACAAAGTTCTTCTCAGCAGCTTCACGACTCATCTTGTTGGCAACACGTGATGCAAGTATGTCGAGCTTTACAGGTTTTGCATTGAATCTTTTACGGCTCCTGTTTATAACATCCAGCTGATCAAGCTTGAGCTCAAGCGCCTTCCTGTCGTCCTTATACTCATTCAGTCTCTTCTCCGCATCGTTGAGCCTGATGTAAAACTCAATATTCTCGCTTTGCGATAACACAGGCAGTATTGAGCGGGGTATGCAGAGGATTATAGCTACTGCAATAACAATTATCTTTATTTGTTTCCAGGTCTTCCTGAACATATAATACTTACAGTTTGTTTATGCTGTAAAATTAATGCATCCGACATGAAAAAAACTGTAATGGTTAGTCTTTTCTCAGTTATTTTATCAGTTGTTTCTTTTTCGCAGACCGGCTTTTATGATTTCAAAGTAAAAACTCTTGAAGGTGACGAATTTGATTTCAGCTCACTGAAAGGGAAGAAAGTTATGATTGTAAATACTGCTTCAAAATGTGGTTTTACTCCACAGTATAAAGAACTTGAATCATTGTATGAAAAATATGGAGATCAGCTTGTTATTATCGGCTTCCCGGCAAATAACTTTGCCAGCCAGGAACCCGGTTCAAACCAGGATATCAGGAAGTTCTGCACTGATAATTACGGTGTAAAATTCCCAATGATGAGCAAAATCTCTGTAAAAGGAGATGACATGTCACCAATTTATAAATGGCTGACATCAAAGAACCTGAACGGAGTAAAAGACAGCGAAGTGAAATGGAACTTCCAGAAATATCTCATCGATGAAAACGGTAAACTAGTCGATATTGTTGATTCTAAAGAAAAACCTGATTCTCAAAGAATTTTGTCCTGGATTTCGGAGTAATATACTTTGTTTATTTAAGATTCATGTTTGAAGCTGTTCCTCTGCAGGAACAGCTTCATTTTTATGCTGTAATTGTCAGAATGTTGCCGGACTTTGTGACTGTATATCTGTCAAGTGGGGCTGTAGCCGGTCCGTTTAGCACACTGCCAGTCGTACTGTATTCTGAACCATGACATGGACACCGGATCTTTCCGGCAGTTCCGTTATATGCCACTGTACAGCCTTGATGTGTACATATACTTGAAAGGGCTATGTACCCGTTCCCCGTGTTTGCGACAAGAATAGCCTGAACTATCTTACTGCCTCCTGTATTGTTTAGCGCTGCGTTCTCAGGTAATGACAGATCTATCTCGATTCCTGATCCGGGTCCCGGCCCTGGTGTTCTGCCCGGATCTGAATTATCTTTTGTACAGCTCTGCAGTATCGAAGGAGAAAGGAAAAGAACTGTCCCTCCCAGAACAAGCCTGTGTAATGAATCTCTCCTGTTCATGATCTGTTTAATTAGAATGATTCTAAATAAAACAGATTATCAGAAGATTTGTTCTATTTCTCAGTTGATTTCTCGTTCACCTTCCTGAGATAGCTATATACTTCAATCTGTGATCTCAGCTCCTTTTTTTCGTGCTTTACGAATTCATTCGATAATGAAGCGTCGAGTTTACGGGCTTTTACATTGTCCTTCCATTGCAAAAGGAAAATGTCTTTCATTTCCTTTTTTATACTTTCATCAAAAACAGGGCATGTAACCTCTATCCGGTGCTCTATATTGCGGGTCATAAGATCTGCCGAGGATATGAAATATTCCTCATCTCCGCCGTTATGGAATATCATGAATCTTGAATGCTCGAGGAACCTGTCGACAATCCCTATTGCTTTTATGTTTTCACTTAGATCCTTTACACCCGGAACAAGAGATGACATCCCCCTGATTATGAGGCGGATATTGACACCGTTTTTACTTGCTTCATAAAGCTGATCTATGACTTCAGAATCTGTCAGATTATTGAGTTTGAGGTAAATGAAAGCTTTCTTTCCTGCCTTTGCGTATTTGATTTCATTCTCAATAAGCAGGGTGATTTTATTCCTTAGCAGGAACGGGCTTAAAATAAGATGGTAATAGTTTTCTTTCTTGTAGTTGGCATTAAAAAAGTTAAATGCTTTCAGTACTTCGTTAGTTATTTTCTTATTAACAGTAAGAAGAAGATGATCTGTATATAATCTTGCAGTATCCTCATTGAAATTTCCTGTGCCGACAGCAGCATACCTCTGTGTGGAGTCGCCTTTCACGCGTGTGATCAGGCAGAGCTTTGAATGTACCTTCAGCCCCGGGACGCCATAAATGACCTTTACTCCTTCATCTCTGAGCTTGTTTCCCCAGAGGATATTTGCCTCTTCATCGAATCTGGCCTGTAATTCAACAACAGTAGTAACTTCTTTACCATTTCTCACCGCATTCATAAGCGCATTTATAACGCTTGAGTTTCTTGCAAGGCGATATAATGTTATTTCAATCGAAGTTACATAAGGGTCTATTGAAGCTTCCCTTAACAGGTCGATGAAATGGTCGAATGCATGATACGGGAACATCAGCATAATGTCTTTCCTGTTTATTGCCGACAGTATGCTTTTGCCCGGTTGAATATCACGATGAGTTATTGGCAGAAGCGGTTCATAATAGAATTTCTTCTTTCCAAGGTTCGGAAATTTCATGAAATCCTTGAAATTGTGATACCTGTTTGCAGGGATAGTCACGTCGGCAGGACCAAAATTGAGCTTTCTTGTAAGGATTTTAAGAAGATCTTTCGGCATATCCCTGTCGTATATGAACCTTGTGGGTGTACCCCATTTCCGTTGCTGAAGGCTTCTTTCAAGCTTGTCGATATAACTTTCTGAGATATCATCGGCAATGTCGAGTTCTGCATCCTTTGTCAATTTGATCGTATGAGCCGAGACTTCATCGAAATCGAAAAGAAAGAAAATGTCCTTCAACCCGAACCTGATGACATCATCGAGGAACATCACATACTTATCATCACCGACATCAGGAAGCACTATGAAACGAGGAAGCACGTTAGTCGGTATCTCAAGCAGTGCAAATCTCTTTTTGTCGCTGCCTTTTTTAACGAGGCTGATCGCAAGGTAGATAGCATCATCGGTAAGATTGGGAAGTTCAGTGTCCTTACCAATAAGGAAAGGCATTAACCTTGTTCGAACTTCCTTATGAAAAAAAGTATGCACGAATTCCGCCTGTTCCGGATTAAGCTCTTTTTCATTTACAAAATGGATCCTGTGTTTTTCTAGGTCTTTAAGCAGATCTGAATAGATCTTCTCGAATTTTTCATTTTGTGACAATACAATCTGATGAATTCTCTTCAGTGTTGCTTTAGCATTGTATCCAAGTATGTCGCCCGACCTTGATCCGATCTGTGACAACCTTTTCAATGTGGCCACCCTTACCCTGAAATACTCATCGAGATTGTTTGAATAAATACCAAGGAATTTAAAACGTTCAAGCAATGGAACATCTTTATTCTCAGCTTCCTGCAGCACTCTTTCATTGAATGACAGCCAGCTGATCTCCTTTGGTATATATGTCTTGCTCATTTTCTTATCTTGGAGGTTTCAGAAAATATTCAATCTTGCCTGAACGTTTTTTTATTTCACTCCATTTGTCTGTGTTAAAAGTTATGCATACAACTCCTGCTTTTGGAACAGATTCGCACCCTTCAGCCGATAATTTGTCGGGCATATCTGTGAAGGACGGGTTGTGACCAAAAAGAGAAACAGTATTCACATCCTCACTGATTTCAGAGAGTATTTCAAGCAGTTTTTCAAGATTTGTATTGAAGTATAAACGGCTCTCAAGCCTCACATCATCATAGCTTACACCGGTTTCTTCAGCAAAAATAAAAGCAGTTTCAAGCGCCCTGAATGCAGGACTTGTGATCATCAGACCGGGGGAAGTATCTTTTTTGAGAAATTGCTGAGCCATGTACTTTGAGACTTTCTTACCACCCGGCGTTAGTGATCTTTCAAAATCGGAAAGGCCCGGTATTTCCTCTTCCGGCTCAGCCTTTGCATGCCTGACGAAAATAAGTTTTTTCATATATTTTGTTATAAGAATACTTGTGACAACAAAAAATTATTCATTTCCAAAGCTGGTACCCATATTACGTGCCTGGATGACAAGCGGATTTGCAGGCTCAACAAGCTTGAGCTTACCCGAAACATCACCAAGCGGCACTGATACTATCCTGTCATCTCTTAAAGCTACCATGTTCCCGAATTCACGACGGGCTATCATGTCAACCGCCGCTGTACCATACCTTGTTGCAAGTACCCTGTCCATTGGAGAGGGGGTTCCGCCGCGCTGAATATACCCGAGAACTGTTTCCCGTGTTTCAAGGCCTGTCAGCTCGGTTATCTTGGTGCTTATATAATGTGCAACAGATCTGTCTTTGTCGGGATTCTTTATTCCTTCCGCTACAACAACAATTGAATATGGCTTATTACCTTCCATTCTTCCAAGGAGGTATTCGGCTATTTTTTTCTCATCGTAGGGAATTTCAGGAATAAGTATTACATCTCCGCCGCTTGCAATACCTGAATAAAGAGCGATCCAGCCCGCGTTATGTCCCATTAGTTCTATAACCATTATCCGCTTGTGGGAGTTTGCGGTAGAATGCAGCCTGTCGATAGCTTCAGTAGCTATATTGACTGCCGAATCAAAACCGAATGTAAGATCTGTTCCCCATACATCATTATCAATCGTTTTTGGGATACCTATAATATTAAGACCTTCCTGCGAAAGCAGGTGCGCTGTTTTAAGCGTACCGTTACCGCCAATGCACACAAGGCAGTCGAGGTCCATCTGTTCGTAATGTTCCCTTATAAGAACCGGTTTTTTTATTTCATTCTTTTTGCCTGTTGTTTTAAATGGTTTTTCACGTGAAGTGCCCAGGATGGTCCCACCTAAAGTCAGGATGCCTGAAAGATCATGCTCGCTCAATTCCCTGTATTCCTTGTTTATCATCCCTGTGAAACCGTCACTGATGCCGATGATCTTCATCCCGTACTTAATGATAGCTGTTTTTCCGACGCCTCTTATTGCAGCATTTATTCCGGGGCAATCCCCGCCTGCCGTCAATATTCCGATTTTCTGCACCCGACCAGACTTTGCCATTTCTTATTTATTATACATATAAACAAAAATAGCTTTTTCTTTGATAATTATGATTATCAAATAATAACAGGATGTTGTCTGTTTCACCCAAGACTGGATTTATAGGATAAACTTTTATCATTTCCTGTACCTGACGAGACAAATTCTTTCAGGCTCCCTTCAATTTGAACGGTTCCGTCAATATGTTGTCACTTACAGCTATTTAATATAATGTATAAGAATAATTTATAACTTAACAGTCTAATATTGACATCTATGGATCCGGATTATATAAAGCTGAAAGATATAAAAAGCGAGCTCTCATCGTACCTCAGCGATGCTTTAACTCTTCTGAAAGAGAATCCTGTGCCTGATGATAATGCGGTCCACAATATCCGGGTTCTCCTAAAAAGATCACGGGCAGTGCTAAAGCTCATTGAAACACAGATTGAAAGCGAATACAAGGAAAAGGATATAATCAGCCTCAAGGAGGCTGCGGGATTAATGACATCATGGAGAGATTCAACTGTTTACAGGAAAACACTAAAGGAACTGAAGAAAGAATATCCCGGTCTGTTCAATTCACTTAAGGAAAATACAAAGCTTACAACGCTTCTTGAAAAAAATGAACCTGTTGCCGAGCCTGATCCCAAAATGAAACAGGGCATTGAGCATATCGAGGATCTGCTAAAGAAGACAGCATACAGGATAAGGTTCCTGAACATGAAGGATTTTGACCCTGTTGTACTGCTGAAAGAGCTTGATAAAACATATAATAATGCAATTGATCATTTTTTGATCTGCAGGAATAATCCTGAAGAATCAAAGCTTCATGAATTCCGAAAAAAATGCAAGGATTTCCTTTACCAGCTTTTCTTCTTCAGACCTCTTAATAGTCCTGAGATCAAAGCCCTTGAGAAGAAGCTTGAAATCCTCACACATAACCTGGGGAAAATAAACGATATATCACAGATCGTAAAAGCGCTAGGATACAACTACCCGAATGAGTTTAATTCCCCCGAGCTTGATGAACTAATTGTCCACATGAGAGAGTACCAGGATGATTATCTGCAGAAAGTCTGGCCAGCAGCTACAAAGATTTTTAGTCCCGGCAGGAAGCTTGTTAATGTGCTGGGGTACAAGATCCTTGTGATCTGATATATATTATTCGGAGAAGCAATCAAAATATTGTGGCCCTGAATATTTACTTCAATAGGAAAGTAGAAGATTTAATGTTATTTGCCACCAAGGCACCAGGACACCAAGTCTCACCAGTCGATAAGTTCATGATGGCTGTTCATAAACACATTGAAATAATTAATGTCAAACTAATCTCTAATTCATCCCTAAAGGGATTTACAGAATTGATTTCTGATGTTTTCTACCGATAGGTTGTCCCTAACGGGACAAAGTAGTACTGGTAGAAGAATGAAAAAGAACGCTCTACTAAATAAATGCGAGTATTCCGATTGAAATCTTTTACTGGCAAGAACCCAGGAATTATATATGGATCTAATCCCGTCAGGGATTAATTATCGGTAGAAAAACGAACAAACCCATATCATAAGTTCCGTAGGAAC
>DATALC010000079.1:0-8287 GCA_036261265.1 Bacteroidales bacterium
TGAGAGTATTATAAACCAGCGTATCGATTCAGATATTGAAGATTCATATACAAACAAGCTTTTCAGGAAAGGGATCAACAAAGTTGCACAGAAAGTCGGCGAGGAGGCGGTTGAGCTTGTCATTGAATCAAAGGATGACAACATGGATCTTTTTGAAAATGAAGCAGCCGACCTGCTATATCATTTCCTGATTCTTTTAAAAACGAAGGGAACAGTTTTGAAGAACGTTGAATCAGTTTTGAAAAACAGGCATAAATAAACCGTACAGTACGGTTTGGCTCCCTCCCTGTCAATGGCCATTTGTTATTTCACCAGGCCAAAATGAGGAATGCGATAATGCAGGTGCACACCTGGCCTCATAAGAAAAAATATCGCACACAATTTCTTTCGTTATAATTTTTTTAATTATGTTTAAACAGATTTATAACCTGCAAACCGGTTATCAATTCCAGTTTAATAAATAGTTGGTATAACCCTGCAAACCAATAGTTTGTATTTTAATATCGTATAAAATGCTTACACAAGTTGTGTTAAAGCGGATTTGCTTTACCCTGTTGTTATTAACAATATTACAAAAAGCATCCGGCTCATCCTATGATAGTGGTAATCTGAAAGTCGAATATGATTTTTGTGCGGGAACAGTAGTTATTACCTGGGTAGGGTATTATGACTGTGATGGTTCTGATGATGACGAATGGTGTGGTGGAAATCTTGGTATAAAAATAGGCACAGGGTCTCAGTTCACAGTCGGCACTTTTGGTGATGGGGCAGGTACCTACACAGGCAGAATAAATGATGAAAACAATTATTATAACCCGGCCGGAGGTATTGCCCAGGATGTAACTTATTGGATACAGGACAGCTGGTGGTTATACTGGAGGGTCACTTATAAATTAAGTGATAGTGATTTCGGAAAGGCAATTAACGTTTATCTAACAGGTGAATGGGACTGTGGCAGTGAGGATCGTGTTAACCTGGTCAAAACGGTTACTTCTTCTGTACCTACTACGCCCTCTTCTCTTTCGGCCAGCAATAACACTCAGTGTGATTATGTTCGTTTAAGCTGGACAAATGCTGGTGACAGGTCGTGTTCGATTTCAAGTTATTATACAGAAATTTACAGGGATGGAAGTTTGCTTACAACAGTCGACAATACAGCAAATTCATATAATGATGTGTCGGCAGTAAAAGGCCAGTCATACACTTACAAGATAAGATCCAAATTTGTAACCGGAAACTCAGCAAATAATTACAGCAGTTTCACATCTGATGTTACAGGTTTAAGAATAGCTCCTTTAGCTTCTCCTTCAAGCGTGGCGGCCTCATCCGATAATTGCGCCGCAAGCGCTATTAACCTGACCTGGGGCTGGTCAGCCACCGATCCTTCCGCATTCCAGTTTCAGCGGAGCACAAACACAGCCTTTACAGATGCTACATTATCCGGTGAGATCACAGGAGATAAAAGAAGCTACACTGATACTCCGCCATTAAAAAACACATCGTATTACTACAGGATGCGAACAAAGAATGTGTGCGGCGACTGGAGCGTCTGGTCGAGTTATGACGAAGGTATAGCACCTGCGCCTCCTGAAGCTCCTTCAAACGTACTCGCCACTGCAGGTATCGGTTCTGTTACAGTGACATGGCAGGATAATTCAGGTTCTGAAACTGGATTCATCATCGAGAGATCTATGTTCGGCGGAGGTGGCAATTCACTATTCAATGTGGGTGCAAATATCACATTATTCACCGACAACAGCCTTGTCAACTGCCAGATGTATTCCTATGAAGTAAAATCAAAAAATGCATGCAATACAACGGGCGTCGCATCCGGTTCTCCATCCAATGCAGTGCTCGTACCCGATATCTCAAAAACCTTTACAGCCACAAATAAATTAAAAGCTTCAAAAGGATATTACAACGACCAGGTCAAACTTGAATGGACCTGCGACAACATAAGCCGTGTAGAATATTTCAAGATCTACAGAAAAATCTATGGAAGCGCCTCAGATAGTGTACTTATTACTTCACAAAACGCTTCAACAGCAATCTATGGTGACAATACTGCCGAGCCTGGCATCTATTATATGTACTTTATCCAGGCCGAATCAACATGTAACGGGGAACTAATAAAATCTAATATTTCATCGGATATAGGATTTAAAAGCCCAACAGGAATCATTAACGGTCATATTGATTATACAGGCGGCATCGCTGTTAAGAATGCTAGGGTACTTGTTGAAAAATCTTCAGGTTCTGCCGGCTCTTCATTGTATTTTGACGGCGTTGATGATTATGTTTCTGTTCCTGACAAAACAGGGCTAAACCCAGGTTCAATAACAATTGAGGCCTGGATCAGGACAATGACAGACAAATCAGACAATTATATTTTCAGTAAGGGTACTGATTATGAATTATATCTCAACAACAAACAGCCTGTATTCAAACTGAACAACGGAGATCTGAACCTGAAGTTTGCAAAAGATACAATCGAACCCGGAGTATGGATGCATATTGCCGCCACATTCGACGGCACAGTTGCCCGGATATATGTGAATGGCAGTCTTAAATCTACCCAGGCGTATTCAACGGCCATTACTCATGGAACAGACTCCCTCATCATTGGCGCTAACTCTGCCCGAACAGGCTTGTTTTCAGGCTACATCGATGAAGTAAGAATATGGAAAACTGCGAGAACAGCCTCAGATATTAAGCGAGATTATGAAAGGATCCTTAATGGTGATGAAACTGGCTCAGCAGCGTCCTGGGGATTTGATGAGAATGTAGGCGAATTCGTTTTTGACAGATCAAAAACGGGCGTAACATTCAATGAGAATCATGGTTATCTGCGAAACGGACCGCTTTGGTCAGACCTGATTCCTACTTCATCACAACTTGGTTACACAGGCATCACTGATGAAAATGGCGACTATACAATTAACGGAGTCAGGTACACATTATCGGGAGAGAATTTCAAGCTGACACCTGTTCATGGAACTCATAAATTCAGCCCGACGAACAGGGTTGTGTTTATCGGAACGGGCTCGAGCATACATAACAATATGGATTTTGAAGATGTTTCGGCCTTTACTGTCACCGGGACGGTACGTTTCGCAAAGACGACCTGCTACGAGAAAGATGTTATCCTGAATATCGATGGTGAACCTGTTATAAAAGGCGGATCAATAGTTATGACCGACGCTGACGGGGCATTTTCAATCCAGGTCCCTATAGGCGAACATTTTGTTACAGCTACAAAACCTGGTCATGAGTTTTCACAGGGACGATTTCCAAAAACGGGATATTATGATTTTCAGGCTCCTGTATACGGAATTGAATTCGCAGATACAACACTCAGAGTGGTAACGGGAAGGGTTGCAGGCGGGCTTCTGCAGAAGAACAGTTCTCATGTTCCGGGTTACGGCAGGAACAATATCGGACAGGCGACAATCACCTTCAAGACACAGAACGGATGTTATATTAATTCAGTAACAACAGCCGATTCATCAGGACAATATTCAATTGCACTGCCTCCGATGAAATACACTGTCCCTGATTTCTCGATTACAAGCAACCCTGTTATTCAGTTTAAAAACAATGATTTAATAGATCTTTCCCAGAATATGACGGTTACTACGGAGAAGGACTCTTCTTTCGTCGAAGGTACATCGATTGTAAAACACAGGGGGTCAATCGAGTATCATAAGGCAGTTGATTTCATATATCGTGAAGTTCCGGGACTTGTTGTAACTGACGAAAATGGAAAGCCATTTACAGGTGACTCGACCTTTATGTGGGTATCGGCTGATGACGCAGATACGCTTAAGGTCAATCTGAAAAAGAACCCTTTTGCATATCCCGTATTCAGCCAGAATCAAAGATATAAAACAAGGATAAAACTGTTTGAAGAATACGTTAACAAAGACAATCCAAGCTGGGTTCACGACACTGTTCCAGTTACAGAGGGAAAGCTTACGATTTCAAATTCTCTTGCTGAAGTAAAAAGTACTGTTATTAATTTAACACAAGCCGACGGAGATACTCTCTATACATTCAGAGCCGGTCAGCCCAACACAACAATAAATACAATATGGCCCGACAGAAGCTATACTGAAACATTTCAGATCCTTGCTGAAACAGAATCCCATTCAGTTGAATGGACCCCGCTTACATCAGCAGAGGGATCATATTTCCGTGGTTTCATTCTCGGTGCACGGTCATCGGAATCACAAAGCTTCATTACAAGAGGACCCGAACTTGTCAGGTATGTTCTTCACGATCCTCCGGGTAACGGCAGCTATTCATTCCGTGAAGAAGGTACTTCAACAGCAACTACCTCCGAGTTCCGTTATGGCGGCGGAATTGATATTGCCTTACAGAAGACGATAAAACTTGGAACAAAATTTTCGCTCGGTCTGGGTATGCTGACCGAAACTGAAGTTAAAAATACACTTACATTAAATCTTCAGGAAGAATCTGAAATAACAAACGGAGGAAGTCTCAGGACTGTTTCAACAACAACAGAGAACTGGCAGACAAGCGCTGATCCTTCCAATCCTGGCGCCGGAAGCGATCTCTTCATCGGAGATTCAAGGAATATGATTTTTGGCGTATCAAACAATATATCAATAGTTAAAGAAGCAATGTGCAGGATCGGACTCGAGTGCTATAGTGGTGAGATAGTCCAGGGAGCCGATACATTTAAGATTGCAAAACAAAAAGGATTTGTAATGGCTCCGGGCGATTATGCAACAACATTTGTATATGACAGGAACCATATTGAGAATTATCTCATTCCCGATCTTGAAGATCTCAGAAACCAGTATTTCACAAAATACCCGACAATCTATGTTTCCAAATTGTCACCCGATGATCCTTATTTTGGCACTAACAATGATGATCCAGTATGGGGAACAAGGGCTACTTCAACGGATGCTGTTGGAACAGTTGCAGCCGATTACAATGGGCAAAGCTATTCTTTTAATATTACAACAGGGAAAAACGACAGTATAAGGATTTTTAACCAGCAGATAAGACTTTGGCGTGAGACACTCAGTGATGATGAATCGTTAAAGGCCGGAGCAACAATGGAAAAAAACAGATCCTTCAATGGCGGTATAACATATTCATATACATACACATCAGAAAATACAGATGCAACTGTATTTGAGTATGAAGTAAAACTGTCTGAAGAAGCGAAGCTCAAGGTAGGCGCCGAGATAGGCGGATCAGGGCTCGAAGCTGAAAATGGCATCAAATTGAAACAGATAGTAAAGGGGAACACAGGCAGTGAAGATGTGACGACAAGCAGTTACGGATATGTTCTGAATGATTCTGATGAAGGTGATTATTTCTCAGTTGACATCTGTAAACCTGATACTACAGGAAAAGGCAACAGGTATTTCGGCCCCGTTTTCAAACTGAAAGCAGGACAGTCAATGTGTCCGAATGAAGGCCCGACATACAGCAAATATTACAAACCAGGAACCCTCATCAGCGGAGGCACACTTGTAAGAGAAGTACCCGGAATTGATGTAGCTCCTGCAACCAAAATAAACATCCCTGCAGGACAGGCAGCCGATTTTACTCTCACGCTCAGGAATGAGAGCGAAAGCGACGATGATATGGCGTATGATCTCAGGATTGTCCAGGCTTCAAATCCATTCGGAGCCATTATAAAAGTCGATGGTATAGATCCCGCCCGCTTAATAGAGGTACCTGCCGGTTCATCTGTTCAGAAAGTACTTACTGTTGAAAAAGGTCCCGGTGATATATATGAGTACGACAGCATCGCAGTAGTCTTTACATCTCCATGCCAGACGGATCTCAGTGATACAACATGGATTTCAGCTCATTTTATTCCCACGTGTTCGGATATCAACTTAATAAGTCCTGATAATCAATGGGATGTAAATAATTCATTCAACGATACTCTTAACATAGTCCTTTCTGGTTACAATATAAACTTTTCAGGCCTCGAAGAGATTAAACTCTGGTATAAACCTGCAGCACAATCAAGCTGGATAGCTTTACAATCGTGGTTCAAAGATACAGCCGGGATGCATGATGCAACCCTGCGTAAGATTCCAACAAGCGATGTATTTACGTTATATAGCTGGGATCTGCAGCAAATGAATGATGGCCCGTATGATATCAAAGCAACTACAAGATGTACTAGAGCCGAGAAGACGTCTGATATTTTAAGCGGCCTTGTGGATCGCATCAATCCTCATCCGTTCGGGAACCCTGAACCTGCCGACGGAATATTATCTCCGGGCGATGAAATAAGCATTCGATTCAATGAACCTATTGACAACGGGCTTCTCACAAGCAGCAATTTCAGCATCACAGGGGTTCTTAATGGCACTGAGTTACGCCATGATGGATTCCTCTATTTCGATGGCATAAATGACTATGTTGAAATCGCTGATGGCCTATCACTCAATAGTTCATTTACTGTAGAATTCTGGGTGAGGAGAAATAATGCAGGTGTTGCAGAAACATTCTTTTCACAGGGAATAAATGAAAATCAATCAGTGAAAATAGGATTTGATGTGAATAACAAGCTCAAGCTTGCAATAGCTGGTATTTCTCTTGCTTCAAATTCACCTTTCGACAATAAATGGCACCACGTTGCATGCTCTTATAATAAGGGAACAGGCAATGCAGAGATTTTCATCGATGGTAGCCTCGACAGATCCGGCTCAATGATTACAGACTACACCGAAAAAGGTAAAATTCTTATCGGGAAAAGCACAACAAACCAGGCCGAATCTTTTAAAGGTTATATGCATGAATTGCGAATCTGGAATAAGCCGCTTACATTGGCCAGAATTGCTGAAAGGATGAATATTCAACTCTCGGGTAATGAGTTCAACCTTATCGGTTGCTGGAAGATGAATGAAGCAACAGGCTCACTTACAAAGGATATTGCAAGAAGCCGTAATGGCCGGATATCAGGAGCTACATGGGTTGTTGAACCATCAGGCCGGTCAATTCTTTTTGGTGGCGATGAAGACTATGTTGAGATAAACAGCGGAACTTATGCGATTACAGATGAAATGGATTTCACTCTTGAGTTCTGGTTTAAGAATAATGCTCCTGCCGATACAGTTGTATTTTTCTCAAATGGCCATGCTGATAAGCTCAATGGTCTCCTTAACACCTGGATGATTTTCGGAACTACCGATAATCATATCAGGATCATGAATGACGGAACTGTATTCGATGCAGTGACAAATAATTATTTCGATAACACATGGCATCATTTTGCCTTCTCTCTTAACCGTAAAGGAAATGCCTACGCATACATTGACGGACAATTACAGAGCTCGGCCTCAGGTAAAACATGGTCAGGAATAGGAAGCGCCCGCTTCTGGGTCGGTGCGAGAGGCTGGTTTACTGGTATTGTAAAACATAATGACAAGTTTTTCGATGGTAACATTGATGAGGTAAGGCTTTGGAATCTTGCCAGAAGACAGGAACAGATTGACCGTGATCGCGTAAATCGCCTTTCTGGAGATGAGTATGGTCTAATTGCTTATTATCCCTTTGAACGATACACAGAATCAATGGGCATCCTGACACTCTCAGAAACAATGTACAATGTCGTAGACAATACATCAGCAGTTAAAACTGGCGAAGTATCATATACAAGTGATATTCCTGCAATAAAGATGGAAAGACCTGTTGAGAAGATACCATTCACATTCTCTGTTAATAACGATGTGATAATCTTCACTCCAACAATTGAACCATACAGGATCGAAAATGTGACTCTCGATATCACAGCCAGGGACGTGGCTGATCTTCAGGGTAATATTATGGCTTCTCCAAGGACCTGGATCGCTTTTGTTGATAGGAATCAGGTTGTATGGCGGGAACAGGAATTAAATTTCAGAAAAGAACTTAACACAGAGCTTAGTTTCAGCACCGACATAGTTAATACCGGAGGCGAGCTGAAAACATTCAGTATCAGGAATCTGCCTGCCTGGCTGAAAGTCAACAATACTGAAGGCACAATTGAACCTGACAGCTATAAGACTCTCACCTTTACTATTGATCCCTCAGTCAATATCGGATACTACGAGGAGGATGTTTATGTAGTTACCGATTTCGGTTATAATGAACCCCTGCTGCTTAAGCTCTATGTCTCAACACCGTCTCCGGCGTGGAGTGTTGATCCATCCAGGTTCCAGTTCTCAATGAATGTTATCGGTCAATTGAAGATAAACAACGTTATTTCGACAGATACTGCTGATATGATAGGAGTGTTTGTAAATGATGA
>DATALC010000025.1:0-26269 GCA_036261265.1 Bacteroidales bacterium
TATGAAAATGGTAAATTTGTGAAAATTAACTTTCGTGGACGAAAAAAGAAGGAACTGTGTCTGTAAGGATTGCGATTTCAGGGACGTGATTCTTGGAAATCTCGATGATGCCTCCATTCAGAAGATTTGCGAACAAAAAGAAGAACAATTCTTTAGAAAAGGAGAGATAATTAACTATGAAGGGCAGAAGATAGAAACTTTCAAGTATCTCAAGAGCGGTCTCGTTAAGCTCTTCAGGAGAGTGCAGAACGGAGATGAGCAGATTATAACAATCACAAGGCCATTCGAGTTCGTAAGCAATATGAGCATTTTTTCAGAAGAAAAATATCTTTATTCAGTCTCAGCCCTTGAAGACTCTGTCGTTTGTGTTTTAAGTCTGGATCTTATTAAGGAATTATTCCAGAAAAACGGCGCTTTCGCTTCAGGCCTGCTTACAAAGATTTCAAGAATAAATGATAAGATAATAAGCCAGACATTAGACATCAGGCAGAAAAATCTTGCTGGAAGGGTCGCGTATGTTCTTATATATTTCACAAAAGAAATTTATCGTTCAAGAGTTTTCGACCTGCCTGTATCAAGAAAGGAAATAGCAGATTATATAGGCATGAGCACTGCTAATGTAATTCGGACAATGTCGGACTTCAGGAAGGAGAACCTTATCGGCATATATGGAAAAACTATTGAGATACTCAATCTCGAAAAGCTTGAAGTGATCTCTAAAAGAGGCTGAAAAATCCTGATATTATTCTTGCTTTTATATCTTTAGGGAAAAATTTCCTATGAAGAAATTCTTTCCTGTTGCAATGTTCCTGGTCATTGCTGCATCACTTTCAGCCCAGAAAGCCACTGTATCAGGCCCCGAAAAAAAGATCAAATACTATACAGTTTCTGGTTTCAGGCATGGCACAAGCTATTTTCCAAAAACAGAGCTTAAAAATGTCGAATACACTGCAGGCGACAGTCTTACTTTCGACAGGTACCATTCGGAACAGGTTGTTCTTGAATGGATGAGGCGCTGGAATGAAAAATATCCCGATCTTGTTGATTTGTATGAGGTAGGAGAAAGTTATGAAGGCCGGAAAATATGGCAGATGACTTTCTCAAACAAAAAAACAGGAAAAGATACAGACAAGCCTGCCGCATTTTTTGAAGGCGGACGACACAGCGGTGAGGTTACAGGGACTGAATGCGTTCTTTATCTTGCCAAATACCTTCTTGATAACTATGGCAAAGATCCTGAAGTGACTCACCTTCTCGATACTAAAGCAATTTACCTGAAGCCTATTAATAATCCCGACGGACATAACCTTTACCTGAATACAGCTCAAAGCAACAGGAGCACAGTCAGGCCTGAGGATAACGATAATGACGGATTACTTGACGAAGACCCTCCTGAGGATCTGAATGGTGACGGAATGATCCTGACAATGCGATGGAAGGATGAAAAAAAGGGAAATATGATCCCTGATCCGAAGGACCCGACAGGACGGATCATGAAAAGAGTTGATTCAGGTAAGGGAATATATCTTACAGCATCAGAGGGAATTGACAATGATGGCGATGGCAAGATTAACGAGGATGGTATCGGAGGGCTCGATCTTCACAGGAATTATCCTGAAAACTGGAGACCGGAGTCAGAAGCTACGGGAAGAGGTTATTCCCAGAGTGGGGCAGGTGATTTTCCGCTTAGCGAAAATGAGACAAAGGCTGTCGTGATGTTCCTCCTCTCTCATCCCAATGTTTATGTTGTGAACTCAATGGATACAAGCGTTCCGATGCACCTGAGGCCACCATCAACATCGGGCTCTGAAGAAAGAATGTTCCCTGAAGATCTTGAATTCTATAAGCTTTTCGATAAGATAGGGAAGGAAAAGACAGGCTATGAAAAAGCCGGAGATGTCTATAATGATTATGGAGACGGCAATCCCTTGTTCGGACACGGACCCGATTTCGGGTACTGGTATTTCGGCGCAATATGGTATGGTGACGAAATCTGGAACAGTGCAAGGTTTAAGGACTATAACAATGATGGTGAAAAAGATCAGCTTGATCAGATCAAATGGGATGATGAAGAGAATGACAGCATTGGATTCAACGACTGGAAGCCTGCTAAACATCCTGTTTATGGCGATATTGAAATCGGTGGATTTGATCCTAAATTCTTTTCACAGAACCCCCCGGCAAAGCATCTTATGACATGGATAAAGAATGAAGCAATGTTCAACCTTGAAATGACGAAACATCTTCCCGAACTTGCCTGGGGAAATATTGAAGTACAGAAAATAAAATCCTGGAAGACAGATTCTGCCGAATATCATTTGAAGATAAGCTTCAGAAATACGGGTAAGCTTCCAACAGCCCTGAAGCAAGCATACCTTGTGAAGATCGTAAAGGAAGACCAGGTTGTGATCAATCTTGATACTACAGGTTTCTCAAAAGACAAAATACTTTATCGCCAGATCGAAGAGAAGAAAAACGTGAACCGGAATTCAAGGAACAGGTATGACGATGATGAAAGGAAGCCTCAAACCACTTTCATAAAAACAGCAGGTTTTACAAATGGAGGGAAAGAAACAACAGCAACATTCGTTATAAGACTTTACGGAATAACTGAGTTGAAAGGGAAAGCTGTCGTAAAATCCACAAGAGGTGGCATTTTACCTGAGAAAGATTTTGTAATAAAATAATTGATGAGCATTGTTAAAGTTTTCACAATTAAAAATTTATACATTTAAAGCAATTACGTAAACCAATACTCATGAAAATTGAAAAATACAATGTCAGGGATATCCCGAGGAGGAGGTTCCTGGAGCTGAGTCTTAAAGGCGGACTGTTCATAGCGGCCACGCCTGCTCTTCTGACTCAGCTTACTTCATGCTCCGGACAGGCTCCGTTAGCTTCCGGAGGTATGAATATGGATAAAGAAACTTTATCAAAGGTAATCGCTAAAGCGCTTGAAAAAGGCGGCAATTTTGCTGACGTATACCTTGAGAACAGGATTTCGAGACAGATCATAATGGAAGAATCGAAATTCAAAAGCGGTCTCTATGGTATCAGCCAGGGCGCCGGCGTCAGGGTAATCTCAGGAAATCGTACAGGCTACGCTTATACGGATGAAATTACTGAAGAAAAACTAATGAGGGCCGCTGAAGTAGCTTCTTATGTAGCTATGAATGATTCAAGAGCAGCAGCCGTAAGTCTTGCCGAATCGAAATTTCCTTCATTTGTAACAGTTGGTCAGCCGCTGGGAGATGTTGCCGATGAAAAAAGGATCGAGATAATTAAAAGAGCCGACCAGGCAGCAAGAGACTACGATCCAAGGATAAAAATGGCGCTTGTGGATTACTATGATGAAGTGAGGGGCAGGGTAATTGCAACAAGTGAAGGTGTATATCTGAGAGATGAGCTTCCATTGTTGTTTTTCATTGTACAGGCTATGAGCGAAGACGGCAAGGCACGGCACATGTCGAGGGAGCGCCTGAGCCAGCATGCAGGATTCGAGATGTTCGAGTCTGTTACTCCGGAAACAGTTGCAAAAAATGCCGCACGTGAAGCAATCGCAATGCTTGAAGCTGAAGATGCTCCCGCCGGTATAATGGATGTTGTTATGCAGAACGGCTGGGGCGGAGTGCTTGTGCATGAAGCTGTGGGCCATCCTCTCGAAGCAGACAATATAGCAAAAGGTATCGGAGCGTTCACCGGAAAGATGGGTCAGAAAGTCGCAAGTGAAGTATTCACTATGGTCGACGACGGAACTCTTCCTAATTTCCGTGGTACAATAAACTATGACGATGAAGGATCACCCGCAAAAAGGAATGTTCTTATCGAAAAAGGAGTTCTTAAAGGCTTTATGACTGATGTTCTGAGCGCTAAGCAACTCTCGATGGACAGAACAGGCAACGGCAGACGCGAATCATTCAGGTATATTCCGATTCCAAGAATGACAAACACATTCATCGAAAAAGGTGAAAGCAATCCTCTGGATATCCTTTCATCCACAAAGAAAGGAATATATGTGCAAAGCCTTAGCGGAGGCAGTGTTAATCCTGTAACAGGTGTCTTCAACTTTACATGCCGTGAGGCGTATCTGGTTGAGAATGGCAAGAAGACAAAACCTATTAAAGGTGCAACTCTTATCGGATCATGTATGGACGTGATATCAAATATTGATGCTGTTGGGAACGATCTCGATTTTGGTCCGGGCATCTGTGGAAAAGGACAGAATGCTGAAGTCACGGCAGGTATGCCGACAGTAAGGATCAGGGGGATCAATGTCGGAGGAAGCAGGGCATAATTAAAAACTTCAAAAGAAAAAACCATGAATTTTTTACAAATAGCTGAAAAACTTGTAAAGAAAAGCATCAGCCTCGGCGCAGATGCTTCTGAAGTATACCTCGAAAGCAACAGGAACCTTTCTGTAAATGTGCTTAACTCCGAAATTGAAACAATTGAAGAAGCCTCTTCCCAGGGAGCAGGTTTCAGGGTGTTTGTTGAAGGCAAAATGGGTTTTGCCCATTGTAACGATCTCTCCGACATAGCTCTTGAAGATACTATATCAAAGGCAATTGCATTTGCAAGACTGTCCTCGCCCGATGAGAACAACGTTCTTCCCGACAATAAATCTCTTACAACTGTTGATGAAATATATGATGGAAGCTTTGCGGGAACAACAATGGATAAAAAAATCCAGATGGCAATTGGTCTCGAGAAGCTTGCTATGCAGGACAAACGCATAACAAAGAGTTCAGGTGCCGGCTATGGCGAATCTGAATCAGAGACTTTTATCGCTAATTCAAATGGCTTACTGAAGACATATAAATCTTCAGGGTGCTCGCTCGGAGTAAGCGTTGTGGCAGAGAAAGGCGATCAGAAAAACACAGGCAGTGAGTATTGTTCGAGGGTATTCTTTGCGGATCTCCAGTCTCCTGAAGAGATTGCAGGAAAAGCTTCAAAAAGCGCCTGGGAGATGCTTGATCCTGTAATGATAAAAACCCAACGTGCATCTGTCATTTTTGATCCCGATGTTGCAAGATCAATTATAGGCGGCATCATTACTGCCATCAACGGAGAACGTGTGTTGCAGGGAGCAAGCTTTTTGAAGGATTATCTGGGGAAACAGTTTGCTTCAAGCCTTCTTACAATAACCGACGACGGCACAAGAAAGAGAAGTCTTGGCAGCGCACCGTTTGACGGAGAGGGTGTTCCAACAATGAGAAATATCCTCGTTCAGAATGGGATCCTGAAAAGCTTTATTTATAACACAAAGGCTGCAAAACGTGCAGGTGTGGCTAGCACAGGTAATGCATCAAGAGGTGGATTCAGCAGTCTTCCCGGCATCGGAACCCACAATCTATATCTTGAACCTGGCAAAAGCACAGTTGAGGAAATTATCTCAGCAACAAAGAGAGGCCTTCTCCTCAAAGAGGTTACAGGTTACGGAATTGATCCTGTCAGCGGAAACTTCAGCGGAGGAGCAAGCGGCTTCTGGATTGAAAACGGCGCAATTGCATATCCTGTGAAAGGAGTAACAGTAGCCGGCAGGGCATTTGATTTACTTGCTGCAATTGATATGATGGGCAATGATATTGACATGAACAGATCATTTGCCGCTCCTACATTCCGCATCGCTGAAATGCAGATCGGAGGTAAGTAAATCACCTTTACAGGGTTATGCAGATACTAATTCTATGTAACCCTGTTTTTTATAAAACACCTTAATATATCTGTGGAGCTGAGCAGATGCAATCTGTTCATAAGGCAGTTCCATGTTTCTATGTTTCCACAACAGGTCTGAACCTGATAATTAAAAATCTTTAAATCAGTTTTAAATTTCAACATTTTTCTTTCTGATTATTAAAGATATTATCATCTTTGTCGCCGAAAAAATTTTTTATTCAATATCTCCGGTAAATATTTGCCGGATTATCATTCATCAATTGTGTAATTTGTAATGAAAGAAGAAATGAAAGATGCAGTAGCTATACTATGCGCCGGTGGACCTGCTCCCGGAATTAATACAGTGGTCAGCGCCGTTACAAAGATCTTTTCGCAGAACGGATACACGGTGCTTGGAATCAATGGCGGGTATAAATCACTTTTTTCAGGTGAACCCTCGTTTGATTATCTTGATTTTGAATTCGCCGACCATATTTACAGTCGCGGAGGTTCTGCACTTAAGATGAGCAGGTATAAACCAAAGGATGATGAGTTTAAAGCCGATTTTTTCAAGAAGAACAATGTGAAGCTTCTTGTAACAATTGGTGGTGATGATACAGCTTCATCGGCAAATCGCCTGTCAAAATATCTTGCAGGTCAGAAGCTTGATGTAAAGAATATTCACGTTCCGAAAACTATAGATAACGACCTTCCTCTCCCCGAGGGTACACCAACTTTCGGTTATCATTCGGCTAAGGAGGAAGGAGTACGTCTTGCGACAACAATCTACGAAGATGCACGCACAAGCGGAAACTGGTTCGTTGTGTCTGCAATGGGCCGTGAAGCTGGTCACCTTGCATTCGGAATCGGAACAGCATGCCACTACCCGATGATCATCATCCCTGAAATGTTCAATAAGACCAAGATCACATTTGACAAGATAACTAAGCTTGTCATCTCGTCAATGGTTAAAAGAAGATTGATGGGTCTCGATTATGGCGCCGCTATAATTTCAGAAGGCGTATTTCATTTTATGAGCGAGAAAGAGATAATTGATACAGGCATTAACTTCACATTTGACGATCATGGCCATCCCGAGCTCGGTAATGTAAGCAAATCACATATCTTCAATATGCTTACACAGCAGACTCTTAAAGGTCTCAGGATCGTAGTTAAATCACGTCCTGAAGAAATGGGTTATGAGCTGAGATGCTGCCGTCCTGTTGCGTACGATCTCAATTATGCAACAAGGCTTGGCCTTGGAGTTTTCAAACTCTTCAAGGAAGGAAAAACAGGTTGCATGGTCACAGTTGACAGGGGAGGAAGAATTCTTCCATTATATCTTAAAGATGTCGAGGATGAAAAGGGGAAAGTTAAACCCCGCCTTGTTAATGTTGAAACAGAGAATGTTCAGCTTATCTTTAGAAATAATCTTCATTATATAACAAAAGCCGATTACAGGGGAGCCAAAAAATTTGTTCCTGAACCTGAGGAATACGATTTTTTCAGGATCCTGGAATGGGACGAATCTCTGAACTGATCAGAATCAGTATTATAAAATCAGGGCTGGGTTTCCAGCCCTTTTTTTTTATAAATAATAACTAATCAGGCGTCACAGTATCAGACATATTGATTTTTAAATTGTTTATCTGTAAATTTATAGGATATTCAGATCTGTTTAAAAATCAATGAGAAATGGCAAACTTAAAATCAACTAAAGGTGTTATTGCCATCCTTACAGGTGGTGGCGATGTTCCGGGGCTTAATCCTGCGATCCGTGCAGTTACGATCCGTGCAAACAGGGAGGGATACAAGGTTATAGGTTTGAGACGCGGATGGGCAGGCGTCACTGAAATCGTCAGGGATCCGAAAGCAGATAACAGCAACAACTTTCAGATCCTTACTGACGACGTTGTAAATAAAGCCGGTCGTACAGGAGGAACATTCCTGCATACCTCAAGAACACGGCCGAGCCACATGTCGAAGTCGAGTGTTCCTGAACATCTCCAGGATACATATAACCAGGAAATGAACGATCTGACTCCCGAGATAATAAAGAACCTTGAATGGCTCGGTGTCGATTACCTTATCCCGATAGGAGGTGATGACACATTAAGCTACGGAGTTCACCTTTATAAAAAAGGAATTAATGTTGTTGCCATTCCGAAAACAATGGACAATGATGTGCCTGGTACAGATTACTGCATCGGTTTCAGTACATGCGTATCAAGAACTATCCAGATGACAAACAGCCTGCGTACTTCTGCTGGTTCGCACGAGAGGTTTCTTGTTCTTGAGGTATTTGGGCGTTATGCAGGCTTCACAGCAATGCTTCCTACAATGGCAGGCGCAGCACATCGTTGCGTCATACCGGAATATGAGTTCGATATTGAAAAGCTAACCGAACTTCTTGTTGAGGACAGAAATCACAACCCAAGCAGGTACTCTGTTGTGCTTGTTTCGGAAGGTGCAATGTTCAAAGGCGGTGAAATGATCTTTTCTGACAGTGAAAAAGATGCTTATGGCCATGCAAAGCTGGGAGGTATTGGTGACCTTGTTTCAGCCAGGCTTAAGGATCTGTCGGGAAAGTTCAATAAGGGAAAGACAATAAATGTTATTAACCAGAAGCTTGGATATATGGTACGCGGAGGTGATCCTGACGCGCTTGATTCAATTGTTCCGATGGCTTACGGCAACCTTGCTCTCGACCTGATCCTTCGGGGCGTTCATGGTAGAATTGTAGTTCTTAAAAACGGACGCTATGATAACCTGCCAATAGATGTTGTTGCCTCTTCAAAAAAGATAGTGAAGCTTTCTGATTATAACACCGAAAGGTTAAGACCCTATTATCATAGTTTCGAAATGAAGCCGTTCCTCCTGATGGCTTCAGACAACTGATATAAGATAAAATCCATCGAGAGACGCGCCTATCAACGCGTCTCTTATTGTTTTTAATAACTAATTTTACAGTGTGAAGAAAGGAACTGTAATAAAGTCAACCGGAAGGCACTATAAAGTGCTTGATGAGAAAGGCGATGTAATCGATTGTTCTATCAGGGGGAAGCTTCGCACAAAGGAATATGAAATTACAAATCCCGTTGCAGTGGGTGATTATGTTATGTTCTTTATCGAAAGGGAATCGGATGGTATTATTACAGAAGTTCTTGAGCGGAAAAACTACATACTCAGAAAATCATCAAACCTTTCAAAACAGTCGCAGATTATTGCCGCTAATATTGATCAGGCTTTTTTGATGATAACAATCGTGCTTCCTGAAACGCCGGTGGAGTTCGTCGACAGATTCCTTATTACTGCTGAGGCATATCGCATTCCAGCGAAAATCATCATAAATAAAACTGATCTTTATAAAGAGAAAGAGACAGAAACGATGCTTTACCTTGAATCGATGTACAATAAAATAGGTTATGAATGCATCAGGCTTTCTTTAAAAAATAATACCAATATTGACACAATAATTTCACATTTAAGGGATAAAACAACTCTTATCTCAGGTAATTCCGGAGTTGGAAAAACATCACTACTCAACACACTGAACCCTGATCTGAATCTGAAAACAGGCGAAATCTCAGACTATCATAAGCAGGGAAAGCATATTACAACTTTCCCTGAAATGCATAAGATGCCATTTGGCGGATATGTTATTGATACCCCGGGAATCAGGGGATTTGGCATAGTAGATATGGACAGGAACGAGATATATCATTTCTTCAGGGAGATATTCAATGTTTCAAAAAATTGCCGTTACAACAACTGCCTTCATCTCGATGAACCCGGATGTGCTGTAAGGGAAGCCGTTAAAAATGGCGAAATCGACTTCCTAAGGTACAGAAGCTACCTGAATATAGTTGAAGGAGATGATCGCAAATACAGGTGAGTTACATTTTTCTTTTTTGGTTTATCTTTATGACCTTCAGCCTATAAACTTCACTTATGAAAAGACTGCTAACTGTTGTTTATTCCGTTTTTATACTGATAATGCTGTGTAATTATCTGTTTTACAGAAGTCTGTATCACAAACAGTTGAATTACATCTTCGAGCTTCTCGACAGACAGGTTCAGATTGTTGGCCTCGAAGTGGATAAAACAAACAATGGTTTTCTTAGTGATCTGAACCAGATCAACTTTGACGGTGACCTTACATCGTTTTTCAGCAACGGGGAAAACAGGAAACTTGCAATCGAAAAAATGAAGCTCTTCTTTTCGAAATATCAGACATTTATAACAGCAATAAAATATTACGATAACAGCCGGAATGAATTCACATTAAAGCAGGATACTGAAAGTGATAATATAGAATGGCTCGAGTCACAACCTTATATAACTCATGTTCAGTCAGAGATTTTCAATATGGAGAAACTGACCGAGGAAAACAGGCGGTTCAATTACTATCTGCCGGTTTATAACAAGAGTAACCAGACAATCGGAAATCTTGTTGTAACAATTGATTTTCAGAAATACTTCCGTGAGATCTTCACAACATTCAATTTGCAGGATTACCAATGGCAATGGGTTATAAGTGATTCGGGAGAAATAATTTTTAATAATTATGAGGGAGAAATAAAGTATACAAATCTTGAAAAAATCACAAATCGGCTTGCCGAAGGATCCGTAGAAAGCACCGTTCATAATGCAATAATTAACGGGGAGCGGGAAGAAATAATATCCTCATATTACTCAACCCAGCTTCTTCAAAGGGATCTTGGGCTTGTGTTCTCAGCTCCCACTGCATTTTTTCAAAAATATATCGTAAGGAATTCGTTCTTCATTGTTATCGGAACTCTTTTGCTTATCCAGGTTATAATTTATTTTTTCTGGAGATATCTCAAGAAACAGGAATCCGAAAGAGAAAAGCTTGAAACTTCAGAGAAGATGCTGTTCAGGCTTATAGAGGAAATGCCGGTTGGTGTGATAATTTATAACAGGAAAAGGCAGATATTGAAAGCCAATAAGGTAGCTGCGGAAGAATATTCATACAAGAATGAGGAGGACATGGAGGGAAAAGTTTTCCCTGAAATTCTTCATACCGGTACAGAGGTTCCGGTGAGCGGAACAACATTACACCCAGACCAGTTCATTATAGTTAAAAAAGCTTCAGGGGATATAGTTCTCTACAGGAAAGGAATACCTGTGATCTTCAGGGGAGAGGATTGCACAATGGAGATCCTTATAGATGTTACACTGCTTGAATCTGCGAGAAAACAGGAGGTAAAGGCAAGCGAGGCAAAATCGGAATTCCTTTCAAGGATAAGTTATGAGATAAGAACTCCTCTGAGCGGAGTGATCGGAATGACTGATCTGCTTTCAAAGCATGATCTTTCACCCGAAGCAAAGGATCTTGTCAGGCTGCTTAGGGGCTCAACAGAGGTTCTCGTAGGAATAATTAATGATATCCTCGACCTTTCAAAAATTGAGGCCGGAAACATGATCCTCGATGAAAAACCATTTAATCTGAGAGAGGAAATAAGCTTCTGTACAGACCTCGCCAAAACGCATATCCCACCGGAAAGCCTGAGACTATCAGCAATTGTGGATGAGTCCGTACCTGACACAGTAATAGGAGATCCTTTCAGATTGAGGCAGATACTCACGAATCTTCTTAATAATTCGATCAGGAACACAGATGAGGGAGAAATTAGGCTCAAATGTTCTGTAAATGAAAGTAATGAAGGACAGCTCAAACTCGGATTTGAGCTTGCAGATACGGGGAAATCTTTCGATAAAGCAGCATTAAAAAGAATATTCGGAGATGCAGAAAGCCTTGAATCGGGAACTTTAACAACAAATGATGAATTGACATTCGGTACCTCCCTTTCACGTCACCTTATCCAGCTTATGGGAGGAAACCTGGTTACCGAAAGCCCGTCAGGACTTACAGATGGACTTGGAGTTAAGCTGATGTTTACAGTAAATGTATACTCTAATGAAAGAGTAAACAAAAACATCCCGGTACAGAAAATACTTACTTATGATTCCCTCAGGGCTCTGGTTATCTCAGGCATTGCACGTGATGAAGAGTCACTCGCAATACTTCATCAGACAGGCATGTTTCTTACAGTCACAACATTTTTGAAATCAACTGTAAACCAGTTGAAATCAAATCTGAATATTGCGGGCGATCGTTACAACCTTATCGTGATATTCGATGATGAAAGTATAAACGGTTTCGATGTTGCTTCGGCCTTATGGCATAATAAGGTAGCCCAGAGCTTTATAATAATGATGATAAGCTCTAACGATAAAAAAGGAAACTATATGAAGTCAGTTACATTGGGAATTGACGATTACTTAATAAAGCCCGTAACAGCATCTGAAATAAGGAATAATTTAAAAAAGCATTTCCCGTTTATTGGAGAAGGCAGCGCAGAAAATGAAATAAATGCCGGTCTGAATGGTCTGAAGATCCTTGTCGTCGAGGATAATAAGCTAAACCTGAAAGTAATCGGAACAATGCTTGAAAACATGGGTTATCATTTTGATATTGCTGAGGATGGATATACTGCCTTCCTCCAGGCTTCTTCAAAAAAATACGATCTTATCCTTATGGATCTTAACCTTCCTGAGATAGACGGATTTGAAGCTTCGCAAAAGATCCTTAAAGTCGACAAGTCTGTGAAGATAGCCGCTCTTACCGCGGACATAATGCCTGAAACGAGGCGAAAAGCGGAATTAGCCGGTATAGTTGATTTCATTGCAAAACCTGTCAGGACCGAGGAATTGAAAAGACTGTTTTTGACCCACTTTAAAAAGAAATGAGGAAAGTTGAAGCTGGTGAGTTCCTGAAGATGGCCGCAAATGTGCCGGTGATTGACGTCAGAGCTCCAATTGAATTTAATGCGGGGCATATACCGGGTGCAAAGAATATTCCTCTATTTAATGATGAAGAAAGAGAAGCAATTGGTATAAAGTACAAAAAGGTCGGTAGGACTGAAGCGATCCTCGAAGGGTTAAGATTAGCCGGGCCTGCAATGTCCTGCAAGCTTGAAAACGCTCTTAAGGAAGCGCCAAACAGAAAATTGCTTGTCCACTGCTGGCGTGGAGGGATGCGGTCAGAATCAATGGCCTGGCTTTTTTCAATAGCCGGGATTCAAACAACTGTTCTTGATGGCGGATACAAGGCATACAGGCGCTACATCCTTGAAAAGCTATCTGAGAGACGCAATATTATAATCCTGGGCGGAATGACAGGCAGCGGAAAAACCCGTATCCTCCGACACCTTGGTGAAGCAGGCCGCCAGGTAATTGACCTCGAAAAACTCGCAAACCATAAAGGCTCTGCTTTCGGATCACTGGGACAGCTTCCCCAGCCGTCGACAGAACAGTTCGCAAACGATCTTTATAATGAATGGAGCAGGCTTAGTAACAATGAACCTGTATGGCTTGAAGATGAAAGTCATAATATAGGAACAGTGTTCCTTCCTGAAGGATTTTACAGGAACATGCAGGTTGCTAAAACAATAATGCTTACAATGGACATAAAGACGCGGATGCCAAGGTTACTTGAAGAATATTCCGGATATCCGCCGGAGATGCTCAGGACATCATTATTAAAGATCAGCAAAAGGCTTGGAGGCGATAATACAAGAGAAGCTTTAACCTGTATAGACAGGGGAGATATTGCAGGTGCAATTGAAATTTCACTTAAATATTACGATAAAGCTTACCAGTTCTCAACATCGAGAAAGAACAATAATGATATTACATATATTCAGACTGATACAGATGATGTTGAAGAAAATGCAAGGAAAATTCTTTTATCTTTGCGGCCCTTATGAAAAGACAGGATATAGAAATAATGGCTCCTGCAGGTTCGTGGGAATCGTTGATGGCTGCAATCCAGGGTGGCGCCGATTCGGTATATTTTGGTATCGGACAACTCAACATGCGGGCCGCTTCATCAAATAATTTCAGCATAGATGATCTTGAAAAAATCGCTTCAATATGCAGGGAGAAAGGCCTTAAAAGTTACCTTACGCTGAATGTTGTCGTTTATGACAATGAGATCAGTGAAATGCATGATATAATAGATGCCGCGGCAGCCAACGGAATAACTGCAGTAATCGCATCAGATCTGTCAGTCATCAATTATGCATGGTCAAAAGGGATTGAGATTCATCTTTCAACACAACTCAATATTTCAAATCTCGAAGCTCTGCGTTTCTATTCACGTTGGGCTGATGTTGTCGTTCTTGCAAGAGAATTGAATTTAGACCAGGTAAGAAATATAAGTAACTCTATAAAAGATCAGAACATAGCTGGACCTAAAGGAGAACTTGTGAAGATTGAAATGTTTGCTCACGGCGCCCTTTGCATGGCAATATCAGGTAAATGCTATCTCAGCCTGCACGAAAACAATAAGTCGGCAAACAGGGGCGAGTGCTACCAGACATGCAGAAAATCGTACATAGTCACCGGAAAGGAGACGGGCTATGAACTTGAGATTGATAATGAATACATAATGTCTCCGAAGGATCTTTGCACGATAGGTTTTCTTGACAGGCTTATTGACTCGGGAGTACGGGTGCTTAAGATCGAGGGACGCGCACGTTCTGCGGAGTATGTTAAGACTGTATGCGCATGTTATAATGAAGCTTTGAACGCTATTGAAGACGGAACATATTCTACCGAAAAGACCTCATTATGGAGAGAGAAGCTTTCAACCGTCTTCAACCGGGGTTTCTGGGACGGGTACTATCTTGGACAGAAGATTGGTGAGTGGAATAACACGTATGGTTCTAATGCAACGAAGCGAAAACTGTATATCGGTAAGATTACGAACTATTTTTCTAAGGTGAATGTTGCTGAAATCAAGCTTGAGAACGGTGACCTGAATAAAGGCGATCAGATAATCATAATTGGCCCCACAACAGGCTGTGTTGAATATACAGCAGATGAGATCAGGGTTGATCTTAAAGTCATAGGAAAAGCTTTAAAAGGAGAGTTTTGCTCGATTAAGACAGAACAGAGTCTCAGGCGCGCTGATAAGGTTTATAAATGGGTTGACGCAAAAGATATAATTCCGGGGTTTGAAGCCAGATAAAAATCCCCGGATCTACTTTTTCTTCATTATAATCCTTATATCGGAACCTTTCCCCACCTCTGAATTTCTTACGAATATTCTCCCGTGATGATATTCTTCAACAATTCTTTTTGCGAGTGAGAGACCGACACCCCAGCCACGCTGCTTGGTTGTGAAACCCGGGTTAAAAATCTTCTTGAACAATGATTTGGGAATACCCTTTCCTGTATCGGAGATATCAATAATAGCAGCCTTTTCAGTTTCGGTGATCATTATTGTAATAACACCGCTTCCCTCCATAGCATCAATTGCATTCTTTGTGACATTTTCGATTACCCACTCGAAAAGAGCGGCATTTACCGGAACAGACACATCTGGTTTTGTCCGGGAATCGTATGTGAATTTGATTCTTGAAGAAGTCCTTGTTTTCAGGTAATCGATTGCTCCGGCAACAATGCTGTTTATATTTCCCCTTACTAATGCAGGTTTGGAGCCGATCCTGGAAAACCTCTCAGTAACTTTCTCCAATCTTTGAACGTCAATTGCAAGTTCTTTTGTTATCTGTATATCAGGGTATTTATGCTGGAGTATCTCAATCCATCCTGCAAGTGATGAAGTTGGTGTTCCAAGTTGATGGGCTGTTTCTTTTGATAGTGAAACCCAGACCTGGTTTTGTTCTGCTTTTCTCGACGATCTGAATGCCACTGCCGAAACGAGGATGAACATGAGGATTATCCCCACCTGGGTATAAGGATAATAAATCAGCATTGTAAGTATAATGCTGTCGTTATAATAGATCAGGTTGTAATGTCCTTTATCGAGAGATATGACAATAGGATTATTCTTTGTCTTTATTTTTTCGAGTTTTTTCTGCATATAACCGGGAACATTCTCCCTGGCAGTCTCAAAGTTCCGTGATGAGATTATACTGTCCGATTCATTTGTCAGGATAACAGGCACTGTCGTGTTATTCTCAATTATTGATGAAAGCAATGTATCGACATTCTGATCCGTATCTGTAAATTCGGAGATCCTTATAACCGCCTGGGCCCAAAGTTCAACATTCCTTCTTTCCTGTACTTTAAGCCTGCTTACAAGGCTCTTTGTGTAAATTAACGAAGCAAGCCCTATGATTATGGCGAAACCAAGAAGAAAAGATTTACCTATATATTTCCGCCGGAAAAAAGCCATATTGAGAGACTGAAATGATAGATGCAGTTAAAAATCTAACGATTAAATACAAAAGTAATTGTTGTAATTATTTCTTTCTGAATAAATTCCTGAAACCTTTTTCTTTTTCTTCTTTTACAGGAGTCTCTGCATGAGTCGAATCAGATTCCTCCCATGTAATATTAAACCTGTTTTTCTTCGTCTGCTGAGGCGGGTTGTTTTCTTTTGTCTCCTGATTGTACCAGCCATATTCTTCATTAAGGATGGCTTTCAATGACTGTTTCTCTGATTTTATATTCTGATTTATCTGTGTACCGACAGCCTTGATATCATAACTGACCTTAACATCATCTCCTTTGTTTTCTATTTTAAGCAGAAGGGATGTACGCCCGAGCCCGTCATCTTTTATAGCGCCAAACTCGGTAACCTGCCTTTTCACTGATTTTCTTTTCCTGCTTAAAACCTGTGACAGAAGAACTTTTACATGGTATTCATAATTATTATCGAAGCCATGTTTTCCGCTCACTGTAAGATCGGCAGCAGATGATTTGACATTCATCTGTGGAATTACAAAAAAATTATTTCGTATGTAAAAATCATTTTCGAGCCTTTCAAAATGGATGTTCTCAAGCTCTGAAACTTCGGCAAAAGATGATAATTTTTTTACAGGTTCAAAATTTATGAGAGCGCCGTTGAGCAGTGTATATTTTCCTTCAGCAGCCATTTCTTTCGGCTTTGGCCTGAATGTTGATGTCAGCGGAAGAAGGAGTGAAATATTCCCATCAAGGCTGCCGGATAAATTATCCTGCATAATGAAGCTTTGACCGAAATTGTTAAATGTCCCGAATGCGTTATTGACATTTATGTGCTTTATTATGAAATCCCCTCTTGAAACAAATGCACTGTTAGAATTCTGAACTATGAAACCATTACCTGATATAGCACCATCCAGCGTATTTAGATTCAATGATTTAACAGTCAGTAACTTTGCTTTATATGTGAGGGAACCCGAGAGGGCTGAAGAAGCAAACTTTTTATAACGGAGGCTGTCAATCCTGAAATTTATATCAAGGTTCATATCTTCAGGAAAATGAACAGGTCTACTTAGGTTTTCATCATTCTCTGCAGGGAAAAATACTTCCGGTAAAAATCTGTCAAAAGAAACATCTCCTGTAGCTGAAAAAATAACAGGTTTGCCTTCAAGCCATTCAGGCAGGTTTGAAAACTCACCTTTCATCCTGATTTTCTGACCCGCGTATTCAAATTCAATCCCCGGGGTGCTAAGAATATCAGAAACGAGGATATCACCGCTAATATTCCTGACAATAAGCTTTGGTTTTGAAAAGCCAAAGGATAAGTTATTGAAAATAAGCATTCCTGACTTCTCCACTTCAATAAAATCATTAATTGTCAAAGAATCGTTAAAACGATGATTTGTTATAATTTTAAGATCTGCATCGAGGGTTCCTTCAGCCAGAATCAGGTTGTGAATATTGAAAAAATCCTTTACTTCTTTTGGATATACTCTTCCTTTAAAGATCAGTTCAGTTACAGGATCGTTGAAATTCTTTATGAGAATTGAACCCTTATAATCAGAGCTTCCAAGGTGTATAAGAATATTCCTGAGGGATAATGAGCTGGTTAACAGGCTATTCTTCCAGCCATTTGAATAACTGCCATCAAACGAAATGTTATCTATAGATGTTTTCGAGCCGGAGGATGAAATGTGACCATTCTGCAGGCTGAAAGTAATTTCGGTATGGGGTTTTTTTGTCGATGATGCCGGTCCTTTTATAATGCAGTTCAGCATGATTTTGCCTTTCATGTCATAAGCAGAGATCACTTCCCTGTACTTTACGGGCATAAATGCTGAAAGACGTGAGATATCAGCATTATCGCCTGTTATCGTGAGATCATAAACATTGCCGGACGATACGGAACCTTCTACTGAAAAATCATTATTACTAATAGAAAGGGTACTTTTCCCGAATACAATACCCTCACTTCCGCTTACAAAGCTCAGATCAGTTTCGGCTTCAACAGGGCTTGTAACAGCAATGCTCCCTGTTGCAATATGATTAAATATAACCTCAGCCCTGGCATTCAGCTTATTCTTATTACCGTTGATGCTGCTTTTTAACCTTCCGTCTTCAATCAGTCCACCGATAGTGAAATCGTCTGCTTTATTAATGTATAATACAGAGACATTTTCGAGACTGATTTTTTCAAGATCGATATTCGCTTCAGCGCCTTCATTATTATTGTTACCCCAGCGAACATCGTAGCTTGTCTTCCTGTTTTTATCGGAAAGCAGGTTGATCCTGCCTGATTTCACTGAAATATTTTCAATATTGTGTTTCCCTTTATAGAGCTCCAGAGGCCTGAGAACTATGAATGCCGATTCCGCATAAAGGAGGGTATCGGTACCGGTGCTGAAATCAGCTGTATCAAAGCCTTTTGATGTATGAATAAGCACATTCTTCATTTCAAATGAGGCCCTGGGGAAGCTTCTGATGAATGAAAGCCTTATTGAGCCGACATCGATACGGGATGTAAGATTCCTGTTTACTGTATTCAGGATTATTCCTGATACTCTGTCCTCCAGGATCAAGGCCGCCGAAAGGAGAATAATAAGTACTGCTGCTATGAAAAGAAGAAAAATCCGGATTATTTTAGCAAGATTCATTAATAATAGCGGGTATTATATCCCATTATGATCTTCTTAAAATCTAAGAAGTACAGGGTTATTCCAGGGCTTAAATTTAAGTGAAATATTATTTCAGGAGAAATGATAGATCATCGCCGGATGATAATTCCTGCGGAGCCCGTCCTTTCCTGAAGACACGCATTTTACGGGGGCCTTCAAGCGACAGCCTTCCATTTTCATAAATCAGCATTGTGCTCTCACGCAGGCCGGCAACATAAATGTCAGGACTCATTTCTATAAATTCCTCGATCCTTTGCTCGCGGGTTTCTCCTGCATGGCCCTCGGGATTGCTGTCAAGGTAATGCGGATTAATCTGAAAGGGAATCAGGTCGAGAGAAGAAAAAGAATCCGGTTCTGTAACAGGCATATCGTTAGTCGTTCTGATTGTAGGACATACAACATTCGAACCGGCGCTCCAGCCGATGTATGGAGTTCCTTCTTTGATTTTTTGCCTGATGGGATCAATCAACCTGTTGTCTCTGATAGTTTTCAGCAGTTTCCAAGTATTACCTCCTCCGATTACTATTGCTTTTGCGTCCCTTACAGCCCCGGCAGGATCATCAAACCTGTGGATTGATATGATATCATGTCCGATTTCATTGAATCTCTCTGCGACCTTCTTTTCATAGGTTTCGTATGAGAATGTAACTGCAGCATAAGGGATGAACAGGGCAGTCAGAGATTGTGAACCGAGAAAAGCTTTGATATTGTTTTTTGGGTAATCCAGGTAAGGTTCTCCTGGATTTGTCGAATTGCTTATAAGTAGTAATCTCATGAAAGTGTCTTTCTTAGGCAGGAATAAGCGTTTCAACCGGCTCATTAACTTCCTGTGCTGTTTCGGTCTTAAGCTCAAAAATATTAAAAGTGTTGTTAAAAACATTGATAAAAAGCAATTTTCCGCTTAAAACCTCACCTGTTCCTGTAAGAATTTTGATTACTTCATTTGCCATATATATTCCCGCTATCCCGGGAAGTACCCCAAATAAGCCAATATTTGCCGGGGAGGGGTTCCTGAATGATTTTGAAAGTGCAGACGGGTTGAAATCCCTGTATGACGGACCATTTTTATAGTTGAAGACAGAAACAATAGCTTCAAACTTGTAAACAGAGCCATGAACCATAGGCTTTTTGTAGTAAACGCATGCGTCGCTAATAGCATATCTTGTTTCCGGATTGTCGGTTGCATCAACAATGAGATCATAATTTCTGAAGAAACCAAGGTTCCCCGAATCGTCAATCCTCCTGTTAATGATAGTATACTCGCAGAGTGGGTTGAGGTACTCAAGCTTACTTTTGGCAATTATAGATTTAAGCTTACCAAGATCATTTGATCCGTACAGAGTCTGGCGGGCAAGATTTGTCTCATCTACAATGTCAAAATCAATTATTGATATTCTGCCGACCCCTGATGAAGACAAATATTGAAGAACAGGGGATCCCAGGCCACCGGCGCCTATTACAAGGATGTTTGCATTTTTAAGCTTAAGCTGACCTTCCAGGCCTATTTCCGGGATCATCATCTGTTTGCTGTATCTCCTCATTTCCCGGTTGGAAAGTGTTTCATTCATAAAAAAATTGTTTTTCGTTCATTGCAAATATACCCAAATCACCCTTAATTGTACATTAAATCAATGACTTAACCTGCTTTTAATGTATTATTAATCAATCCTTAATCCTGAACATGAACATTCCAGTGACTAACAAAAAAAACGCAGAAATTTATTTTCTGCGTCTTTGAATATTTGTTTCGTTTTCGTCAGTTAAAGATAGTAAATGCAAGTCCTACTTCATAAGGAAAGAGATCCCAGCCACCGGGTCCGTCACCTGAGCGGAAAAGCGGAGTAAAGTAGTAAGTGCCATACACCTGAAGATTGGAGTACCCAACTCTTGCAGTTGCTCCATATCTCAGGAGGTTAAGGTTGAAATCACTGTTTGATTTAACTTTCTGGTTATCCTCGAAGACCATCTTTGAGTGAGAGAAGAGCTTTACTGCACCGATAGGGCCTGCTGCAAGATTAAGATGATTTCCGCCTGTAACAGGTAATTGCATCTCTAAAAGGAATGGCGCCGTAAGATATACTGTAGCGAACTTTGATTTCTTAAGATCGGCTCCGGGATCGAGGATATCTATTCTGCCGCCCTCACCCTTTGTTATGTTATTATTACCGTCGAACCTGTAGTTGTTCCAGTTGATCCCAAGGCCTGTTACAAACCCGATATGTCTTGTCAGACCGATGCTCAGTTGCGAGAAATTAATGTTAAAATTGTTCGATTTTCCGGAGTGAAGTGTCATGTAATCAATTGGATCAGGAATGAGCTGCCTGCTTCTTGATGTTGTATAATTATTGAAGCCGATCTCCAAACCCGACCAATTTCCCCTGAACCGTGACCTGCGTGGTTCCCTGTATTCCCTGTCCTGTCTGCGCTCACGGTATTCATGCCTGTCAACCCATTCATCCCTTTCACTGTCGTATCTTTGAATCTTAATATCCCTTCCGCTCTCGAGTGATTCAAGAACACTGAGTCCGCGATTTCCGACCCTGACGTTAAGGGCGGAATCGTTTTCATCAATCCTAAGAAAATTGCGACCGATAATAACTTCCTTGTTCCGTTCATTGTCAGTGCTGTCTCTTTTTTCATCCTGCTGCATGACCGCATAGATTTCCTGACCAAAGACCTGAACCAGCGCCGCAGATAAGAGGATGACGATATAAAACTTTTTCATGGCTGTTTTTTTAATTGTTGTTGTTTATCGCTGTGACGGAGATGACCCTGAAAAAGTTACTCGGTACCTGAAGCATTTTTTACCTGGGTATTAAATTTCAGCATACGTGAGCTGAAATAGAGCGATTTAACCTCGCCATTATCATCTGTATTTTTTGTAAGGGCCATTTCCCAGCCAAGAAGCTTATTGATACCGTCTATGCCAGCTTCGGCGATTTCATATCCTTTAAGGGGAGCATCAGATGGCTTTTCTTCTTTAAGAATTCCTGAACGGAACTTTTGTGCCAGGAACCTGCCGACATTGCTTCTTCCATCATCAGCATCTTCATGTACTGTCACGAAGGGTTCGGGAATGAATGCTATCAGGTTATCTCCGCTTTTTTCACCGGCAACAGATGGTTGATAGTTGAAGCTGATCCTTTCAGGCACCTGTTCCTGAACCACACTCCCCTTATTTTCCTTGTTTTTATTTAGGTTGTTTTCATCACTGTCAGCCATGGGTTCGTTTTCAGCTTCATAATCTTCGTTCGCTTTGTATTCAGATGAAGGTGAAGTGTATTCAGGTTCAGTCTTTTTTGCAGATTCAGCTTCCTGAACAGTTTCTTTAATACCTGACCGGGATTCGACAGCAAGAGTATTAATATTTTTTGGCTGTTCCTGTTTCCTGAATACTCCTGTTAAAAGAATAACAGTAATCACGGCGGCGGCGCTGAGACCTGTAAGTACAATGCTGATGATCTTTTGCCTTGTAGTGGTTTTTATTAATTTCCTTTTATCAGGAAAGTGAACGTCGGGTGCTACAAGCTTTAATTCTGAAAATAACTGATGAGTTTTTCTTTTTTCAGGATCCGAGGCTACAAGTGAATTAAGCTCCTCCTGTTGTTCTTCGCTGAGATCGTTTTCTGCTGAAGCCGCACATAGTAGCTCGAACTGGCCGACAGGCAGTTCTGATATTCTTTTCTTGAGAACCTCTTTTTGCCTGAAGTTGATGTTCCCGGTCTTAAGGTTCAACGCATTTAAGTCAGCAAATTCATCTTTCAGGTCAGGATTTCTATAAAGAAAAAGATTCAGTTCCTCAACCTCTGATTCGACAAGCTTACCATCAAGCCAGTCTATGAACCATATCTCGTAATTTTCCCTGCTTATCCTCATGATTCAAGAATTGATTCAATTTTCCCAATAAAGCTTTTTAAAGCAATGCGGCCCCTGTAAATATTGATTTTTACCTGGGCTTCGCTTTGTCCCGTAATATCGCCGATTTCCTTGTAGCTGTAGCCTTCATAGTCACGAAGCAGAATTGATGTACGTTGTATATCAGGCAATTTTGCGATTGCTTTATGCAGTATTTCGTTAAGATCACTGTATCCCGATTCGTAAACCAGGCTTTCAGAGGCTGCTTCTTCGAGGCCCGACATTCTTTTCTCACGCCTTATAATATCTATCATCGTATGGTAGGCTGTTGAAAACAGCCATGATTTAACAACCGGATATTCTATTTCCGAAACATGCATCCATAGCTTCTCGAAGCTGTCCTGTACGATATCGTTGGCCCTGTGGTCGTCACGGATACTTCCCCGGATGAACCTGTATACGGCATCCGCATAGTCCTCAACTGATCTGTTGTAATCTTTAACAGTCATTAAAACTCGTTTTCAATGCAAAGACGGTTGAAAAACGAAAAAGTTACAGATGAACACAATATAATATTCATTTGTTTGTTTAATTAATCTGTGTTGAAGATTTGTGAGTTGAATTAATTAAAGAGAAAAAATGATAACATTAACGATATTACTACTTTTTTATAAGAAAATTGCAGCATTCATTGTGTCGATGTTCAGATAAAAAAAGACGCGTGAGTTGCGCGTCTTTGGATTTTGTATCATACCGGGATCTTTCTTTATTTAGGCTGGTAAACCCTTATCCAGTCGATTTCCATTGAGGTCATACTGTTCACAGGTTTATCGAGTGACCCGGCCAGGCTAACGTACATTGGCACCTGGGGTACACCTGAAGTTTGTGTAAGAACAACTGTGTTATTAATCTTCCATACAAGCTTATCTGCGGTCCATTCAAGAGTATAGATAAAGAAATCATTAGAATACCTCGAACCTACAGATGTGCGCGGGTTACTTCCATTCCCGGAGAAATAATCAAACCATACTTTTCCTTTTGAAGCCCTGCAAATGTCAATATGAGGAGTGATCTTATCTGAAAGCATCCAGAATGCATTTTTTGTGTTGGGGTCACCGAGCCTTATCTTGGCTGTAAAAATCCCGTATTTCTGTCTGAAGCTGTTGCCTGTATTTATTATCCCTGATGTAAAGCTGAAATCTTTTTTTATAAAGCCTTTATCGGTTGTCCAGGATGTACCGGTGATTTTCTGTGGTTTTATATGTATTTTAAGCACGCTGTTCCTGATTTCAAAGTTATCATCAGTATATGCCTGAATATCGGGATCAACAGAGTATTTGCCTTTAAGAAGCTTATCTCCCCAGTAATAGTTCGTCAGCCATTTACTTACATCAAGCTTTTCGGCTTCAAACTCATCCGAAAAAGTTAGCTTGCGTTGCTTCAGGATATCAAATTTGTTCGAATCCTTTACCTTGAAATACCAAATAAAATCAGCATCCTTCTTCAGCTTGTCATACTCCTGGATCTGCCCAAACATTTCATTTTTTTCAAATCTCTTTTTATCAAGCAGGTATTCCTTCTGTTTTTTAAAGTCGGATGATGCAACATATTCCTTAAGCTCGTTGTACCTCTCAAGACGCTTTGAACCGTCGATGTTGAGAAAATTTGAATATTCCTTTGATTTTTTGAATTTGTAAAACTCTTTTATCTCAGCGCTGTTTTTAAGCCTCTTATATTCAACAAGTTTCTTTGAATCATCAGTTTCTTTGAAGTTTTTAGCCTTAATTTTTTCCCTGAATTCAAGTGAAGTAACTTCCTTTTCAAGATCTTCATAGCTGCTTATCCTCCCTGAAGACTCAAGGTCACGGAATGATTTAAGCCTTGTACCCGCCATTGTCCTGTAATAGAGAACAATATCTTTCGATTTCTGAAGCGACAGAAATTCTTTCTCTTTTGAATACTCTTCTGATGTCTTATACTGAAGCGATTCTATTTCTTTCTTTTTCCGGATAAAATCAGGAGAATTGACAAGTTTATCAAGCTTGTCATAGCCTGCAAGCTTTTCTGATTCTGCAAAGCTCTTCAACTTTGCATATTCTGTTTCCAATGCCTTTTCTTCCTGCTCTATCTTAGCGGTTGAGGGAATCATTCCCAGTAGTAATCTGAGGCTTGCCATTATAAAACTGAATTAGGTACAACCGATAAAGATAAAAATTTTCTAAAATAAACGCTAAGTAAAGCGGGAATATTTGATTTCAGGCTTTTTACACAATGTTGATTGTAGTTTTTCACACGCCACGAATTTAAAAAATGCATTTTTTTATTTTGAAATGAAAAATATTATTTATCTTTGACTGAACGGTCAATCAAAAAATGTCACCACGAACAAAAACACAATTTGAGACAATAAGGGAGGAAAAAAGATCCCTGATTATGGAAACGGCTCTTGAGCATTTTGCAGGAGAAGGTTATCATAAAACAACTATTACCCACCTGGCAAAACATGCGGGAATCTCAAAGGGGTTGATGTACAATTATTTTGAAAGCAAGGAGGCGCTCCTTTCGGCAATAATTGATAAATCAATGTCTGAAATAGCAGAATATTTTGACCCTGATAAGGATGGAATACTGACTGAAGATGAGTTTGAGCTTTTTGTAAGAAGGTATTTTAAAGTTATAAGAGATAAAGTCAAATTCTGGCGGCTGTATTTTCAACTTATGCTTCAGAAAGAAGTACGGGAACAATTCATGGTAAATTATTCTGGTAAGCCTGAATTCAAAGTCCGGGATCAGAACAAATACACAATATTCAAAACCGATATGGCGAGGATAATCAGCGACTACTTTACAAGGAAAAAAGAACGGATGCCGGAAGATTATGATCCTCTTATCGATTTGAATATGTTCATTTATTCAATGACAGGTTTTGCTACAGTGACTATATATACTGAAACTTTGGATGAAAAGTTTTTCGAAAAATCTATTACCAGGATCATAGAGCTCTACAAATAATATGAAGACACTATTCTCATTTATGTTGTTTGCAGCAACAGCATGTCTCAATCAGTTGAATGCACAGGATCTTTCAGCTACTGATGTCGTAAGAAAAGCTGATGAGAAATTTAACGGGGAAAAGTCAAGCATTACAGAAATGTCAATGACAATAGTGCGTCCGGCCTGGGAAAGAACAGTTGAGTTCAAAAACTGGTCGCTCGAAAGAGACTACGCGCTTACTCTGATTACTGCCCCGGCAAGGGATGCGCGTCAGACTTTCCTTAAGAGGAAGTCCGAGATGTGGAGCTGGAATCCGGCAATAAACCGGCTTATAAAGCTGCCTCCTTCGATGATGTCACAGGGATGGATGGGTTCCGATTACACAAATGACGATATCCTGAGAGAATCTTCTGTTGTAAACGATTACGTTCATGAATTTACAGGAAGTGAAATAGTAGAGGGGCGTAATTGTTACAAGATCAAAATGACTGCAAAGGAAGATGCTGCTGTTGTCTGGGGACATCAGATACGATGGATAGACAAGAAGGATTTTCTCATATTAAAAACAGAGCTGTACGATGAAGAGGGGAATCTTGTCAGAACAGAAAATGGATCTGAAATTAAGATTATGGATGGAAGGACGATCCAGACTAAAATCGAGCTGCTTCCGGCTGAAGAGCCCGGAAACAAAACTATAGTGATAATTAAAGATGCTAAATTCAATGTTCCCGTTCAGGAAAGCTTTTTTTCCCAGCAGAACATGAAGAATGTAAGATAACAACGAAAAATAAATCCCAATACTGCTGTTATGAACAACATCCTGATGGCCTGGCGGAACCTGTGGAGAAACA
>DATALC010000031.1:0-13134 GCA_036261265.1 Bacteroidales bacterium
AGAGAGGCCGGAATAGGAAAAACTTTACTCGGAGTTGGACAGAGTTGCTCAAAGAAGGCACAGATTTTCACGAGGTATAAAAAAATATCTCTTGTCGCGAACCCGGCGAAGCCAACGCAGTTCACAACACTTTCCCAAAGAATATCCTGACTGCATGTATGAAAGCTCTCAATGCTTCAGTCTGATATTTTTCTTTTTTCCAGATCATATACAACTTTGCATTAAAGGAGGGACCCTCCCAATTTAGTCTTATTAAGGAACCATCTGAAAGTTCTTGCTCAACAGCTGATAGTGGCAATAAAGCGATGCCGTTACATCCTGATAACAAAAGCTTTTTTACCGCTTCGGGGCTGTTAATCTCCAGCTTTTTTCCAGGCTTAACATTTGCCTCAATAAGCATTTTTTCAAAAATCATTCTGTAGCTGCAATCAGATTTTGATAATAGCAGAGTTTTGCCTTGAAACTCATCTACAGAGGAGATTGTACCGGTATTTTCATAATCATGAGGATTTGATATAAAAGCGAGATCAACATTAGTTAATTCTTCAACATACAAATGATTATCGGCAAAGCTGTCACAAATCAGAAATGCAATATCTAAAAGCCCTGCATTAAAAATCTCATTCACATTATAGCCAACACATCCGTCAAAATCAAAGCCAATATTTGGAAATTTCAATTGAAAATCTTTAATAACTGGCGGCAAATAATATGCTGCAACCGATTGGGGCGTCTTTATTATAAGGTTTCCGGTGGTTTCGTTCAAGTGTTTAAAACTACAAAGAATCTCATCTTCAAGATTCAGTAAACGTTGTGTATACTTTAATAACTGTATCCCTTCGGGAGTCAGTTTGATCTTATTTCCGGATCTTATAAACAAAGTTATACCTAAACTATTTTCCAATGATTGAATTTGCGATGAGACAGTTGATTGCGCATAATTCAGAACCCTGGCAGCTTTGTTGAAGCTTAATAAGCTGGCTGCTACCTGAAATGTCTTTAGTTCTCTGAACTCCATTCTTATCGGATTATACGATCACGGGTATCGAAAAATGTCGTTTGATACAATCAAATCGATTGCTTTGCTTTGCAAAATAAGAAATATTTAACCAAGGAAAATAATCTTTCAGATGGAAACAAGAACATTTTTAGTTTTTAGCATGCTTTTAGTATTTGAATTATGCTATTCACAAAATCGAAATGACAGTACAATTGATTTCACTGTTCAGAAAGTTATGACTATCGAGCAATTAATTAAGGAAGCACGTGACGGAATAGATTTTATTGATAATGACGAACTTATAAGGCGTATCAATGCTAATCCAAGGCTTATTCTAATTGATGTGCGAGGCAAAGACGAGTATGATGCTGGTCATCTAAAAGGAGCAACATGGCTGGACCGCGGCGTTGCTGAATTTACTCTTGCTCGCACTATTCGTGATCCCAAAGCTGAAATAATTGTCTATTGTTTAAAAGGAAACAGGTCAGCCCTGGTTGTTAAGATTCTTAAGCACATGGGTTACGAAAATGTAAAATCTCATATTGGACTTGAACATTGGGCTAATGCGGGTCTCCCTATATATAATTTTTTGGGTGAAATTAACGGCATTAAGCTTCGTGAACTGAATGCAGCTACAAATCCTGTCGACTACTATATGAATAAGAAATATTAATCCTAATGCCAATACCTGATATTTCATTAATGATATTCGGTTTAACAATAATTCTACAATGAATGCGGTAAATACAAAGATGTGAATGTCAACTTAAAATCCTTGCCAGATATGTTTATGCAGGCGGTCATGATTTATACTTAATGACCGAGAACCCGATTCCGCTCAGTGGATGATAGAATGATAGAATGATAGAATGATAGAATGATAGAATGGTAAGTGATTCTGGGCTTGTGTTATTCAAGAGATACTCTCAGTCACAAATTGTAATAAAGCCATATTTACCATTGTAGGTGAGATTCCAATGCATCATCATATCTCTTCCGATAATACAATCGAATCCGGTTAGCGGGCAGCTAACAACCTTTACCTCCTTACCTTTTCCCCATGTAAATCTTATATATGCATAGAACTCGGGTCTTTCCTGCTGATCCTGAACCGATGTAACAAGCTGAAATCCGGTTTGAACTAAGCTAAGAGTCTGAGCAATCTCAGGTGTTATAACACATCCGAAAGCTCCTGTATCTATCAATGCATTACAATTAATTGAAGGAATCTCTTTTCCATCTTTAATCAACTTATCAGCAACAGATTTAGGATGAGTTATAGTGACTGGTATTACAGCGCCCCCCTGTTGAAGAGCAAATGCAGGTGGAATTTGAATCAATAATTTTTTTCCATCTTTTTCAATTTCTTGTTGTGCTGCAAAAGGAATAGTGGTGATCATAAAACTGCAACTTTTACGAAATTTACAGGAGTGTGTTCTGTTACCAGATAAACAACAAACCCTCCTTCAGTTCCGTAAGAATTTATCCCCTCCTCTGCAGCCGCCTCATAGGAATCAAAGGAGCTTATAACAGTTTCATCATATACAAGAATGTACTTATTCCTATATATGTTCAGGAGTGTATTGAAATTCTTCTTGATATACTCCATGTTTTTTGTCATTTTTTCTGATGACATGACTGTTTATAAATTTTTTAAATTTACAGGTATTAAGTTAAATTACTTTTTTAAATAAAAGGCCAGCAAACATAAAAAATATTTTACTCTCTAAAAATGATCGGTGAGATGTTTTCCAGTATTATTTAAATGAGCAATGTAAATATATTGCTGTCAGGAATAATTACATAAGCCTTGAAAAAAGTTATATCTTTCTCACATTAAGAGAAATTCAGCAGCCTTAAAAGAATCAGTCGGAATTATCTCATCGCCATTTACTTTAGCATATCCCACCTTTTGCTTGGAATACAGGATACTTTTCGAAGTTGGGCTCTTTCAGATCAGGGATTTCTGTCTTTATCGACAATACCACTCATTCATTCATTCTCTCATTCGCTCATTCCTTCATTCCTTCATTCCTTCATTCCTTCATTCCTTCCTTCATTCATTCATTCATTCACTCATTCATTCATTTTTCCTTCCGCCTTCCGCCCCCACTACGTATAAATACTACATCACAAATAAGTTTTAACTGTCTTCCGCCTGATATTGCCCTCAGCTATTTTTGTTAACCGGTTAATAATCGACAATTATGGGACAGCTTCGGGATATGCTCGGGAAAGACATAAGATTTGAAGAAGGCCTGAATGCCTGCATGAACTGCGGCGTCTGCACTGCCATCTGTCCTGCCGCCGAATTTTATAATTATGATCCCCGCCGCATCGTCGATACTGTCCAGGTTGGCGATGAAAGCGATATTGAAGCTCTCCTGAAATCAGAAGAGATATGGTACTGCGGCGAATGCATGTCGTGCAAGACAAGGTGCCCGCGCGGAAATGCTCCGGGACTTGTCATAATGGCACTCAGGGGACTATCACAGGATCTTGGATACTTTGTTGAATCTGAAAAAGGCAGGCAGCAGCTTGCACTTAAACGTACAGTCGGAGATTCAATACTTAGTTCGGGTTACTGCGTATATATAGATATGGTAAAACCTGATCTTCACCCTGAACAGGGCCCCAACTGGGAATGGATCTATGAAAACAGGGATGAGTTCCTTGAAAGGATAGGAGCTAATTATAAGGGTGATGGCCCGGGAATACTGAGGAAAATCCCGGAAGAAACATTGTCGGAGCTGAAGGAAATTTTCGAGGTTACAGGAGGGATGACAAGATATGAGAATATCGAATTCTATTCGAAGAAGAAAGCCGAAGAAATGAATCTCGAACTGGATGATAGTCTTGAAAATGAATATTTCAGGACTATTTATAAAACAAATAACGGAACACATACAAAACAATAGCCGATGAAATATGAAGGAAAGAAGGCGATCTGGAGCGAGTACCAGAAAGAAATTGCCGACGACAGGTATTTTTATGTAAGAAGCTGCATCAGGCAGAATTTTTTTCCTGGTTCTGAAGTCGCTTTTCTGAACATAATGAAAGATGTTCTTAAGAAAGATGTGTTTGAACATCCCTGCCATACAACATGTTCGGGAATTGGTTATCATTCCGATGTGGTTCCCTTTGAAACTGCAATGACTGTAGTTGCAAGGCAGTTTGCAATGATGACAGAAGCAGGATATTCAAATTATGTTCCTTCATGTATCACATCTTTCGGTTTATACACCGAGATCCTTGAAACATGGCATCATTTCCCTGAAATTGAGGAAAGGGTTCGTGAGAACCTCTTCAAAGCAACAGGACGGGAGTTTAAGAAACCCGGAAACCTTGCACATGCTTCAGATGTGATCTTTAAATTCAGAAAGGAAATTGCACAGCAGGCTAAATACAGGCTTGTTAATAAAATAACAGGCGAACCATTGAAGGTAGTTGATCATATCGGATGCCATTATGCAAAAATGTTCCCTTCAAAAGGCGTGGGAGGGGCTGAATATCCTTACGTGCTTGCCGGAATGATCGAAGAGTGGGGAGGACAGGTTGTTGACTATCCTGAAAGAAGGCATTGCTGCGGATTCGGTTTCAGACAATATCTTGTACAGGCCAACAGGGGTTTTTCAATTGCATGTTCGAGGGAGAAATTTGAATCAATGGCTCCATTCAAACCCGACATGATAATAACAAATTGCCCCGGATGCCCGATGTTCCTCGACAGATGGCAGTATGTCATCAATGAGATGGAAGGAAAAACATACGGTCAGAACGGGGAAGGTATACCTGTATTCACTTATGAAGAAGTGGCCGGGCTTGTGCTTGGCTACGATCCATGGGATCTCGGGTTGCAGATGCATCAGACAAACTGCGAGCCTGTTCTTGACAAGATTGGTATCGAATATGATCCAATGGATAAATACAGCCTGAAAAAATCAGTACCTGTTAATAAAAAAGGCGAAGTTCTTGTTTAGAATGGATAAGCATGTTTTGATCATTGGAGGCGGCGTTGCCGGCCTTGAAGCAGGTTGCCGGCTTGCTCAATCGGGTTACAGTGTAAGCCTTTATGAAAAGGACAGGAAAGGCGGACATATAAACGACTGGTTCAGGTTATTTCCCGACAGGAGAGACAGCATGGAGGTAATGCATTATTTCGAAAAGCTCATAACTGAGTCAGGTCTAAAGATAACTTCAGGAGAATCTGTCGACAGGATATCAGAAGATAAAAGGAAATTTCTTGCTCATACAGTCTCCGGAAAGGAGATATCTGCCGATGCTGTTGTAATTGCAACAGGATTCGATCTGTTTAAGAGCTCCCGCAAGGAGGAGTATGGTTATGGCATTTATGATAATGTAATATCATCAGCCGACCTCGAATTGATGTTCAGGCAGGGTAAGATCAAAAAGACGGACGGTACATCGCCAAAAAAAATCGGAATAATCCATTGTGTAGGTTCGCGCGATGAAAAAGTCGGGAACCTCTACTGTTCAAAGCTTTGTTGTGTGACAGCAGTGAAGCAGGCTATTGAAATAAAGGAACATGATACAGGGTGTAAGGTGTTCTGTTTTTATATGGATATGAGAATGGGAGGGGCCCATTATGAGGAGCTGTATCGTGAAGCACAGGAACAATGGGGCGTGAACTTCATAAGGGGTAAGGTTTCTGAAGTAAGCGAGTCTGTAAAAGGCGCCCTTGTTACAAAGGTGGAGGATACCCTTCTCGGCAGGCCTCTCAGAATGGAGCTCGACATGCTTGTGCTTATGGCAGGCATGGAGATGTCTGAAGCCGGTAAGAAGCTTGCAGCAGCATCGGGGCTGGAGACAGGTGAAAACAGGTTCTTCAGATCCGCTGATAATCATTACGGTAGCAATAGAAGTAACAAAGAAGGAATTTTCTACGCCGGAACATGCACGATGCCTATGAATGTTACAGAGACTATTTCTCATGCACGAGCAGTTGTACCTGAAGTTATAAACTATCTGAACGGCAGGTCGCAATCATGAATAAATTCGGTTTTACAATATCGAAAGGAAGGCAGATTGAATTTGATTCAAACGACAGGAGCATAGCTGAATATATCCTGTTTCACGAACCTTCATACAGGTTGTGCATAGAGTGCGGAGGATGCGCAGCAACATGCACAACAGGTAATTTCACTCCATTCAGCCTGCGTGAAATGAATATCCTCCTGAAACGTGGTGAAAACGATAGTGTAAAGAAAAATATAAGCAGATGTATGCTTTGCGGAAAGTGTTCACTTGTCTGTCCGCGCGGAGTAAATACAAGAAATGTAATAACGCTTGCTATGCAGGCATTCCGGAAATCTGAAGGTCATGCAATTTGATATTTTCGTTCTCCCCTTTGATATAGGTCTTTACTTCATACTTGTTTATGCTGTAACAAGATGTGTAATATGGTTCAAAGGTCTGTCACGACAGGATAAGCTCAGGCTTCAGAGAGGATTCTTCGGCCGTCCGTTCGGACAAAGTCTTAAAGAAATTTTTCTTGAGAGCCTTATTCACAGGAAAATACTGAAATCAAACTTCAGACTGGGATACATGCACATGAGCCTTGCTTTTGGCTGGTTCCTTCTGATCCTGTTTGGAACTATTGAAGCTGATGTTTTCGGCCAGCACCACCTGAACCCGCCATACAAGGCAATCTTTTTCAGGTTTTTTAATCCTGAACATGGCAGAGCAGGCTTCGAGGCAGTGTATGGTTTCCTTATGGACCTTATACTTGCCTTCATCCTTTCAGGTCTTCTCCTGGCGATACTGAAGAGGTTTTCTTCCCGCATCGTCGGTATGAAGAAGACAACAAAGCTTAAAAGAGCAGATAAAATTGCGCTTACAGCTTTATGGCTCATTTTTCCAAGCAGGCTTATCGCAGAAAGTCTTACAAGCGGTGCATACGGAACCGGAAGTTTTCTGACAGGTAGTCTCGGAGGATGGCTTGCATCGTTCCTGCCTGCTGCCGACCTTGCATATCCTTTCTGGTGGCTGTATTCGCTTTCGCTCGGCACTTTCTTTGTTCTGCTTCCTTTAACGAGGTACATGCATATACCTACAGAATTATTTCTGATATTCATGAGAAATTCAGGAATAAAAACAGGTGATAAAGAAGGATCGTTTTCCGAGGTTCAGACATATTCATGTTCCTCATGCGGAATCTGCATAGACGCCTGCCAGCTTAACTCATCCCTTGGCATCAGGAATATACAGTCAGCTTACCTGTTAAAAGCTATAAGGAATGGAGATGAAGTCAGCGATATTGCGCATAATTGCCTTATGTGCGGCCGTTGCGATGTAAAATGTCCTGTCGGAATTGAACTTAAGCCAATACGGATGATCCAGAGGAGAACAGGAGAAGCCGGGAATAAGATGAGAAATACTTATGGGGGATATTTCAGGGAAAGACAACAGGTAACAACAGAAAAGATGGCTCCATCACCATCTTTTAGTTTCCTTCCCGGTTCAAAAGCTGCAAAAGCTGATGTGGTGTTTTTTGCAGGTTGCATGACCCATCTGACTCCATCAATTAAGAATGCAATGTTGAAAGTGCTCGATGCGTCGGGGTTGAAATATACTTTCATTGATGAGAATGGAGGAGCATGCTGCGGACGGCCATTGATGCTTGCAGGAAGAAACAAAGAAGCCAGGGAGCTTATTAAATTCAATTCGGAAGCTATAAGGTCAACGGGAGCACAGTATCTTGTAACGTCATGCCCGATATGCTATAAGGTTTTTCGTGAAAGTTATCATCTTGATCTTGCAATTCTTCATCATACCCAATTTATTAAGATGTTAATTGACGGGGGAGATGTAAAGATGAATTTCCTTCAAAAAAGTGTTGTCTATCATTCGCCATGCGAGCTGGGCAGAGGATCGGGAGTGTATGATGAACCCAAAGAGGTGCTGAAGCATATCGCAATACTCAGTCAGACCCGGTTCGAGGATGAGAATTCGCTATGTTGCGGAGGCAGCTTAGGCAATATGAAGATCAGCCAGGCTCAGCGAAGAAAGATCGCAACAGATGCTGCTGTTGAATTAACAAGGTCGAACCCTGATATTCTTGTTACCGCCTGTCCTCTTTGTAAGAAAACATTTTCAAACGCGACCTCAACAGCTGTCGCTGATATAGCGGAGATAGTGGCGGAATCACTGATTGCCGGTCCTGCAAGTGTTGCCGGATCTGATCGTTATTCGAACACGGGTAAGATTCTTGCGAAATAATACTTATATTAGGCAAAGAAAATTGCAAACAAACGACATACTGAGTTTGTTAGTATGGCGTTATAGTCAGTGTTTACAATTTCTAAAAATTTAATCAGGGAAATGGGAAAAGCAATTTATGTGTTATTGGTTGTTGCAGGGGTTGGTTTGTTTTCATGCAAAAGCGGAGATGGGACCAGGGAATCCGATAATCTGGCTGAAAATACAGTGATGCAGCGTCAGGATGGTACTATTTCACTTGAAGTCAGGGATGCCGATACTTACCATGATGTGAATGAACCGCAGAGCAGTACTGCAGAATGGAATGTTGTTGTCTCAAAATCGGGAAGGTATAATGTCTGGCTTTCAAGCGCCACAAAAGATTCTACAAAACTCCGGTATAATAATCCTGTCATGCTGAGCATAAAAGATGATATGCTTGAGGTACGTCCTTCAGTAGACAAGGTTATTCAGAATCCAAGCGATGTTTCTTATCCTTATTATAAGGCTGATTCGTTTGTCGGTTCCCTTTATCTTAAAGATACAGGTGTTTACAACATCCAGGTTGTAAGCGACAGGATTGTTCCTTCGGATGATCAGGGTGATCAGACAGCCGAGGATACAAAGCTGCTTTCAGTATCACTGAAGCCGGCTGAATGAAAATATTCCAGATAAGTGAATAGAACAGGCTTTGGCATCTTTTGTCAGAGCCTGTTTGCTTTAATCCACTCCCTTGCATTGATAAACGCTTTTATCCATGGAGTCACATCATCATTCCTGTTCTCCTCGGGATAATATCCGCATTGCCATGGCATAAATGATCTCTCAAGATGAGGCATCATGACAAGGTGCCTTCCATCCTCGGAGCAGAGCCCTGCAACATCATAATCGGAACCGTTTGGATTTGCAGGATATGTATGCCTGCTGTATTTGACCGGAATATGATAGTTGTTTTCTTCATACGGCAGGCTGAACTGGCCTTCGCCGTGGGCGACCCAGATACCAAGCTCCATCCCGGCCATATCTTTAAGCATCACTGAGTTGTTTTCAAGGATCTTTACGCCAATGAATTCAGATTCAAATTTATGCGACTTGTTACGAAGAAGCTTTGGTTTTTCTTTATGTCCCGGGTAGATAAGATCAAGCTCGGCCATAAGCTGGCATCCATTACATACACCAAGGGAGAGAGTATCCTTTCTCGAATAGAATTTATCAAGTGTTGTTCTTGCTGTTTCATTAAACATGAAAGCGCCTGCCCATCCTTTCGCAGATCCGAGAACGTCTGAATTGGAGAAGCCTCCGACGAAAACTATAATGTTGATGTCTTCGAGAGTCTCACTTCCTGAAATCAGATCTGTCATGTGAACATCTTTCACATCGAAACCTGCCATATAAAGTGCATAAGCCATCTCCCTGTCGCCATTCACTCCTTTTTCCCTTATAATTGCTGCTCTTATTCCTGTTTTCTTTCTTCTTGCCGGATCTATGTCAAGCGATTTAAAAGTCCCTTTAAAATCCATGAGATTGATGTTCAACTCATGTGATTTATAGAAGCTGAACCTTTCCTTTGCAAGCTCATTTCCTGATTGTTTGCGATCAAGCAGGTAAGATGTGCTGAACCATTTGTCACGCAACATATCGATGTCGAAGCAGAAGTTTTCATCATTGTTATTAACAAACAATGAACGATCCTTTACGGGGTGTCCGATTGAGTAGTAAGAAATCCCGCTGTCGAGTAAAATCTCAGCTACTTCAATTTCATCTTTGACCTGAATTATTATACCCGGGTTCTGGCTGAAAAGGAGCCTGATATTATCCACTTCATTGAGAGCAGTAAGGTTAACGCTTATTCCTCCTTCAGTATTTGAGAAACACATCTCAAGAAGTGTCGTCAGCATCCCGCCCGCTGAAATATCGTGACCTGCCAGCACCAATCCTTTTTTGATAAGATACTGAACAGTATTGAAGGCTTCCCTGAAATATGCAGGGTCGGTTACATTGGGGACCTCATTACCTGTCATGTTCAGGATCTGGGCAAAGCTGCTTCCGCCTGCTTTGTGGAAATCGCGGCTGAAATCAATATACAGCAGGCTTGTGTACGGATCATTTACAACAACGGGCTCAACGATATGCCTTAGATCACTCACTTCTGCCGATGCTGAAATGATTACGGTCCCGGGCGAATAGACAACTTTATCCCCGTATTTCTGAGTCATTGATAAACTGTCTTTTCCTGTCGGGATATTTATTCCAAGCGCTGTTGCGAATCTCCCTGCCGCTTCAACGGCAGTATATAATCTTGCGTCTTCTCCGGGATTCCTGCAGGGCCACATCCAGTTAGCAGAAAGAGAAACACTTTCCAGTCCGTCGGCAAGAGGGGCCCAGATAATATTTGTGAGAGCTTCGGCTATTGACAGAACAGATCCGGCAGCAGGATCGACAAGAGCTGCGGCAGGAGCGTGTCCTATCGATGTAGCCATTCCCTTTTTCCCGCGATAGTCTAGCGCGATAGTTCCGAGATTGTTTAGCGGTAATTGCAGAGGGCCTGCACACTGCTGTTTTGCAACTCTTCCTGTAACAGATCTGTCGACTTTGTTTGTGAGCCAGTCTTTGCATGCAACTTCCTCGATCTGAAGTACCTGTTCGATGTATTCGTATATCTTTCCCGGGTCGTATTCAAGTTTTTTGAATGAAGATCCCAGAACAGAGTCGCGCATTATTGTTTTTGGCGGATTGCCGAAAAGGGATGATAGTTCAATGTCAATTGGCTTCTCGTTTTTCTCGGGATTGAAGAATGTAAACTGATTATCGCCCGTTACCTCACCGATGACATACATCGGCGCTCTTTCCCTGTCGGCAATTCTTTTAAGTATACCCGAATCTTCCTTTTTCATCACGAGTCCCATTCTTTCCTGGGACTCATTCCCGATTATTTCCTTTGATGAAAGTGTGGGATCGCCAACCGGCAGCTTGCTCATATCGATCTTACCGCCTGTTGATTCGACAAGCTCTGAGAGGCAGTTAAGATGTCCGCCGGCGCCATGATCGTGTATTGAAATAACAGGATTCACTCCTGATTCGCCAAGAGCCCTTATTGCATTATAAACTCTCTTCTGCATTTCAGGATTGGCCCTCTGCACGGCATTGAGCTCGATTGAGCTGTCGTAATGACCTGTATCAACTGAGGATACAGCGCCACCACCCATTCCGATCCGGTAATTATCGCCGCCGAGCAGCACTATAATATCGCCTTTCTCAGGTATATCCTTTACACTGTCCTTCTTTTTCCCAAGACCTATACCACCCGCAAGCATTATAACCTTATCGTATCCAAAAGTTTTTAGGTCATCGGCATGTTCGAATGTAAGAACAGAACCACAGATAAGCGGCTGGCCGAATTTGTTGCCGAAATCGCTTGCCCCGTTTGAAGCCTTTATCAGAATATCCTCTGGTGTATGATAAAGCCATTGACGCTCTTCAACAGCTTTTTCCCAGGGACGTGGTCCGTCGGGGCGGGGGTAGGAGGTCATATAAACTGCAGTACCGGCAATCGGGAAGGCAGCTTTTCCGCCTGCAATCCTGTCCCTTATTTCACCTCCGGAACCTGTTGATGCTCCATTGAACGGTTCAACAGTCGTTGGAAAGTTATGTGTTTCGGCTTTTAACGACAGTACCGATTCGAAATCTGTAACTGAGAAGAAATCAGCTTTGTCCTGTGTTAAGGGAGCAAACTGTTCCACAACAGGTCCCTGCAGAAATGCACAGTTATCCTTGTATGCCGAGACAACTTTATTCGGATTTGCCTTTGTAGTCGCCTTGATCATCTGGAAAAGAGTAAGCTCCTTCTCTTCCCCGTCAATAATAAAAGTGCCATTGAATATCTTGTGCCTGCAATGCTCCGAGTTGACCTGTGAGAAGCCAAAAACCTCGCTGTCTGTAAGCTTACGTCCAAGTTTACTGCTCAAACCTGTGAGGTATTCAATTTCTTCATCATTCAGTGCAAGGCCTTCCTTTTTATTGTATTCCCTGATATCATCAATGTAAATAACGGCTTCTGGTTTTCTTTCGATCGTAAAAATGTCCTGATCCAGATCATTGTATAGAGCTTGCAGCATCGGATCATAATCAGGTTTTGTTGATTTTGAAGGGATATATTCTTCGATCCTTATTATCCCCTTTATGCCCATGTTCTGTGTAATCTCAACAGCGTTTGTGCTCCATGGGGTGATCATTTCTTTTCTTGGACCGATGAAAACTCCATTTACTGAATTGCCTGAAATATGTGATGCTTCCCCGAAGAGCCAGATAAGTTTTTTGATTTCATTTTCAGGTAAATTCACCGCAGTGCCCGCGGCAATTATGTTTCCGTTTTTACTTTGAAAGAATAGGATCATGGTGCTGTAATAATTGACGGCGCAAAGATAGTATTTATATTGTTTTCAAAAATGTCCGACTCTTTCATAAATAGGAATGTAATAGATCAGACCAGCCTTTTTTAAACGCAGAGTGGCAGATAAAATCTTCTATCTGCGTTCTCAGCGTCTTTAATCTCAGCGTTCCCTGGATTTGAATTAAACCAGCTTTTTTTTAAACGCAGAGTACGTAGATAAAATCTTTTATCTGCGTTCTCAGCGTCTTTAATCTCAGCGTTCCCTGCGTTTGAATTAAACCAGCTTTTTTAAACGCAGAGTACGCAGAGTGAAATCCACGCAGAGGTCGCAGAAGGTCACTAATTCATCCCTGACGGGATTTAAAAAAATAAACGAGGCGTCATTTCTACCGATAAATTGTCCCTGACGGGACAATCATTTAATCTACAACGACAGGATTTAATGTTTAAATGCATAATGTTTATACCCTTGAAAATCAAGGTAAATCCACTCAGAACTAAATATTGTTGTAATCCCGTTAGGGAT
>DATALC010000041.1:0-4644 GCA_036261265.1 Bacteroidales bacterium
CCAGTATATGGTTGATCTGTTATCAGGTGTTTTGTTGTTAAGATCCATATAAACAGGCTTATAGAACTCTCTAGCATCATATAGCCCCTGATAATTGAATATCAAAGCTCCTTTGGGATTTCCTCTGTAAGAACCTGAGTATGTTGTAAGAGAAACAACAGGAAGACTTCTGAGATAATCGAGTGGATTAAACATGTCTTTTGGTGGTGTCATTGGCCGGGGGGGAGGAGTAAGGTATTTGCTAAAATTGCTTCCTGCTTCATAGAATTTTACATCTGAAATTGTCTCAACAGGAATTTCTGCTGCAATATGATAATCTTCACTGTAGCAAGGTGGGCAAATACTGGCAGTATATGGACGTCCATCCACAACAAGAATAGGATTGTACATGTGTCCCTTTGCATTGAATCCTATTCCGGTGAAAGCCTTTTCTCCAAACTCTTCATAAATCATCTGAAACAGGTTATTATATTTTTTTCCTGTTGGATCTTTTTTTCCAAGATCAAGTTCAATATTTGGGGTTGAATATGAATAATTTGATTTTGCTTTGATCCTGACTTCCGGAAGATTAATGTATTTTATGTCTTTTCCTGATAGTGAATCAGCTTCCGCAAATTCTCTTTTGAGCGCTTTGAAATAATTTTTATTATAATGTGAATAGGGAATTTCATTGGATCTGAATCCGACTGCAGGGTAATCAGCCGTATCGATTTGAAAATCCAGATTTTCAATCCTGTTATTTTTATTCCTGTTCTGTATCAATACTACATGGGAATTGTAGAACAATGGAATGTTGATTTCGAATCTGTTTGTCCTGTCCAGCTTTAATGCTTCATTAAATCCGGAATTATAATCAAGTACATTTATAGAATAGTTGCCTTTTGATTTGCGGCTTCCATTCTGCAACAAGATTCCATCAATGAAAAATCCTTTTTCTACAGAATATGAATTATTCAGAGTATTGCGATACCTGATTGAATTCCATAAAAAATTTCGCCAACCCTGGGTCGTCATTAGAAGATCAGTTTTTAATCTGCTGTCGGCAGTTGTATCAGAAAGGTTGAATGAGTTGTAATCAATCCTTCCTTTCAGCTCTGATGCGAGATACAGGTATGATTCGATATCAGGCGAGTTGAAAAGAGAATCAGATTTTTCTGCGTCGATTACTGACATTGAAAGGGAGGCTTCAACAGGATTTCCTTCAGTATCACTGACTCTGATTGTAAGGTTCACTTTTTCTTTCTTTGCATACTCGCTTTTATCAGTTTCGATTTGAACAAACATTTTCCTGTCCGGTCTGTTATTAAAAATGAGCCGTTCTGCCTGTGGACGAAAGAGACTGTCCAGAAGTGTTACCTGAATAATACCTTTAGGATACGATTTAAAAGGCAAATTCACCTGTAATAAATTGTTGCTTATATTGATTTTTGAAAGAGAGTGGACCATTCCTCTGACTGAGATCATCAGATAATGCTTCCTGTTAAGCATCTTTTGATTATTCCTTAAAGAAAGGTTACTGGAATAAGGATTGAAATTAATGATATATCCTTCAGGTTCAACAACAGGCAGATTATAAACGTATTTTGAATCAGAGAATGTCAGAACAGCTCTGTAAATATGATTTCCCCTTGGAAGGAACGAAAATTTTCCGGTTCCATGTTTATCACTGACGATATGAGTAATAATGTTTTTATTCTCATCAATTATGTCAGCCGTAAATTCCCTTGGAATGCCTTGATTGTCTGTTGATTTATACGCTACAATTGTCTCGATGCCATCAATGAGCTTACCGCTTTCAGGAAAGAATTGCAGCAGAATATCAGACCTCAGATCCAGGTTCATTTTCTGAGTTGAAATGACAGATTTATCAGATAAAGTAAGCTATACATCAACAGATTTACAATAAAGTGAAGATTGTACGAAGAATCCCATTACATCATTTAGTACCTTTTTAAAAATGAAGGCTTTCTTTATAAAAAGAGAATCGTTAACCCGTACAGTAACATCAAGTGTTTTGTCGGACTGAGAGTATTCATCAGGTAGAATTGTCTTAATGTGTAATTCAATTGAATCACCATAAACACTTTTATTTATGACCGGTTCCACCAGGATATGCCTGTTAAAATCAGTCTGGTAAACAGGAATCTCTTTCTCAAACAGGAATTCTTCCTGGAAATTCCTCATATACTGAGTATAAGCTCTTAAACGGTACAATCCGCTATCCGTATTCCTGGCAAGAACGAAATCTCCTTCAGCGCATCCATTATTAATAAGAAGCTTAATATGTTTTTCTGTTAAGTTTTTTGAGTTAATCAGATCGACATAAAGTATTTTGCTAAGAGACGAAGAATCCATACTAAGATTTTCAAGAACAAAAACATTGAACCATATAGTATCTCCTGCCAGATAGTATTGACGATCGGTTTCTACATATACATTTTCAACCGGAACAAGATTTTTGTTCATGATAATCATCAGTGTATCTGCATTTACGGTTTCAACCGTCGATGGAGATTGTTCAATTGAAAAAAACATGTTTTTATATTCACATCTTCGGATTTGTTTAAATTCTTCATGATCAGGGATTATATAAGAGCTCCGAACCCAGAAATCCCGATTATATGGCTTTAAAAGCAGCTTTTCGGTTTCGAGGAAAAAAGCTGACGAGCTTTCAGATGTTCTGTACCTTGCATGGAAATTTATTTGTTGATTTGTTCTGGATGAAGCTTCATATAAAGCCTGTTCTTTCACGTAATTAAATATTCCAGATGTTTCCGGAACAGTTGCAAAAAATTTTTTTTGTAAAACTGTCTGTCCATGTTTTTTTTTCTCAGCCAACCGGAAGCTTTCTTCCTTGCTGATAAAATCTAAAACATAAGAATCGGATTCAGGACTAAAACTGATTTCTGTTAAAACAGTATGATCCTGCATTTCCGAGAATGGATCCTGGATTCTCATTCTTCCCCGGTTTTTGAACCGGCTGCTGATGTGTATGATGGTAGTATCCGTAACATTTAAATAATAAATGTTTTTTGTGTTATCAAGATTTACATTGATTACTGCAATAAGCTTATTATTATCCTTAAGATATCCCCTTTTCCCAATATACTTTTCTATGAACATAGGTAGGTTAATAAAAGGATCTGTTTCGAATTCAAGCTTGTTTTCAGACAATCCCGGTATAGGTTTATTTATGGAGGAATAGCGTGAAATGCCTGATTCACTCAATTTAAAATCTGATTTTGTGGCATCCATCAGCATATAGCTTTCAAAGAATGAGTTCATTGTTGAATCCAGTAGTGTAATGATCCTGCAATGAACAAGCTTTTCCTGATTGTTTTCAGCAGATAAGGATTTAACTGATTTCCTTAATTTTTCCAGCGCTCTTTTAAGCAGCAAATCATATTGAAGAGGTTTATCAAGACCAATACTGTTCTTGTGATAAATAAGAGGAGTCATGGACACATGAACCGAATCAACAGGACTCTGAATAGTTATGTTCTCTTCCTTAAAGCCTGTCTTTCTGAGTCGAATGTTTAGAGGAAAATATGAAGGATTTAGACTGAATTCGCCTTCAAAATTAGATTTTGCGAAAGAGGTTCTATCACTACAGGAAATATCTGCAAAGCTCACAGGCATCTTATCTTCGGAGTTGATAATGTATCCTTTAATAATAAGTTTCGGGTTGTCAGAAAAAGGTTGGGATGCATCATTTCCGCCAATGGAATTGCAAATAAAAAGTAGTAAAACAATCAAACTGTGCAGACAGTATCTTCCCATGATATTCCAGGATTCTGATCGAAAAATTACTAAATTTTTCAATATCAAATAATAAGATCACTTTATTTGCCGCCAGGACACTACGTAATATCAGGATTAAGAACAGGCTAATTTGGCAGAGTGGGTCAAAAATTGAAGGATATTCTACTAGTGTTTTCCACTCCGCCTTCTGTCACTCCGCCTTCCGCCAGGTCTAATTATATGCAAAAATTCTTAGTGAAACCTGGTGTCTTAGTGCCTTGGTGGCATTTTTCCAGTCACCATGTCCTTCAGGGAACACCAGGATTTTAAAAACAGGCTGAAAGGGCGGAGTGGCAGGGGACTGAAGGAGTGCTTTCCACTCCACCTTCTGCCAGGTTTAATTCTTATGGGAAAAATTCTTTGTGACACATGGTGTCTTTGTGCCTTGGTGGCATTATCTTAACTTAACGAGAAAGAGTGTGTTAGTGAAAAAGAATCTTTAAGAAATTGTATAGAATTCTCCGCCTTTATCTTCCAGATTTTGTTTAATGAAAAAATGAATTTATGGAAATCGTTGTTATAGCATTAGCCGCGTTTGCTATTTCAATGCTTACTTTCTTCTCAGGATTTGGCCTGGGAACGATACTTACTCCTGTCTTTGCCATATTTTTTCCGATTGAACTGGCTATTGCTTTAACAGGTGTTGTGCACTTTTTCAATAACGTTTTTAAAACTTTCCTTGTTGGCAGGAATGCAGATATCACTGTACTGATCCGTTTTGGTATTCCTGCTGTTATTGCATCATTTATAGGTGCATGGCTTTTACTTAAAATAAGCAGCTTACCGGTATTGTTTGATTATCAGATAGGAGACCATGTCTATAAGATTACAGCTGTTAAAGCC
>DATALC010000043.1:0-129518 GCA_036261265.1 Bacteroidales bacterium
GAGACTTGCTCATTAACCGAAGTGAGCAATCATCTCCTTTATACCTTCAGCCGGCTTCTTTGCCCTTATTCCGAACCTCTTCTCGAATTTTGTACTGTCGAAAACATAATCAAGCTCGTGCTGATAAATCATTTCGGGAAATTCTTTCATTACAGGAACAAAAACCCCCAGGAGACGTACCATCCATACCGGGACTTTCATGATTCCTGGTTTAACATTCAATTCCGAAGCAATTAGTTCGATCCACTGTTTATTTGTTAACAGCTCTTTTGTAGTAGGCACATGCCATACCTGGTTGTATGCATCGGGTGTATTTCCAAGCAATGCTGTGGCCTTCGCAGCATCAGTGGTGTAAGTATAAGTGTGAATTTTATCAAGATTGCCGAATGCCTGGGCTTTCTTTTTTTTCACAAGATTCTTAACAACCATTTCGACAAGGACACTGTTGTTTGTCTCAGGACCGTAAAAATCAGCCGACCTGGCGATCAAAGCTTTCAGATTGCCTTTTCCTGCTTCATTCATTATTGTCTCATGCAACTCCTTCCTGATGATCCCTTTTTTACTCGGGGGATTAAGTGGTGAACTCTCTGTCATGAACGGGATTGCCGACTTATCGTACATATAAACATTGTCGAAGAAAACGAGCTTCGAGTTATGTTCCTTACAGGCACTAATAACTGCCTTCATGAATGGCGGCCATGTTGATCTCCAGACATTTATATCATACCTGAACCCGATTGTCAGGTACACTATTTCACTTCCCTTTATAGCATTTGAGATGCCTGAAAAGTCATTTACATCGAGAGGATACAGCTCGTCAGATTCATTCACTTTTACCGGATTCCGGCTGACAAGCCTTATTTTATCAGTGTAGTTCTTTAATTCCCGTGTAAGCGGCAAGCCTATTGCACCGCCTGAGCCTAATATAGTTTGCATTCTACAATAATTTTAGTTTATCGAAAATATGATTGTCGAAAAAGCCGGTAACTCTGCCTGGCGGTTTTTTACCTGCCCTTTTCCGGTTGAGTAATAAACCTTTTTGTATTTCTGAACTTCTGAAGGTAATTTCAGATTCTGGCTTGTTCCTGAAAGATTATGAATCACCAGCAGGGATTGTTTAGGATCATTTCTTGTAAAAGCGCATATAGATTGATTTGAAATAGTTACAGGAGTAAGATCGCCCGTTGTAAGTGCAGGGCTGTAATTTCTAAGCTTAATAAGGTTTTTGTAGTGATTGAAAAGAGAATTCTCATCTGTAAGCTGGACTGATAATGGCGTTACTGTTGTATCGTTTGAATAATGCGGAACCTCCCATTTTGTCCTGCTTGAATCTCTTGATCTGATGTCCCACAAAAAAGGTTCCCTGATTAGTTCGTCAGGTTTCTTGCCGAGCATACCGATCTCTTCACCATAATAAATATAAGGGGATCCCGGGAGAGTGAATAATAATGAAGCTGCAATTTTCGCCTTATTTATATTCCCGTTTACGCTGCTGAGTATCCTGTCCTGATCGTGGTTTGTAAGGAATGTATTATCGATATAATCAGGATTAACCGATTTGTAAGCTTCAATTATCTCCCTGTGCTTTACCGCAAGCTGATTACCCTTCTCATCATTCACTGCTTTAATGATGGCTGAACCCATGTCGAAATCAAACAATGCAGGTATTCCCTTAAGGTAAGGAGCGGCAGTATTGAAATCGGCCCAAACTTCCCCGACTATGTAAACGTCGCTTTTTATTTTTTTCATTTCCTGAAGAAAATATTCCCACCATTTCTGGCTGTCCCTGGCACGTTCATCAGGATAGATATGCCTGGCTGCATCAAGCCTGAAACCATCGATATTCATTTCACTCAGCCAGAAACGGCCGATGTTGAATATTTCCTGCCTGAGTTTTGGATTATCATAATTCAGATCAGGCATGCCTGCATCGAAAAAAGCGAAATAGAGATAATTACTTCCGGGCACAGTCCTCCAGTTGCTCCATTTCTGTCCTTCAGGCGGCAATACCTGAGGATCATCCTTATGAGCCCAGACGTAGTAATCCCAGTATTTAATATGATCATCCTTCAATGCTTCCCTGAACCATAAATTACCTCTACCGGAATGATTAATGACAAGATCTATGACAACATGGATTCCTCTTTTATGGGCTTCATCAACAAATCTTTTGAAATCTTTGAGGGTTCCGTAATCAGGGTGTACGTTATAGTAATCATCGACATCATATTTATGGTATGATGGAGAAGGATGAATTGGCATAAGCCAGACAGCCTCAACGCCGAGATCCTTAATGTAGTCAAGCTTTGATGTCATGCCGTTAAAATCACCTATGCCATCGTGGTTTGAGTCGGCGAAGGACTGAACGAATATCTCATAAGTGACGCTCTTTGGCCATTTGCTTGCTTTTGTGTCTCCCTGGGCGAAGATGTTTGAATTTATGATAATCAGAAGCGAAATTAAGAATACAGCTGCAGACGTTGGTTTCATGTTCATGATTGTTTTACTTAGAACCAACAATTTACTAAAAAGTTTCCTTGACTTAAATACTTTAGTCACTTTAGTCACTGCAGTCACTGCAGTCACTTCTCAAATAATACTTCTGTATTACATAATTTTTACTATTTTTGCACACCGAAGACAGGAGGAAACAGGCTTAGTGGAGTACACTTTCACCTTTCACCTTTCGCCTTCAAACGCGAAGCAGGAGGTAAACAGGCTTAATGGAGTACACTTTCGCCATTAACCTTTAACCTTTTGCCTTCAAAACGGTCGGTTGACCGAGTGGCCAGGTAGCGGTCTGCAAAACCGTGTACGGCGGTTCGACTCCGCCACCGACCTCAAATCAAGAACCTATCAGCGATGATTATCAAGCTGATAGGTTTTCTATTTGAGGATTTGTTTTATTTGTCCCGGAAAGAGCCTAACTCCTTGGCTATTCCAATATATTCTTAATTCTGACCATAAATCCGATTAAATCTTTTCTCAATCAGATCTTTGTACCCATTTTTCAGTTCATCCGGAAGAAAGCTTATATCGATAAATTTGTGCCAGTTATCAATCAATACTTCAAACCTATTAAAAAGATTCTCAATAGCTTTATTATCGATGTGAGATCTTGTCATTGATTCAACGAAGTCTTTCTTCCTGAGGTTCTTCTTTTTACCATTTAAAGTCAATGCCAATTCTTCTGTATCTCCTTCAACTACAAGTGCAGATGAGACAAGATCATACGCCGGACTTAATACATATCCCATATCCGGATTGTCAATCAGTGAGAAATTTTTTAAATGCATATCTGCATTACCAGAAAGGAATGAAAACAGGACCTGTTCAAAGAAATTAGTTACATCTAATCCCGGATTTACCGAATATTTAAAAATTGCTTTTGCTATCTGTTCATGCGATCCCTGATATTTCTGTTCTGTTAACCTTTCTGTAAGCTGACACATGTCTTCCATATGAATTTTCAATTCATTTATCCTGTCGATCCGCTTTGTTATGTAGGACAGGTTTCCGGAACTTAATCTGATTAGTGAATGTGGAACAACTTCAATACCTGAAATTTCTGCTAAATGCATTGTAAGATCTTCAATTTCAGGAAGAAATTTATATTGTTTGAAAGGCGGTTTCAAAATGTAGCCACCCCAGAGTCCTGTTATAGTAAATCGTTGCGGTTCATCTTTTTTCGATAACTTCTCAAGATGAAGGGATAATTTTGGTTGTATCCCTGTGACAGTTGACTGAGATCTTATTACTTTCTCGGCAAGCTGTAGCATGTCATCCTCTGAATATTGTAATTCAGGAGGAACAGGTGTTCCAAATATCTTCTTTGAGCATGTACGATGAAAATCGGTTGTCTCTTCTCCCAGTTCATTATAACAATACAGGCATCTACGCATAAGCATATATTAAGTGTTATCTTCTTCAATACTTACTGCACCAATGCAATCTTTGCAACATGCAATTAGCAAACCCATTCGATCCCGGACATTAAGTTTCCAGTTTTTTTCAGCGATTTCAAGGAGCCATCCCTCAGGAATCAATCCATCAAAAAACGGGAACATCGTTTTACTGATATGAGGTTTATCCTGTAAGGGAAGAGTTAAACTGACAGGTTTTTGACCGGGTCTGTTCAAATAATTCATATCATATAAAAATTCATAACCATTATCTGTTTCTGTTATGGAACCTGCAAATTCCTTATTCATATAAACTTTTGCTTTTCTCATTCATTGATAAATTTAATCCTGTTAATTGGTTGTGGACCCAGTTCCATCCCGAATAGTTTCAGTACCTGGTTTACTTTATCCATGCGCAAAGTATTTTTTCCCTGCTCCAAATCACGAATGAATCGGATTCCTACACCAGCTTTTTCCGCTAATTGAAGCTGTGTAAGTTTCAACTTTTTTCTTTTCTCTTTGAGAAAGTCTGATAATGTCGTCAATCCTTGTTCCATACCTCTATTCTATACCTTATCGGGTATAAATATAGCTATTTTTTATAAAATATACCTTAACGGGTATAGAACATTAATCTTAGAAATATTTATACCTTATCGGGTATAAAAACAACTGAATATTAGTCCAGAATGCTTAAGTCATGTTTTATCATAAGGCAACATCAAAAACATAATTACGGTTCTAACAAATAGAATCTCTTTCTTTGCAAATCTCCCGGATTTGTTGAATTTTACTCAATCATTTATTAATCTTGAAATACACACTTCAACCAAAAGATATATTATTATGAAAAAAATTCTCTTATCTGTAACAGCAGTAATCATCTTCTTATCATCATCTGCACAATCGCCAAACACACAGATCGGCGGAAAGGAAGTATTCCGCAACGACGATGTTGTATTTCACCAGATTGATGACCATACATGGGTTGGTACCGGCCACATGATGTCAAATGAAAGCCTCTATCTTCTTGAAGGAAGTAATAAAGTCCTACTTATTGATGCCGGAACAAAAATCAAAGCTCTCGATAAGATCGTTGCATCAATATCCCCCAAACCTGTTATGCTTGTCGCGACTCATGTTCATCCCGATCATACGGGAGCCTCAATTGATGCTTTCCCTGAAATATATATCAATCCCGGCGATACAGTGAATATCCCTCAATTCATGCCAGCTTATAAGGGTACCGTCAGGTATCTGAAGGATAACCAGTCAATTGATCTTGGAGGAAGGATAATCGATGTTGTTTTTACACCCGCTCATACTCCCGGTTCAACAACTTTTATCGACAAAGCTGCAGGATATGGCTTCAGCGGCGATTCTTTCGGCTCAGGAAATCTTCTGCTTTCACTTGACTTTTCAACGCTTCTAGCAACATGCGTGAAAATGAGCGGAATAATGGATAAAAACGGGATCAAAACTTTATATCCAGGCCACTATTTCGGAGTAAATGCAGAAACAAAGCAGCGGGTGGATGATATGGCAACAATAAGCAAAGATGTCCTTGCAGGCAAGCTGAAAGGTACAGCCAATCCAAATGGCATGATGGGATTGAACCAGCTCATTAATCTTTACGGGGTGCGCATCAATTTCAATGAGAAAGCCATAAAGTAGACAAGATAATCAGAGTTTTGCTGATTCTCAGAACTGATTAATCGATCTGCCGGAATAAACAGTTGCATTCAATTACTGTTACAGAAGTAACCGGTATGAGATGATATTATATGAATCAGTCATGCAAGAACATAAAAAATCTTACATAACACACGACATTAAAATCCCGGAGATAATATCCGGGAATCCGTTTCTGATTCTCATGCTCGAACATCTGGAGATTGGCCTGGGATTACAGGAGAAAACCATATCGGATCTTTGTAAAGAGAATAATATCGACGAGGGCCTTTTTCTTACAATGATCAATCTGTATGCAGGTAATACTCCCTCAGAAACAGTAAGTTATTCTCCGGGCGTGATCGGCAAAATTATACTGTATCTCAGGAACAGCCATCAATATTATCTTGAGGAAAAGTACCCACTGATAAAGAGCTACATTGAGGAAATCAATTCACTTAATAATGGCAGCCGGGAGATAAAGATGATCGGGATGTTTTTTGAAAATTATTTCAGGGAAGTATCGGAACACCTCGATTATGAAAACAGCATTGTATTTCCCTATGTTACAAGTCTCAATGATATTCTGAACGGTAAAGAGGATTTTAAGGCCGGCAATTACAGTGTTAAAGATTACCTTGAGCACCATAACGATATTGAGGAGAAGCTTGAAGATCTGTACAATCTGCTGATAAGGTATATTCCCCAGAAAAACGATGGAAGGTTAAGACGTAAGCTGCTTTTTGCTCTTTTTGAGCTTGAGTATGATCTTAAGATACATTCTATGATTGAGGAAAAGATACTTATTCCACTCGTTGAAGAAATGGAATTCATCAGGAATTCATCCCTATGAGTAAGAGAGTAAACATAACAATCATCGAAGCCTCAGCTATTATTCGGCATGGAATTGAGAGTATTTTGTCGGAGTCAGGATTACAACATAAAACCACAATTTCAGAAAATCTGAATGAGATTTCTGAAAATACGGAAATCATCCCGAATATTGTTTTTGTCAATCCTGTCAATTTACAGAACAAGGTTCGGGAATTTAATGTAATTAAGAAGAATTATCCAGACATATACTGGGCCGGAATTGTTTATTCCTTAACAGATCAGCAGATTCTATCTTTGTTTGATGATATAATCTATATAAATGATCCCCCCGGAAAAATTATAAGCTTAATTAAAAATGCCTTCACCAAAAGTGATTCTCATTTCAGACAGGAAATTCTGACAGAGAGAGAAACGGAGGTGCTTAAGCTTCTTGTTGCCGGCAAAGCGAGCAAGGAAATTGCCGATAATCTGAACATAAGCACCCATACAGTCATAACACATCGGAAGAATATTTCACAGAAAACAGGCATAAAGTCTGTATCAGGGCTTACTATATATGCTGTTATGAAGAATTTGATATCAGTTAAAGATTATAAGGAATAGCTTCTGAATCCGACTTCAGGATTTATTTGGATTAGTATTCTGCCAGGTACGAGAACAATTACAAATGCCAGGATAATACAATTTTAGCCCTGTGGGTTAATCCATTACACAATATGTTATTGTTTTCTATCCCTGAGAAAGGGGATCGGATGAAAGAAAAACCCCAACTATAGGGGATTACATGTTTTGCCGCGGCAGATACTTTTGCACTGTTAATAATTTAACAATGTAAATGAGATCGCTGATTACAGCAATTATACTTGTATTGTTTTTTAAATGTCAGCTCAACGGACAGGAAACATTATCAAACGATCACCCATTTAAACCCGGATTCTCATATATCGGTGATGTCGTGACAAATTTCTCCGGTGGAATAAAGAAAGGGATGAGATATCTTGGGCTGCTAAATTTAAAGATCGGTATTAAAACAGAAGGACTCGGTCTATGGAGGGGAGGAATGCTATTCATCAATGCTTCGAACGCTCATGGAGGCGATCCCTCCGCAGACCTTATTGGCGATTTTCATATAGTCTCAAATATCGAAACGGCCAATATAACATATCTGCATGAACTCTGGTATAAGCAGAGACTTGGTTCATTTGAATTCAATTTCGGATTGCAGGATCTGAATACTGAGTTTATTTCAACAGAATTCGGAAGCCTTTTCATTAACAGCACCTTCGGTACGCCTTCCACTATTGCAAATAACATTCCTTCTCCAATTTTCCCCTTAACAGCGCTTGGAGCCTCATTTAAGGTGGAGTTTGCCGGGGATAATTCACTTAAGCTTGCCTTATTTGACGGACTTCCGACAAGCTTCACTGATAATCCGCATAATCTTCGCTGGGAGATCAAAAAGAAAGAAGGGATCTTTGCAATAACTGAATTTGAAAGCTCGGGTGACATCAGGGGCCTTGAAGGAACCTGCAGGGGTGGAATTTACTATCATTCACAGCTTCCGGAGACAGGGAATGACCTGTCTGTGCCGGGAAGATTTTCTTATAACTATGGAATTTACATTATTGCAGATCAGACAATATTGGAGAATTCAGATGGGGAAGGAGTTCTTGGAATCTTCGGTCAGCTTGCAGTCAGTCCTGCGAAAATCAACCTGCATCATATTTATTTCGGTACGGGCATGTCATTAACAGGAGTTATTCCGAGAAGACAAAAAGATGTTGCCGGAATTGCTTTTAACAGAACATGGATGTCTGATCCTCAGACAGGCAATGAGTCAGTAGTTGAAATGAGCTACAGAGCTGAAATTTCAAATTTCCTGTTCCTTCAGCCTGATTTTCAATATGTGATGAACCCGGGGGGCGCCGGTCATAATTTGAGAAATGCATTTACAGGATTAATCAGAGCAGGATTAATCTTCTGACAAGGTTGCATTTGGTTTTGTTTACAGGTGGTTTTATCTGTCATTTTTAATAAGTTTGAACCATTAATCTAACACGATCATTATGCCGCTTCAGAGACGAAGTTTCATCAAACACACAGCCGCAGGTCTGGCTGCAGGTGCATTATTCCCTTCAGATTTCGCAGGTAACAGGTTCAATAATACACAAATCAGAGAGATAATTGCCAAACCTATACTTCAGAAGGACCCGAAAGAATCGATTAAGTTCTCTGTTATCGGCATCAATCATGGTCATATTTACAGCATTGTAAATGCGCTCAAAGAGGGTGGAGGGCAGCTTATTTCTGTTTATGCAAAGGAGCCTGATCTTGTAAAAACATTCACAAAGACTTTTCCGGATGTAAAAGTTGCTTCAAGTGAAGATGAGATTCTTAATGACAGATCAATACAGCTTATCGCAAGCGCCGGTATTCCTGTTGAACGGGCGCCGCTTGGAATACGGGTTATGAAAGCCGGGAAGGACTATGTTGCAGATAAGCCCGGTATTGTCACATTGCAGCAGCTCGACGATGTCAGAAAGGTACAAAAGGAGACAAAACGTATTTATTCGATAATGTACAGCGAACGGCTTGGCTCACCTGCGGCAATTCATGCGGGTGAGCTTGTAAAGTCTGGCGCCATTGGGAAAGTAGTTCAGACAATCGGGCTGGGTCCTCACAGGATGTCGCGTGCATCGCGTCCGGAATGGTTCTTCGATCCCGAAAAGGCAGGTGGGATACTCTGTGACATAGGTTCTCACCAGGCCGACCAGTTCCTGTATTACACAAATTCTAAAACGGCCAAGGTCAGCTATTCCCAGACAAGAAATTTCAATCTTCCGGAATATCCTTCATTCCAGGATTTTGGCGATATGCTTGTCAGGAGCGATCAAGCAACAGGTTATATAAGAGTAGACTGGTTCACACCCGACGGGCTTCCGACCTGGGGAGATGGACGTACATTCATTCTTGGAACAGATGGCTATATTGAGATGAGAAAGTATGTAGATATTGCAGGCAGACAGGGGGAAAATCACCTTTTTCTTGTTAACAATAAGGAAACTCTTTATGTTGATTGCAGCAAGGTTCACCTGCCTTATGGTGAGCAGCTTGTAAGAGATGTTGTCAACCGCACCGAAACGTCAATGTCGCAGATGCATTGTTTCCTCGCAACTGAGCTTGCGCTTATTGCACAAAAAAACGCAAAATAAGATAGATAGCCGGAATACGGGTAGCCCTTTATCTTAAATCTTTTGTCCTTGCTTTCCAGAAGCTGTTAAAGCTTTCAACAGGTTCCTGGCACAGGTAAACAGAGGTGCCATATTCTCTTGAGTGAGGATTTTTTATCCCGCCTACCTTTATTATCTTTTTGAACAATGATTTCACATCTTCACCCGGCTCATCGCTGTTTATGTACACAACTGATGTAATGTCAGGGTTAAATTCTCCGGGGAACCAGTACATAAAGCTTTCATTGAAGCTTATCGCTTCGGGGAGATTGTATTTTTTCCCAATAATAGTTACTGCTGAGGCCTCACCATAATTCTCGGCATAGATAAAAGCAGCTTTTTTATCACCTATAATCTGCCAGGCGCTGTCGGCAACTTGTGCCAGTTCATCCCAACCAAGCATATCTGCATAATCCTGGGGCAGAGAATGAATTGAATTATCCTCAAAACGTCTTCCCATAGTCAGTCCAAACTTGTCGTCGAGGACACTGAAATATTTCACAAGACCTTCAGTTTTTACGACAGGCATACCCAAAGGGAGTATGGGAATTGTAAGAAGTACAAGAGCTACTGGTAAAATGATCCTGCTGCGGGCAGTTTTTAAATTTTTATCGTATGATACTGAACCGGCTGCAATTATTACAGGAATAACTCCGATAGTATAATAGCTTTTCCCCCTTATAAGCATCAGGAAGATTATCACAAACATTGCAAGATACCCGAGAAACCGAAACCGTGATGCTTTTTTATCGGTAAACAGATATATCAGCCCGGCAACAAACAGCACCGACGCCCATGATGCCATCATGAATTGTTCTGCGATGAATGTAAGTCGATTCACATTTGTAAGCTGTGTCCGGTTAAGTTCTGAAAGATGGTTCACAACAGGAAACTCCTTCGTGATCTGCCATATCAGATTGGGAAGAAATACAAGGAACCCGGCTATGATCCCAAACCAGAACATCTTCTTACTGAATATTTTCCTGTGTTGTGTGAAAGGAATAACAGCAAGCAGGCCCAAAAACAGAATACCAGGAAGATATTTGTTCAGTAGTGATAATCCTGAAACTAATCCAAACCAGATCAATAAAGTTTCTTTTTCTGTATTTATATATCTTATTATTAAGTATATGATCAATGTCCAGAAAACAACATCGAGATAAACAGGCATAAAGAGTGTGAAGGTCCTCAGGGCAAAGCCGGTAATAGTGAAGCCTATTGCTGAGAGGATAGCTGCATACCGCGATCCTCCGAGTTCGCGGGCGATCCCTGCGACAAAAAATATCATGATACCTGATGCAATTGACGGGAAGAGCCTGACTGCATAAACCGAAAACCCGAACAGGTTCTGCACAAGCCAGGCTATGAGTCCTGTCAGAGGCGGGACAGTAGCATACCCGGCGGCAGGATGCGCACCCAAAGTGAAATATAGCATTTCATCGCGATGATACCCCAGATTGCCGGCAGCAGCTAAATGTATTGCTACATTGAAAAGAGCGATAAAAAGAATTACCGCGTCGGGTTTAGTCATCTTTATCTTCATAGACAACACGATTATTTTCAATAAAACTACTTTAAAAATAAGAAATTAAAACAAAAAGCCCGGTCACTCCCATAACCAGGCTTTTTATAATCACTCTCACTTTTCTCCACTAGATCAATTGGCCCTGCTTCTTTCGTATAATGAATGCAATCTGATATTCAATCAGAATTTCAAATTATAAGTGATAGATATTATATGAAAAATTTCATTCCTTTTATTTTGCTGCAGGATATATCCCGCTTCAAACATGTTTTTTTTTCGTGTTTTATAATCAACTCCGGCTGATAATCTTGTTTTATCAAAAGTTTTATTGCAGTTATCATCAAGAGGATCAAAAAACTCAGCATAGATGAATGGGTCGATGGGGAGGGCAGAGTTCAGATAAACAGCTTTTGCGAGATAGCGAAGATGTGATCCTTCATAACCGATATTCTCCTTTCCCGGTGAGATTCCGTAACTCCGCTGATATCTTAATCTGCCCGAAAGCCCGAAATTGCCCGGACGTATAAAACCATTTAAATCGCCGAACCATTTATGCGATGCTCCGTAAAAACCGTCAGACCGCCTGTCAGCGGTGAATCTGTATTTCCCGGCCAGAGAAATATATTTTGAAAGCGAATATGACAGACCTCCCTCCATGAAACCTTCCTCAACTCTTGAGGCATTTTCATCAGTGCGAAGCGTGAGAATAATGTTTAAATCAATCTTGCGTGTTAGTTTTTGATCAGCAGAAAGATTATACCAGATTCCCAGGTCTGTCCTCTGACTGTACGATAATGAGATTAATAATAATCCTGCACAAAAACATAGTAATCTCTTGCTCTTCATTCCTCTTCTGCTTTTTCACTTCTGAGTTTAATGCCTGCTTTCAGGAGGTCTTCATGTGATAATGTGAAATCTGCTTTTGCTTTCAGTCTTTGGAGTACAAGGTTACCTGTAATTCTTGCATCATGTTTTGAATAGAAAGGTCTTTTGCCTTCCAGGGCTGGGATGAAAGGTTGTTTAATGATTGTCCTGTCAGCTTTGGATATCGAATATCCCCAACCATTATCCGATCTGAATGTTTTCAGACTATATTCATCCCTGCCTGAAAAGGTCAACAGTAATGTTACAGCCAGTATGATTGCTGTGAGATAATATATTTTCTTAATTTTCATCATATTCGATATCAGGAAGAAATTCCCACATATCATCAAAGCGATATGTGCTGCTGCGTCCCGTAAGGACGAATGCTCTGTTTGAATTGTGGATTGTGACAGCCGATGTTCTGGCTGTTCCTTCAAAATCGCTTGTAAGATCCCAAAGATCTGTATCGGGTAGATACTCCCAGGTATCGCTTCTGATTGAACCACTTTCGCCACAGGTCAGGAATATCCTGTTGCCAATCAATAATATATTTGGATTGCTTCTTGCAATATTATAATCATCATCATAATCCTCATCGCTTTTATCAGCGATCTGTCTGAGCTCGGTCCATGATGTGCTGGAGGGATCAAACCGCCAGAAATCTGTAACGTAAGCGCCATTATTGATTCCACCGACTATATAGGCTTTATCGCCGTAAACGAATGCTGCTGCATTATTCCTTTTAGAGCCACCGAGGCTTACAATTTGTGTCCAGGTATCTGCCGAAGGATCATATTTCCACATATCTTTCAGATAGTTACCGTCATATCCGGCGCCGACATAACCGTAACCGCTTACACTGAATCCCACGGCTCCGAGACGGGCGCTTCCTCCGAAATCGGCTTTTTTGTGCCATTCATTTAGCGAAGGGTCATATTCCCAGAAATCATTGAAATATATATCTCCGTTATAACCATTACATATATAACCTTTGTTATTCAGGCTGAAAGATGAAGCATTTGTGCGGGCAGATCCCGGGAATGTGGCTTTTTGCGTCCAGAAATCCTGATCGATATTGTATTCCCACAGATCATTCAGTCTGTTCTTGCCGTCATATCCGCCAAAAACATATCCTTTTCCATCGGTACTGAAGGATGCGGCATCACTTCTCGCCACACCTTCAAAATCTGAGCGTTTCACCCAGTCTCCATAGACAGTCTCATCGTCGTCTTCACAACCAGTTAATGTCAGAGCCACAGAAAACAATAAACAGTACAATATTTTATCAAGCTTCATAATATGACTTTTTTAGTTTCTCATTAATCGGTGTGAAAGTATCAAGGTGAGAAACTATGGCAAAAAGAAATCTGCCGGTTAGTCTATATCCGGGATGAATCTGTACTTTGACCCGGTGAGAATGAAAAAACCGGATGCCTGTCCTTTTATCCGCAGAAAAATAAGTTTCATGTGCCGTGAAGCGCCTGTTGTACATTTTTTTTCATTACAGAATGCTGCATGGATAGCTTTGACACAATCATATTACATTGAAATGAAACCTTTCAGACAGATATATTTTTTTCTTCTTATTTTAATTTCTGTGATAGTATCGTGCACCGATGAGAACTTTTCAATCGGAGGAAATTTAATTGATGAGGACCTAAGGGTGGTGTACATTGATACCTGTACTGTAAGAATGAGCACGGTACCAATAGATTCACTTATAACTTCAGGTACCGGGATGGTGCTGACGGGCAGGTACAGCGATACTTTAACAGGGAGTACCACGGGGACTGCATTTCTGACATATACGGTCCCGGGCTCTTTAGCTCCTCCTGAATCGGCCCCACTTATATTCGATTCAATTGAGCTCGTCCTTGCTCTGAATGGTGAATGGACAGGAGACACAACTACTGTCCATGATTTCAATATCTATTCTCTTGAAGAAGTTGTGCAGTCTCCGGAAGATGAAGATTTTTATAATACTAACAGTATTAAGCATTCGACCGGTCCTATAGCTGTTTTATCATTAAAGCCAAAGCCTGAAACAAAGGACACGATTGCAGTTCGGCTTCCGGATTATCTGGGGAACGACCTTTTTGACAAAATCATAACTGACGATCAGGAAATTCTCAGTACCCAGGACAGGTTTTCAGCGTATTTTAAAGGACTTGCATTTGGCCCGGGTGAAATAAACAATTGCATTCTGGGATTCAATCTCAGTGATACAAGCATGGCTTTAAAGATTTATTATCATTATGTATCTGATAGCCGGGTGGAAGATCACCTTTTTATCTCTCCTCTTGATACGCGAAGCTTTTATGGTACAAAAACCGACAGATCAACGACAATGTTTAGGGATCTTAACAAAAAGGAGATCCCTTCAAAGCTTTCAAATGATATTTCATTTACCCAGTCATTAACAGCAACATTTATAAAGTTTGAAGTTCCATACCTTAATAATTTGCTTGAAGCCGGGAAAGTCGTATCTGTAACAGATGCGAAGCTGAAGATAAAGCCCCTCAAAGGAACATATTCGAAGATTAATCCTCTTCCACCGAGCCTGTCGATGTATATCCTTGACAAGAACGATGTCACGATGGGCTATCTTGTAACAAGTTCAGGAGAGAATTTGCAGACAGGCGACCTTATTGTCGATGATGTCCTTGATTTCGAAACTTACTATACGTATAATGTAACTGAATATATCAATGACCAGCTGGGGGCGCTTGAGATCGATAAAAAGAATATGACGATTGTCCTGCCTCAGGACAGGATATCAAAATGCCTGAACACCCTTGTAGTTGGAGATTCACCAAAAGAAAAGAGTATCGAATTGCAGATTAGCTATATTGTGTATGATGAAAATTAAAACACTGTTTTCACTTATTTTCGTATTGCTGGCTGACAGCTTATGCGGGCAGGAGAATATAGATTCGCCGGCTTCTGTTTTTGGTATTGGCGATATCCAGTTGATGGAGGGAGGCAGGACTGCAGGGATGGCTTCAGCTGCATTGAGCTTGTCGGGAAGTTATTTTCTCAATACAACTAATCCTGCAGCTTTATCCCACATTGATTCGACAAACTTCATTTTTGATATTGTCATTTCATCAAGAAAATCGCAGTTCAGTTACAGGAATCTGTCTGAAAAGGCTTTCAGTGCAAATGTTACAAGGATAGCTACGGGGTTCAGGTTTTCAAAGCGCCTGGCAGGCGCCGTTTCATTTAAACCTTATTCAACAGTAAGTTACCATATAGATAAATATATTACAAAAGAAGGTACGGATTCAAAGGTACTGGGAGAATATGAAGGTTCAGGAGGAATTAACCAGCTTTCACTGCTTAATTCATATAAAATAACAAATAAGCTTTCTCTTGGCTCTGAGCTCATGTATCTGTATGGTACAATTAACAGGACAACAGAACTTGAGGGTGTGAATATTATTAAAGAATCGGTCACTCATACGTTCTCGTTTTCAACAGGGATGCTTTACAGGGATAAGCTTAATGACAATCTGGATCTTTCTGCAGCTCTTGTTTATGGTTCAGGCAATTCTTTCAGATTTAAGAATACAATGAACATACTTGATATTGAAGGGAACAACATTTTTTTTAATAAGAATGCCTCATCAGATATTAAAATACCGCAAAGTATAGGAGCAGGCATCTCAGTATCAGGAAGCCGGTTGCTTGTTTCAACCGATTATTATTTCAGGAAAAAGATGTCTTCACTCAGTGATAATTCAGGAATCAGATTTGCCGACACAAAAAAGATAAACTTCGGATTGGCATTTATTCCTGTAAAATATCCTGCGAATTATTTTGAAGCAATAGAGTACCAGGCAGGATTTTCATTCTCCAATTCATACCAGATCCAGAACGGCATTAATCCTCATAATGTTGAAGTATCAGCCGGCGCTGCATTACCTATCAGAGGAAACAGTCAGCTCAATCTTGCTTTTTCCTGGGGCAGAAGGGGAATTGAAAGAACAGGAATAATCAGGGAAGATTACTTCAGAGTGTCGCTTGGTTTTTCACTTGTCGACAGGATGTTTATCAGAAGCCTGTATTACTGATTCAGGTATTGCCGCATCGATAGCTTGCATTAACACAGGATAATAAGAATCGCTTACCGGAATTATATGCTCACCAATTCTTATGCGTTTTCTTTCTATTGAATCTATTTTTTCAAGCGAAACAATATACGATCTGTGAACACGGCGAAACTGCTTGTACGGAAGTTTCTTCTCCAGGGTCTTCATATTCATTGATGCCAGAACGGGACGTGAACCTGAAGTATATACCTTGACATAATCGCTGCACCCTTCTGCGAATAAAATATCACCTGGTTTGAACCGCTGTATCCTGTTATTCACCTTCATAAACAGAAAGGGCTGATCAATTGATACCTGCGCAGGTGTAGATTCTGCCTCATTTCTCATTATATTTTCATAAGCCTTTCCAGCAACTCTCACAAGACGATCCATTGCTACAGGTTTTACAATGTAGTCGATTACGCCGGAACTGTAGGCTTCAACTGCATAGTTCCTGCTGTTCGTTACAAAAACCGTCATTGGATTATGCGTGAGACTTCGAACAAAATCTATTCCATTGACTGGCGCCATTTCCGGTTCAATGAACAACAGGTCTACTTCTCTTCTTGCAAGGATCTTATTTGCCTCAAAAGGATTGGTGAATGTACCGGATAATTTCAGAAATGGTATCTTTTCGATATTTGAGGATAATTCATTAAGTGCACTATTATCACTGTCAATTGCGATACACCGTACCATATTAATCGGATTAAAAAGGGTTTATAATTGAATTATTCTGTTGTTAATACAGGTAACCCGGTAAATACCCTAATTTCCCCGGTAAAAAGTTTAAAAATGGAGACCAATCATTTAAACGCTCTTTTATACACCTGAAAATACTTTTAGCTGAGATCAATTAATAAGCAAATGAATTTGAGATATATTTGGACAAATAAGTTTAATTCTGTTTTTTGCATTTCGAGGTAGGGTAATTACAGGCAAGCCTGTAATTGTATAGGAAAACAGAATTGAGAAATACCAGTACTGACCTGTTATGGCGGGAATTAATCAGACAGAATTTGATGAAATCTTTATGGAATGGTATTATCCAGTACGGAATTCTATTTATTATAAATCGGGTGATATGCCTTTCTCGGAAGATATAACGCAGGAAGCTTTTATTAAGATCTGGGAAAAAAGGGATTCAGTGAAAAAGGAGACTGTGGGACCACTTTTATATAAGATATCAGCTAATCTCTTCCTTAACGCCGTTGATCATTCAAAAGTAGAAATGAAATTTGTTGCAAACCAGGATATCAACGCACTTTCAGTTTCACCTGAGTATGAACTCGAAATGAAGGATTTTGATAACAGGCTCCATAAAGCGCTTTCTGATCTGGACGAAAAATTACGGGTCGTTTTTCTTATGAACAGGATTGATGATATGACATATAATCAGATTGCCGATAACCTTGGATTATCGGTGAAGGCAATTGAAAAAAGAATGTCAAAAGCGATGGCTTTTTTACAGGATCAATTAAGAATTAAAATCTAATATTATGAACCGGGAGCCTGACAACCACAATCCCGCCGGGGATGGGATGGATACAAGGGAGAAAATTCTTTCCCGAATGTCAGTTATGGATGTGGCAGGAGGGAAATCAAGGGAAGAAGCGCTGGCTGAACTAAAAAGGAGGATCAGCAAACAAAATGAAACTAAAACCACATCTGAAAAGAATAGTTACAGGATATATGCCTGGGCTGCTTCAGTTGCTGCAACTTTGCTTATTCTATTCGTATTGAGCAGGTTTATTCCCGGAATACAGTCAGAAAAGATAATCACCGAAAAAGGCGTACACTCTGAGTATATTCTTCCTGATGGTTCAGATATCAACCTCAATGCCGGCAGCAGAATTTCATTCCGAAAAAAAGGCTTTAATGAAAAGAGAGATGTCATCCTCACAGGAGAGGCATTTTTCAGTGTTAACAGGCCGGGTCAGTTTAAAGTTATTACCAAAAACGGAACAATTAGTGTCCTTGGAACAACGTTTAATGTTTATTCACGCGATAATTCTTTAAAGGTGACATGCTACACTGGAAAGGTCATGATTTCAGCAGGGAAACAGAATGTAACTTTATTTCCCGGAGAAGATGCTGAACTCGCTAACGGCGCTTTGAAGGTATTGAAGGAGAGCAGGAAAGGTTCTGTAAGTGGATGGATAAACGGTGATTTTTATTTTGAAAATTCTCCTCTTAACGATGTTTTTGCCGAGGTTGAGAGACAGTTTGATGTTAAGTTTGTAACAAACATCAGGGAAGATAAGCTTTTTTACACGGGAGGATTTACAAACAATAACCTTAATGAAGCGCTTGAATCGATTTGTATTCCGATGAAGCTCAACTACAAGATTGATACAAACAAAGAAATATCTGTCAGCTATAAAGAGTAAACTTATTATTTTATCGGTATTAGTTTTCCTGATCTGTAAAACGGAAGCAAATGCTCAGAAATACATCCTGAAATTCACTGATACATCACTTTCGGAAGCGTTGATCAGGATCTCGGGCAATCTGAACATAAAAGTTGCATTTGATGCAAAAAAGCTCGGTTCGGTTAAACTGAGCAGAGTAATCACCGGCAATTCTGCTGATGAGCTTATCACAGCTCTGCTTGAGAACACCGGATTTGGTTATACATATAAGTATTCAAGATACCTTATCGTCGAGAATGGAAAAACAGCAGCCGAAAACTTTTCGGGGTACCAGATAATCGGGTCGGTTTCAGATGATGAATCGGGAGAATCGCTGCCATTTTCAATAGTAATTCTTTATAACAGTAATCTTCAGCTTTACGCCTCCGCCGAAGGATCATTTTCGATAAAAAATGCAAATTCAAATCCAGTTCATCTTTTTGTAAGTCACATCGGGTATAATCAACTTGATACAATAATTTACCTTGATAACCTGTTTTCAATTCTTGATATAAGACTAAAAAAGCAGTTACATTCACTCGATATAATCGAGGTTAAAGGTAAAAGGACCGAAGTAGTCGATCTGAGGAATGATTTTGATTTTGCAACGACAATTAATACATCAAGGTTATTTGATCTGCCTTCAGTTGCCGAATCCGATATTTTCAGGGTATTGCAGATTATTCCCGGTATCAGTTATAATGAAAACTCACAGGGATTAAGCATCAGGGGAAGCCCAAGCGATCAGAACCTTGTCCTTTTTGACGGACAGACTTTATATAATCTTACCCACTACTATGGTCTCGTATCTGTTATAAATCCCAATATCATAAAGGACATGCAGGTTTATAAAGGGGGATTTGATTCAAGATTTGGCGAGAGGGTCTCGGGTATTGTAGATATCACAGGGAAAACAGGCAATCAGGTAAAACCAGTCATATATGGTGACATCAATTTTTTAAGCGGCAATGTTACAGCTGAGGTTCCTGTCGGTAGAAGAATATCTCTCATTGGCGCTTACAGGCATTCAATATCTGATCTTTATTCAACAGGATTATCAAATAAATCCCTGCCGCAAAAAAACAGGCTGTCGTTAGGAGATTCTGCAACCCTGTTCAATTCGACTCGTCCCCGGTTCAATTTTTATGATTATAATGCGAAACTGACTTTCAGACCCGGTAACACAGAAGTTTTTTCGCTGATCCTTTCAGGTGGAAAGGATTATATGAGAAACGATTATTCAGGAACTACCGGGAGCCTGAACATTGATACACATGACAGGGATTCGTGGAACAATTATGGATTCAGCGCCGGATGGTCAAAGCAGTGGAATGAGTCATTATATTCAAATATACAGGCAGGCACATCAGGTTACGGAAACAGGTCGTCAAGTTCAAGTGTAATCGAAAAAACCGGAGAGACGAACGTTGATCCGAAATTTCTCCCCGATTCAGTCAATAATTTCAATACATACAACCATAACAGTGTGAATGATTTGTTTTTCAGCATGAAAAATTCTTATAAGACTGTTCAGAACAATGAGGTTGATTTCGGACTTCTTTTAAGACAAATCAGGATTGAATATTACAAGGATGCTGAAAGACAGTTTATATATGATAACCTTGATCAGAGAGGATTGACAGTTTCTGCATATATACAGGATAAAATCAAGCTAAAAAACCTGTTTGTAAAACCAGGTCTCCGCTATACATACTTCAATAAAACAGGAAGAATTTATACAGAACCAAGGTTCGCTGCCGGTTACAGAGTCTCTGACAGGTTATCAGCGCGGCTCTCGATGGGAAGATATGCACAGTACATAAACCAGGTGCAGACACAGCAGGAAACGGGCTACAATAAAAACTTCTGGCTTATCTCAGACGACTGGTATCATCCTGTAGTTACTTCTAATCACTATATAGCCGGAATAACTGCTGAGAGAGGCAGGTTTCTCCTCGATGCTGAAATCTATTACAAAACAAGTTCGGGGATCCAGGAAAATATTTCAGTTTCTGCTTTCCTCAAAAACAATGATTTTATAAGGTATTTTCCCGAAGAATTTCAAGAACCACCGCTTCAGCCCCAGGAGGTCGCTAGTTTTTATATTACGGGCACAGGGAAATCTTATGGAACCGATCTTATGCTGAGATATAAGGGAAAAAGCTACACAGGCTGGTTATCAGCTTCACTGGGAAGAAGCAAATATTCATTTCCGGCAATAAACTCCGGAAGTGATATTCCTGCCGCAACGGACATTCCATATACCCTGAGCTGGACAAATATGCTGACCGCAGGGAAGTGGAACTTTGGATCGATAAGTACTTTTTCATCGGGCCGCCCCTACATTGATTACAGCAGAAGCAATGATGTCTTACCTGTCACAAGGTTATATAAGAGACTTCCAAACTCATTCACGAACGATCTATCTGTAAATTACAACTTCTCAGCGTTTGGGGGCAGGTTCAAAACCGGAGTAAGCCTCATAAATGTTTTTAACTCACGTAACTATCTTGATGTGAATACGAGGAAAATAGATTTTGAAAGTAATTCTTTTTCACAGATAACGTTGGTACAGGACAGATCCTTTTCGATAAACATGTTCCTTCATTTTGCATTTTAACCTGTTGAAATTTCAGAATGACAAGTCACATTGATATCACTCGCAAATTGATTTTCTTCTTTTGCCCCGGCCCCAAGTTAATGTCATATGACATTACAAGGATTTATTAAAGTATTCTTTATTGTTCTTTGACATAGGTGTTAATTATCTGGAGATACTGTTTTATCACAGGTCGGGCAATATTAGTAGTATGATGAATAAAGTTAATATCCTTATTGTCATTTACGAGCGTTTTTACTCTGTAATAGTCTTTAATATACCTATCAACAGCAGGTTGAGAGTGATTTGTTTCTCTCGCAACAATTGAAGGATCCTTCTTTTCAACGACATGTTTATAGATTATAATTCGTTTATGCGTTAATGTAGTTCCCATGTCATGAATGACTCCGGTATGCGGGAGTATAGTTTTATGGTCCTTTTCATATTCGATCCTTAATTGAGAGATATATGATGAACTTGATACCAGTAACAGGCTTAAATCTCTTGTCGATAACACACCTCCCTGTTGATAGGCTTCTCTTATCATCCGTGCCATAACATTCTTTCGTGTTGTTGATACTGAATTTCCTTTCTCAAACAATGAGACATCATCATCTGTAATCAATGATAGTATTACCGGTTTATACCTACGGTTTCTACTATCCCCCCTAGTACTTTTGTCCAGAGCGTTCCAGATAATCTGTCCTGGTTTTAATTTGGATGACTCAGGACAAAGAGAGTTAAAAAGGTTAATAAGTGCATCAGCAATATTTTCTCTTACGACAGGACCAAACATGCCACAGAACTCACGTTCAAAGAAGTTCACAATGGCTGGCTTTAAGAACCTGTCATGCGCAGAGTTGTAGTGTTTTACTGAAGATTTTGTTGGTATCATGCTTGTTTGTTGATTTAACCGTTCTGGCGACTTTTTTTTATTAGATCATCCATTTCTTCTCTCCGATGAGGTACTGCATCTATTATCTGATGCAGATCGTAATACTCCTGAGCAAGGTTAGGTGATAGTTTGACTAAGAATGCAATGGTTTTTATCTCGTAGTTGTTCTTGGCCAGGCAGATCACACGCTTGAACTTGTCAACATAGTTTGCAACTGCTTCAATGCTGTGATGTGTTGCCCTGGCGATCTCAGTATATTCTTTCCCTGAGAGCCAGTGCTTAACTATCAGGGCACGATGTGTGACAGACTTTCCCATATCCCGGATCGTAGAACGCAGAGGAAGAACTACTCCTAAGTCCTTGAAAGCTTTGATGTCCCGGCAGATAGTTCGCTCACCACAGTTGAGAAGCCGGTTGGCAATATCTTCAACCGTAAGCAGACCACCTTGTTGGAAAGCCTCATTAATCATTCTTTCCATTCGGTGCCGTCGTAAGCCCTGAACACCCAGTTGTTCTTTAACAAGAAGATCTTCTTTGCCTGCATCAAGGGTAAGTACAACCGACACCATTTTGCATTCAGAAAGTTTCTTCTGGGCTCCATTCTCAGCTGAGACTACTTCAAAAAGTATTTGTCCGGGCCTCATGGCGCCGGAGTTGTCAAAGAATGGCTGGTAGGTCTCATAAACAGCGTTAAGTATAGCTTTTGCTTCAAACTGAGAACAGTTCATTCCATGAAGCAGCTTGTTTGTAAATTGGGTGTCCAACTGTTTTTGTTTAAGCCGATCCCATTTCTGGAGTGAAGAATTATTGATCATAAGAGGTAGAATTAAGGCCAGGATTAGCGGTATTCCGCTTCGGCTACGCCTCCGCTCCATACCGCTAATCCTTACAGTAAACTTAACAATTATGTCAAAGAACAATATTGTTGATTGCCAAATGGCACAAATATAGGGGAGCGAAGAACCGACGACACGAAGCGGAGGAGCTCGACGAAGTCAAAATCAATTCACTCCCCTCGGGGCTGGCGTAAATAAATTGGTTTTCCGAGCGGGGTCTGTCATAACGCCAGGAGTGCAAAAAAAATTGAATAAAGTCTCAGAATGGCGACCATTTTCAGTCTGGTTTTGTCTTTTTCTTTAGGAGTAAAACCAGTATACAAAGAGCTGAAAGGATGCTGAAGATTATGAAGCCTTCAGCATATCCTTTTGTCCCTGAAAAGCTTACAATATCGCCAAGAAGAGGAGGGAACACAAACCCTCCAAAAGCCCCTAATCCTCCAATCCATCCAGCTGCGCCTCCTATTGCCTCGGGCACATACTGTGGCATAAGCTTGAAAACGGCAGCATTGTTAACGCCCATACCGGCGGCCAAAATTATTGTTGCTGTAAAATTCAGCCAGTGTGTATCTGCATATATCATGAGCACGGATGCAAATAGTACTGTTACAAGAGATATAAGGCTTGTCCTTTCTCCTCCCATTCTGTCAGAGATGGTTCCTCCTGTAACTCTAATAAGAGATGCCAATATTGAGAAGATTGCAGTATATAAACCAGCCGTTAAAGGATTGAAACCATGAAATTCGGTCCAGTAAACCGGAAACCATGCAGTGAGAGCTATAAAACCACCAAATGTCGTGAAATACAGCAGTATCAGTTTCCAGGTATTAAATGATTTTACAGAACGGACAAGGCTGGTTTTTATATCACCTGATGGGAATAATTCCTGTCCAAGCTCTTTTGATTTCTCAACACTCTCCTGAATTGATCTTCCTGTTTTTTTATACTGGAAATAGTATGAGTTTACTCCGATGAAGTAATATACTACAGCGCCGGTGACAAGGAAGATGAACCATGCAAAATATGCTGAAATGAATCCAAAGTGTTGAAGATACAGCGGAAGTATAAGCGAAAAAATCCCGGGAGCAAGATTACCAAGACCAGCATAGGTTCCAAGCGCCATTCCCTGGTTTTTTCGTGGAAACCAGTATGAAGTCTGTCCGACTCCGACAGAGAAAGTTGCTATACCACATCCGCTCAGCATTCCAAAAAAAATCACAAGAGGGAACAGGCCATGCATATCATCAGGGTAGGTAACATTCAGTAGAATGGTTATACCTCCGAGCCCCAACATTGAAAGTCCCAGTAAAATCAGAAATGGCTTTCTGCCTCCTGTTACATCTACCCAGGCCCCAAATGGTATCCTTAACAGGGATCCTGTAAGTGACGGAATGGCTACAAGCAGCCCGACTAATGCAGGACTAAGATCCATTGCATCTTTGAGTCTTGTGGCAGAAGGTCCGTACAACGATACTGCAGCAAACCCGAAGAAAAAACCAAGGGTAGCGCCAAGAAGACCTCGCAAAGGTGTTCCTTTTACTTTAAATCGTACCATTATTTGAAGGAGTGAATTATGAAAACACTAAGTTACTCATTTACTGTGAATTAATTAACAACCCAAATTGTTTTTTTTACTTTGACTTACTTTTTTGTTCATTTTATAACTATTTGAGAATCTTTTTTATAGCTAAACATTATTATTGTTTTTACCGGTGATTTTTATTAACTTTATATGATTTCTTCAGAAGCCGACTCATTTCACCGGATTATCATGAAAATATTAGCTGCACTAATTGTGTTGTTTATTGTTTCAGGTGAACCATCAGGAGCTCAGAATTCCGGAGAACAGCTTTTTAAATCTATTTGCTCTTCATGTCACACTATAAATAAAGGACGGCTTGTGGGGCCAGATCTTACAGGCATTTACGATAAGAAGCCGGCTGAATGGCTAACATCATTCATCCGCTCTTCCCAGACAATGGTGAAATCAGGCGATGCTGATGCAGTAGCAATATTTAATGAATTCAACAAGATACCAATGCCCGACAATAACCTGAGCAATGAACAGATTCTCAGCATTCTCGATTATATAAAGAGTGTCGACCAGGGCTCCGGCTCGGCTCAGAAAGGCGGGCAGCCTTCTGATTCTGCTGCCACAGCCTCACAGGGGAAAGCTGCCCCTGATTCAACAGCCTTCAAATTCACACCCGAGATGGTGCAGCAGGGAAGCGAACTATATCATGGAATAATCCCTTTCATCGGAGGAGCTGCGCCATGTTATTCATGTCATAATATTACGGGTCAGACGTTTCTTGGAGGAGGGAAGCTTGCATTTGACCTTACAAGATCCTATACAAAGCTTGGATATGCAGGCATACAGGGTATTCTCATGAATCCTCCTTTTCCTGCTATGAAAGCTGCAATCCCCGATACACTGACGAGGAACGAAATTAATTCGCTCATAGCTCTGCTTAAATCAAGTGATGACCGCTTTGCAGAATCGCCGGGACGTTCACTGGCAGGACTGTCATTTTTTATTATCAGCTTCGTTATTGCCGTTCTCCTGGTCGTACATATATATCTCTTTTACGATAACAGGAAGATACCTGAAGGCTCACCGGGTAAGGTTGGCAATAAAGGGTACCTGTTATAAACTAATGCTGATGATATGAGCTGGATAAAAGATATTATATCCCCCGAGACACGCCAATGGGAAGAGTTCTATCGGAACCGCTGGCAATTTGATAAATTCATCCGGAGCACTCATGGAGTAAACTGCACAGGCGGCTGTACATGGAATGTGTTTGTTAAGGACGGGATTGTTGTGTGGGAAACACAGGCTCTCGATTACCCGTTGCTTGAGAACTCGCTTCCTCCTTATGAACCAAGAGGCTGCCAGCGGGGAATATCCTTTTCATGGTATATCTACAGTCCTCTGAGGATAAAGTATCCGATGATCAGGGGAGCCCTGCTCGACCTTTATCTTGAGGAGAAAACAAAAACAGGCGATGCTCTTCTTGCCTGGCAGAATATCCAGAACGATCCGGAAAGAAGTAAACGATACAGGAAGGCAAGGGGGAAAGGCGGTTTCAGAAGAATTTCATGGGAGGATGCTCTTGAGCTTATAGGCGCAGCGAATATTTATACAGCGAAAAAATATGGGTCGGATCGTGTTGTCGGTTTTTCACCTATCCCAGCAATGTCGATGCTGAGCTTCGCTGCAGGTTCACGTTTCCTCCAGTTATTTGGCGGAGTGAACCTGAGCTTTTATGACTGGTATTGCGACCTTCCGAATGCATTCCCGGAAATATGGGGTGAGCAAACCGATGTTGCCGAAAGCGCCGACTGGTACAATGCCAAATTTGTAGCAGTAATGGGGTCAAACCTTGGAATGACACGGACCCCTGATGTACACTTCTTTTCAGAATCAAGATACAATGGAACCAAGACAGTTGTTTTTTCTCCCGACTTCAGCATGGTTTCAAAATATGCCGACCAGTGGATACCTCTTCATGCCGGTCAGGACGGTGCATTCTGGATGGCGGTTGTTCATGTAATCCTCAGGGAGGCACATGTCGAAAAGCAGGTACCTTATTTTATAGATTATATTAAAAGATTTTCTGATGCTCCTTTCCTCGTGGAGATTGAAAAACACGAAGACGGCTTTTATCCCGGAAGACTTATGAGGGCTAACAGGTTACAGGAATACTCGGAAATTGAAAATGGCGATTGGAAATTTCTGAATATCGATGAGTTGTCAGGGAAATATGTCTGCCCATCGGGAACTGCAGGTCACAGATGGCAGGAGAGAAAGGGCCAATGGAACCTTAACCTTGTGGATTCAGATATGCAGGTTAAATACGATCCTTTACTTTCACTCTCAGGAATTCATGATGATGTAATACAGGTAAGCTTCAGGGATTATGCCGGAAAAAGGACGATGAAAAGGGGAGTCCCTGTCAGAATGATTGACACAGGAGAAGAGAAAGTCGCTTGCACGACAATATATGATCTGTTAATGGGTCAGTATGGTGTTGACAGGGGCTTTGGCGGAGATTACCCTTCATCCTATGATGATGCTTCTGCTTTATACACCCCCGCCTGGCAGGAAAAATTTACAGGTATAAGCTCTGCGACAGTGATTCAGTTTGCAAGAGAGTGGTGCTCGACAGCAGAAGCCACGAGAGGGAAGTGCATGATTATTATTGGTACCGGGGTGAACCAGTGGTATCACAGCAATCTCATTTACCGTGCAGCGGCGCTTGCATTGATATTCACCGGTTGTGTGGGTGTTAACGGCGGCGGTATGAACCATTATGTTGGGCAGGAAAAGCTGGCTCCCTTCGATTCATGGGAGCCTATAATGGCGGCTAAAGACTGGCAGAAACCTGTGAGGCTTCAGCAAACGCCTATCTGGCATTATCTTCATTCCGATCAATGGAGATATGACGGGAACCAGGCAAACTACAATACCGTGCCGGAAAACTCATTTTCTTCGCAACATACTGCAGATGTTATTGTGCAGGCTGTAAGAAATGGATGGATGCCCTTTTTCCCTCAGTATAACAAGAGCAACTTTGAAATAGCAAGGGATGCAAAAAAGGCAGGAGCAACAAATGACAAGGCCGTTCAGGATTACATTATTAAAAAGCTGAAAACAGGGGAGCTTAAATATGCCGTGACTGACCCGGATAATGAGGCAAATTTCCCACGTGTCTGGTTTATCTGGAGAGGCAATGCAATTCTTTCGAGCGCCAAAGGCCATGAATATTTTTTAAAGCATTACCTCGGAACCCACAACAGCGTTATTTCAGATGAGGCGGCAAGGGAACATGTACATGAGGTTGCCTGGTACGAGAATGCACCCCAGGGCAAAATGGATCTTGTAGTCGACCTGAATTTCAGAATGGACACATCGGCATTGTATTCTGACATCGTTTTGCCTGCGGCATCATGGTATGAGAAGTCGGACCTTAACACAACCGACCTGCATTCATTTATACATCCTCTTTCTCCGGCTGTTCCGCCTGTATGGGAATCCCGCAGCGACTGGCACATATTCCGTGAAATTGCAAGAGCCACAAGCGAAACGGCAAAGAAGCATTTCCCGGAAAAAGTAACAGATATAGTCAACATGCCGCTCGATCATGATACACGGGCCGAGATCTCCCAGAGTCATATCCGTGACTGGTTTAAAGGCGAATGTGAGGCAATACCCGGGAAAACAATGCATAATATTGTAACAATTGAAAGAGACTATACAGGCATCTATGACAAATTCATAAGTCTCGGTCCGAACATCAGGAAAAACATTACTGCTCATGGTATTTCTTTCAGTTGCAGCGATTATTATGACCTGATGCTGAAGAATAAGGGTCACGTGAATCGAGTTGACGGTTCGGAATATCCCTCTCTGAAAGAAGATGTTGAAGCAATAAATGCTGTGCTGTTCCTTTCATCGGTCACGAATGGAGTTCTCAGCGGCAGGGCTTATGATGCCGCATCTGAGAATACTGGCATAGATCTGAGCTCAGTTAGGCCCGTGAATAATGAATCCACGCTCAGCTTTGGTGATCTTGTTTCGCAACCAAGGCGATTGCTCAATTCACCTATCTGGTCAGGGTTGATGAATAACGGAAGGGCGTATTCAGGATTTACAATGAACACTGAATTCAATATTCCATGGAGAACACTTACAGGCCGGCAGCATCTCTACCTCGATCATGAGGCTTACATACTGTTCGGTGAGAATCTTCCTGCATATAAACCTTCGCCATTACCGCGATTATATGGAGATCTGAGACAAACAATCGAATCGGGTAGTGCGATATTACTGAATGCTCTTACTCCCCATGGGAAATGGCATATTCATACAACATTCGGCGATACACAGCGGATGCTTGTACTCTCAAGAGGGATCGAACCCTGCTGGATAAGCGAGAAAGATGCTGAAAAGCTTGGTATAGCAGATAACGAGTGGGTGGAAGTACTAAACGATAACGGAGTGTACTGCACAAGAGCATGTGTAAGCTCCAGGATCCCTGAAGGAGTATGTATAATCTATCATGCTCCGGAACGTACTTATTCTGCTCCAAAATCACCATCAAGAGGAAATATACGTGGAGGAGGACACAACAGCCTTACAAGGCTTCACTTCAAGCCAAACCTTCTTGCAGGCGGTTACGGGCAATTCACATTTCATGCTAATTACTGGGGACCGGTTGGTGTAACACGCGATACGTTTGTTGTGATAAGAAAACTTGATCCGGTTGTATTCTGATTTTTAACCTGCGCTATTATGAATGTAAGGTCACAAATCTCAATGGTTTTTCATCTCGATAAATGCATCGGATGCCATACATGCTCGATTGCATGCAAGAACCTGTGGACAGACAGGAAGGGGGTTGAATATATGTGGTGGAATAATGTCGAGACAAAGCCCGGAACAGGTTATCCTTTCCATTGGGAAAACCAGGAGATATACAGGGGAGGCTGGGAGCGAAAAGGCGATACAGTGAGACTGGCAGGCGCCGGCAAGACCAGGGGAATGAAGGTGCTTTTCCATAATACAAATATGCCTTCGATTGATAATTATTATGAGCCATGGACATACCAGTATGAGAAGCTGCTCAATGCACCCGAAAGCGATGATCAGCCAACGGCAGAACCAATCTCTGCAATCACATCCGAAAGAATAGAAGTAAAAGCAGGACCGAACTGGGATGACGATCTTGGCGGAACACCTTTGTATGCCCGTAATGACATAAATCTTAAAAATCTTACAGAAGCTGAGAAAGCATCACTTTTTCAGCTTGAAAGAATGGTAATGTTCTATCTGCCGAGGATTTGTAATCATTGTGCAAACCCTGGGTGTGTGGGCGCATGCCCTTCAGGAGCTCTTTACAAAAGAGGTGAAGACGGGATAGTGCTTGTAAATCAGAATGTGTGCAGGGGATGGCGGCTATGTATAACAGGGTGCCCGTACAAAAAAGTTTATTTTAACTGGAAAACAGGTAAATCGGAAAAGTGCATTCTCTGCTTCCCCCGTCTTGAGACGAGCCAGATCCCGGCCTGCATGCATACATGTGTCGGCAGGATACGATATCTTGGCGTTATGCTCTACGATGCTGATAAGATTGAGAAAGCCGTTGCCTGCAACGATAATGAGCTTATCGGGAACCAGCTCGATTTGTATCTCGATCCTTTTGATAAGGAGGTTATCCGTCAGGCCAGGAAAGCGGGAATTCCGGATTCAACAATGGATTACGCAAGACGATCTCCTGTGTGGAAATTTGTAAAAGAGTGGGGCATTGCATTACCCCTGCATGCAGAATTCCGGACAATCCCAAATCTTTTTTATGCATTGCCTTTGCTGCCATATATGGCAGTGATGGAAGACGGAAAGTATAATTCAACGAGTAACAGTTTGTTCGACGATACAGAAAAAGCAAGGCTTCCGCTTAAATATCTTGCTAACCTTTTCAGCGCCGGGAATACGGAAGTCATTCTGAGTATTCTTAAAAAGATGAAAGCTGTAAGAACATACAGGCGGATGGTTACAACCGGCGATATCAGACCTGAAACAGCCGGCGCAGAACTTAAGAGTTCCGGACTGAATCCTGAAGTTGCAGATGAGATTTTCAGAATGACATCGCTTGCGCATCTGCAGGATCGGTTTGTTATTCCTCCGGCACACAGGGAGGAAGCAATAGAGATGATTGAAAAAACAAACATCAGAAAGGAAAATACGGGATTTGGTTTTATAAATAAACCTGAGAGAGGATTATGAAATGAAAGAGCTTAGTCATTACCCGGTTTTTGCCAGGCTCTTAAGATATCCTACATCTGAGCTTGGGAATGATATTAATACCTGCAGGGAGATTCTTCTGCGGAAGTACGATCCCGGTATCGTCACAGGTCTTTCTGATTTCAGCAGGCATGTGACTGAAACACCCCTGGCTTTTCAACAGGAGTATTATACAGGAACATTTGATGTACAACCTGTAACAACGCTCGATATAGGTTATTTGTTGTTTGGCGACGATTACAGGAGAGGCGTGTTTCTTGTAAATATGCAGAGAGAACATATTAAGGCAGGTAATGATTGCGGAAAAGAACTGCCGGACCATCTGCCTGACATTCTCAATCTCCTGCCCCTTATATCAGATCCCGCCTTCACTGAGGAACTTGTATGTTCGCTTCTTATTCCTGCGCTTACTGAAATGATAGTAAGGTTCAGGAAGAAAGAGAATCATTACAGGGGCTTGCTTGAATTACTTCTTAAGATCATTGAAAATGATTTTCCTGATTCGGAATATGAACGCTTCAAGTTTAATACCAGACACAGGGTCGAATAACCAAAACGGATTAAATGGCAACAACATTTCTTTTCATCATCCTGCCTTATATTTCTTTATTTTCATTTTTGCTGGTAAGTATATACAGGTATCGTAACCAGGGATTTAAAGTAACATCTCTTTCAAGCCAGATCCTTGAAAGCAGGATCCTGTTTTTTGGAAGCCGGCCTTTTCACTGGGGTATTGTGCTCCTGTTCTTCGGGCATCTAACAGGCTTTTTATTTCCCCACGGGGTGCTTGCGTGGAACGGGAAGCCGGTTCGTCTGTATGTTCTTGAAATTACAGCCCTTGCGTTCGCTCTGTTATGTTTATCGGGTATAGCGGTGCTTATTTACAGGCGTACATCAATCAACAGAATACGTATAAATACGTCAAAAATGGACGTATTGGTTTTTGTGATACTTGTGATTTCAATCGTTACAGGGATTTATAATGCAATTTTTGTAAGGTGGGGATCTTCATGGTTTGCAATAGTCCTGGCGCCATACCTGAGGTCGATCTTTTCCTTTAATCCTGATATTACAGCTCTGACCCAGTTGCCGGTTGTTGTGAAGATCCACGTTGTATCAGCTTTTGTTCTTATAGGAATGTTGCCATTCACACGTCTGATCCACATGCTTGTTTACCCTGTTCATTATTTATGGAGGGCTTACCAGGTTGTAATATGGAATAAAAGAAGCCCTGCTGAATAGCTATCTTTTAATATCAAGGAAAGCTGAGATGAAGAAATTCCTTCCGGGTTCAGGATATCCCTCCTCATATAAGTAATTTCTGTCAAGAAGGTTGTTGATGCCTGAATTCAGCGAGAATGAATCTGTAAATCTGAATGTAATGCTTGCGTTCAGAATGAAAAAAGCATGAGCGTACCTGCTTCCGTCAGTTGTAGAAAATGAACCTCCGTTATGTTCTGAACAGAGATCAATTGTCAGCTTCTTCGCAGGGTTCAATTCTGCTGACAGGAATATTTTGTTTTCAGGCACATTTGTGAATAAAATTTCCGGATTAGTCATGTTTCTTCTTCTTATGTACGAATATGCTGCATACAGGTTGAGGAAAGCAAAAGGTTCATAATCAACTGAAAGATCAAACCCGCTGAACAGTGAATTCCCTGTATTCCGCATCTGGGATAAATCATCCTGCACATTATCAACAAGCTGAATTGTATTAAACAGTCTGCAAACATATATTTCAGTCTGCAACGTCAGGTTTTCGACAGGGCTGATTGCCGATGACAAGCTGAGGTTTAGCGAGTTCTCGGGTTTAAGCGAGGGATTTGGTATTCCCCTTCCGAGCCTGTATGAATACCTGTCCTTCATTGTGGCAAACCTGTTTTTAAATGCAGCGCTGAATGTAATAGTTGAACGGGACATTGAATATTCAGCAGCGGTCTGGGCGTTTACTGAACTGTTTTGATCTCCGGGATAACTCAGGAAGTCGTTTGTTCCTGTATCATAGCTCTTTGCCTGTGTGCCCATTCTCATATTATAGCTGATTCCTGAAATCAGCCTGAGTTTATCATTTGCTTTATGGACATCATCAATCCCTGCTGTGAATGTATAATCAGAGAATTTACCGGATGGATCATCATTGTTGAAATCATTGTGATTATCATTCTTGATATGCATCGAAAGGACAAGATGATTGTTTTTAAACATGTCGGTTGAGAGCTCTGCATTTGCGCCAAGGGTATTGTCGTCATAAGAGCTGTTGAACGATGACTTTCCTTTCTGTGTTGAATAAGTATTATCATCAAAGCTGCTGACCTTGTTTCGGAACTGATCAAGATATGCTCTGATTTTTAAAGATGATCTGTCTCCAATTGAAGTTCTTGAAATATAGTAAAGACTCTGTTTGTCCCAGTAAGGCCATTTCCAGTAGCGGACCTTTGTATTTTTATCATTTCCCAGGTATACCGGATTACCTTTCGATCCATGAGAAAAAATATAATTCAGACTGTATTCATCCCTGCTGTTTGGTGTATAACCTGTTTTGAAACTGAATTTAATGTCCTCTGAGGCTGAATTATCCCGTTTATGATCTCTCTCAGATGAAACCGTGTCAAATGAGGAAGATAGAGGGAAAAAGCTCCTTTTTATCGAAGAAAAACCTGACTGGAGATAGAATTTCCCGGGGTTATAGCCGATATTAACTGCTGTTTTCCGGCTTTTGCCGCTCATGCTGCCTGCCATTGCATTGAGCTCAAACCTGTGAGCAGGTTTCATGCTGATAAGGTTGATGACTCCGCCTATTGCATTTGCACCATAAGAAACAGGGGAGAAACCCTTTGAAACATCTATTCTTGAAATATCATAAGTTATAAACCTTGAAATATCAACATAACCATCATAAGGCACATACACCGGTATTCCGTCGATAAAAACAGGTACACTGCGTGTATCAAACCCATGAAGGAAAACTGTGCTTTCATTCCTTGAGCTAAAGCTGCTCAGGATAATTGAGGGCAGGATCCTTACTGAACTGCCGGCGTCAGAAGAATTGAATTTTCTCATCTCGGCTGATGTAACTGAAGACCTGTTTGTTTTTTCACTTATAAGAACTTCTCCAAGACTGTAGACTTTACCTACTGAAGAAGAGTCAATGTTCTGGCTTCTTGTTTCTGTAATGAGAATTAAAAGAGAGAATACAGCTAAAAGGTATCGCATAGAGTCAGGTTCAGAAGCAGTTTTTCAGAAAATAAACAGGCACAAGATACAAAAAACCTGCGGATCAGTCAGCAACAACAAGAATCTGCGGAGCCGCCTGTTTTATCCTTGTCTGTAGCCAGTCGGATTGTCTTTTTGTTTCATTTGAAAGCTCTTCTCCGAGTTTTACAAGATTCGTGTCACGCAATGCTTTTGCAGCCTGCAGGATTATCTTGTAAGAAATCTCAATTTCTTTCGTAAGCAGCCATAGATCATGGAGATCACGAAGAAGGGCAAGGGGCCCCCTGCGTGGTTCACGGAACAAAGTCTGGCTGAGCCTTTCAGGTTCCTTTGTATCACCAGCCTTTTCTTCATACTTATCACTAAAAGGTTTCAATAGTTCCACATGCCTGTCAGACCAACCGGCTAGCATCAGGCAAGTAAAATGTATATCGGGTTCATATTTGTGATGCCTCGAAACCTTATTGAATGCTTCCGACATTTGCTGTTCGCTGTTTACAATAAGCCGGAGATAATCCTGGATATGCATGTTTATAAATTATTTTGTAACATCTGAAAAAATATCCTTCAATCCTGCAATCATACTTTTCAGGCCTTTTTCGGCCTTTTTAATTTTTACTGCTGAATATTTGAAATGAGGTTGTTTGCTGACTGCATCCCATTCGAAAATAGTAAGCTCGTTTGCAGCCCTCAGCCTGCCTGGCTTATCCCAGTAACCATAATGAAAAGGAATAAAGATCAGGCCTGGTATTATTTTGCCAATTCTGGCCGGAGCATATAATTCACCTCTTGGAGATTCAACATGGATCATATCCCCTTCCTTAATTTCGTATGCTGATGCATCTTCTTCTGAAATCTGTACAAATGCATCCGGAGCTGCATCGTTAAGCTGTGGCGACCTTCCAGTTTTCGTCCTTGTATGAAAATGATACACTACACGTCCTGTGGTCAGCATTAACGGGTAATCCTTATCAGGAACTTCATGAGGCGGCTGAAAATGTGCCGGTCTTATTACAGCTTTCCCAGCGGGGTTATTTGCCCTGTATTCCTCCGGAGTTATCTCACCTCCTGTAATAAGATCATGACCGTATGTTTCACAGAAATCAGCATTTGTATTAAACACGCCATCGGTATACAGGTGTTCGGTTCCATCGGGATGGGCTTCATTGCAGGGCCACTGAATGCCTGTACCTTTGCTTAGGTTATCGTACGTCAACCCTGTATAATCGCATGGCCTTCCTTTTGAACATACTTTCCATGCCTCAAAGGCTTCTTCTGGAGTACTCCATTTTATCAGAGGTTTCCCATCCTTATCTCTCAGATCCATTCTTTTCGCAAAATCAATGAAAATATCCATATCCGGTTTTGCTTCGCCGGGAGGATCAACGGCTTTATGAGATATGTGAACAGTTCTGTCTACATTTGTAAATGTTCCTGTCTTCTCCCCCCAGATGGCTGAAGGCAGAACGACGTCTGCGTATTTTGCAGTTTCAGTCATGAATGCGTCCTGAACAACGAGGAAAAGCTCCTTCTTTTTAAGGATCTTCCTGATCTTATCAAGCCAGGGTATAGAAACTGCGGGATTTGTTGCGCTTATCCAGAGCATCTTAATGAGGCCTTTTTCCGCGTAGTCGAATATCTGGGCAGCATGGGTAGGAGGAGCCCAGTGAGGTATTTCTGCAGGATCCACATTCCAGATCATTGCAAGTTCAGCAATATGCTCTTCGTTTTCCCAGTTTCTGAAGCCAGGCAAATCTCCATCTGCGCCAGTTTCACGTGTATTCTGGGCTGTGGGCTGTCCGTTCATCTGGTAAATGCCGCAACCTTTTCTGCCGATCAGACCGCGTATAAGATGAATATTATTGATCTGTACGGCAGCAGCAGTAGCCTGCATTGACTGGTAAACACCCTGGAGTGCGGTTGAAACAAGAGTATTTGCTGAAACAAGGATTTTTGCAGCTTCCCTGATTTTATATTCAGGAATACCTGTTATTTCACGAACTTTTTCAGGGGTATATTCCGAAACAGTTTTAACAAGCTCATCAAAGCCAACAGTATGTTTTTCAATGAAATCCCTGTCGATATTGCCCGACCTGATTATAAGATTGATGATACCGTTCAGTAATGCAATATTAGTTCCGACACGCGGAGCAAGATGAATATCGGCTTTTTCGGCTGTGAATGTTGTTCTCGGATCAACAACAATAAGTTTAGGAGGATTAGGCCCTGCAAGTCTGTCGAGTATGCGTGTCCATAAAACTGTCTGCTGTTCAGCAATATTATGGCCGAAAAGCATCACAGTTTCAGTTGTATCAAGGTCAGTATATGATCCTGGTTGTCCGTCTGTTCCGAAAGAAAGTTTCAATGCTGCAGCAGACGTTGCAGTACACAATCTTGTATTACCGTCCATGTGCGGCGTTCCCAGGCCTGCTTTACCTATAACTCCGAGTGTATAATAATCCTCGATTGTGAGCTGACCGCTCGTGTAGAAACCAATTGCGTTACCTGTATATTTCTCCCTTATTTCACGGGTTTTTCTCACAATGAGATTCATTGCATCATCCCAGGTGGTTTCAGTTAATTTCCCGTTTTGCCTTGTATAGGGTTTCAGCAGTCTGTCCTCACTGTTATTCGCCATCCATCCGTGAAGTCCCTTTGGGCCAAGCCTTCCATGACTTACACTATCAGTACCTGTACCTCTCACACCGACTATTTTACCATCTTTAACACCTATATCAAGACCACACCCGTTTGAGCAGAGCACACAGGCTGAATGTATCCAGTTGTCGGGTTCTTCTTCAGTGTATTCATCAACCCTCACCGGCCAGGAGCCATAATAAGGTGTCCGGTCACCCCAGATGTCTGCAACAGAATCACGTGTAGCAGTGCCGGATAGAACAGAACCGGAATCGTGAACAGTTTTCATGATGTACTGTTTTTAAATTAACAATACATCATTTTAATTGTTTTGCCGGGACAGGAATAACTCAAACAAAATGTTTTTATTCCTGGTTCATTTTTAGGACAATGAACCTATGAAGTGAAATTTTAATCAGAGAAAAACAAGGAAGAAAACAACACCTACGATTATCCTGTAATAACCGAAATAAGTAAAGCCATATTTTTCGACGATCTTAAGGAAAATTTTAACTGCAATCCATGCAGTTATGAATGCCACTGTTAAACCAATGATCAGCAGCTTGATTTCATATGAAGAAAAATTGATAGGCGTTTTAAGAAGATCGTAACCGGATGCGGCAAGCATCGTGGGCACAGCAAGGAGGAATGAAAACTCTGTCGCCTGTTTCTTATTCAGTTTATTGAAGACACCTCCGATAATAGTAGCTGCTGCTCTTGAGACACCAGGTATCATTGAAAAGCATTGGATGAGGCCAATAAAAAATGCATTTTTAACCGGTATCTGTTCAAGCTCCGGTACTTCCGACTCTCTCTTTACTACGTGCTTATCTATTATGACAAGTATAATACCACCCAGAACAAGCGATACAGAAACAACATAAGGGTTGAAAAGAACGTTTTTTATAAAATCGTAAGCAAGAAATCCTATTACCGCGGCAGGTATGAACGCAACCGCAAGCCTTATGTAAATGTCAAATCCCCTGAAGAATCGTTTTATATACATCAGTACAATAGCAAGGATTGCCCCGGTCTGAATCGCAATCTCAAAAGTTTTAACGAATTCGTTTTCACTTATCTTCATTGCTGCTGATGCAAGAATCATGTGGCCTGTGGATGACACCGGAAGAAATTCTGTCAGTCCTTCAACTATTGCTATTATCAGAGATTGAATTAAATCCATTTTAAACTAATTTTATCGGGTAATAGAGATCTTAATGAAGGCGTAAAAATAACATCTTAAACAATTGCCCCAATAAAAAGATCTCAGACCTTCATAAAAAGATAATAAGCAAGCAGAAGTGTAAACAGGATATTAAAACACTGTGCAATAAGGAAAGCCCATGCAGGCCGGCCGCTGCCTGTTTTGATTAAAAGTGAAAAATCAGTCTCAAGTCCTATGCCGACGAATGCAACTGCAAAAAATGCAGTCTGGATCCCTTTAAGATAATCTTTTGTTGCTGCGATACTGACGGGGTCAACAAGAAATGAATAGATAAGAGATGCTGCAATAAAACCAAGAACGAATTTGGGAAAACGTTGCCAGATAATTCTGAAATCAACCTTCTGATCTTTTCCTGAAATATCATCCTTTCTGCCCTTCAGAACCCAGAAAACTGAAATTGCTACGGCAGCAAATCCGATAAGAACATTCTGTGAGAATTTAACAATTGTACTGAATTTCAGAGCTTCTTCACCGAAGATTGTACCGGAAGCTACAACGGCTCCTGATGTATCAATTGTTCCTCCGAACCATGCTCCCGCCTGGGCTGGATTGAGGCCCATATACCTGGCTGCTATCGGCAGAAGGATGAGCATCGGTAATGCAACAATGAGAACCAGGCTGACAACATACGATAATTTCTTTCCATCTCCTTTTATTGCGCCTGCGGTTGCTATGGCGGCTGATACCCCGCAGATTGATACGGCGCTGGATAACATAAGAGCCATCTCATCATCTACTTTAAGCTTCTTTGCGATCCAGTATGCAAAGAACCAGACTGCCAGGACCACAACAATAGCCTGAACAAGACCAAGGGCGCCTGCTTTAATTATATCGCCGAATATTATTCCTGAGCCAAGTATAACGAGCCCAGTTTTAATAAAGAACTCGGAATGAAGATTTTCGGCAAGCCATTTTGGCAATCCGAAAACATTCCTGACAATAATACCTGCAATTAATGCGAAGATTACGTATTCGAATCCATAGTATTTTACAGGTTTATAACCTGCAAGCCCCTGGCTTATAAGGCTCATCGTGAAAACGATAAGGATTGTGACGACTAGTTGAGTAATATTCTTTTTTCCAAGAAAAAATGTTGCCAGTCCTGCACAAATTAGAAGTAACAGCATTCCTCCAATTCCATTTAGATTTCCGGTGGAGGTGAACAGATCTTTCAGGGAGCCTGCGTCGGACCATCCGAATTTTACCGATGGAAAATAGAATCCTGCCCATGCTGCAAGCACTACTATGATGCCACTGAAAAATGCAAGCCAGTCTTCGTTCTTCAGAAGTTTTCTCATAATAAATAAATTTCCTGTTTATCCCCGGAGATTTTCCCCGGAATGCGAAATAAAGAATTACTGAGTACAGGCAGATACTGTAAAATACTTATTTTACTGCCCGTGGTAATTTTTAAGCAGGAAGACGTAAGAATTCCTGCGTATTAATGCTTACTGTTTTACGAAGATAAATATTCTGAAAGGCGCTTATCAGGCTTCAGTATTCTCAAGAGAAGCTGCGAGTGAATTAACATTAAAGTTTACACCTGTCAGTTTTTCAGAAATATCCCAGAGCCTTGCGGCTATTGATTTATCATTTGCATAGGATGTTGAATCTACCCTTCCGGGCTCTCCCTTCCACTCGTTATATCCCTGAGGACCAAAATACTCTCCGCCTTTCACATCAGGGGAAAGAGCTGCATAGACAACAGGCATTGCCCCTTTTGCAGGGGGATGCGTAACAATTGCAGTAAGAGGTTTGCCAATCACCATAACCCACTTTGGTATATGTCTTACAAGCTCTGTTATGCTCAGACCCGGATGTGCAGCAACGGATAGTGTCTCAAGACCTGCTCTGCGGATCCTTCTGTCAAGCTCCTTTGCAAAAATAAGGCATGCTACTTTTGATTGTCGATATGCATTTAATGGATTGTAATCTTTCCTCCGGTTCAGATCTTCAAAACGAATTTCTCCTTTTTTGTGGGCATTGCTCGAAAGTGCCACTATTCGTGACCCGGGTGTTTTTACTATTGTATCGAAAAGTAATGCTGTCAGAAGAAAATGTGCAAAGTAATTGACTCCCATCTGGCTTTCAAATCCATCTTCAGTAAGAGAATAAGGAGGTATCATTATTCCTGCATTATTTATAAGAAGGTCAACCCTGTCGAAAGCTGACATGTACATGTCTGCAAAATTCCTTACTGAGGCTAGCCTGGACAGGTCAACAGGCATTATTTCAAGATCGGATCCTGGGTGTGTTTTCAATATCATTTTTTTTGCAGATTCAGCTTTCTCCATGTTTCTGCAAGCCATTATGACTTTCATGCCGGTACCGGCCAGGATTTTTGCAGTTTCATATCCAAGCCCTGTATTTGATCCTGTTATTATTGCTATTCTTCCTTTCCGGGAAGATACTTTTTCAGGGTTGAATTCTGTCATTGCTGTTTCAATTGTTTACAATAAACAGTGCAAAAGCTTTTAGGTTTGCTTCAGTTGACGTTTTTAGGAAATGGTGAAATTAAGATTCAGGTACACCTTATATATATTGTATTTCAATAGTGTAAAACATGACTGTTATTGTCTGAAATAAAGAGAGATAATTTGTTAAGAATCATTAAACACCTGAAACTTGCAGGTGATCCACGCATATAATTTCAGGTGAAAAAATTTAGAAATCAGGTAGCTACTCCTGTCTGTACACAATAATCAGGCTATATTTTTGTTACAGATCATTTTCGAAGTAGCAACAACAAAAAAGGGTTTCTGTAACAACAACAAAAAAAGGTAAAATGGAATCCGGTAGAGTAAATACAATCAGGAAAAGCATTGCAGCCTTTATAATTGGAGCAGTAATTTTTGGATTGGCAGCATGCGCTAAGGATACTTGTCCGACTTACATGAATGCGAATGAAAGATCAAAATCGGCAAAGTCAAGGAGCAACTACAAAGGATCGAGCTCAATACCTTCGCCTTACAATGAAAAATATGCAAAGAAAAGAAATATCTGAGTAGTAAATACAGACAGTTAGTTAATCTTCAGTTTACCTAATTTCAAGCCGGCAAATCCACAACGCCGGAAATTCCAAGATTCTTCATACAAGGGTTAATTTAGGAAGACTGTTCCCGCCCGGGAACAGCTTTCCTGCTTTATAACGTATGATATCCTATATTATTTGTTTCTTATTTAATTTTTTTTATTTTTGATGCTGATAACCGTCAACCGATGAAGGATATTTACAGGGTTTTTATTGTAGATGACCATAAGATCTTCAGAGAAGGATTAGTTTTCATGATCTCGAAAATGAAAGGTTTCGAAGTGGTCGGTGAAGCCGCAAACGGCAAAGCATTTCTCGATACGATAGATGATCTTGATGTAGATATAGTTATTATGGACATTGCAATGCCTGGAATAGATGGTATAGCTGCCACTACAAAAGTGCTTGAGAAACATCCTGACATGAAAGTAATAGCTTTGACGATGTTCTCTGACGAAGAATATTACTATAAAATGATTCAGGCTGGTGTTACAGGTTACATTCTGAAGGAATCAGGGAAAGAAGAGCTTGCGGCAGCGCTTAATGCTGTTATAAATGGCGAAAACTATTTCTCACAGAAGATTCTTCATAACATTATAGTAAACATGAATAATGTTAAAACATTTAAAAAGAATCAACCTGAAGAAATCAAACTTACAAGAAGAGAGAACGAAATTCTGACGCTTATATGCCAGGGCCTTTCTAATGCAGAGATCTCTGATAAGTTGTGTCTCAGTTTGCGTACAATAGAGGGTCATAAGTCAAATCTGCTTAGTAAGACCGGTGTAAAAAACTCAATAAGCCTCGTAATGTACGCAATGAAAAATCATCTTGTTGAAATCTGAATTGATCAGATCAGCAGGAGTTTTTCTGTGCAATTGCCGATAAAGGAATCTGATAAAAAAGTCAGGTATTTTCACTTAAGATTTTTCAGGTACTTAATCCCTGCAAAACAAGTATTGTGTATTCTTTAAACAGGAGTATTCCCTTAATGTTTTATGTCATTTGAGAATATTTTTGTTTAGTAATATCTTCTTTTTCAGATGAAAGGAAAACACAAAATATTCATAGTTGACGATCACAGAATATTCAGGGAAGCAATATCATTGCTAATTGCACAAATGGAAGATTATGAGGTAATCGGAGAGGCTTCCGGCGGGCTTGCTTTTCTCAATGTCCTCGGGGAAGTCAAACTTGATGTTGTACTGATGGATATATGTATGCCGGGCATCAATGGCATAGATACATCTGTTATGGCACTCGACAAAAATCCCTCTTTAAAAATCATTGCATTAAGCATGTTCTCTGATCAGGAACATCTTAGAAGAATGATGGAAGCCGGAGCCCTGGGATTTATCCTGAAAGAATCAGGAAAAGAGGAGCTCAGGAAAGCTCTTGACACAGTAATGAAAGGTGAAAAATATCTTTCTCCTAAACTGTTTCATAATATAATTACACATGCGTCTGATTCTGCAGATATATCCAGATTTGCAGCAAAAGACGATATCAGCGGATTAAAACTAACAGATACGGAAGCTGAAGTTTTGCGCCTGATTTGTAATGGCTTCTCAACCTTTCATATTTCGGAGATGCTATCATTGAGTGTGAGGGCCGTTGATGCGTGTAAAACAGACCTTATGGTTAAGACAGGTTCAAAAAATCCTGTCAGCCTCGCGGTTTTCGCAATGAAAAATAATCTTGTAGAGGTCTGAATTAACAATTTTTGCTCAGGATGGATTATACGCGATGAACCTGATAAACACTTTATCAAATGAATACTTACGCCTTTTAAATGATGCAGGTGAAATTACCCGAATTCCCAAGTGATTATACGTCTGCTAAAACAGGTGTGGGTTGAAATTAATCGGGTAGAATCTCTTTTTTTCATTAATATAGACAAGGATATTTTTGATATAAGATACCCGGGATATAACCCTGTAACAAAAAATGAAAAACGGAAGAATATGATAATTATAAAACAATCGTTATCGGGATTAAGTAAGTTACACTGTGGAAAGAAGGAATTGAGACATTTTATTTTTTTCATGCTTTCATTGTTACTGTTCCCGCTTTCTTCATCGGGTCAATGTGATTACGGAATATTTCCGGCTGATTGTTCTTTTAGCCTGGGAAGCTATAATTATATCAGATCATATACTGTTCAGGCCAGGCCAAGGAAGAAAGCAGTTGAGGAGAATACGTACATTTTCACAAAAGGTTCTACGTACAGGATGATTGCCTGCGCTGGCGATGGCAAGATGACAATAAGCCTTTATGACAAGGATCATAATCTTATCGCAACCACATTCGATCAGACTGAAGGAAAGAATTTTTTTGAACTACAATACCCATGTTCATCTACAGGAATCTATTATATTAAAACATCCCTTGAAGGAGCAAGAGCCGGTTGCGGCCTGTGTGTCCTGGGATTCAGTAAAGAATAACTAAATATTAAAATACAACTTCATGAAAGTAAATATCATTCTAACCCTGATCCTCCTTCTGAGCATTACCGGATGCGGGAATAATAAGAGCAGCAATGAGAATGCTGACCTGAATTCTTTGCTTGCCGAAAATAGTCCGGAGATTGAAATCTCGGAGGAATCAATGAATGCAATCATTGAATCTATACCTTCACCGGTTGAGATAGCAATGATAATTAAACAATCGGGAACTGGTTTTAATGAAGGATTGCTGAATCCCCAGGATAATTATACTTTGTATACTTCTGACAAATCAAAAGCGCTCAGCATAGGGATTTACAGTGGCGATCTGGGATACATAAATATTTTTGAAAAATCATTCCTCACATTAAATTACCTGACAACTGTAAAAAAGCTTGCTGATAATATCGGTGTCGGTCAGTTCTTTGATTTCGAGACAATCAAGCGTCTTGCATCAAACAACGACAAAATGGATTCATTGATCTTTATCTCAACACACAATTTTAACAAGATGGATGACTTCCTGAGGAGTCAGAAGCGGACAAATATGAGTATCCTGATGGTTACGGGTACATGGATTGAAGGGCTGTATATTGCAACACAGAATTACAAGGTTGCGAAGAATCCTTCCACGATGGAATGGATAGGAAACCAGAAAATAATAATAGACCAGCTGCTTCTCGGCCTTTCGGCATTCAAAAACGATGAGTTCATACAGGCAGTTGCAACGGATATGAAAACATTAAAGGGTATTTACGATAACATCACAATAACATACGAATACCATGAGCCTGAGTCTGTCGAAGTTGACGGTCGTCTCGTTATCGTTGATAAGAGCACTTCCAAGGTTAACATTTCGGAGGACCAGATAAGTCAGATCTGCGATCTGATGATGCAGATTAGGACAAAGCTGATTAAAAATGCTTAACAACAGACAGGTCCTGTAATTCAGAAATATGAAAACCAGCTTTAAAAGTTTGCGTTCGGGGGTTAATCTTATAATTGCCTCTTTCATACTGATCGTTGCAGGCGGAGCTTTTTTTGTACTTAAGAATTTATCAATCCCTGATATTTACAGACAGCTCAGTCTCCTTATTCCGGTAGTAATAATCTGGATTGTGGCAGTAACAGCCATTTACAGGATCATTAATTCCCAGTTTCTTAATCCTCTGAAAAAGATCCATGAGGTGATGGAAAAGGTTTCGAAAGGCGATCTTTCAACGAAAACAGATTTAACAAGGGATGATGAGCTCGGCAGTATCGCTGAATCTGTTAACGTTCTTATCAGGAACCAGTCAGGGCTTGCCGATTTTATGGAGAAAATCGGAGACGGCAATTTTAATATCGAATATACCGTATTAAGCGAGAAAGACAAACTTGGATATTCTGTGACAGGCATGCGCGATAAGCTCCAGAAGCTTGTTTCGGAGGATGCAAAAAGACAATGGTCTTCGGAGGGACAGGCAAGGTTTGGCGCTATCCTGAGAGACAACACTGATGATTTAAAAGTTCTTTGTGATAATCTCATATCAGATTTCGTGAAGTATATGGATGCCAACCAGGGCTCTATATTCCTTCTGAATGAAGAACAAAAGGATAATCAAATGCTTGAATTGGTGTCAGTCTATGCATGGAACCGGAAAAAATTCCTGACAAAGACAATTGAGATCGGTGAAGGCATTTTAGGGCAGGCAGCCATTGAAAGAGAGACAGTCTATCTTACTGATGTTCCCGATAATTTCATTTCAATAACATCTGGGCTCGGTGATGCAAATCCAAGGTCGGTTCTGATTGTTCCGCTTCTCTTTAATGATGAGCTTTTCGGAATAATGGAAATCGCATCCTTTAAAACATACAAGCCCTTTGAGATTGAATTTGCCGAAAAAATCGCAGAGATAGTTGCGTCTACATTCTCAAGGATCAAAACAAACAGACAAACAGAAAAACTTCTCAGGGATTCCCAGAAACTCACTGAAGAGTTGCGTACACAGGAAGAAGAAATGCGGCAGAACCTCGAAGAGATGAACGCAACACAGGAAGAGATGCAACAGCGTGAGGTTGAAAGAATAGGGATTTTTGCAGCAATTAACAACACAATTGCAACAGTTGAATTCACAATGGAAGGACGCATAATAACTGCAAATGAAATGTTCCTGACAATGATGAACTATACTCTCGATGAAATTGAAAATAAGACCGACAGATTATTTGCAGATAAATCAAATGAGCCTATCGAGATATATAATAAATTCTGGTCAGAGCTTAATGAGGGCCAGGTTCAGCGCGGTGATTTCAAGCGGATTACAAAGGATGGAAGAGACGTATGGTTGAGCGCTTCTTATACACCGGCAAGAGATAAGAACGGCAAACCTTATAAGGTTATAGCTCTTGCTCAGGATATTTCCGAGAAAAAGAAAGCCGAACTTGAACTTCAGAGGCAGGCTCAGGAATTAAGAGTCCAGGGAGAAGAACTCAGGAAATACACATCTGAACTTGAAGATATAAAAACAAACCTGAGCGAAAAGCTGAATGAAGCAAGCAAAGGACTTATCAAAAAAATACAGGATATTGAAATTGAGAAGGAGAAGAATATCGCTGTTCTCGAAGGTTGTGTCGACGGAGTCATAACTTTCAATCACGAAGGCACTATTGAATATTTCAACCACTCTGCTGAAGAAATCTGGGGAATCCAGAGGGAGAATGTTATAGGTAAGCCAATCAATTCAATACTTCCGGTTGTTGTTAAAACAATAGACAATAATCTTACGGCTTTCTATTCAAATAACGGATCAAGCAAAGAAATCCAGGTAAGAACCGAAATCTCATTCCCCGACATTAACGGCAATAATATAGATCTGCTTGCAACTCTTACACGAGCCAGAATAGAGTCATCTTTCACATTCACAATATTTGCACAAAAAATTTCTGTTGATTTCTTCTAGTATTTTCACACCTACAATTTTCTGATGAATAAAAACACATCTATACAGATTTCAAAGGGCGAGCTGATAAACACATTCTCAGATATTGACTCTAAAATCAACAGTCTTCATCTGCGTTCATCGTCTGATTTTATGAAGTTGAACGATTATTTAAAGGATTATTATACGAAGACGCGTATAATCTATGAAAATGCATTTAATATAATTGAAACAATATCCGGAGGAAGAGGGATCGATCTTGTAAAGGAACTGGAAGAGATTCATCAGAAAATTGAAAGTCATCGCACAAAGATCAGACAGGAAGACCAGCAGAGCCTGAGAATGTTAAAGGACATAATTCACAAGTCAAATCATCTGAATATTATTCTTAAGAACCTGAGGCAGGATTTTATCACACTTAAGTTCCTGTCAACAAATTACAATCTTGTTTCGAAATGCAAGGACACAGACCCGGATCAGGATGTCGATTTTACAACCTGGATTAAAGAAATATATTCTACTCACAGGCTGCTGATGTCAGTCACTTTCTCGCTTGACAGATTCAAAGAAAGGGTGACATCGAGCATAAGGAACCTGGAGTCTAAGACGGAACAGTCACTGAATATATGCCAGAAGCTTTCAAGGGATACAATTAAGAATATTGAATCAGTTAAGAGGAAAAGCACTGAATCAAAACTTCAGTTTCCTTTGCTTAAGGAGAAATCAGTTGAGTCGTCAAAAAGCATTAACGATATTATAACGTACCTCCAGTATCATGATATTATAAGGCAGAAGATCCAGCATATTCAGAAATCTCATTACAAGATAATCGAAGACCTTAACAATAATAATAACGGGAATGGTGAGAACTATTCGAAGGAGGACTATTCAAAGATCGCCGACATCATTGATCTCCAGGCCGCACAGCTTCTTCTTGTAAGTAAGGAGTATCAGAATGCAATTAACGTGATCACCGGAAATTTCCAGGGTATAGCAAAGGATCTTACAACAATCTCGGGTATTTCTGATAAATTCTCTTTTAAGGATGAAGATTCCGAGATGACACTATTGAAACAGATTAAGGATCAGCTTGATCAGGGCATAATCCTCCTTGACCTTAATAACTTTAATGAGATCAACGCCGAGTTGAATTCCTCAGGAGACGCACTGGATAAGATAATCAGCCAGGTAGATGGTGTTATCAAGCCGCTTCTTTCGAAGCTCATATTACCGGGGAATGCCGGAAAGCATGATTCAGACAACTCTTCGGGTAATGGCATTTACTCACAGATCCTCTCATTAAGCCGCGATATAAACATTAAACATAACGAGCTCGATACTATAATTACCGATATAAGTGATCTGTCAGGAAGTATGGCCTTCACAGATGAACTTGAATCATTTGAAAACCAGCTTGAATTCGACAGGATACAGTTGATGGTCAATATAAGCAAGATCCTTGCAACGCTCGATAAGGATGATGAGGAACTTGACATTGTACTGAAACAGAACAGGGATTTGAACACAAATATCCTCGAGATAATTGAGGATGCAATCAGCAAAGGTGATTACTATGAGTATTTTGAGACAACTGTAGAAAATGTTATTGGACAGCTTAATCATATTAACAGCAGGATAAAGACGGATAATGACGTAGACCGCGATAAAGCGAAAAACCTTAACGAAGTCAAACCTAATTATACTGTTGAGAGTGAACGCACTATCCATGAGCAGGTGATAAGCGGTAAAGTGAATACTGATAATATCGCTGATAATATTCCGGAAAATGAAATCGAGTTCTTTTAAAATAAATTGTGATGAAGAGCAAAACTTACAATCTGAAGGTTAGAGAGAGCAGTGATAAAAAATCAGATATTCTCCTTGTGGAAGGTGATCTGAGCCTTAAAAATGCCGTGGCATTAAAAAAACAGCTGCAGACTCTGAAATTCCGGAGGAATGAAGTAGTGATACAGCTTCAGAATGTTGAAAAAATTGATATTACGACTATCCAGATAATAAGGTCATACAGGAATTATCTTAATGATAAAAACATAAGCACATCTGTTATTCCGGCTCTTGCACCGGAAACAGAAAAGCTTATTAAAAACACGGGTTTCGAAACAACACTTTAACAGAAAAACTAAAACCAAAATGGCAAAAACTATTCTTGTTGTTGATGATTCTGAAAGTATCAGAGAAATTGTCAGCTTCACACTTCAGAATGAAGGATATAATGTTCTTCTCGGCGAGGACGGGCAGGATGCGCTTAAACATCTCGGTAAAGGTCCTATTGATCTTATACTTACAGACCTTCACATGCCTGTCATGAATGGAATTGAATTCATTAAGGCTGTAAGGAGTAATGATGATTATAAGACAGTACCCATTCTTTTCCTGACGACTGAATCACAGAGCGCTAAAAAGATGGAGGCAAAAGAAGCCGGCGCCACCGGCTGGATCATTAAACCATTTGTTCCAGCCAAGCTTACTGAAGCAATTAATAAAGTAATGCGATAATGGATAATTTCAGCGAAAAATTCATAGAGGAAGCTCTCGATCTGACAAACGACCTTGAGTCGGTACTGCTCAGGTTTGAGAAGGATTCCGACAACAGCGAGCTTATTGAGCGGATTTTCAGGATTATGCATACCCTGAAAGGAAACAGCGCCATGTTCGGTTTTACGCTCATAGATCAATACACACATCAGCTCGAGACTATCTATGATCTCATCAGGAATAACAAGATGAAGGTAACTCCCGATCTTATGGATCTGACACTGGCATCTGTAGATCACATAAGAAACCTTCTCGATTCTGAAACAAGCGCCAGAGACGATGTGCAGGAAACTCACAGGAAATTGCTCGAAAGGATTGGAACAATTGTGAATTCAACCCAGCAGGTTAAAGAAGAGAAAACTGTAACACCCGACAGGAAAGCTGAGGTAAGGACTTTCTATATTTCATTTAAACCATCAGAGGACATCCTTGCTGACGGAACAAATCCATTGTACCTTGTAGAGGATTTCAGTGCACTGGGAGAATACATTGCTCTTCCTGACAGCTCGGCTTTACCGGCTTTTGACAAGCTTGACCCTGAGAAATGTTATACATCCTGGGAATTAATTCTCGCTACAAAGGAGGATGATCAGAAAATCAGGGAGATATTTATTTTTGCCGAAGATAATTGCACTCTCGAGATAAAGGAGTTAAGTGACACCAACCTCCTTGAGCATAAAGGATTCCGTGGAAAAGTTATGGAGGCGGCCTCAAAAGGTCATCTTGGCCTTTCCAGAGTAAAAGATCTTATCACTCATGAAGAGAAGGAGGAAGGCGAACATAATCATGCAAGAGAAGGCCAGGATACAGCCGGCAAGGTGAAGAATATCTCAAGTATAAGGGTCTCATCAGAAAAGCTCGATGAACTTATCAACCTTGTAAGTGAACTTGTGACTACCCAGGCAGGTCTTAGCCTGATAGCAGAAAAAAGTAACAATAAGGAGCTCCAGGTGGTCGCTGAAGATGTCGAAAAACTCTCCAGAAGATTAAGAGATAATACTTTTGGGATCAGGCTTATTCCAATTGAAAATATGATTACACGTTTCCAGCGTCTTGTAAGGGAATTATCACATGAGCTTGGAAAGGATGTAGCTTTTGTTGTTGAAGGATCTGAAATTGAGCTCGACAAAACAATAATCGAGGGACTCATCGATCCTATAATGCATATAATCAGGAACAGCATTGATCATGGCATTGAAAATGCCGAAGTACGGGTTAAAAGGGGAAAACCACGGCAGGGTAAGATACTGCTTAAAGCGTATCACTCCGGATCGAATGTGATAATAAAAATAATTGATGACGGTAAGGGTATCGATAAGGAAGAAATCAGGAAACTTGCAATAACAAAAGGACTTATCAGGCCCGAAGCAAATCTTTCTTCAAAAGATCTTCTTGACCTTATATTTCTACCCGGATTTTCAACATCTGAAAAGATCACAAAGATATCAGGGCGTGGTGTCGGAATGGATGTGGTTAAAAGAAAAATTTCTGATCTGAGAGGCGAAGTCAGCATTGACACAACAGTAAATGAAAAGACAGAAATAACAATAAAGCTTCCTTTGACTCTTTCAATCATTGATGGTCTCCTTGTAAAGATCGACGAGGCTTTTTATGTTATTCCGCTGAGTTCAGTTAACAGATGCTTCGAATTTAAGCACGAGGCTCTTGTAAATGCTGTAAATAATCTCATTTACATAAACGACGGACATATTCCTTTTGCATACCTGCGTAAGGAATTTGGAATAAAAACTCAGCCTCCCGCCCTCGAACAGGTTATTGTTATTGAATATGCCGACACTCTTTTCGGCCTGACTGTAGATCATGTTGTGGGCGAATACCAGGCGGTTTTAAAATCACTTGGGACCATGTACAAGGAACAGGATTTCATTTCAGGAGCTACAATTCTTGGCGATGGAACTGTTGCATTGCTGATGGACCCCAATAAAATAATAAGCTCATATACATTTAAATATGAAAATGCTGCAAGCTAAACAAAGCAGACCCAATTATTAACAGATAAATAAATTTCAGCTATGAACGAAAATTCCTCATCAATCCAGACCTATCTTTCATTCAAATTAGGAGAGGAAGTATTTGCGATCAATGTTTCGAAGGTTTTAAATATCCTCGAACTTAAGCCGATCACAAAAGTCCCGAAATCTCCCGATTATATGAAAGGTGTAATCAATCTCAGGGGTACAGTACTTCCTGTAATCGATCTCAGGTTGAAATTCGGACTTCCCGAGAACCAGATTACAGTCGATACAAATATCATCGTTCTGAATATAAACAAGGATGGTGAATCACTGATGCTTGGAATCCTTATAGATGCCGTTAAAGAAGTGCTTGAATTCAAGACAGAAGAGATTGCACCCTCACCAACTATCGGAACCAAATACAATGCAGGCTTTATCGAAGGTATGTGGAGAGTGGATGAGAATTTCATCATGATCCTTAATATAGATAAGGTCTTTTCAATTGATGAGATCATCGACTTCAAAGAGCATACTGAGAAAGCTACAGCATAGCCATAACTCATGAAGTTTTTCAGAAACCTTTCCTTTCGATGAGAATAAAACTACTTTGAAAAGGACCCTGAAAAAACAGTAGCATTCTTATGGTTAATTTCTAAAAATAGTCAGGGAAAGCGGATGGGCGAAATAAACATTCGCCCTTTTTCTTATACTTAAGAAGCTGAATAAAAAAGGCGCCCGAAGGCGCCCCGCTCAATCAAAAATACAGATATACCTTAGTTCACAAGTTTAAAAGTGACCGGAAGAGCATACCAGACATTTACTGGTTTCCCTGCCATCTTCCCCGGCTCGAATTTCGGGATCTTACTGATGACTTTAATTACCTCTTCATCAATTGAAGGATAAAGCCCTTTTGATATTGAAGGCTGAACAGCTTTCCCTTCCTTGTTTATTATGAATCGCACTATAACTTTTCCTTCAATACCATTCTCCTTTGCATCGGCAGGATATGTGATATTGGCATAAACAAATTTCAGCAAAGCCATCTGTCCCCCGGGATAGACTGGCATCTCGTCCGCAACAACAAGCACCTCTTCCTGCGCCTGGGCGAAGAGTCCTGTTCCGGAGAATGCAAAACAAAACAGGACAACGAAAATAGTAGAAAGACTTTTTGCAGAACAACTTCGTGTTTTCATTTTAAGCTCGTTTAATGAAATAATTGACTCTTGTATTACTTAGAATATGACTAATCATCTTATTCAAAAATATAACACTGCTGTTTCTGAGAATCGGGGTATGCTCCTGATTGAGAAAAGTTTATACCTGATTTTTATCAGGTAAAAACACTTACATTGTACAGGCGAAGCACATATTGTATAAAATACAGATAATCAGATAAATATTTGCGTTAATTGACATAAATGTTGAAATTAATATGTGTAACGGGCTGTAATATGTTTGTCATAAGATTTAGATAATAAGATAAATAAGCATTAAGGTTATATTAAACCTACATTCTGACTGAATGCGATTGTCTATGGAGGTAATTACCTGAGAATTTTTCGCGAAATCGGGTAAAACTTCCTGTATCTGGGTTTTTTGATGCAGATAAATTTGAGTATAGGACAACTAGAGAGTAAGATATAAGTCTTGTGCCTGTTGCTGTTGTGAAAAATTTGGTGAAAATCATAATTACGATGTGAAAAAAAAGATATAGTCTGTAAAACTTTTATTAATGAAAATTTTCAAACGAAATGAATGAAAAAATTAAAAAAACCCGGATCAAATTCGACTTCGGCGAGATGAAGATCAGAAGTAAGATCTTTGCCGGGTATTGGGCTTTAACAATTATCTCTGTTCTAGTCGGACTGAGCGGATATCTGGGATTGAAGAGGACAATTGCAGAAGAAGCTGATCTGATAAGTAACCAGGTGGCAGGTGTTGCATACCTGCAGGGAATCAAATCATCTCTTACCCAGGTAGCTCTTGGGGAGAGAGGTCTTCTGATAAAGGAGATGAAAACCGGAAAGATCAGGACTGATCAGTATGAAATGATTAACTCGGGAATTCTGCAATCACAACAGTTTATTGACAATTTCGAGAAGATCCCGCGTGATTCTGATATTGATACTTTGTGGAAGGAGTTTCTATCTGTTAAGGATGCATGGCTGGCAAATGCACAGATGGTTGTACAGGCGGCTAAGGAAAGGGATGCAATGATCGCTTCGGGACTTAAAGAAAACAGCCCTGATGTTGTCTTCAGCGATGAAATGGCCTATGATGCATCTGTTACATCCCGTGAGGCAGGTCTTGTTAATGATGCTAAACTCGATAGTCTTATAAGGCTCGAGGATTCAGTGACAAAGGCACGTTATGAACTCAATGTCAAACAGTCAGGACGTTCATCACTGTTTGTTCTTACTTTCATTATCATCGGCGTGGTAATTACAATGATACTCGGTTTCTTCATCTCATCAAACATTAACACAATCCTTCGATCCATAGTAGGGCAGGTGAAAAGACTTGTTGACGATGCGCTTGACGGGAAGCTCGATTCACGCGCTGATGTAGAAAGCACAAATATCGAATTCCGTGAAATAGTAGTGGGTATGAATAATACTCTTGATGCTCTTATTAAGCCACTCAAAGCCTCCGCAACTTATATGCAGAGAATTTCGAAAGGTGATATGCCCGAAAAAATTACGGATGAATACAGGGGCGATTTCAATGAGATTAAGATGAACATAAATATGCTTATTGATGCCCTTAATGATATTACTGAGAAGGGCAGGCTGATTGCTCAGGGTGATCTTACTGTAGAGCTGAAAAAGCGTTCGGAGAATGATGAGCTTATGCAATCTCTTACCGAAATGGTAAGAGCAATGGACAAGATTATTTCTGAATTCAGGTCGGCTGCAGAAAACATCTCAAGTTCAAGCAGGATGATGAGTTCAACAGCACAACAAATGAGCGAAGGAGCAACTGAGCAGGCGTCATCTGCTGAAGAAGTTTCATCATCGATGGAACAAATGGCAGCCAGCATCTCACAGAATGCAGAAAATGCCAGAGCAACTGAAAAAATAGCTGTTAACGCGGCTGCTGATATGAAAAGAGTATATGAGGCATCCGAAAAAACATTGAAGGCTATGGAAATGATTGCCGATAAGGTTTCAGTAATAGGTGAGATTTCACGAAATACAAACATTCTTGCTCTTAATGCTGCTGTTGAGGCTGCAAGAGCAGGCGAGCACGGAAAAGGATTTGCAGTCGTTGCCGCTGAGGTAAGAAGGCTGGCTGAAAGAAGCCATACTTCAGCTCTCGAAATCGATGAAATTACAAAAACAAGTGTAAGAGCGACAAAAGAATCAAGTACGCTGTTGTCAACGATTGTTCCGGAGATTAACAAGACTGCAAAACTTATTCAGGAAATAAGCGCATCGAGCATGGAACAGAATTCAGGCGCAGAACAGGTGAATAATGCTATACAGGAATTGAACAGGATTACTCAACAGAATGCCGCTGCTTCAGAGGAAGTTGCAACAAGCTCCGAAGAGTTGTCAGGCCAGTCTGATTACCTTTTTGAATCTGTGAGATTTTTCAAGCTCTCAAATGAGAAAAACACTGTAAAAGGTAATTCAGCTGAAAGTACATCAGCAAAGAAGAAAGTTGTCTTCCAGCCTGAAAAAGTTGAGAAAGAGATCCAGGGAAAACTCAGGATCGGTCGGTCTGATGCTTATGATTCCGAGTATGAGCGCTTTTAGGAGAAGCCATCAAATTATTTCATATAGTGATTCTTGCAAAGAAAACAAGTTTTAGGACTGAGAGGGGGAAATTATTTACTGTTATTTTATTAACAGTTGCCAACAGATGTTTATCACAGGACCCGGCTGTCGGATTTGAAGCAGCTACACGGTTGGATTTTATCGGTCTCCACAACCATGACAGGAAAAATTATGGACTGTTGCATGGGGAGACCGATATCACAGCCATGCTCAACACTGAAAGTCTCAGACTTTTCAGGGGTGGCGAACTATCTTTTCAGCTTAGGGGGATCTTTGTCGACAAGTCTTCAGGGGATTTTGTCGGCTATTTGCAGGTATTCAGTAATATAGAAAACGGCTTCCGGATTTTTCTTTATCAGGCATATTATAAATATACTATCAATAAGTTCATTGTTAAGCCCGGACAGCTGGCATACAATGCTGATCTTCTATCACATGAACCGGCTATTGAGCTGACTTTCAGAAAATATATTACAACCAATATTATTTTCCAGCCGGATTTTCAATATATCATTAATCCCGGGGCAACCAGCGCAGCAGTAAATAATTCCTTTATTGGCCTTGCACGATTAATGCTTGTTTATAAAACCCAATTACAATTTTTAACCTCAAAACAATCCTCACATGAAAAAATTTAACGAATTAAAATCAGGAACAAAGCTGAGTATTATCGCATGTGTCGCAGTTGCGTTAATACTCGGCATATTCGGCTTATACACAATGCGATCGCAGAAGCTTTCAATAATATCAGATTCTGACGAAAGGCTTTATGAACAGGTAAATGATCTGATAAGCATAATTGATCTTCAGATCAAACAGAATCAGGAAAAAGTAGATGTAATAGGGGAGCTTAGTTCACGTCTGTTTGAGGAGAAAGGACAATTATCTTACGGCAATAATCCGTATTCAATTACTGTGACAAACCAGGAAACGAATGAATCGTTTTCAATTAGGTTACCTCAGTTGATTTATGGCAATCGACCTTTATATATGAACTATGATTTCATCAACTCTGTGAATAATCAGGGTACAAATACAATTCTTCAGAAAATTGACCAGGGTTATATCCGGATCTCGACGAATGTAAAAAATGAATCCGGATCAAATGCAGTTAATGCATTTATACCCAATAGTTCCCCTGTTGCACAGGCTCTAGATAAAGGTCAGACCTACGCGGGAAGAGCTTTAGTGCTGGGAGAGTATTATCTTACAACATACATACCTTTCAAGGTGAACGGGCAGATCGCAGGAGCCTATTCATTCGGTCTCCCGGAAAAGGATATGTCTGAATTAAGAGCAATATTCAAATCAAAAAAATATTACACAAACGGCTATCCGTATGCAGTTGATAAAAACGGTCAGTTCGTTATTCATCCTTTGCAGGAAAGCGGGAATATTGCTAACGAAGACTTTTTTAAAGAGATGGTCAGTATTGGTGAAGGAAAAACAAGATACATGTGGCAGGGGAAAGCCAAGTATCAGCATTTCAAATATTATCCTGCTGCAGAAATATATGTTTCAACAACCATATATGAAGATGACCTGCTGCTCGCTATCAGCAAAGTAAGATTTGCTACAATATTTGCTATTGTGATAGGTATCATTGCCGCTTTGTTCCTTGGTACATTCATGGGCCGCAATATCCAGTCAAGCATAAGCACTATAAACAGCCAGATCAGGGAGGTTGTTGGCGGTGTGCTTGAAGGTGATCTCAGCATAAGGGCAAATGCGGAACAGACACACTCAGAATTCCGCGACATTACAGTGGGTCTGAATAAAGTTGTTGAAACTCTTGTGGCGCCAATCAACCTGGCCGCGGGATACATTGCGAAAATCGCAATTGGCGACATGCCGCCAATAATTACGGAAAGGTATAAGGGAGATATCAATACAATAATCAATAATCTCAACCTGCTTATAAATACATTGAATGAAATAATCTCGAAGGCAAAACTTGTAGCTGACGGTGATCTTACTGTAGATCTCAAGAAACGTTCAGAAAAGGATGATCTTCTCGAATCGCTGACTTCAATGGTTAAATCGACAGCAAGGATCATCTCGGAATTTAAAAATGCTGCAAATAATATTTCTGCATCGAGCGAACAAATGAGCTCAACATCCCAGGAGATGAGCCAGGGTGCATCCGAGCAGGCTTCATCGGCTGAAGAAGTTTCATCGTCAATGGAAGAAATGGCTGCAAATATCCAGCAGAATGCAGAGAACGCCCAGCAAACTGAAAAGATTGCGCTTAATGCTTCCGAAGGAATAAATAAAGTCAATGACGCTTCACAGCAAACCCTCAGGTACATGCAGGATATTGCAGATAAAGTATCAATTATTGGTGAAATTGCACGCCAGACAAATATCCTTGCCCTTAATGCAGCAGTCGAAGCTGCCAGGGCAGGCGAGCATGGTAAAGGATTCGCCGTTGTAGCAGCTGAAGTACGGAAGCTCGCAGAAAGAAGCCAGCTTTCTGCTGTTGAGATTGATACACTTACAAAGAACAGCGTGAGAGCTACTGAAGAATCGGGGCAGCTTCTTATTGCAATTGCTCCTGAAATAGCCAAAACAGCCAAGCTTGTGCAGGAAATCGCTGCTGCAAGTATTGAACAGAATTCAGGTGCAGAGCAGGTTAATAATGCAATTCAGCAGTTGAACCAGGTTACACAGCAAAATGCCGCAGCTTCCGAGGAAATGGCAACAAGCTCCGAGGAACTTGCAAGTCAGGCTCAGCAGTTGATGGAGATGATTTCATTCTTCAAAATTGAAGAAGAGAAATCAATTAAGAATATGACCCATAAGGAGCCTGAAAAATTACGTCATGCAGATAAGCCTGCAGTCAAAATAAAGCATGAGCCGTCTGCGAAAAACAATGGCGTAACACTAATGATGGGAAAAGATAATCTTGACTCGGCTTTTGAAAAATATTGAATATAACACGGGATCAGGATTAAGAGAATCCTGATCCCGCTTAACCAGGTAACTCAACAAAATGCTACTGCTCCCGAGGAGATGACAACAGGTGCAGAAAAACTTTCTCATCAGGCCTGTCACCTGAGGGAGCTTGTATCATTCTTTAAAACCGGATCGGGTGAGTTAGATTATACAGAACCTGTAATGAAAGTGAATAATAGAAAACAAGGATCTGAAAATGTTGAAGAAGCTGAATTCTAACTTTTAAATGAAACAGATGAAAAAATATATATTTATTCTTGCTCTTATATGTTTTTCACCACAGGTAATTTCGCAGACTATTTTGTCAGGTGAACTACGACCCAAAACTGAATTCAGAGATGGTTACAGAGCTCCGCTCGGCAAAGATCAGCTACCTGTTTTTCTTACTTCACAACGAAGCAGGCTAAATCTTCTTTATAAGGACAGTAAGATCTCTACAAGGCTCTCTGTCCAGGATGTCAGATTATGGGGTGAAGCTGCTCCGAAGGCCGATATGTCAACAATAAACTTATATGAAGCGTGGGCTGAATTATCAGTAAATCCTCTTCTTTCACTTAAGATGGGACGTCAGGAACTTTCATACGACCAGGGAAGGATTCTCGGGGCGCCAAACTGGAACGATGTCGGTATTACTCATGATCTTTTCCTTCTTAAATATCATAAGGATTTTGATCTACACATTGGATTTGCTTATAATAATGACAAATCAAAAAACTCCGAATCAAATTATCCTGTGAAGTTTTACAAAACACTGGCTTTTGCAAGAGCTGAAAAAAATATCGGAAAATATCTCAATACTTCAGGGATCTTTCTTTTCGACGGGAATCAGCCGGCCGGTTCTGATACAAGAATTAATTCCAGGTATACGTACGGAATAAATATTTTAGTACGTAATGATTCAACCAATACAAGAATTTACGCACAGGGATATCTTCAGAGCGGAAAATCCCCGGATGGCGTAAAAATAAGCGCTTACATGTTTTCACTCAGCGCCGACCATGCTTTCACAGGTTTGCTGAATGGTGTTCTTGGCATTGATTACCTTTCGGGAGATGACCCCAATTCGGCCGACGGTAAGCTGAATTCATTCAGTACTGTATACGGTAACGGCCATACATATTACGGATCAATGGATTACTTTTCATCACCCCAGGAAGACACCCGTAATGGCGGTCTGGTGGATATCTATGCCAAATGTCTATACAAGCTGAGCAAGAGAGTGTCAGTTGATGTCACATACCATAATCTTTCGCTTGTAAACAGCATTGATGATGATATTACATCTCCGGGTGAAATTCTGGCATCAGGGAAAAGACTCGGATCAGAAATAGATTTCCAGGCAAAGTACAAAGCTCTTGATAATCTTGAGATTAACTGTGGCTACTCTACGATGGCGCCGACTTCGACAGTCGATCTGATTAAAGGAGTTGATAATTCAGGATACCAGCAATGGATATGGATGACATTGAGTTTCAAACCTGAATTTTTAAACACAGCAAAAAGCAAATGACGAGTGATGAAAAACTTTTATTTTAATAATGTCATATCAGATTTCAATTCTGAAAGATGGAACAGTATATAAATGGCGCGTATAAATGCCAGATGACCGATAAAGATTTCAATGTTCTGAGCGCTTTTGTCTATGAGGAGCTGGGGATAAAAATGCCCTATGTAAAGAAAATAATGCTTCAGAGCCGGCTTCAACGCAGGTTGTCAGAATTGAAGATGTCGTCATTCAGGGAGTATATAGATTTCGTGTTCAGTAAGGAAGGACAGAAAGAGGAAATAATTAAGATGATCGATGTAATTACGACAAACAAAACTGATTTTTTCAGGGAGCCTTCACATTTTGATTACCTTACAGAATCTGTTCTTCCAGAGTATCAATCTGAACAACAGGCAAGAAAACCATTAAGAATCTGGAGCGCAGGATGCTCAAGCGGCGAGGAACCTTATACAATTGCTATTGTTCTGAAGGAATACATTCAGAATCATCATGAATTTGATTTTGAAATTTTTGCCACTGATCTTTCATATCGTATTCTTCAGAAAGCTTCCCTTGCAATCTACAGTGAGGAGAGGGTTTCATCTATTCCTTATGACCTTAAACGAAAATATTTTCTTAAAAGCAAGGATAGTTCAAGTAAAACAGTCCGGGTGGTTCCTGATATCCGTTCAAAAGTGACCTTTCAGCGCTTGAATTTTATTGATAACCATTATGCAGTTGAAAAGACGTTCGACATAATTTTCTGCCGGAATGTACTTATCTACTTTGATAGAGCAACACAGCAGGATGTAATAACAAAGCTGTCTTCCAAGCTCAGACCTGATGGTTACTTTTTTCTTGGTCATTCAGAATCAATTACAAATATGAAGGTTCCGCTCAGGCAGATCAAACCTACAATATTCAGAAAAACAAATTTTAAACAGGATTAACATAGAACGACAGATTAATTTCAATACATTCATCATGAATAGATTAAGTGACGACGAACTTATACGTGAGCTCAACGATCGTATTAACGAGAAGAATCAGGCTCTTGAAGAGTTAAGGATTCTTAACGAAAAACTCATAACTGTGAATAAGAAGCTTGAGGAATCAGAAGCACTGAAGAGCCATTTTGTATCAAATATTACAAATGAGATTGTAAATCCTTTCGCATCCATCCTGGGTTTGTCGAAGAATATTCTCCGGGTCAAAAAGGAAGACTGGCAGAAAGTATTTTCAATGGTGGCTATGATACATACAGAAGCATTCTGGCTTGATTTCCAGCTTAAAAATGTTTTCGCTGCCGCTAAAATCGAGGCTGGTGAGGTTTATCCTGAAATAGGGAAGGTTGATGTTTCAAGCGTAATTAAGACAGTGATCGACTCTTTTACTATTGAAGCCGAAAAAAAGAAGGTAGTTTTTGATTTTCATTTTGATTTTCCAAACCAGGATGAGCCAGTGTTCTTCTTCAGGACAGATCCGGGCAAGCTTGAGCTGATATTCTCTAATCTTCTGAATAACGCTCTTAAATTCAGTTATACAAATGGCCGTATCCTTATAAGAGTCAGTTATGAAATGCAGCAATTATTCATATCAGTACATGATTATGGTGTGAATATCTCGCAGGAATTTCAACAACTTATTTTCGACAGGTTCCGTCGTGTTGACTCTACAATAACATCTGTGAACCGGGGGCATGGACTTGGTCTCTCAATAATATCATCACTGCTTGATCTGCTCGGTGGAGACATCAATTTCCAGAGCGATCCCGAAAAAGGGACAACATTCATAGTCAACATTCCTGAGGGTCAGGACAATGCCGACAATTTCACTTCGTCCCTCGACGGGAATGAGATATTTTTCGAAGATCAAAAGTTCTAAACGGATCCAAATGTCTGCGACACATTTTCTCTATCCCTCAACAATTTTTGCAAGCCGCGAACCGGTCTATGTGAATACAATACTTGGTTCCTGTGTTGCCGTTTGCTTTTATGATACCGTGCTTAAGTACGGGGGGATAAACCATTATATGCTTCCATTCTGGAATGGGCAGGGACTTGCTTCCCCCAAATACGGGAATATTGCAATTCAGAAACTTTTCGAAAAAATGCAATCATTCGGAAGCTCGCCAAAAAATCTCGTTGCCAAGGTTTTTGGAGGAGGAAACATAATTGAGGCAAGTACTTCTCAGTTTATGATCGGTGACAGGAACATTGCAGTTGCACAGGAACTGCTTAGAGATCTGCAGATTAAAATAGTGAGTCAAAGTATTGGTGGATCACTGGGAAGAAAGATCCAGTTCAATACCGGGTCCGGTGAGGTCATGCAGAAGATGATTGAAAAACAAAACACTGAAGCTTTGAATTCAGCACTATCAAATATGACAAGTGACATTTTTAATCTTAAATGAATAAACCATGCAAATAGCCGCATTAATTCAGGTAATTGATTATCTGAAAGCAAAATCGGGCGATAATGCCCTTAGTGAAGGATACAGGAATCTATCCGAAAAAATAAGAAATAGTCCTTCTTTAAAGGAAGGAGAATTTCCTGAAGAAATTCTTTCCGAAAAGGAAGAGCTCAGAAGATTACTTATAGACAGTGACCCTGTGAATCTCAGCTACAGCTCATATAATCTCTTTGAAAAGTACAATAAGGAAGCTCTGTTCGGAAAAGCCGCAGCAGTGTGGCTTGACCAGCTTTTTGAACAGAATCGTAACGACCTTAAGGCGATTTCGAATGAGCTGGGCAAAAAGTCAAAACAAGTTACGAAGTTTGCAGAGACTCTTGTAAAATATCAGCAGATGTTCGATCAGATCCTGCCTGATGAGTTCACTGATAAAAATGAAGACTCATTGAAACCGATGCTTGTACTGTACTTTGTCGAGAATCTTCAGGTACAGAGTATTGCAGATCTTGAGAGATATGCCAAGCTGTGGGATTGCATCCTGGGAAGCTTTTCAAGACTTACCGGGGAATTTAATCATTCGCTTGAGGTCAGCAGCTTTAAGCAGGGGAGACTTATTCTTGGTGTAAGTATTGAGGAAAGGACTCTTGGCGTCATCATGAATGGTTTCTTCTCCATCCTTGCCGTACTGCCTGCAATACTCAAAATCAGAAAGGTACAGCTTGAGATTGCACAGCTTCGCCTCACAAACAACAACTATCATCAGCTGCTTGAGGAAGAGATAAGGATACTTATTCATAATACAGCCGAAGAATCAGCAATTGCTCTTGTTAGTGAGAATTCTCCGGAGCTCAGGAAAGACGAGGCAGTGAAAGATGAACTTGTCCGCTCGCTGAAACAGGTATTGAGTTTTGTTGAGAAGGGTGGCAAGATCGAGTACAAAGTTCCATCGGGGATAAATGGTTCAGCTGATATGAATAAACTCCTGATAGAATCATTTACAATGGTGAGGGATATTGAAAAAATGAATGACTCCCTGAAAAAATCACTCACAGGAGAAGAAGCCAGATAAAATTATAAGGCGGTTTCTGCGGAATTGAGAAGTTTTATTGTTAATCTAAATTACGGGTTATGAGTGGGAAAAAGATTAAGGTACTTATTGTTGATGATTCTGCAGTTGTAAGACAAACACTTACTTCGATTCTTTCTACTGATCCAAAGATTGAGGTTATGCATGCAGCCGGCGATCCCTATCATGCAGCCAGGATCATGCAGAATGACGTACCCGATGTAATTACTCTCGATGTCGAGATGCCAAGAATGGATGGCCTGACATTCCTGAGAAAAATAATGCGGCAATATCCTATACCTGTCGTTGTCATATCAAGCTTGACAACAGAGGGATCGCTGACTGCGCTCAGGGCGTTGGAATATGGTGCAGTAGAAATTATCACTAAACCTCAGCTGAGCACAAAGGAATTCATTGAGGAATCAAAGATAAGGCTCTGTGATGTTGTGAAAGCTGCAGCAAAAGCAAAGGTTTTAAGGAAAGTAGTACCCGTTGAATCTATAAAGGTTACCCCGAAACTTTCGGCAGATGCGATACTGGCAAAGAAGTATGCACACAGCATGATTAAAACAACTGAAGTAGTTGTCGCTGTAGGGGCATCAACAGGAGGAACGGAGGCTTTATCCTTGTTTCTGAAATCATTTCCGGCCGATAGTCCCGGTATCGTTATTGTTCAGCACATGCCCGAGTTATTCACAAAGAGTTTTGCAGACAGGCTCAACAATGAATGCAAGATAAATGTAAAGGAAGCTGAAAATAATGATACAATACTAAGGGGACATGCGCTTATTGCTCCCGGCAACAAGCACATGCTCGTAAAAAGGAGCGGAGCCAAATATTATGTTGAAGTTGTTGATGGGCCGCTGGTTAACAGGCACCGGCCTTCTGTCGACGTGCTCTTTCGTTCAGTTGCCCAGTTTGCCGGTTCAAATTCATTAGGAATCATAATGACCGGGATGGGGGATGATGGCGCCCGTGGTCTGCTTGAAATGAAAGAGGCAGGAGCTTACACAATTGCACAGGATGAAAAATCGTGTGTCGTTTTTGGAATGCCGAAAGAGGCGATCAAGCTCGGGGCAGTTGAAAAAATACTCCCGCTTGAGAATATTTCGCAGTTTGTTCAATCATACGACAGGAGCAGGGATCAGCAGGAATTCTGATCTCACAATCCATTGTAATGTTCCTCCGCGTATGTGGTTTATAGTAAAAACCACAGATAAAATCAGGTAGTAATACCCGGAAAAAGGCAGGTGTGATGATACCTTTTTTAGGTAGCATCCCTGTTTATTAACTCTCCGGTTACAGTATTTTTGAATTTAAGGAGTATTGAAAACAACAGAGAGTTATACGTGGAATAATGGATGAACTTAGTATTGTTGAAATAAACAGGATAACAGAATCAATAAAAAAGTCACAGGGGATTGATTTCAGCAATTATGCTTTTTCTTCTTTAAGAAGAAGACTTATCCGTTTTATCGAGATTAATAAGATCAGGGATATTAATAATCTCATCCATAATATAATGTCGGATAAAAGTTATGCTGACAGGTTAATTGAAGAAATCACAGTCAATGTAACAGAAATGTTTCGTGACCCATCATTCTGGGTGGAATTACGTGACAGGGTCTTACAACAGCTCGCAAAAAACAATTCAATAAATATCTGGATTGCAGCCTGTTCCACAGGTGAGGAAGTCTTATCCATGACAATAATGCTCAGGGAGGCTAATCTTCTAGGCAAATCGAAAATTCTTGCAACTGACATCAATCATTCAGCTCTTGAAGTCGCAAGGAAAGGGAAATACAAATTAAAAAACCAGGAAAACAATTCAAAGAACTATCAACAGTTCAGGGGAATATCCAACCTATCAGATTATTTCGAAATAGATGATGATAGTGTTCAGTTTGATCTGACGCTGACAGGGAATGTTGAATTCAGACAACACGACCTTACCCAGGGCGCGGCAGGATCATCTTTCGACCTGATCCTCTGCAGGAACGTGCTCATTTACTTTAATTCTGTTTTGCAGGACAAAGTGATAAATTCCTTTCATCATAATCTTTCCGATAACGGTTTCCTTGCAATCGGATCAAAAGAATCGATTCAGTGGTGCAAAGCAGCATGTTATTTCAGGGAAGAAAGCTTCGATGAAAAAATTTATATGAAAATCTCAGGAACAAACCGATATAATTCAATGGTGATTTGAGGAAGAGTAAAGGCGATATTAAAATATTGATTATCGGAGGATCAGCCGGTAGTTATGGTGTTGTACGACGCATTATGTCATCATTGCCATCTACCTTTTCAATTCCTGTCGTACTATGCCTGCACAGGCTTAAGAACATCAGAAATGGTTTTGCCGAATCCCTTAATATCGATTCGAAAATAACGATTACTGAGCCTCATGATAAAGAACGCATTTACCCCGGGAAGGTTTACCTCAGCCCTTCCAATTATCATCTGCTGATTGAACCTGAATATTCTTTCGCACTGTCAACCGAACCTGATAATAATTATTCGCGGCCTTCCATTGACTATACTTTTGAATCTGGTGGGTTTTCGTTTAAAAATAATATGGCAGGAATACTTTTATCAGGTACAAACACCGATGGAGCCAGGGGATTGTTCAGCGCATTTAAGAACGGGGCTTTTACTATAATACAGGATCCTGAGAATGCCCAGTTCTCAACTATGCCGAAGGAGGTCCTCAGGTATTTCAATCCCGATGAGATAATGACAGATGAGATGATAATAAACTTTATTAATTCCTTAACAGATAACACCTATGTTTGATCTTTTAACAGGAAAAAAGAAAAGAAAATTAAGCGTGAGCGAGGTTAATCCCGTTCAGGCTTATATCAACGAGGAATACTCAAAACATGCTGAAGAACAGCGCATGGTTGACTCATTCATTAAAAAGAATACGTTCAATGGCGGCAGTATAATGCAGTATTCTGTAAAGCTTCTCTCTCTTCTTGCACGTGAAAGGGAAATCTCTCAGGGAGCTTTCTATATCTCAGATATGAAAGATGGGAAATCTTTCCTTAAGTTCCTCTCTGGTTTTGCTACTCCTGATCCTGATAACAATACTGATCTTCTTGAGTTTGGGGAAGGATTTCCCGGCCAGGTGGCGAAAGACGGAACACTCATGAATATTTCTGATATACCTGAGGGTTATCTTACTATTGAATCAGGTTTGGGTAAGTCTTCGCCTGTTTCTCTGCTTATATTCCCTGTAAAAGACAAAGAAAAGGTTATTGCAGTCATTGAGCTGGGGTCATTCCACAAATTCAGTACGGCAGATGAAAATTATTTTACTGCAATCTCGCATTCAATTTGTGACAAAATAAAGAAATGTATGCGAAAATCCTGATTCCGGAATATTATGCTGAAGGATAACAGAACATTGAAGCTTATATTATTTAATGCAGGGATATTTGCCTTAGCAGGATTTCTTGCACTTGTTCTGATTGTTACATTTTCGATTATTCCATCGGATTACACATTCTCTTTCAGCGGGATTAATGATCTTTATAAAGATTACAACATATTTTATATTCTGAATCTTCTTCCGGTTTTCACGGGAGTTGCAGGCTTTTTTGCGGGGAAAAAAGCTGCTGCTCTGAAGGATGAATCCGACACAAAGACGAGAAATTATGAGAATATAATCGATAGAACTGTTCAATTTGTAAGGAAGATTGAAAATAACGACCTTAATACACCCTTCACTGCCGTAAACGGGGAGAAAATTCTTGAATCCGCTCTTGAGTCAATGCGCACCAGCCTGGTTTCAGCTTCACGGAAGGAGCATGAGAGAAACATGATAAATCGTGTGTCTTCAGAAATCAGCATCCTTCTTCAATCGTGCGGCACTATTGAAAACCTGAGCGACGAGGTGATTACATTTCTTGTAAAAAAGCTTGATAATGTTGTTCAGGGAGCCTTTTATATCGTTGAGGGGAATAACGAAAAAGAGATGCTCATCAGGATGAAGGCAAGCTATGCATATAACAGGAAAAAACATCTTCATGCTGAATTCAGGTTTGCCCAGGGGCTTGTTGGACAGGCAGTTGCTGAGCGTGATTCGATACTCAGGACAGAGATACCCGATGATTATATGACTATCTCATCGGGACTGCTGGGCGAAAAGAAACCTAAAAGCATACTAATCACTCCGATAATTTCTGATGAAATAATATATGGGGTAATTGAGCTGGCATCACTCTCAAAGTTCACACAGCATCAGAGTAAGCTTATTGAAGCATTAAGCAGCATAATTGCAAGGGCAATTGCGAATGTTACAAGTAATAACCGGACACAACAGCTTCTCACCGAGTCGGAAAGAATGAGCAATGAGCTGAGAGTGCAGCAAAAGCAGCTTAAAAGGAATACTGAGGACCTGCTGAGGACCAAAGAGGAGCTTCAAAAATCAAACATCAAGCTTGAGGAACAAATCCAGGAGGTGCATAATACTGCCAAAAGGACACAGATCCTGCTTGAAAAATCCCAGGAAGTAATCACAATAATTTCAGAAGACAGCAAGATCGTTTACGTTAGTCCTTCAATTAAGGCGATCATGGGGTATTATCCTGAGGAATTGCTCGGAAAAAACGCCCTTGAGAACCTTCATCCTCTCGACAGCGAAAAATTCAGGAAACTGCTGGCCGATCTGAAATCATATCCGGAAAACAGTCAGAGCCTTCAATTCAGGTATTTTACAAAGGACGGAGAAGTATTATGGCTGGAAGCAACGGGAAAAAATCTCCTCTCAGATAATGTTATAAAAGGATTTGTTATAAATTACAGGGATATATCCGAACAAAGAACAGCGGCTAAGGAACAAAGAATAAGGGCAAAAATGCAGGCGCTTTCGGAAAATAGCTCGGATATAATAATTCGCATCGATATTTTCAGCAGATGCACATATATAAACCCTGTGATTGAAGAGTATACGGGAAATAAAAAAGATTCATACATTGGAAAGCCAATCACTGCTACAGGGATGCATTCTCTTGTAGTAACAATTCTTAAACAGATGCTTGATGAAGCTTCAAATACAAAGACTAAACAGACAGGCGAAATGGTTTTTCCAACACCCGGTGGTAACAGGACTATGCATGTTAATGCAATTCCGGAGTTCAGCGAGAATGGCGAATCAGAATCTGTTCTTTTTGTGTGTCATGATATTACAGAAGCAAAAACCCGTGAAGAGATCATTTCAAAGAAGAATAAAAGTATCAGCGACAGTATAAATTATGCATATAACATTCAGAGCGCTCTGATGCCCACTGAAGATAACCTGCATAAGGTAATACCGACTTCGTTCATGTTTTACAAACCGAAAGATGTTGTAAGCGGTGATTATCCATGGCTTATAAAAAAGAATGATTATATTTTTGTTGGGGCAATGGACTGTACAGGGCATGGAGTACCGGGCGCACTCATGTCAATAATAGGATATTTTCTCCAGGATGCAATTATTCAGCAGAATAAGACACTTACTGCAGGAGATGTCCTTAATAAGCTTCATCTCAGCGTTGTTGAACGTCTGAAACAGGCTGAACCCGGAAGTAAGATTAATGACGGAATGGACGCAGCTTTCTGCAGAATTAACCTTACAACCCGCGAACTTGATTTCGCCGGCGCTCATCGCCCTCTTTATCATGTACATAATGGAAATATGACCGAGATAAAAGGAGACAAATTCCCGGTGGGCAGCTCTCAGTACAGGAACCGTAAGGACTTCATAAACCATAAAATCAGCATTTCCCAGGGTGATGCATTCTATTTCATGACTGATGGCTTTCCTGATCAGTTCGGCGGACCAACCGGGAAACAGAGATTTACAAGTGAAAGAGTCGGTAACCTGATCCGGGAAAATGCACATTTGAGTATTTTTCAGATGGGAAACCTGTTCAGGAAAACTTATGATGAATGGAGAGGAGAAATAAACCAGATAGATGATGTTCTTGTGATTGGATTAAAATTTTAAAATTGAAGTAATGACCACAGAGGCAACCGGGAAATTGAATTTTGTAAGCATGATCAGACAGAAGATGGAGCAGAACCAGATTATGCTTTGTTACAGGGGCGAAATGTCGCAGGATATCATTATTGCGCTCCTGAACCTTACCGAAAACAAACTTAAGCAATCAGATGATGATTCGAACCTGAAATCAAGAGTTTTCGGTGTAATGGTTGAATGTCTTCAGAATATAACTCATCACAGTGAAAAGGACTTTCATCAGAAATCAAACATGTTCATGATTGGCTGTTCTGATCTTGGGTATGTAATTTACAGCGGAAATGTTATAAGAAAAGATAAAGTGGATGAACTCAGGGAGAAACTTCTTGAAATAAACACAATGACCGAAAGCGAACTCAAAAACCTTTACAAGTATCTTATTCAGTATGAACCTTCTGCAGGGAAAAATGAATACGGACTTGGCCTTATACATATAGCAAGAAAAACAGGGAATGCGCTTGATTTCAGTTTTGAACAAATTGACAGCGACCATCACTTTTTTTCATTGATGACTTTAGTTGATCATTAATACCGGTATATAAAATGCAAAACGTATCGAATACATCTCAGGGATCGAAATCATTTGCCCACGTACAGGGGTTTCATGAACTGATGAATGAAAACGACATTATGCTAGTATATTGCGGAGAATTCTCCCAGGAGCTGAACAAGACTCTACTTACATTTACTGAAAGGAAGTTTAAATCTGAAAATGTTGAAGACAACACAAGGCGAAAAATCTTTAATATAATGGTTGAGCTTCTTCAGAATATCAGTAAAAACAGGATTGTAAAAACAGAGAAGACTCCTGATGTAAGTCCTGTTTTCATTCTCGGTGCAAGTGCAGATGATTACATTCTTATAAGCAGCAATCTGATTCTTAATAGTAAGATTGCAATCCTTAAGAACAGGATTGAACAGGTAAATTCACTTGACAAGGAAGGACTTAAGCTCCTGTATAAGGAAGTCAGGCTAAACACCGCTTTTTCTGAAAATTCCGGCGCTGGAATAGGGATCATTGATATGGCACGAAAATCTGAAAATAAGCTCGAGTTCAGTTTTGATGAAATGGATCGCGAGCATTCGGTTTTTTCACTTATGGTGAGAGTAAATAAAGAAAATTCATTATAATACTATAAACATGGAAACAATTAAAATAGCTGCAACTGAAGATACTCCCGGGGTTATTCTCGATCCTGTTAATAATGTTTATGAGATTTCGGGACGGTCACTGCCCGAAGACGTGGTTGTTTTTTATCAACCTGTAATGCAATGGCTCGAAGACCTTGCAAAAACCCCGATAAAAGGAATGACGCTGTCTTTTAAGCTTGAATATTTTAATACTGCTTCGTCAAAACTTATACTCGATATTTTATTAAAGCTTGAAGAAATTCACAGCGGCGGCAACGAGATCAAAGTTGACTGGTATCATCTTGCAGGAGATTCAGATATGAAGGAAGCCGGTGAGGAATATTCTGAGATAGTCGGGTTACCGTTTGAAATAAAACAAAACTGATTACTTATCAGAAACTAATAATTGGATAACTAAACACCTGATTAATGAGTGAGGAAATTTTAAGAGCGTTGATGCAGCTGTTCGCCATTATCTCGAAACAGGATCAGGGGTCAACTGCAGACCAGAGAGAGTTTGTAAAGTCTTTTCTTGCTTCCCAGCTTAACAGCCAGAAGGTTCAGGAATACCTGAATGATTATGATGAAAAGACAAAAACTCAGGAGAATGAAAACGGCGACGCTGCCGGAGGAAAACTGACATCGATGAAAGATTCTGTCAGGACACTCGCTATATGCAGGAAAATAAACAAAACCCTTACTCACAAGCAGAAAGTTATCGTACTTATACGCCTGTTCGAAATGCTTATGTCCGAACAACTCTTCACAGATCAGAGAATGGGGATAATCAGGACAGTAGCAAATGTTTTCAATATTGCGCCGAATGAGCTCGAGCTTATAAATGCATTTATCGTATCGGATGAGATTGACCAGGACGACATTCTGATTATAACAGGTACAGGGAAAGACAGGAACATTACTAAATCGAAGATCATTGAATCAAATGGCCTCGATAAGAACATCTTTATTTTAAGAGTCAAAAGCGCCGATCTGTATTTTGTGAAATACAGCGGAAATAGTGAATTATCAATAAACGGCCTTCTCTTTAAAACCAGGAACATATACCTTTTCCCTCAGGGAAGCACATTGAGACTCCCGAAAGGAACAATTTATTATAATGATGTTGTTTCGAAATTCCTGAGCTCTGAAAGGCCGAACAGGCTTTCATTTATAGCCGAGAACTTAATATACAGATTTCCGAACGGGAAAGAAGGTTTGCGCAATATAAACATCGCAGAAGAATTTGGTCTGATAGGAATTATGGGCGCAAGCGGTTCGGGGAAAACGACGCTTCTGAATGTTCTCTCAGGGATAGAAATGCCTTCAGAAGGTTCAGTTACTCTTAACGGACTTGATATTCATAAAGATTCAGATGAAGCCAAAAGCATGATCGGGTATATTGCCCAGGATGACTTTCTCATGGAGGATCTTACGGTTTATGAGAATCTTTATTACAATTCAAAGCTTTGTTTTAAAAACCTCAATGACGATCAGATAAAGGAGAAGGCAGAGAAAACGCTTGAGGATCTTGGACTTCACGAGATCAAAGATATTAAGGTGGGAACTCCTTTAAACAAGAAGATAAGCGGCGGACAGCGTAAAAGGCTGAATATTGCGCTTGAGCTTATACGCGAGCCCTCTGTTTTGTTTGTTGACGAGCCAACATCAGGTCTCTCGTCGAGAGATTCAGAGAATGTAATGGACCTTCTTAAAGAATTGTCACTTCAGATGAAGTTAATATTTGTTGTAATTCACCAGCCTTCATCTGATATCTTCAAAATGTTCGATAAGCTTTATATACTCGATACAGGAGGTTATCCTATATATTATGGGAACCCGATAGAAGCTGTGATGTATTTCAAGAAGGTCACCGGCCAGATTAATGCCGAAGTGGGAGAGTGTCATACATGCGGCAATGTGAATCCGGAGCTTCTGTTCAGTATAATTGAATCAAAAGAAGTTGATGATTTCGGAAGGTTTACACGACAAAGAATTAAAAACCCAGCAGAGTGGAATGAATTGTTTGTCTCTGATTTCAGAAAACCTGCGGTTGAAGAAGTTAAAACTATCCCTCCACGATCTTTTCAGATTCCCGATAAGATCAGGCAACTTGCAATTTTTGTTAAAAGAGATGTACTGTCGAAGATAAGTAACACGCAATATCTTCTTATCAGCCTTCTTGAGGCTCCGGTCATGGCTGTTTTCCTGACAATGATAATAAAGTATTTACCTGATAACAGGGCAAGGTACATTTTCAGGGAGAATGAAAACATACCGCCTTATATTTTCATGAGCATTGTGATTGCACTGTTTATCGGTCTGTCTGTCAGCGCTGAAGAAATCTTCCGTGACAGGAAAATTCTTAAAAGAGAACGCTTCCTTAATCTTTCACGATCAAGCTACCTTATGTCGAAGATAATAATCCTGTTCTCATTATCGGCAATCCAGATGTTCATTTATGTTCTGATCGGCAATACAATACTGGGAATCAAAGGAATGTCGGCAGAGTACTGGGCTATACTGTTTGCATCAGCCTGTTTTGCAAATGTACTTGGATTAAATATTTCTGCTTCGTTTAATTCAGCTGTTACAATATATATCTTAATCCCCTTGCTTATTATTCCACAGATGGCTCTTGGGGGGGCAATGTTTAATTTTGACAAGATCAACCGGTTATTCGGTGGAGGTAAAGGTAATGCCCCTGTGATAGCCGATGTTATGGCCTCAAGGTGGGCGTATGAAGCCCTGGCGGTGACACAATTCAGGAACAACAAGTATGAACAGCAGTTTTTTCCAATCGATAAAATCGAGAGCCGGGCAAATTATATGCAGGTATTTTACATACCGGAATTACAGAAGATCCTTGAAGAGTCACTGACACTTGCTAAAAGCAACAAGGCGGAAGATAAAGTAAAACTCGCTGAAAACCTGTCTTTGCTTCGTAATGAGATCTCTTCGGAGATGAATACTCTGAAAGGTCTGCCTGAAATAAACTTAAACACTCTTACTACCGACGGATTTAACAACGATGTTGCTACACAAACAAGATCGTTTCTGAAAACTCTTGAGGGGAAATATATAGATGTATATAATGCAATAAGTGTTAAGAAAGACAATCTTGTGAGTAGTATTGAAAAAACTGCAGGCGGAAAAGAAAACTACATTCTGTTCTATGATACATATTATAACGATTTCCTTGCTGAGATCGTGAAAAAGACAACAGAAGAGAATAAGCTTATCAGAACAGACGGAAGGATAATTCAGAATTATGAGCCGATATTCCTTAATCCTGAGCCGGGAATCTTTACATTGAGGGCCCATTTCTTCTCACCTGTAAAATATATCGCCAGCAGAGTTGTTGACACATTCTGGTTCAATTTCATAATAATATGGCTAATGACAATTTTATTCTATGTAACATTATATTATGATTTTCTGGGAAGAACGCTCGCGCTTGGTTCCCGTAAAATTAAAAGTCATAATCAGCAATAATTTTAAAACAAGATAACTTTTACAAACAAATGAATATGAAGCTCACACGTTTTAGGAATAACCAAAAAATAAACATACTTTTAAACATGTGAGTTCCATTTTGACGGAAAAATTTAAATCATATACACATGAAAAACGTTTTATTAACTCTTTCATTCTTTTTGCTGACTGGATTTATTGCTCTTGGACAGGATTCCGATCAGCAGGTGGTAAAATGCCTCGCCACGGAGGGAAGCGATACCAAGTACCTGAAAGACTTCAGGGTCCAGCTTGGAAAAGCCGACGATAATGGCGAACTGCGATACAAAGCAAATATTTCGCTCTGGGGTGGAATGACATACCGCTTTACAATGTGTAACATGGAAGGAGCCCTGATACTAAGCGTGAAAAATGACGCGAGCCAGGTAGTTATTTCTTCTTTTGATTCAAAGAGTGGGAAGACATATACATCAGTGGATTTTCAATGTAAAAAGAGCGGCATTTATCAGCTGAATTACGATTTTTCAAATGACAAACAAGGTTCAGGAGTAGGAATAGTTTCAGTGCTCAAATAACAGAAAGCTCTGCAAATCATTCTGCGGCTCTGCACTGTTAATTTCATTTTAATCCTAACAAATATGAGAAGAATCCGAGTTAATAAAAACAGCATACTTCTGTATCTATGTCTTTTTGTATTTTCAGGGGCAACTGTTTTTTCACAGTCTGCTGAAGAAGCAAAAAACATTTTTACGCAGGCAGAAGCTTATTACCTTTATGAAGAGTATGATCTTGCCAACCAGCTTTATCTCCTTATTGAGACACCTGAAAACATGAATATTAAGCATAAGATTGGTACCTGTTATCTTAATATCCCTGGTGAAAAAGAAAAATCAATGGCATATCTTGAAACTGCAGTGAAAACTGCAAGCTATGATTCAAAAACAGAGTCGTTTAAAGAATTGCGGGCTCCTTTTGAGGTATATTTTTCACTTGCAAAAGCGTATATGATAAATAATGAATTTGAGAAAGCACTTACAACACTGCAGAGCTTCAGCAGAATTACAAAGGAGAATGGCGGTCAGATGGAGAACCTCGGCTTTATTGATCAGCAAATCCAGGCATGTAAAAATGCTATCCAGTTCAGACAGGTTCCTGTTCTTTTCGGCAAAGAAGCTTTGGGAGAAGGATTCAGCATGGGTTCTATAAATGAAAATCCGGCAGTGAGCTTCGATGGTAACTCGATAGTATACGCTGAACGAAGAGGTCTTGAAAATGCTATCTTCTATTCAAAAAAAGTAAACGGCAGATGGGAAAACCCTGTAGAAATTACAGCAGAGCTTAACGGAGGAACCGACTGTTCACCGACTGCCCTGAATTATGACGGCACTGAACTATTTATCTATAAAACAGACAATTACGATGGAGTTATATATTCATCGAAGTATTCCGACGGGAAATGGGCGTCAATCCAGAAGCTGAATAAGAATATAAACACCAAGTATTACGAATCTCATGCATGTATTTCAGCAGATGGCAAGAAACTTTATTTTGCCAGCAACCGTGATGGTGGACTTGGGAACCTCGACATCTACGTTTCAGAGCTCGACAGCAAGGGATCCTGGGGCCCTGCAAAAAACCTTGGTTCAGATATCAATACTCCATTCAATGAGGATACTCCTTTTATAACTGAAAATGATGAATACCTGTACTTTTCATCAGAAGGACACAACTCAATGGGTGGTTATGATAATTATAAAAGTCAGAAATCCGGTTCAGGATGGAAGACGCCAAGTAACCTTGGGTATCCCCTTAATTCTGCAGATGATGACAAATTCTTCCAGCCTGCAAATAATGGTAAAAATGCCTTCTATTCACTCTCAACAGGATATAAAAAGAAAGAGATATTCTATCTCGACATGACGAGTTCAGGTTCTGATAAGCTATATTCCGTTTTCGGCAAACTGGTGCTTGAGGGAGATAGCCTAAATGCAATAAGAAATGAATCAGTAAGTGTCATTAACAGGATCACAAGCGATACGCTTTCTAAAGTATTTACAGATGAAAAACAAGGACAATATGAAATTGATCTGAGTTCAGGTCTGTTCAGAATATTATACTCGGCTAAAGGTTACCTGGATCAGGTTGTCGATACTTTGATTGCCCGGGAAGCTCCGGCAATGAAGATTAATATCGACATCGTTCTTAAACCCGATACAACAGCAGCCGAACCTGTAGTTTTTGAGAAGATTGACTTGTCGAAGATACCTGTAGTGGAAGTAGCTGACATCGATACCTCAATGCTTATAAGGAATCTGAAGGTAAATGATGAAAATGAAAAAAGCGTTAATGACAGTGAAGTATTGTATTATACTGTCCAGGTGATTGCTCTACACAGGCCTGTTGATGCAAGTTATTTTAAATATGTAAATGATATTAAAATAATTTATAATGAGGATGATAAGTTTTATCGTTATACAACAGGTTATTTCAAGACTAAGGATGAAGCTTATAATCACAGATCTGAACTTATCAGGAAAGGATATCCCAAACAGATATTCGTAAAAAAAGTGTCCAGATGATACCTGTATAATCTAACTAATACTAATTTTATTTACGAAGATAGTAATTGAGTTATTTGTAGGAGACTAACCATTTCATAACAGCATACTGAACTTTATAACTAAAGCCAGTGATGCGGGAGTGTTTATTTCGGTTCTGTTTAGAAACCCGATATTTTGCACTCAGTTTTTCAGATATTAAATCTTGAGAATGCTACTTTATTTGATAATTGATAAGGAATGGATTTGAAGCTGAGAGACGATAATTTTGAGAGATCAGGGCCGCGGCTAATGATAAAGATGCTGTTTCTGATCAATGGAACAACAGAGCCCGGTATACTTATCAGAGAAGCCGGCAGCATATTCAGGGAAGCCGGTGGGTGTGAGGCTATATCAATCAGATATCAGGCGAATGGCAGCGATCCTTCGCTTATTTCTTCAGGTTTTTCTGAAAAATTTCTTGGGCATGATTATGCTGCTGATTTAATTTGTAATTCTTTCAATACTGCAGGTAATACAATGCAAACATGTTTCTGTCTCAATGTCCTGGATGGGAAAAAGATACCTGGCGGCAGCTATACAGAGTTTGGAAGTTTCTGGACCAACTCGCTCAAATCTTTGATTTCCTCCGACTACTCAGTTCGCGATAAGGAATTGTTCAGGTGTTTTGAGGAAGGTTATGAATCAATGGCTGTTATCCCGCTGAAATTCGGAGAAGAGATAAAAGGCATTGTTCATTTTTGTGATAAACAACAACTAAAATTCAACTTAGATAAAGTTCATTTCATTGAAGGACTAGCAACATGCCTGGGCGGAGCATTATCGAACATTGCTTCACGGCAGATGCTCAGGGAAAATGAATTAAAGCAAAAAGCTATAGCCGATCAGCTTAATCGTATAAAGGAGGAACTGGAGACTGCTCAGCAGATAGCTAAAATTGGAAGCTGGGAATTCATAACTAAAGATAAGAAATTCTTCTGTGCAAAAGAATTCAGAAGAATACTTGAGATAGATCAGGTTAAGGAAATTCTGATTAAAGAAGATCTTATTCCAATGGTTCTGCCGGCAGATTTGAACCTGTTCCTGAGCCGGGTAAAGAAGGCAATTCAGAATAAATCCCAGTTTGCTGAGGAGTTCAGGGTTATTATGTCCGACGGTAGAATCAAGTGGATTGTATTGACAGGTGATATCGTTACAAATGCTGATACGCAGATTGAAAAAGTGAGAGGTATAATACAGGATATAACCGAACGTAAAAACAGTGAATCAGCGCTTAATCACTCTCATGACCTTATGCGGTATGTTATTGAACATAGTGGCGGAGCTGTAGCAGTTTTTGACAGGAATCTGAATTACATCTATATAAGCGAGAGATACATTAAGGATTTCGGGTTGTGCGACGGGAACATAATAGGAATGAACCATTATGAGGTTTTTCCTAACCTTCCTAAACGATTAAAGCAGGCGCATAAGGAAGCTCTGAACGGGATTGTTGTCAGAAAGGAGGATGACTTATATGAAGTACAGGAGGGCAGGTACGAGTGGATGAGGTGGGAATGCCGGCCATGGTATGAAGCAGACGGATCAATCGGGGGTATTATAATCTATACTGAGTCAATTACGGAGCGGAAAAAAATCGAGGATGCTCTCAGACACAGTGAAAATCAGCTGAATTTTATTTTTAATAACGCTCCGGTTATTATGATCCTTGTGAATGAAAAGGTCGAGATTCTGAAGATGAACAAGTTTGGGCTTGAAGCGACGGGGGTGCATTCACAGAAGGTTACTGGACTAAAGGTCGGCGATGTACTGAATTGCCTTAATGCAATTAAAGATCCCAAAGGTTGCGGATTCAGCGAAAATTGTCCGGGATGCCGGTTGCGAAACTCTGTTGAAACTTCTTTAGTTACAGGTAAGGAATTCTACAAGGTTGAAGCACAGATTCCCGCCCTTCCTCAAAAGGGCGATCATGTAAGAACATTCCTCGTTTCAACCTCATTTATTGCTGATGCCCCGGAAAAACAGGTGCTCATCACAATCGATGATATAACCTCAAGAAAAGAAATAGAAATTGAACTCATAAAGGCGAAAAATACTGCAGAAGAGAGCGACAAACTTAAATCAGCATTTCTTGCAAACATTTCTCATGAAATCAGGACTCCCATGAATGCAATTATGGGATTCTCCGAATTGCTACTCAACCCCGATCTTACAATCGACAAACGGAAACAATTCACAACACTGATTTCGAATGGGTGCCGGCAACTTCTTCATATAATTACAGATGTAATTGATATTTCATTAATTGATACCGGACAGGTTCGGATTGCAATTTCAACTTTTAACATTAACGAGCTTCTTGAAGACTTGTATTTTATCTTTAAATCAACAGCTGAAATAAAAAATATTAGTTTTTATCAGAAAAAATCATTAATTGATGCTGACGCTGTGATTTCGACCGACAGGGAAAAACTTAAGCACATCTTTTCCAATCTTTTAACAAATTCTTTCAAGTTTACTCAGGAAGGGTACGTAGAATATGGATATAATATAGATGGCGGTAATATTGAATTTTTCGTAAAAGATAGCGGGATAGGAATAAATCCTGAATTACATAAAGCAATATTTGACAGGTTCAGACAGGCTGAAACTACGGAAACACGTAATTACAGCGGATCAGGTCTTGGCCTGTCAATCTCAAAAGGTTATGTTGAAGTTCTTGGAGGTAAAATCTGGCTTGAATCTGAACCCGGTGACGGGACTGTTTTCATTTTCACATTGCCATTTGAGATTAAACCTGAGCACAGAAGTATATCTGTAGAGCATGAATCAGGCAGAATCGGGAGAGAGATAATCCTTATAGCAGAAGATGATGAAATTAATTATTTTCTGTTGAAAGAACTTGTTACGAAACTTAATTGTTATCCTCTTCATGCTAAAAACGGAGTCGAGGCAATCCATGAGTTCAAATCAAATCCTGCAATAAGGCTTGTTCTTATGGATCTTAAGATGCCGGTTATGGATGGCTATGAAGCAGTGAGGATCATTAAGGAATTATCTCCTGATATCCCGGTTATTGCCCTTTCTTCATACTTTTCAAATGATAAGGGCGATGAAATTCTTAAGTATGGATTCAACGGGAGCATTTTAAAACCTGTAGACAGAAGCGTTCTTGAGAAGGTAATTCAGGATAACCTTAAAGGCAGGTTCCTGGATTCTCAAAAATAAGAAAAGGTTACTGCAATCATTCGCAGCAATTATGAGAGAACTATTAAATAAGCAAACAAGGAAACTTACAATGTTTCATATTTTGTTTGTTATTGTCACTTTAATTTTTCTCCTGATTGTACTTGTAATAAGTTCACATTTCAAGACAGGAATGCTGCTCATTTATCTGGGTTTATTCGGCCTGTTGTTACTTATTTCACATCTGCTTTTAAGCCAGCAGCAGAGAAAAAGACTTTATCAGAAGCTTTTTGAAGAAGAGAAAAACATAAGACTTAACCTTGAGGAATATAAAACGATTTTTGACAGCATAGGTGATTGTGTAATAACAACCGATGCAGAGGGGAAGATAAACCGTATGAATCCTGCTGCTGAAAAATTGACGGGATGGTCCTCCAGGGAAGCAAAAGGAAGGTCTTTCAGGGAGATACTCAGAATAATTAGCAAATCAGACTGGAACGATGTCGAGTTGCCCCGCATTGATTCTGATACCGTCAAGCTGGAAAAGGAATATTATCTGCTGGGTTGTAAAGATCGCGAAGAGGTACCTGTAAGCGGGGCAAGATCAGATATTACGGATCAAAACGGAAAATTGTCCGGAAGCATTTTTGTAATACATGACCTTACAAATAAGTTACTTTCAGCAAGGTTACTTCAATCAAGGATCAACCTCATTGAGTTCTCTGCCGGTAATTCAATTATCGATATTGTGCGTCAATCTCTCAGGGAAATCTGTATTTTGACAAAAAGCAAATTTGGACTTATCAGATTTATTGACAACGATCTTTTAAATGAACCAATCGAAATCTGGTGCAACAGCAGAAATAATGAATTCAGGTTCACTGAGCTAACAAACAAACAATCGCAATCATCTGCCCTGTACGCAGATTGCGTTGAATCAGGCAGGATACTTATCAATAATTCTAACAGGTTGAAGCTTGTAACCGGATTTCAGAAAGAACCGGTTATTATTACAAGGAACCTTCTTATTCCAATTCTTCGTGACGAACTGATTATAGGAGTAATAAGCCTTGCAAATAAGGCATCAGATTACACCGCCTCAGATGCAGATTCAGTCTCGTTTCTCGCAGATATTTCATTTGAGATTATATTGAAAAAGAAAACTGAGGACCTGACACGGATAAATGAATCAAGATTGTTAAGAGCTGAAGAAGTATCACGATCAGGGAATTTTGAAATACACCTGCTAACAGGAAAAGTTTACGCTTCAAGAGGAGCACGGATAATATACGGGATTGATAGTGAAGTAACAGACTATGAGCTTATTAAGCAAGTTCCTCTTAAAGAATATCGTTCAATTCTTGACGATGCCTTCAGGAACGCCGTTGAAAAGGACGAGCCTTATGATGTGGAATTTAAAATCAGATCATGTGATAAGGGCGAATTAAAGCATGTTCATTCGAAAGGAACCTGGGACACGAACAGACAGATCCTTTTTGGAGTTATACAGGATATTACACTAAAAAGGAATGCTGAAATTGCACTGAATGAAAAGAATGAAGAACTGAATACATACTTTAATTCAAGTCTCGATCTTATATGCATTGCAAATACAGACGGATACTTTATCCGGTTAAATCCTGAATGGCAGAAGGTTCTTGGTTATCCATTAAATTACCTTGAAGGCAGGAAATTTATTGATTTTGTCCATCCTGAAGACCATGAGCGTACTCTGTCTGTACTTTCAAGATTAAAATTACAGAGAGATGTACAGAATTTCGAAAACCGTTATCAGTGTATTGATGGTTCATACAGGTGGATAGAATGGCGTTCGAAACCTTCCGGATCAAAAATCTATGCAGTTGCACGCGACATCACCGACAGGAAAAAGGCAGAATCAGCTCTAAGAGACAGGGAGGCCTTCATATCAAATCTTCTTGAAACATTACCAATCCCGGTGTATTTCAAGAATACCCAGGGAAGATATCTCAACGTAAATAATGCTTTCAGCGAGCTTACAGGTTACAGAAGGGAACTGTTGATTAACAATACTATTTGCAGCCTCTTCCCTAAAGAAACTGCTGATCACTTCACAATGAAGGAAAGGGAGCTGATAAAAAGCGGCGGAAGCAGTATAAGCGAAATCAGGATGAAAAGCGCCACAGGGGCCGAGCATACTTTAATTGCCCATCTTACTGTGTCAAAAGACAGCTCAGGTGAAGTGAATGGTATTCTGGGCGCCCTCCTGAATGTAACTGAGATCAGGAAGACTGAAGAGAACCTTGTGAAGCTGAACAGAAACCTTAATAATCTGAACCAGACTAAAGATAAACTACTTTCAATTATTGGTCATGACCTGAAAAGTCCATTTAGCGGGATACTTGGTTTAGTGGAATTATTAATTGAGAATATCGAAAAATACCCGCCGGAAAAATCAGGAATGTTTTTACAGGAAGTAGCCGCCTCAACAAAAAACTCAATAATACTCATAGATAATTTATTATCCTGGGCAAAATCACAATCGGGGCAAATTGATTTTTATCCCGAGATCCTGAAACTTCAGCCTATTATGGAGGAAGTCACTGATCTTTTTCAATCTTCAATAATACTTAAGAAAATAAGGCTTGTTGTTAATCCCTGCGATTTTCAGGTCTTTGCCGACAAGAATATGCTTAAGGCAATAATGCGAAATCTTTTGGCGAATGCAGTTAAGTTCACGTGTACCGGAGGAAACATAGAAATAAGGACTCTCCTCACAGAAAACTATGCAAGGATTTCAGTAAAAGACAATGGAGTCGGCATGTCATCAGAGACCCAGAAAATGCTCTTTCGACTCGACAATTATTTTTCAACTGAAGGGACAATGAAAGAGAAAGGTTCCGGACTTGGGTTAATAATCTGCAAGGAATTTGTTGAAAGGAATGGGGGGAAAATTAATGTTATCAGTCAACTGGCGAAAGGAAGTGAATTCAGTATTACATTACCTGTAAAAGCAAACAACTGTTAATATAATTTGTCGGCATCGCGAACTGAAAAATAGAATGTGGATCCCTTGCCGTATGTAGATTCTGCCCAGATGCGTCCACCATGTCGTCCAATAAAATCTTTGCACAGCAATAACCCGATTCCCGCTCCATGCCTCTCATCAGCGCTGACAGGAATGTGTTTTGAGGAAAGCGAAAACAAGGATGATAATCTTACCGGTTCAATACCAATACCATTATCAGATACAGAAATTATAATATGTGCAGGATGAGCATCAAGAAAATCTTTCACACTTTGTGGCTGATCTCCATGTCCTGATTCATAAGACGCAATATTTATTATCCCTTTCGTGCCGGTATATCTGAGTGAATTAGAAATCAGATTCCGGAGAACAGATTTTATCATTTCCCGGTCTGCATAAATATTTAAATCACGATGAAATTGCTGGGAAATAATGATTTGTTTATATTCTGCATTAAGTCTGAGGATCTTGCAGGTATTGCGGCAGATATCATTTAGGTTTGTTTTTACAGGGTTGAATGAGAGCCTTCCGGTCTGGATTTTTCCCCATGCGATTATATCGTTAAACAGGTTGAAAGTCTGGTGAACAGTGTGATTTATAAGTTCAAGCTGGTTTTCGATTTTTTCAATATCGTATGCCCTGATGTTTTCAAGGATCAGGTCGGAAAAGCCGAGCAGTGCATTAAATGGGTTTTTAAGATCATGTGCAAGGATTGATATGAACCGGTTTCTCTCGCTAATGAGGTTTTCAAGTTCAATGTTTTTCTCACTTATAATATTTTCAATATTAACGCTTGCAGTTATATCAGAGACAACTCCTGCAAAAAGTCCGTCCTCATTATATGAAATTTGCTTTAAAGGGGTAATTGCAAGCTCACCCCAGAAGTAATTACCATCTTTCTTAATATATTTTTTAGTGATTCTTGTCTTTTCGATCTCACCGCAGGCGAGTTGTTTCAGCAGATGTGGATTCTTATCCCTGAATTCAACGGATGTAATATCATCTAAAGTCATGTGAACCAGCTCATACTCACTGAACCCGGTTTTTTCTATCCACCATGGATTAACCCTGATTATCCTGCCGGTTTTGTCGAAAATCTTAATACCAATATCTATACTATTGAAAATAATACTGCAGAGCTCATCGTTTTCGTTGAGTAGAGGGGAATCATCTTTAATCAGCCTTCCGGTGGCTTTATTTTTCAATGTTATTCTCTAATGTAATGAACTTTGAGACTTTCTGCTTGAATATTCCCCTGCTTATCGGTTTTATGAGAAAATCGTCGAAATTCCCCGACAAGCCTTTCATTGCTGTTTCAAGAGCGTATGCAGTTTGCGCTATGATAGGCAGGTTAGGCCTTAGCTCCTTAATTTGCTTTGCTGCAATATATCCATTCATGACAGGCATTCTTATGTCCATAAGAACCAGGTCAATGGATGAATTGTCACGGCAGATATCCAGAGCCTCCATCCCGTTAGCAGCATAAATGATTCTTGTATCTGTTCCTTCAAAAAGTTCTGCAAGGTACAGGTAATTCGAAAATTCATCCTCGGCTATAAGTACAGTTTTCATCTGCTGAACTTAAAATCTCCTAAAATAATAAAAAAATTTAGTTCACTGCAATTCTGTTATTTCAAAGGTACATTTCTTTTATCATCAAACACATATTCGTTGTTAAGAACCCTTTCAATAACAGATTCCAGCTTTGAAGAAATATCAGGTTTATGAATATACCCGTTGAAGCCTGCTCCAAGAAGTTCGAGAAGATCCCTACGATCATCGAACATCGTAACTGCGATCATTTTTTTATAAGGGAATGAATGATTGACATATTTTGCAGTTTCAATACCATTCATTCCAGGCATTTCGCAATCCATCAGAATAACATCAGCTTTATGCAATGAGGGATGGTTTATTAGTTCCATTCCATTATTGGCAGTTCCGAGAACAGAATATCCCTTTTTCCTTGACAGGAACATTTCAACAGCTTCAATGAACCCCGGATTGTCATCCACGATAATTAAATCGACCATTTTTTCCATCTCAAATAAAAATTGCCTTATTAACAAAAATACTCCCTCTGTTAATTGCCGACACCAGAAAAAATCCTGAAAAAAAACAGGAAAAAACCCTTGATTTGTTTTCAGGGTAAACCCCGAAAAGATCAGATGTCTATTAATTTATTTCTTATCGCCCAGAGAATCAGACCTGATGAATTTTTTACACCTGCTTTTTCCATCAATCTCGCCTTCTGACTCTCAATAGTTTTAATACTGATACAAAGTGTATCGCTAAGTTCTTTGTTTGACATTCCTTCACAGATCAGTGATAACAGCTTCTCTTCTTTCCTGCTGAGGCTTGCTGAATCATGTCTGACATCATGTTCGGTATATATTCCTGAAAAATCAAATAGCACATTCTGTAACATTCCGGGTGAAAAAAAATTGTAACCTTCATGTACATCACGTACAGCTTTTTCGAGCTCGCGTGGAGTTGATTGTTTTAATACAAATCCCCTTGCCCCGGCTTGCATCATCCTTATGTAATTAGCCGGATCCGAATACATCGAAAGCGCTATTACCTTTATATCCTTATGTTCCGACAGGAGAAGCCTTGTTGCAGTTATTCCGTCCATTACAGGCATATCAATATCTACAAGTGCTATTTCGGCATCACTCTCCCCGATATGATCGACGAGCTCTTTTCCATTAGCATATTCGGCGACGACACTGAAATCATCAATATTTTCGAGAATGAGTCTGACTCCTTCAACGACAATCGGCATATCATCGGCTACTGCGATCTTTATCATCATTCAGGATCAGTATAATTCAGTGTAAACCTGACTTCAACCCCATCTCCGGGGCTTGTATCATATGAGAATGAACCGTTGAACTTGCTGATTCTTGTCTCAATGTTATTCAGGCCAAACCCTTTGCTCGACCTTTGAACTGTTGCAAGATCAAAGCCTTTACCATTATCCCTGTAAGAAACCTTTAGCAAAGGTTCTTCCAACTGAATACTAATAATTACAAGTGTTGCTTCAGCATATTTTAAGGTGTTGTTTATAAGTTCTGTTAAAACTCTGTAAACTGTGAATTCAATTATCTCACCGAGTCTTCTTTCAAAGTTATAGTGAACTTCAAATTTCAGGCTTGAAATTGATTCAAGATTATGTGTGAAAGAAATTATAGCCTGAACGAGTCCGAAATTCCTGAGGACATGAGGACTCAGATTATTTGATATCTCCTTTATGCTTCCAAGGGCATCATCAATAAGTGTAAGCGCCCTGCCTGAAACTTTCAACACGTCCTCCTGCTTTTCAAGCATCTCATTTAAAGAGTGAAGATAGATCTTGCATGTCGATAATATTGGTCCCAAACCGTCATGAAGTTCTTTTGCAAATCGTTCTTTTTCTTTTTCCTCGGCATGTATCTCAGAATTGAAGATCTTCTTCTCAAGCATTTTTCTCTCAGTGAGATCACGTACAGTTGTCAGGATACCTTTTCTCTCACCATATTCTATTATTATGCTTCTGATCTCGATAGGGACAATTTCGCCTGTTCTTTTCTTAATCTCAAGTTCAAATGGAGGAACACCTTCTTTCTTCACAAGCGATCTGAGTCTGTCTTTAAGATACGAATGCGATGATTCAGGAATGAAATCAAGAATATTCTGAAAAACAATATCCTCGAACTTGTAATCAAACATTCTGAATATTGCATCATTTGCATTAAGCAGCTTGAAATCAAGATCAATCACAAGAATACCATCCGAGCTCGTGTTGAATATGTTTTTGAAGTATTCTTCACTCTGCATTAAAGCATGTTCAGCATATTTCCTCTCTGATATATCTATTCCGAATCCAATGAAATATGTCCGGTCATTATGTGAAAAATAGTTTGCAACATAAAGGTAAGGTATGTCGTATCCCTCCTTATGAATTGTATTCACTTCAAAATCAGCGAACTTATAAAGGTAAAGCTCTTTATAAACATTTAAAATTCTCTCAAGTTCTCCATGCGAAAAAAAGAAATAAGGATATCCCGGCGGGAGCTCTCCGGATCTGTAACCCAGTTTCTCTTTGTACCATTTTGAATTGAATCTCAGCAGTATTGCATTTTCTATTCCTTCAGTAATATCATACACAAAGAACAATCCAGGTATTATATTCAGTATTATTTCGGAGAGCCCTGTTCTGTCAATAAATGAAGCAAAGGGATTCTTTTTCTCTTTAATTACCCAAATGATCGATTTTCCCCCACTTTTGTCTGCAATCCCCGATAAAATGATGTCAGCGTTGATTTTTTTCCCTGTAATTCCTTCGAAAATCCACTCAGATTGGATTTCCTCCCCTGAGAATGCAGCTTCTATAAGTTTCTCAGCTTTATTTGCCGAGGAGCTTCCATCGGACTGAAACGCAGCAGAAAGTTCATGAAGTTTCTTTGTTTTCAGAGTGACACTATCGCAATCAAAAAGTATCAGGGCCGACTTGTTGAAATCAAGTATTCCTGAATCATTGAAAACAATAATCGCATCACTTGAATTATCGAAAATGAAACGGGAAATAAGCTTATGATGATTGTCCTTGAATGACATTCGTTTTTGCCGGTGGATTAAGTATTTTTAACAAAATTAAACCAAGTGCACATACGTTAATAAGGATATTTACATGTATTTTGAATACAAACACCTGATTTTATTAAGTACAAACACCTATTTTTTCAGGTATTCAATAAGATAAAAACGCAAAAAGCAATGATGTTATATATCGGGGATTAAATAAATGATTTATTCAGCTGATAACACTTCTTCGATTGAAGATGAGATTTCAAGGAAGTTCAACGGTTTGCAGAAATACTTCTTTATAAGCCCTGAGTTGTATGCTTTCCTAATTTCTTCGTTAATATCATAGCCTGTAAGAATAAAGTAATCCACTGCCGGATATTTTTCGATTGCTTTCTTCGTCAGATCGATGCCATTGATATCAGACATTTTCATATCGCTTATCACAATCCTGACATTTGGAACGGATTCAAGTAATTCCAAACCCCGTGAACCATTTTCAGCAGTAAGGATATGATATTTGTTTCCAAATTTAACTTCGAATAGTTTGAGATTAAGAAACTCATCGTCAACATACAGTATTATAGGTTTATCGGGCATATAAGGTCGATTTGAGTTCATCCGGCAGTAAGAGAATTACAATTTACTGTATTTCCTGAAAATATTCATGCTGGGCACGGAAAAAATTATACTGGACTTCAATTGTTCAGATCACAATTACCGAATTGTACCATGAACCCAGCGGAACAGGAGCGAGAGCATCTGCATCCCACTCATTTTTCCAGAGATTTCCATCAATAAGGTACCTGAACTGGTATTTATGATTACTCTTCAGTTTTAGAGAACGCGTAAATTTGCCATGGATTTTTTTCATTCTCAGATCAGTTGTGTTCCAGTTATTGAATTCACCAACAAGGAATGCTTTCTTTGCACCTTCAGCATAATAATCAGGTAAAACAAAAGTTACCTTGCAGGTTTTTCTGTCGAAAGAATATCTTTTCGTTATGCACATTATACGGAACGTTCGCAAAAAAGCAAAATTAAAATTGTGGAATTATTATTTCATTATACTTTTTTGTCAAAGGATTACATTTAATGCTCCATAAGCGGGAAGTGGGACAGGGCCTTGCTTACAGATACAATCACAGTCTGAATTTTCCTGAACATTAAACATCTGTTTGTTGTTGAACAATTGATGTGATATTATTAATACTGTAAGGATATGGAAACAATAACTAAAGATGTAAAATCAAAAATGGATCAGATCAATCCTGATAAGGAGGAAGGCCCAATTGCCGAGGCTATTGAGGAACAAACTGCCAAATTACCTTCTGATGCATGGCTCTGGGTGGCTCTGGGATCTATGGCCGCATCTGTTACACTCAAAGTAATTAAAAGGGATGACCTGGCCATATTTGTCGGATTATGGGCGCCCTCTTTACTTCTGTTCGGAATTTATAACAAACTGGTGAAGCAACTGGGACATGATTCAAAATCATAATATAAAAACCCTGTAAATCTCTAAGAAATACAGGGTTTCATTATTCTTCAACTGGTTCAGATATTTATGACCCTTATCTCTGAAGACATGTTGATGGCTTTTTTATATACAGCGTGAACCCCGCAATATTTCTGCTCCGATAATTCGACGGCTCTCTTCAGCTTGTCGTATGGCAGATCTCTACCGGTGAATTCATAAATAACATGCATTTCCGTATAATGTTTTGGGTGATCTTCTGTCATGCCGGCCTCGACTGTTATGTTAAGGTCCTTCAGGTCCACCTTCATCTTTGCAAGTATTGAAGTAACATCTATTCCCGTACAACCGGCAAGTGCAAGCAACATGAGTTGTTTAGGACTTGCACCCTTGTCTTCACCCCCGGTTTCTTTTTTTGCATCCACTGTTATCTTATGTCCGGTCACAAGACCCTCAAAAGCGAGATTCCCCAGCCATCTGGCCTTTATAGAATGTTTTTCCATTATGTAAAGGATTTGCTTAATAATCATAAAGATAGCCAAAAAATCGCTGCGAATATAGCTTTACGTTTGTTTAAAATGCATTTCTTTATGAATCCTTTTTATAACTTCGTACGATCTGATATTTTCAATATTGAAGCCAAAAGAAATTATTATGAAGATTCTATTTTTATTGATGTCCTTCCTGCTCTGTTCAGGAATATACGCACAAAACAATTCCGGACATACGGAATTCAATAGTAACCTGTTGCCTGTAAGAGGATTTTGTATTGCAGCGCCCAGGTCAGAAGCAGTAACTGATTTTACAAAATTCATAGAAAAGGAGCTCGCTCCTGCCTCGGTTAATACTTTGATATTAAGGGTTGATTGGAACTATATGTATAAAACTCATCCCGAACTTCGTGATTCTTCAGCTCTTACAGATTCGGATGTAAATAAAATAGTATCTGTGTGCCAGAAATATAATATCAGGATAATACCGCAGGTAAATCTTCTCGGACATCAGTCGTGGGCAGGAACCACAGGCAATCTGCTGAGGGAATATCCCGAATTTGACGAAACGCCGGAAGTTAAAATGCCTGAAAAATATGTATGGCCGAATGCCGATGGGCTTTATTGTAAAAGTTATTGCCCGTTACATCCGGAAGTCCATGATATAGTTTTCGATGTAGTAGATGAGATTTGCGACGTATTCAAAGCTGATGCTTTTCATGCCGGAATGGATGAGGTTTTCTACATTGGCGAGAGACAATGTCCCCGTTGTACCGGGAAGGATAAGGCTGAACTTTTCGCCGGAGAAGTAAGATTAATCCGGGACCATCTGGCAGCAAAAGGACGTCAGTTATGGATCTGGGGCGACAGGTTGATTGACGGCAGAACGACAGGCCTTGGTGAATGGGAAGCAAGTTTTAACAATACATACAGGGCCATCGATATGATCCCAAAGGATGTAATGATCTGTGACTGGCATTATGAAAGGCCTGATCAGACTGCAGTATACTTCGCTATGAAGGGTTTCAATGTAGTCACATGTCCATGGAATAACCCCGGATGTGCTGTACATCAGGCACAGGATATGGTGAATTTCCGTGAAAATTCATCTGATGAGATGCGTGACCGTTTTCAGGGAATTGTACAAACTGTGTGGTCAGGAGCGGAACAGTTTATGAAGAGTTATTATCAGATGAAATCAGATATGCCGGCAAATGATCCTGCACGCTGTTTTAAGCAATTATATTCAGAGATCAACAGACTGGCAGGAATCTCCGCCAAAAAATGATATCTATTCTTTTTCCATTGTCTCTGTTATCTTCTGAACTACCCTGAATTCCTGGAAGAACTCCCGGGCTATTACCCTTAGAACCGTATAAGCAGGTACTGCAAGCAGCATCCCTGGGAATCCGGCAAGACCTCCCCCCATAATGATGACAAGAAAAATTTCGAGAGGATGGGATTTTACGCTCTTTGAATATATTGTCGGAACAAGAATGTTATTATCAACAAACTGGACTACGATTATAACGCTCAACAATTTTATAATAACGGGAAGTAATTCGGATACACCTCCGCCTGATAATGCTCCTGTAATCCCAAGTGACAGGCCGATGGCAGCACCCAAAACAGGTCCGAGATAAGGAATTATATTCATTAGTCCGGCGAAAAACCCGATCAGAAGAGCATTCTTCACACCCAGAATCCATAATCCAAGTGACATGAGTGAAATAACAGATAGCAACTCAAGCAAAATCCCGATAAAATACCGTTTAAGAAGCACTTTTGAATCCTGGATTACTTTTCTTGTTTTTTCATCATGTTTTTCGGGGACAAGAAGAAGTACGCCCTGTTCGAACATTGTTTCATCTTTCAGAAAAAAGAATGAGATGAAAAGGATTGCAAAAAGACCCACAAAGATGTTACCTGCTGCGCTTACAAAACCTCCCAAAAAAGCTCCGATATTGTCGATGTTAATTATTGAACCTATTCTTTCAGTTATGTAGTCATTGAATGTCTGGTTTTCCTGTATAGTTCCGGAAGCCCTTAGTTTTGCATCAAGCCATTCAATTGGCCCGTGCAATTCCTCGCTCACCTGGTTGAGATCGATTTTTGAAATTGCATCAGCCTGACTTATTATTAACGGGACAAAAATTGACAGGAGACCAAGGAAAAAAAGAAGTATAATGAAAAGCGCCATTATTGTGCTCAACCAGTGTGGTAAGTATATTTTTTTTATGTGAGCCTTATCGAAAAACTTTACAAGTGGCTCCCCGATAAAGGATATGACGGCTGCAATGAGGAGCCAGCCAATGATATAATAAAACTTGTAAAGGAGAAAGCCGACGATCAACAAGACCAGGATATAGCCTGTATATTTGAGAATCTGTCTCATTACTTATTTTTTCTTATACCTAAACACAGATTATTATGGCATAGTTCAACAAAGTAAGTTATATATCGTATCTGCATATATTATTAGTTGTTACCGACATACGTTTTATTATTAACTCTCATGATTATTTGCTGGAGTGCGTTTATAGTGAAGTTCTGATTTTATTAAACAGACTTTATTTTAACCCAATTCTGTAACTGAATTTTACAAGGAAAACATTGTGTGGTTTTTCGTCGGCATTGCTGAACAGGTCGCCGAGATCATTGAAGAACTTTAACTGTCCTGTATCATTTGAATTGCTTCTTGTCTGGCTCCAGACTAGGTACAGTGATGAACCGGGATTGAATTCCCACCTTATTACAAGATTTGATAAAAATTCCTGTACATTAAAATCCTTCCTGTCAAACTGGTAATCACTATAGTTCCCGTCGTGATTTTCGTCAACGTCGAATTTGTTATCGCTGTTGAGGCTTTTCTGATCATCAGAGTAAATGCAGAACCTGTCTTCGTATCTCTCTGCAATAGGATTAGTAATATACTTATAATCATAATACTTTCCCGTTGCTATGAAAGGCTGTCCCCAGTATTGAAATGTAAGATTGGGACTTAAGTTCAGGTTGATCCTGAACGAAGTGCTTATTGTCTTTCTGTCAATACTTGCAAAGACATACCTTGTTTCATTATTATACTTAATTTCATTTGTAACATATTGCAGTTCAGAGGAATTAACGCTCATGCTTGGCAAAATGCTTAAACTGAGATAATTAATCGGTTTGTATGATATCTCTATTTCGGAATAAACGTTTCGGCTATTCTTCCTTAGTCCGAAATTATAATTCATAAAGGCTGAGAATTCAAGTTTCTTGCGCTCATCGCTTGAAAAACCAAGCCTTGTCGACATTTCTCCAGGCAGCTTCATCATAGGTCCGCCACGCAAAATTCCAGTTGATTTTTCAGTTGTATTTAAGTTTCCACCGGTGAAAACACTCCAGAAATTTTTAAGGCTCATACTTGCATTCCATTCAAAACCATAACCAAGATTATCTCCCCCGAAATTCCATGTTGAATAAACATCCGAATTTATATTGTACCGGCGGTAAATACCTTTTGGTTCCCACTGGTTGTATCCAAACCATAAGACGGACAGAACCTGATCGGCTTCACGTATGTAACCAAGATCGTTTGTTTCGAACCCGGGTGTCTTCCACAGGGTAGCGCTCATGAAATTCCAGTGGCCGTCATTTTTTGAGATTTGCATCCTTCCGCCTGAACCGGCAAGCGATGTCCTTGTGGTATCGAGTTTTGCATAATCTTTATCGGGTCTTTGATAATAATGTGCAGACGAACGTTGTGTACTCTCAATCGCTTCAGGTGTTCCGTTCACAACACTGAAAGCCGAATTCACATTGAACATCCAGCTTTTATTTTTGAAGTATTGTGTAAAATCTATACCGCCTGTATAAGCGTATTTATGAAGCGATTCTGCAAGGTTATCATCAAGGTCGCGGTTTGTACCTGTGAAGATGCCTCCGACTATTGTATTTCCCTCATTGAAATCCTTCTGAATCCTTCCTACGGCATAATTAGTAAGTGGTTCCACAGCCAGAAATTTCCTGCCGCCAACCGTATCTATCTCGGCCTGTTCCTCTGATGTAACTGCCTCAACAAAACCTATTGACAAACCGTCTTTTGTTTTACCTGTGAGTTTGGCTGCCCCAAAGATTGTTGTATTTGCAGGTACTTTTGAATTCCAGGTGTCTTCAAGATCAGGATCAATCTGTGGCCTTCTTCCTATTCTCCTTGAATAAAAGAGGTTATCATTGCCAACTCCGCCGTCACCAATTCCTAGACCAAAATTTGTGATATTGTTGCCTTCAATGAAGAAAGGTCGTTTCTCCCTCAGGAATGTTTCATAAGCTGAAAGGTTTACCTCTGACGGATCGGCCTCGACCTGTCCGAAGTCGGGATTGATAGTAAGATCCATTGTCATGTTATTTGTTACACCGATTTTTGCATCAATACCGCCGTTAATCTTTGATGATCTGCCGTCGGATTTGAAGGGGTTATCGGGATCAGCAGTAAAGGTTTCAGCGCTTGCTACTCCATAAGGTGTAACATCGAAAATTTTCCTTGGCATTATCTTTTCAATGCCTGTCATCTCGCCCATTAAGTGGATAAATCCCGGAGCATCTTTTGGTATGTGCTGCCAGAAATCAGTTTCATCTTTCCTGTAAAGGATCCTTGCAACCTGGAGTCCCCAGACATCACCCGAGTTCTTTTCAAAGCGTACCTGGCTGAATGGTATTTTCATCTCAGCAACCCATCCTTCTTCATTTACAGATGTCTTTACCCACCAGTTGGGATCCCAGGAAGGATCTTCACGCTGACCATCCTCGGAAAACATCTGATCAAACTTCACCCCAGAAGAGCTTGATCCGAAAAGAAACCCGGTGCGAAGGTCGTGAAAGCTGTCGAAGATTACAGCTACAACATCACCGTCGACCTGATCCCGTCTTGTAAGCCTGTTTACGATGCTATCGGGGGCGGTGTCGAAAGCTTTGATTCCGACATACATATTATCTTTATCAAACAGGATTGAAAACTCTGTCCTTTGAGATGCTTTTCTTCCATTATAAGGTTCATTCTGAGTGAAATCGTCAACCCATTCTCCTTCGCGCCATACTGCATCATCAAGAATTCCATCGATCTCCGGAGCTTTTGTTATTTCAGTAGCTTTAAACTGCTTCTTCACTTCCGGCGCCTGTCCGTTTGTTTGCGCATGCAATCCTGATGTAAGCAGTGAAACCATCAGGAATAAGAACATCTTTTCTTTCATTTGAGAAGTTTTTTCTACCTAATGACGAGTAAGGTCGTATTTTGATGCAACTGGCTTTGTTAATTTTAGGTTAATAGCTGTTATCTGTTAATTAATTAACAATGGTCCATGAGATTAAATGGCCTGTTTATAAAGACCGGGAATGAATGGAGATACCCTGAATGCGTTTACAAAAAGACTTGTTCAGATATATGGCACAACGATAAATTGCAGACATGATCAGTCTTCATATAGTTTTACAAACTCGTAAGAATTCCCGGTATACCTGAGAAATTTTATAAGATCAGGCCATGATATAACCAGAGTTGCGGTATTATCATTCGGGTGAAATGCCAATCTGTCGAAATCCCTGAGTTTTTCATCGAAAAAAACATGAACATTATTTCCTTTGTCATTGATCAACCCGAATGGAGAAACCGATCCGGGTTCAATGCCAAGATATGTCATGAGCCTTTTGTCCGAAGCGAATGTAAGCTTTCCCTGCTTAAGTTTTTTTTCAAGATCGTGGATATTAAGCTGTCTGAGATGTTCCAGTATTACAAGGTAATGTTTGTCGCCTTTATGATTTCTGAAAAAAATATTTTTGCATCTTCCTGAATTGTACTCTTTCCAGTGAATAATTGCATCTTCAATTGTTGGAACAGGCGGGTGTTCGTGATAATCGAACCTGACAGATAATTCTTCAAGTACTTTATAAAGTTCAGGCTGGCCTCTCATCTCCGTCTTTTGCAAAAAATTCAAAATCAAGTTCGGCGATACTTGAAATATCTTTTCCGGCATCCATCATATCATAGTCTTCACGATCAAAATACCATTGAACTGATACAGGTATTCCGGCTTCCCGGATGCCTTTGATTTCAATAATAATATCATAGATGAACTTGGCTGAAGATGAATTAAAATACCTCAGGTCGAACTTAAAGACAAGCGGGGAATTTAACAGTTGCTTTCCCTGTGCTGCTTTTATTTCAGTAGCATACTCTGAAAACCATTCTATAACAGGGTAATAAAGAGCCCTGACGTCTTCAGGAGAAGAGTTCCCGTTGATCTCATAGATATTTTCTTCAGGAGAAAAAATGATTTCGGGCGTGTTCTTGCTTGGACTTATATACAGTTTGTACATAAATGACAATTTCTGTCAAAGTAATGTATTTTTTTCCTCTTCAGGAACATATCCTTCATCTTCAAGAAGCTTACCTGAAGAAATTGCCCCTACAGCAAGCCTGTCACAAAGCTCATTTTCAACATTATTTGCATGGCCTTTCAACCAGATAAACCTCACTTTATGCTGCCTGTAGACCTTCAGGAACCGGAGCCAGAGATCCGGATTCTTTTTATTCCTGAAGTTTTTCGATTCCCATTGGAATACCCAGCCTTTTTCGACTGCATCAGCCACATACCTTGAATCGGTATATATTGTAACATTGCAGCCCTGGATTTTTAATGATTCAAGTCCGACAATCACTGCCATCAGTTCCATCCTGTTGTTTGTAGTGTGGTGGAAGCCCTGTGATTTCTCAAGCCTGTGCTTCCCTGAAATCATAACAATACCATATCCGCCGGGACCCGGATTGCCACTTGCAGCACCATCTGTATATATAATAACATTACATGCCATGGGGCAGCACAATCCCGGTATTTGTAAGGAAGAGTTTGATTGCTATTGAAAGCAGAATTACTCCGAATACCTTTTTAAGTATCTGAAGCCCTCCTGCACCAAGTACCTTTTCGAAAAATGTTGTAAGCCTCAGTACAAGGTAAATCACAATCATATTCAGAAGGAGGGCAAGGAATATATTGATTGTCTGATATTCGGCTTTAAGTGAAAGGATTGTTGTAATTGAACCGGCGCCGGCTATCAGCGGAAACGCTATCGGGAAAATAGCTCCTCCGTGCACGGAATCCTGCTGGAACAATTCTATACCAAGAATCATTTCCATTGCAATAAGGAAGATTATAAATGATCCGGCAATGGCGAATGATGATACATCTATCCCGAAGATGCCGAGGAGCGGATTTCCTATAAAAAGAAAAGAAGCAAGTATTGCAAAAGATACAAGTGTTACTTTGGATGATTTAATTTCGCCCCTTTTAGCCTTAATATCAATGATTATTGGAATTGAACCGGGAATGTCGATTATTGCAAAAAGAACCATGAAGGCGGCAAGTATCTCAATCAGGTCCAGACGCATATTTTGTTGTTTCCTGCAAATATAAAACTATTAAACGCAAGGTGCAAATAGTGATCGGAAGCTATAAAATATACAGGGTACATTTCTGAGACAAATATACCCTGTATTATTAAGTTGCAAACTATTTTACAATTGTCATCTCATCCACGAGGTGGCCGGCGCCTGCATAAATATCGATTACCCAGAGAACACAACGTATATCGACTGCTATTGTCCTTTGCAGTTCGGGCTCGTATTCGATATCACCACTCATTGATTCCCAGTTGCCGTCGAAGGCAAGACCGATCAACTCTCCATTGCCATTGATAACAGGACTTCCTGAATTACCGCCGGTTATATCATTGGTTGTGAGGAAACAAACAGGCATATACCCTCTCTCAGATGAGTATCTTCCGAATTCTTTTTTATTAAAAAGATCGATAAGTCGCTGAGGCAGGTCAAACTCATAATCGCCTGGTTTGTATTTTTCAAGCATTCCCTGCATTGTTGTATAATACTTATACGTAACACCGTCACGCGGATCGTAATCCTCAATGGTCCCGTATGTGAGCCTCATTGTTGAGTTGGCATCGGGATAACGGATCTTGTCAGGAGCCATTTCCATCAGGGCAGCCTGCCAGATCCTCTTACCAGCTGCAAGCTGACTGTCGAACTGACCGGATCCTTTGGAGACAATGCCTGCAATCTCATCCACATCGAGTGATGCAAGGTAGGCAGGGTCATTCTGGATTACTTTTAGGGAAGGTTTATCAAGAAATGCTAAAAGTTTTTCTTTTCCCGCAAAAATCGATCTTGCAAACATATCATCAACATACCTGTCTGTACTTCCCTTGAATTTTTTATCAACAACATTTGTAAAGAATGCAGGAAGGAATTTAACCGGCATATCATCGCGGTACAACTTAAGTAAAGCTTTTGTTGCTTTCTTATCTGTTGGAGGATTATAATCCTGGTAAAGCTCATCTATGTTTGTCCTGATTTTTTCTGTTGCCTGTCGCACCTGCTCCTGGTCGCCTGATTTCAGCGCCTTAATAAGCAGCTCAGCCAGCGGGTCGAAATTCAAAATCTCACATCCCTGCATACATTCTGAAAGATACTGCAGTGCATTGTAATATTCTGATCTGCCTTCAATTGCAGTTTGTATCATATTGAGGGCTTCACCATACTTTTCCTTTGCTGCAGGATTTGAAGCTATCCAGCTGCTGAATTGTTTTTCAAGCTCTTCTTTTTCTGCTTTCACATTCAATCTTTCAAGGCCTGCTTTCTGGCCTATTGAATATTTCCAGTAGTTTGATGAGCTGAAATATTTTGCTGAATACTGTATGTTTACTTTCTCATCGGCCTTCATGTCTTCCATCCAGGCATCCTGTTTCACGCCGCGTATCTTTATGCGGTTAGGATGAGTTATTTTAAGCATCTCATCGATCTCGTAAGATGTCATATACCTGTTTGTTCTTCCTGGATATCCAAGTATCATTGCGAAATCGCCCTTGTTGAGTTCCTTTATTGAAATTGGGAGGTGGTATTTTGGTTTCAATGGTACATTGTTTGTTGAATAAGCAGCCGGTTTACCGTCAGGGCCTGAATAAACCCTGAACATGCTGAAATCGACCGTATGCCGCGGCCATTCCCAGTTGTCTGTATCTGAACCGAACTTCCCAATCGACTGAGGAGGCGTTCCTACTAACCTTACATCGTTATATCTTTCATATACAAGAAGATAGAAATAATTGCCGCCATAAAAGCTTCCGACGGAGACCCTGTAATTATTACCTTCCTGGGCTTTCTTTTCAACTGCAAGACGTGCTGTATTCACAGCAGCTGTTCGATCAGTCTCACTCATTCCGGGTTTAACATCGGCAAGAATCTGGTTTGTAACATCTTCGATACGGATGAGGAAAGTGACAGACAAACCAGGGTTAGGCAACTCTTCTTCTTTCGACATAGCCCAGAAACCATCCTTCAGATAGTCATGTTCGACAGTGCTGTGGTTCTGGATCTGACCATAACCGCAATGATGATTTGTAAGTATTAAGCCCTGTGATGAAACGATCTCACCTGTGCATCCGCCACCGAAAATAATAATCGCATCTTTAATTGAAGGCTGGTTAAGGCTGTAGATTTCCTCGGCCGAGAGTTTCAGACCAAGTTCTGTCATTCTTCCCATGTTTAATTTCTCAATCAGCGGAAGAAGCCACATGCCCTCATCCGCTTTCAATCTGAATCCCATGGTGAATACGAAGATCCCAAGGATCGAAAGCAATTTTCTCATATAATGATAGTATAGTTTATTGTTTATAAAAGAAATACAAAGATACTGTTAATAATCACAACTCCAATTCAAGTTCAAGCTGTGTATCAAACAGACTGAACGTTCTTCTGTGATAGGGAGTGATCCCGTGACGTAGGATAGCTTCCCTGTGGAAAGGAGTCGGATAACCTTTGTTGTGATCCCAGCCGTATTCCGGATATTCGTTATGGAGCTTATTCATAAACTCATCCCTGAATGTCTTTGCAAGTACAGATGCTGCCGCTATCGAAAAATATATCCCGTCACCTTTAATTATAGTCTTGTAACCAAGGTTTTTATATGGATAGAACCTGTTCCCGTCAATTAAAAGAAACTGAGGTACTTTGTCGAGACCCTCAATTGCAATATGCATTGCTTTGATTGAAGCCCTCAATATATTTGTCCTGTCAATTTCATCATTATCCACGAAAGCCACTTTCCAGGCAACTGCCTTTTCAATGATCTCAAGCTTCAATTCTTCACGTTGCTTTGCAGTAAGCTTTTTTGAATCATCAAGTACAAGATGCCTGAAATTTCTTGGAAGTATTACTGCGGCTGCAACCACAGGGCCCGCAAGACAACCCCTGCCGGCTTCATCACACCCGGCTTCTGTAAGGTTTCGGTAGCAGCACGATTTTAGCATTAAAATACAACGATTATGTCAGGCAAATAAAGAAAATATTTCATTGTCGCGAAAAGAACAATCAATTAAAATGCACTTATGTTCATTTCTTACATTACACCCGGCCATTTGAAATTTGAGACCGTATAATTCTAAAAATAAAAATACAGAAAAGCAAAGCCGCAAATACTCCAAGCAGGTTGCTTGTCACATCATAAGGGCTGAAAGTTCTGCCCGGAATAATTTTCTGATGAAACTCATCTGCAACTGCAAATAGTATCAAGCCTGAGGTTACTGCCGAAAACCTTATTAATCCTGCAGAAAACTGCCGTCCGGAAAAAGTTAGAAAAGCAATGACTGAAAGCGCACCATACTCACAGAAATGAATAAGATAATCAAGCCTTAAGGTTTTTTTTCCGGCATGGATCTTTAGCGTGGGAATATCCGGAGTTGATGAAACAGACAGGATCAGGACCACCAATGCAACAAGAATGTACGGGGAATATGGTTTCAATTTGGTGATCAGTTTAAGCATTATGAGCTGTTTGTTGATTTCAGCCGACAAATAAAGCGATAAAAGACTAAATTTGTGAAAAAAAAGAAAAAATGATTACAGGTGAACAGATAAAGGCCCTGATGGAACGCCGTGAAGCGTTGAGGAGGTATCTTTGACATCGAAGGTAAGCTTATAACAATACAGGAGAAAGAAGGCCTGTCGCAGCAGCCGGGTCTCTGGAATGATCCGAAGAAAGCCGAAGACCTGATGAAAGAGATTGCAAGACTTAAATCATGGACAAATGATTTTCAGAAAATCTCCGCTTCTCTCGATGATCTTTCGGTTTTATATGATTTTTACAAAGATGGTGATGCAACCGAACCGGACATCGAGAACCAGTATTATTCCAGCATTTCAATGATCGAGGACCTTGAGGTGAGGAACATGCTTCAGAAAGAGGAGGATCAGCTTGGCGCAATACTTAAGATCAACTCAGGCGCCGGAGGAACCGAAAGTAATGACTGGGCTTCGATGCTTATGCGAATGTATCTGAGGTGGGCAGAACGCAATAATTATAAAGTGAAAGAGCTTGATTACCAGTCGGGAGATGAAGCAGGAATCAAATCAGTCACTATTGAAATTGACGGTGAACGGGCTTACGGCTATCTTAAGAGTGAGAACGGAGTGCACCGCCTTGTAAGAATATCCCCCTTTAATGCACAGGGAAAAAGACAGACTACTTTTGCCTCTGTTTTCGTTTCACCGCTTGTTGATGACAATATTGAGATTGTTGTCAATCCGGCCGATATAACCTGGGAAACATACAGGTCGAGCGGCGCCGGAGGACAGAATGTAAACAAGGTTGAAACAGCTGTGCGGTTAAGGCATCATCCGACAGGAATAATAATTGAGAACCAGGAGACACGATCGCAGCTTAACAACAAGGAGAATGCGATGAGGATCCTCAAGTCGCAACTCTATGAGCTTGAGATACGAAAGCGTCAGGAGGAACAGGCAAAGATAGAAGGAGAGAAGAAGAAAATCGAATGGGGATCTCAGATAAGATCGTATGTTCTTCATCCATACAAGATGGTAAAAGACCTGCGGACAGGTCATGAGACAGGTAATGTTCAGGCTGTTCTCGATGGTGATCTTTCAGCTTTTATAAAGTCGTACCTGATGGAGTTTGCTGGTCAGTAGAGCTTGATTTCCGGCCGGGGTTTTTATTCCTTCGGGTGACATAACTCATTGTTGGACTTCAATGTATTCTCTTATATTTGCAGCCAAAATAAAAGAGAGTGATGCATAAAAAGCAAAATCTGTTCGGGCAGTTTCCACCGGTTTCAACAGAAGAATGGATGCAAAAGATCACCACGGATCTAAAGGGAGCCGACTTTGGAAAGTTGATCTGGAAAAACGCAGGGATTGAAATAATGCCTTTTTACAGGGAAGAAGACCTTGATGATCTTATTGCTGTCGATTCGTTACCTTGTCAGTTTCCTTTCAGGCGCGGCTCAAAAACAGGCAACAACTGGCTCATAAGGCAGGATATCAGAGTAAGGAATTATAATGAGGCTAATGCAAAGGCTCTCGATATCCTCATGAAAGGTGTTGAATCATTAGGTTTTATTATACAGGACCCTTCTTCTGTCAGCCGCCAAAACATGCAAACTCTTCTAAGCGGCATTGATCCCGAAGCTGTAGAGCTTAATTTTCTCTGTAACGGCATGGCAAAGGAAATCCTCGGGGCTGTACTTTCTATATGTTCGGAAAAAGGTCTTGAGCCTTCACAGATAAGGGGTGCGATCGAAGCTGATCCTCTTGGCAGGCTTATGTTAAACGGAACGCTTTGTATTCCTGTGGAAGATGGGTTTAATTATCTTGCCGACCTGACGAAAGATTCAGCTAAGTACAGGAATTTCAGAACAATACATATAAATGCATCCTCACTCGGAAATTCGGGCGCGGATGCAATTCAGGAGCTTGCATTCGCCATTTCAATGGGGAATGAATATATGTCCCAGCTTACGTCAAGGGGCCTTGATTGTCATGATTCAGCTTCAAAAATCAGGTTCAGCTTTGGCATCGGTTCCGATTATTTCGTCGAAATAGCGAAGCTCAGGGCCGCAAGAATGCTTTGGTCGGTTGTGATGAAAGGATATTGTGATAATGATTTTCCTGAAATTGAAATTCACAGCGTTACATCCTGTTGGAATAAGACAATCTATGATCCGTATGTTAACATGCTGAGGACACAGACCGAAGCTATGTCGGCAGCTCTCGGAGGAGCCAATTCAATCACAGTAATCCCGTTCGATACATTTTACAGTGAACCGGATGCATTCTCTGAAAGAATTGCAAGGAACCAGCAGCTGATACTCAAAGAGGAAGCCGGGTTTGACAAAATTGCTGATCCGTCTGCCGGTTCGTACTACATTGAAAAGCTTACTGACCTGATATCAGAATTGGCATGGAAGATCTTCATTGAAACAGAAGAACAGGGTGGTTTTCTTGCAGCTCTTAAGAATGGTTTGGTCCAGAAATGTATTTCAAAATCAGCATCAAAGAAGAAGAAAGATGTCTCTACACGGAAAACAATTCTTCTTGGTACGAATCAATATCCCAATACAAGAGAGAAAACACCTGTGATTGAAAATTCTGAATCAATCTTTGGGAACAATAATGCTGTTGCAAAAGAAGTTGAACCTGTAAAACCTTTCAGAGGCGCCAGTGAATACGAAAAAATAAGGCTGGCTGTTGAAAAGTCAGGCAGAAGGCCGCACGTATTCCTGTTTACAATAGGGGATCAGGTTAAACGAAAAGCCAGAGCGCAATTCTCATCTGTGTTTTTCAGTTGCGGAGGTTACAGGGTTACAGACAATAACGGTTTTGATTCTATAGATGCAGGCGTGAAGGCAGCGATAGAATCGGCAGCAGATATTGCTGTAATCTGCAGCTCCGATGAAGAATATGCAACGCTTGCTCCGCTTATCTATAAAAACCTTAAAGATCATTTCATTGTTGTAGTTGCAGGAAACCCTGCATGTCTTGATGACCTGAAAGTTGCTGGTCTCGAATATTTTATACACATGAAATCAGACGTTACAGAGATATTGAAACATTTCAATCTTAAACTGGGAATAAATCCTCTCGGTTGAAAAGGTACTAATGGGAAAGAGATAATTATGAGACCGGAATTTAAATATAATGATCTGAAAAATATATCTGCAATTAAGGCAAAAGCAGGTGACAGTATTAAACCAGAGGAATGGATGACGCCGGAAATGATACCGGTAAAAAATGCATATACTGCAGATGATCTGAAGGATGTTAAACACCTTCATTATGCGGCAGGAATACCTCCCTTCCTCAGAGGTCCTTATTCCGGCATGTATGCTATGGTTCCCTGGACAATCAGGCAGTACGCAGGTTTTTCAACTGCTGAAGAATCGAATGCATTTTACCGCAGGAATCTTGCAGCCGGACAGAAGGGACTCTCGGTGGCATTCGATCTTGCCACACACAGGGGCTACGACTCAGATCATGAAAGAGTTACGGGCGATGTCGGCAAGGCAGGAGTCGCTATTGACTCCGTGCTTGACATGAAAATCCTTTTTGACAGGATTCCCCTCGACAGGATGTCTGTATCAATGACAATGAACGGTGCGGTTCTGCCTGTTTTGGCTTTCTACATTGTGACTGCACTTGAGCAGGGCGCAAAACTTGAAGAGCTGAGCGGAACTATTCAGAACGATATTCTGAAGGAATTCATGGTTAGGAATACATACATCTATCCTCCTGAATTCTCAATGAGAATAATAGCAGATATCTTCAGGTATACTTCTGCCAACATGCCCAAATTCAATTCGATAAGCATCTCTGGTTATCACATGCAGGAGGCAGGAGCAACATGCGATATCGAGCTTGCCTATACGCTGGCCGATGGTCTCGAATACCTGAGAAGCGGTGTAAAATCAGGTCTTGATATTGATGCTTTCGCTCCAAGACTGTCATTTTTCTGGGCAATTGGAATGAATCATTTCATGGAGATTGCAAAAATGAGAGCCGCAAGAATGCTGTGGGCAAAAATTGTAAGTGATTTTAACCCGAAAAACCCGAAATCTCTTGCTCTCAGGACACATTGCCAGACATCAGGGTGGAGTCTTACTGAGCAGGATCCTTATAATAATGTGGGACGCACATGTATAGAAGCTATGGCTGCCGCTCTTGGACACACGCAAAGCCTTCATACAAATGCTCTCGATGAAGCAATGGCGCTCCCAACTGATTTTTCAGCGAGAATTGCAAGGAATACACAGATATATATCCAGGAAGAAACAAATATTTGCAGAGCAATAGATCCCTGGGCTGGATCATACTATGTAGAGTCTCTTACGAATGACATTGCTTACAGGGCATGGGAACATATAATGGAAGTTGAGAAACTCGGAGGTATGGCAAAAGCGATTGAGTCGGGAGTGCCAAAGATGAGAATTGAAGAAGCTGCTGCCCGTGCCCAGGCAAGGATCGATTCCGGAATTCAGACTATCGTTGGAACAAATAAATACAGGCTTGATAAAGAGGAACCGCTCGAAACACTCGAGGTTGATAATACCTGCGTCCGTGATGCCCAGATAAGAAGACTGGCACAACTTCGGAGAGACAGGGATGAAAAGAAATGCCAGGCTGCCCTTGATGCACTGACAAAATGCTGCCAGACAGGGGAGGGTAACCTGCTTGAACTTGCAGTTAATGCTGCCGCTGCTCGGGCAAGCCTTGGTGAGATATCATTCGCATGTGAAAAATTTGCAGGGAGGTATAAAGCCATGATCAAGACAATTTCAGGAGTTTATTCTTCGGAGTACAAACCCGACGATGATTTCAGGGAAGCCAAACGTCTGGTTGCCGAATTTGCTCAGAAGGAAGGTCGTCAACCCAGGATCATGATCGCCAAAATGGGGCAGGATGGACACGACAGGGGCGCCAAGGTCGTTGCAAGCGGTTATGCCGATATTGGTTTCGATGTCGATCTGGGACCTTTATTCCAGACACCGGCCGAAGCTGCAAAACAGGCTGTCGAGAACGATGTGCATGTACTGGGGATATCGAGTCTTGCTGCAGGACATAAAACTCTCGTCCCCCAGGTTATTGATGAACTCAGAAAGCTTGGACGCGAAGATATAATGGTCATTGCCGGGGGGGTTATACCTGCACAGGATTATAATTTCCTGTATGAGGCAGGCGTTTCGGCTATCTTTGGCCCGGGAACTTCGGTTTCAAAAGCTGCAAGGCAGATAATGGAGATCCTTCTGGGTCTCATCTGAAATAAAGAATCAGCACCTGAATAAAATCATTATCTGAGTAATGGTTTTATTTTCGCTGTTGTTTTTTATCTCCCGGATAAATACCTTTTAAAAAATTGGATTTATTTTGTATTTATTATTAATCAAATACAAATGAGACATTTTCTTTTAATTTTCATTATCATCTCATCTTTTCTGACCGGTTGCGGTACATCCAGGAAAACAACTGATGCACGTTCCCATGCAACCAGGACTACAGCTGAAGCCGATGATTCAGTTGAACATTCTTCCGTAGCGCCTTCTCCGGTTAATTACCATGACCAGACGACATGGTTGCTTGGTTACTATGATCCTGCCTTACTCAGAAGGGAGCCTCATGCAGCATGGTTCCTTGAAGGACTTGATGAATACATGCCCAATACTGATGCTCTTAACAGCTTGATTGATATTCAGAAAGATAACATTACAATTAAAATAGTCATGGGTACATGGTGCCCCGACAGCAGAAGAGAGGTGCCACGATTCATGAAGATCATGGAACTATGGCAGTTCCCTGCTGACAAGATTACATTTATCGGGGTTGATGATGCAAAGCAATCACCTGTCGGAGATTTCGCCTCACTGAATATAAGCAGGGTACCAACATTCATTTTTTATAAAAATAATTCTGAAGCCGGACGCATCATTGAAGTTCCGAAGACGTCTTTAGAGCAGGATATTGTAAATATCCTGTCAGGAAATGAATAATAACGTTAATATCAAATGTCATGGAAGAGGTAAAAAATAATGCCGGTCAGAACCTGGGAATTGCTGCTCTTATTACGGCAATAATCACATTCGTGCTGGCAGTAATACCCTGCGTTGGTCTCATAGCTATTATCCCGGGTATAATTGCGATTATACTTGCTGCAGTCGGACTCTCACAGGCTTCAAGCCGGAATGCTCCTAAAGGTATGCCGGTTGCAGGTCTTATAATCGCAATAATTGCCACAATGATCTCATTTTCCCAGATCTTTATTGCAGGCAAGATTGCCGACGGTGTAGGTAAATGGCCGAATGATATCCAGAATATAATTGATGATGTTCAGGATAATGTCGTAAAGGAACTCGAAGACAATAATGTTAATATCAAGATTGAGAGCGATGGTGATGTTATCGAGATAAACACAAAGAAAAAAGACAAGGAAAAGCTTCTTGAAGGACTCGAAGGGAAAGATACAACAATTGAAAAAGATACATCAGTTGCCAGGTAATCACACAAAAACACTGAAGATAAGGCTCCCTGAAGAGCCTTATCTTTTTATTAACCTTATTCTCGCAGGTATAATAATACTCATGCTTTGTTACTTTATTGTTTTCTCGCCTGAAAGTAATAATTACCCTGTCTCCTGTATTCATGAAAAACTTACAGGTCAGCCATGTCCTTCATGCGGCCTTTCTCACAGTCTTTCATTAATACTGAGAGGCAGCTTCAGCAAAGCTTCTGAATGGAACATATTCGGGATGAGGATATTTATATTTTTTATTTCGCAGTTGCTTCTGCGGATAGTGTTTTCATTCTATTTCCTGAAACTTAAATACGGGCGAAACAATCTTATATTCATAGATGCAACCGGTTCGGGTATAATGGTTTTACTTACATTCTGGCCATTTCTGAGATGGATGACTATCATCCTTGCAAATTGAGATTTTCAAACTTCTTCCCCGAGGATCTCATATAAAAGTGCGCTCTCAAACCCTTTTGATAATCCATACCTCATGAGCTTTGCTTTAAGATCATACTGGTTTTTTGCTTTTATCTTCTTTCTTTGTGATGCCAGGAGACTCTCAAGAAGGCGCTTGTAATTTTCATCATCTAAAAGTCCCAGGGACTGGCTTATTATTTCACGCGGAACACCCTTCATTCTAAGTCCGGCAGCTATCTTTGCCTTTCCCCACTTGTTGTATTTGAACTTATCTCTGACATAAGCCGAGGCATACCTGTTCTCATCGATAAACTTTTCATCGAGAAGAATTTTAATGATCCTGTCTGTGTCATCTTTTCCGATTCCCCATGATGAACATTTATCTGATATTTCCCTGATACATATTTCCCTTTCGGAACAAAGCTTCATTGCTTTATTGAGACCAGTTCTCCAGAGATCTGCTTTATTCGTTTCTGATTGCTTTTGCGAATCTGTCACGGTCATTTAAATCTTTAATGATAGTAATACATGAATAGTCGTATTGTTTCAGAAGATCTTTCATCTCAGTCCCGAGAGCTTCATTTATTTCAAAATACACTTTTCCTCCCGGCTGAAGAATGTTCTCAGAAATTTCAAGAATTGCACGATAGAAGATCAAAGGGTCATTGTCATCAACGAAAAGCGCAGCGCCGGGTTCGAAATCAAGGACATTCTTCTTCATCCCGGATTTTTCGGAATTCCTTACGTATGGAGGATTGCTTACAATTATCCCTGCCTTGCTCTTTGACTGATTCTGAAAGTTTAGGATATCATTTTTTTCAAATCTTACATTAACATTGTTAATTGAAGCATTTAACTCTGCAACTCTCAGGGCATCATCTGAAATATCAAATGATGTGAGGTCTGCTCCGGGGATGTGGCGCTTCAACGCTATTGCAATGCATCCCGATCCTGATCCAAAATCAATAATATCACCTTTAAAATTCCTGTTTTCCTTTATTATAATATCTACAAGTTCCTCTGTCTCGGGCCTTGGTATGAGAACTGCAGGCGAAACTTTTATTATGCAGTTGTAAAACTCAGTCTCCCCAAGAACATACTGGTATGGTTTCCCTTTTTTAAGTTCATCGACATAATTTATTATTCCCGATTTTTGTACGGCGCTGAGTGAATTCCCGGGATTATATATTTCATGCAACCCCGCGCCTGCAAAAATTGTCTTAGTTATGATCTTTGAAAGGAAAGCGGTTTCATTGTGATCATATAAATCTTTTAATTCCTTATCAAGATAAGACCTTATGTCTTTTATTGTTAATAAATTAACAGTCATATTTCAAATTTAGCTCTTTTAGCTGAATGGCGGCAGATGATAATGATAAATTCATGAGAAGGTGCCTTGAACTGGCTTCATGTGCTGAAGGAATGACCTATCCTAATCCTCTTGTCGGCGCTGTTGTTGTTCATGATGGGCTTATAATAGGAGAGGGTTACCATCAGCGATCCGGACTTCCTCATGCCGAGGTGAATGCAATTAATTCAGTGCAGGATCGGAATAGGTTGAATGAATCAACACTCTATGTGAATCTTGAGCCTTGCTCCCATTTTGGAAAAACGCCGCCATGTGCAGATTTCATAATAGCCAGTTCAATTCCAAGGGTGGTTGTTGGCACACCTGATACAAGCAGTAAAGTAAGCGGCGCAGGAATAAAAAAGCTGAAAGAAGCCGGGATATCAGTTGTTACAGGAATACTTGAGGAAAAATCGAGATGGATAAACAGACGTTTTTTTACTTTTAATGAAAAAAGGCGACCCTGGATTGTTTTAAAATGGGCAATGAGTTCAGATGGTTTTATTGATATTGCCCGGGAACCCGGGTTCGATGCCGGTCCGACATGGATATCAGGGAAACCTGAACGTGTACTTGTTCATCGATGGAGATCTTTTGAGCAGTCAATTCTTGTCGGCGCAGGAACGGTCCGGACAGACAATCCCAGGCTTAATGTAAGGGAGTGGAAAGGGCATGATCCGCTCGTGTTGATTCTTAGCAGATCAGGAAAGATCAGTCCTGTGTCAGTGGCCGGAAACATTATTGTTTTTTCACATAATAGTGAAGTTACTGTTCCACTGGCCACCGTAGTAAGACTGAACATGGAGGAACAGTCATGCTTCCAGATTGTAAAGTACCTTTATAATGCCGGAGTGCAATCAGTCTTCATTGAAGGCGGCGCAGGAGTATTGAATCATTTCATAATGAATAATCTATGGGATGAGGCAAGGATTTTCACAGGGAAAAAGCAGTTCGGTAAAGGTGTAAAGGCGCCGGAACATGGGGGGACAATGATTTCTGAACAGGAATTTGAGGGAAGTTGCCTTAGAATTTACTCAAATGTGCAGAAATAACGATATATTTTAAAAAAAAAACATAAATTTGATTTATCGACCGACATCTAAACTAACCGATATATGAAGAAGATAGTATTACTTATTGCATTTCTGACCTGCCTGGTTTCAGTTGACTCTTTCGGTCAGAATGGCAAAAAGTATTATAAGGCCGGAATGGAATTTTATGAAGGCCAGAAATACGAAGATGCCATAACCCAGTTCACAAGCGCTTTAGGTTTGGAGCCGTCAAATCCCGAGTACTATTTAATCCGTGGTCAGGCTTATGAAAAGCTTAAGAAATACGATGAGGCAAAAGCAGATTATGAAAAGACTGTAGTTTTTGCACCCAAAAATTCCGATGCGGTAATCAGGCTTGGAGCTATTGCCAACAGAACAAAAAAATACGACGAGGCGCTGGTTCTCCTTAATAAAGCGTCGGGTATGGCAAAACGTGAGCATGAAGTCTATAAGGAAAAGACTATTACTCTCCTTGAACAGGGAAAATATGATCAGGCATTGAAATGCTCAGATACGGCCCTTCTTGTCAAACCCGATCCAATGGATTATTATTACAGGGGGCTGATATATGCAAGGTTAAAAAATGAGCCAAGCGCAAAGAAGGAATTTGAGAAATCAATAGATAAAGATGAGTCCCTTCCCGAACCCAGGCTTGCCCTGGCTGAAATGCTTGCAACTTCTGCACCTTCAGAGGCAATGGCACAGTGTAATGAAGTTCTGAAGCTCAATGATAAAAACACCGATGCTTACAGGCTCAGATCGATGATCTATAAGAAGGCTCTTGATTTTCCGAATGCAATCAACGATATGTCAAAGAATATCCTGATTGATCCCTCAAATGCTGATTTCTACTTTCAGCGGGGCGTCTTATACCAGGAGTTTAACCAGCATACAAATGCCATCGGAGACTTCTCAAGGTATATATCAATGAAGCCTGACTCAGCCAATGCATATTTCAGAAGAGCAAAATCGTATGAAGAAGTAATGAGCTTCGATAAGGCAATGGAGGATTATTCAAAGATCACTGCTCTTTCAGAGTTCGATATGCGCGCCCGTAAAATGTTGAAGGACGCCCAGGCAAGATTATATGAGCTTAACAGGGAAACCAATCCTCCTGATATTTCAGTTATCAGCCCTGTTGCGATAAAAGACACAATGGAAATCAAAGGCGATCTGGCTACTGTACTTGTTTCAGGTAAGATAAAGGAGAAAAGCAAGCTGAAATCATTCACAATCAATAACGAAACAATAATGACTGTCGAGAAGAATGGTGAATATGATTTCCTTGCAAATGTTAGTATAACCGGTGCAAACGAGTTGAAGATAACCGCGGTCGATGATTATAATAACGAGAAAGTGCTCAATTTCCCTATTAAAAGAACAGAAGTCACGCCGCCTGAAATCACTCTCATAGCGCCATTCACTACCGATGATGGAACAGTAATGCTCGATACCCCCAATCCGAACATTGCAATCCAGGGCAAGATAACGGATCAAAGTCTTATTAAATCAATAACTGTTGAGAATTACATCGCAACTTATCTCCCGACTGAGCTGAATCCATCCTTTTCTGCACCTATTGATATTTCAAATCTTAACAAATTCACTGTTGTTGTTGAAGATGTTTACGGCAACAGGACTGAAAAAGTATTCAACCTGAACAGATCAGGGGCTGAAATTGCTGCCAACAATCCTATGGGAAGAACCTGGGCCGTCTTTATAGAGAATTCAAGTTATGAAACATTTGCAAGTCTCGATGGCCCAATCAAGGATATTAGCACAATCGATCGCGCACTTGCAGGCTATCAGATTCATAACAGGTTGCACAAAAAGGATATGACAAAGAAGGAAATGGAGTATTTCTTTAATATCGAACTTCGTGACCTTGTGAAGAAGAACCAGGTTAAATCTCTTCTTATCTGGTATGCAGGACATGGTAAATTTATAAATGATGTCGGTTACTGGATCCCGGTTGATGCAAAGAGGGATGATGAGTTTACATATTTTAATATAAATGTATTGAAAGCAGGATTACAGGGGTATGGCGATGTTGTTGTTCACACACTTGTTGTTACTGATGCTTGTGAGTCAGGACCAGGTTTTTATACAGCAATGCGCTCCTCGAACGATGTTCCGAAATGTGATAATTCAATAGTTGCAGGCGCCAAATCTGCACAGGTTTTTTCATCTGCAGGTTATGAGCTTGCAGTTGATAATTCAAAGTTTACATCGACTTTTGCCAGCACGCTTATGAACAATAAGAATGCATGTATTCCAATTGAAAAAGTTGTCCAGACGGTTACAGCTGCAGTATCAACTGAATCAGGTCAGAAACCAAAATTCGGTAAGATCCAGGGTCTGGAAGACATGAACGGAACATTCTTCTTCATTGCTAAATAAAATAGTATGTTAAACATAAAAGCAGTCAGATGCCGGGCAATTTATATTGCCTGGCTTTTGCTTTTTGCAGGATTGATCCCGGCAAAATCACAAAACTTTTTTTTCGACAATTACGGTATAAAGCAGGGATTGAGCGAGCAAAAGGTTTATACTCTTCTTCAGGATTCAAAAGATAACATCTGGCTTGGAACGGCAAACGGATTATCACGTTTCGACGGTAAAAATTTCAGGAATTTCACAACACGCGACAGCCTCGCTCCGGGTGGTGTAAGGTGTATCACCGAAGATTCTGATGGCAATATCTGGTTAGGGCACCTGAATGGAGGCGTCTCGAGGTTCAATGGCAGCATATTTGAACGAGCCGCATTCGATTCACTAACACTCACCGGTGACGTAAATAGTATTGCTCAGGTAGGAAATTCGCTCTGGCTCACAACTTACAATAATGGCGCCATCATGATTCCCCTTCCTTTGAAGGATATCAGGAAAATAAAAGCAAGGCAGTTTACAGGAAAAGACGGCCTTAGTGACCTGCTTACAGGTTCTGAAGTTGTTGGCGACAGCTCTTTTATATGCATTGCAAATGAAGGATTCCTGAGAAGATATAGCAATTCAGATAAGAAGTTTGAAAATTACAGGCTGCCGCATTATACTACTTACTTCAGTACAATGTGCATGCTCGATGATTCAAAAGGGAACATCTGGTTCGGCACCTACAATGGTGGAATTTATAAGTACAATATGCCTTCCAGCCACATGTATATTATAGATCTGATAAGAGCAGGAATGTCAAGCAATGCGGTAACATGCATGACCGAGGACAGGAAAGGAAGGATATGGATCGGGACCTGGGGAGGAGGTATAGCCGTTATAGAGGATACTGTACCTCAGATTTATGACCAGAAAACCGGGTTGGCCGCTTCCCGGATATATGATATTATCGAGGATGTTGAAGGAAATATACTGATTGCAGACCAGAATAACGGACTTACAATTTTCAAGGGCGATGCTTTTACTACATTCAGCAGCGGGGAGATTCTGCCAAATCCGATAGTTAATGCTGTTTATAAGGATCATTCCGGCAGTGTCTGGTTTGGAACAGCCGCAGGAATTTCAAGATATAAACCCGGTGAAGGAAACAAACCGGTCATATATAATGAGAAAGTCAATGCCATTCCTGATGACATACGGTTCTTTAAGGCTGACAATGATGGCAATCTCTGGATTGGTACAAACGGCGGAGGGGTATTAATGTTTAACATGAAAACAAACAGGTTTGAAGCACAGCCTGAGATAAACTCCCGGATGCCAAATTTTCTTCAGGTGACAGCATTTGAAATTGATAAAAGAAACAACCTCTGGATTGGCACATCAGATGGCGTCATGGCCGGAACCATCGGTCAGGATAATTTCGTGCGACGGATTGTTCTTGACAGTCTTACTGTTACAGGAATAACAGCACTTTATAATGATCCTTCAGGTATTATGTGGATAGGTATAGAGCCAAGCGGAAGCAAGCCCACTCTCTTTAAATATGAACCGGCTAAAGACAGATTTTCAAGGATTAAAAGTTTTACCGGTCTTAAACCTATATCAATGACCTATGGCAATGGCATTCTCTGGGTAGGTACAAACGAAGGGATCAGAGGACTGAGAAATGATTCGATTGTATCAATATTGACTCAGAGTGAAGGACTGCTTTCAGATGTAATAAATACTCTCGTAACTTCCGAAGATGGAAGTATTTTCATAGGTACAAACAGTGGTCTTAACAGGTACTTTCCCGAGAGCGGCAGAATTTTTTCTTATACTGAAAGGAACGGTTTTACGGGAATAGAATCAAGGCCAAATGCATTCTTTAAAAGCCCCGATGGTGATTACTGGTTCGGTACTTCAAATGGCGCAACACGGCTTATTCCGGGAAAAGCTTCAGCCGAAGAGCTCGAACCTCTCACACATATTATCGGGATGAGAGTCAACTATGAAACACGACAGATGATTCAGGGTATGAAACTTAATTATGGCGAGAGAACCATCTTGTTCGATTATTACAGTATTTGTGTCACAAACCCGGATGTCGTAAAATACAAGGTGATGCTCGAAGGAGCTGATGCTGACTGGCAACCGGTAACCGAACAGACGCGAGTTACATACCCGGCCCTTGCTGCCGGTAAGTATAGATTTATGGTAAAAGCTCTCAACAGCCAGGGCGTATGGAACAAAGAACCGGTGACGTTCAGCTTTATCATAAAACCGCCTTTTTACAGGACATGGTGGTTTATGATAACAGCCGCAGTACTTATTCTCGTTGGTATTATCGCCTATATTAAGATCAGGGAGAAGAATCTTGTTAGAGAAAAGCAGGTACTTGAGGAAAAAGTAAAGGAGAGAACTGCTGAAGTCGTCCAGAAGAGTATGGAAATCGAAGAGAAGAACAGGGATATCACCGCAAGTATAAGGTATGCTGAGAGAATTCAGAGGGCAATGCTTCCAAGGGATGACATGTTTAAAGAAACATTCGTGCTTTTTATGCCAAAGGATATTGTGAGCGGTGACTTTTACTGGATGCACGACGATGGAGATCATCAGTACATTGCTGTCTGCGATTGTACAGGGCATGGCGTTCCAGGCGCTTTTATGTCAATTATCGGGCATAATTCTCTTAACAAAGTAGTAAGGGAATATGGCATCACGCGGCCGTCCGCAATACTCGATCAGTTGAATACCGAGGTTCTGAAAGCTCTTATGCAGAGGAACGAAGAAATAATAAATGATGGTATGGACATGGCCCTTGTTGCCTTCAACAGAAAAGATTTCACTCTCGAATTTGCGGGAGCGTATAATCCTTTATACGTTGTTAGGAATGGGGAAGTCTTCATGTATAAAGGTGACAGATTCCCTATTGGGATGACTGCAATAAGCGATAAGAAGAGTTTTTCAAATCAGAAGGTGGATATACAACCAGGCGATATGCTTTATATGTGCTCTGATGGCTATGCTGACCAGTTTGGCACCGAAGAAGTAAAGAAGTATAAATCGGGTAATGTAAAGAAGCTTCTCTCGGAGATCTGGGCAATGCCTGTTGAAGAGCAAAGAAAGAAACTTCTCGATGAAACAATTGCATGGAGAGGCAATTTGCCGCAGGTCGATGATATACTTTTCATCGGAACAAAGATTCCGCAGAACTGATATTAAATCTTTGCTATGCTTCTCGGATCAGGTATCCAGTCCTGCTCCTTATCAAGCAATGCAATAACTTCCTCAGGCGTTGATGCAATCTCCCAGATGCCTGTGTGTTCAAACCTGAGGAAGTTACCGTTTACCATATGATTAAGAAATTCTATAAGCTGCCCGTAGAACCCCATTGTATTAAGCAATATTATATGTCCTCGGAACAGCCCAAGTTGCTTTAATGTTATTGCTTCGGTAAGTTCTTCAAGAGTCCCGATCCCTCCGGGAAGGGCAACAACAGCATTTGCAAGTGCAAACATCTGTTTTTTCCTTTCACCCATATCGTTTGTAACTATCATATCTGTAACTCCCGGGTGATTCCAGCCTGCATCTATCATGAATCCCGGTATTACACCCGTTATCTTTCCATGATTTGCTATTACAGCATCTGCAACATTCCGCATTAAACCTATTCCTCCTCCGCCATAAACGACATCCATCCCGGCTGTCGCGAGTAATGAACCTAGCTGTGATGCCGCCTGAGCGTATTCACCATTTATCTTGCTGCTTGAGGATGCAAATATGCAGACAGTCATAAAATATAGCTAATAATGGGCATCTGCTCAAAGCAATGCATTGAGCTTTGTTACAAATGAGTTCTTTGGAACAGCGCCAACCTGTTTGTCTGCAACTTTGCCGCCCTTGAAGAATAATACTGTAGGGATATTCCTGATACTGTATTTCATCGCTACAGAAGGACTGTTGTCAACATCACATTTGACTACAAGCGCTTTCCCTTCAAATTCGTGTGATATTTCCTCAATAATAGGAGCAATCATCCTGCAGGGGCCGCACCATTCAGCCCAGAAATCGACGACTACGGGCTTGTCAGATTTAACAACTACTTCATCGAAATTGGAATCATTTACTTCAAGAGCCATGGTGTTATGTAATTTATTTAGTTAATCTTTTCATTATCCAAAGGTCATGGGTGAAATGTTCTGCATTGTTTATATGCCTGTCCCGGTTTCCACCGGGGTGCAAATATAACTTAATTAACCTTATATTCAATAAAAGGATGTTCGTCGAGCCAGTCAACAAACTCGTTATTCAACCTGATTCTCAGCGTCCTTGAAAACATCATAAGTGAAATTTTGTCCTCCTCGTCAAGGAAGAGGAATTTCAGTTCCGTCTCGCCTTTGTTCTGCCGTGCCAGTTCGTGGAGCTCGTTTATCATTTCCCTGTCGAGATTTTCAGGATTTATCTTCAGCGTAACTGATTTGATCAGCTCGTCCTTGACGCTTGAAAGCAGGTTGATTGTCTTGATCCTGAATTCAAGCTCATCTTCACGGTATTTTCTTTTTTGAACACGGCCCTTTATCAGAAGATAATAGCCCATAGTAAAGAACTTGCTGAAGTCAATATACTCTTTATCAAACAGCATGAACCTGAAGGAATCAGAATAATCCTGAAGCGTTATTGAACCATAAGGTTTGCCGTTCTTGCTTATTCCTGTTCTGACTTCGGTTACCATTCCTGCAACAGTCACATCTCTTTCAAGGTAGTCTCTCAGATTCTGCAGATCGGAGAGATTGGCAGTGGCGAAGTTCTTAATTTCAAGCTGGAAATCGTCAAGCGGATGCGATGACAGATAGATCCCGATAACTTCCTTTTCCCTGTTCAGCTTCTCGAGTTTTGGCCATTCAGGGCAGGGGGAGGGCTCCGGCTTGATCAGATCAAATCCTCCTGACTCACCGAAAAGCGATTGCTGGCTAGAACTTTTAATCGATTTTGCATTGTTCCCATACCGTATCATACTCTCAATGAAGCTCGATCCTTTAGTGTCAAGAGAAAAGTATTGTGCTCTGGTTATTTCAGAGAAACAGTCAAAGGCCCCGGCAACTGCCATTGCTTCAAGATTTTTTTTGTTTAAAGAGTTCAGGTTGACTCTTTCAACGAGATCATATACATTTTTATACAAACCATTTTTTTCTCGCTCATCAATAAGCTGAAGAACGGCGCTTTCACCGACACCTTTTATTGCACCAAGGCCGAATCGTATATTACCATCTTTATTGACAGTGAACTTCACATAGCTCTCATTCACATCAGGCCCTAACACTTCCATTCCCATGCGTCTTGTCTCATCCATGAATGTAGTTATCTTCCTGATATCGCTTATATTACGGCTCAGAACTGCAGCCATAAACTCGGCAGGATAATGTGCTTTCAGATACCCGGTCTGGTAAGCGATCAATGCATAACAGGTTGAATGTGATTTATTGAATGCATATTGGGCGAATGCCTCCCAGTCGCTCCATATTTTTTCTACTATTGCTTCAGCATAGCCGTTTTTGGCACAACCCTCCATGAATTTGATCTTCATCTCATCCATGATCGAGCGTTTCTTTTTACCCATGGCTTTCCTCAGCGAATCTGCCTGTCCCTTTGTGAAGCCGGCAAGCTCCTGCGACAGTAGCATAACCTGTTCCTGGTACACTGTTATCCCATAAGTATCATCAAGGTACTTCTCCATTACTGAGAGTGGATACTCTATTTTTTCGAGGCCTTTCTTCCTCCGGATAAAAAGTGGTATATATTCCATCGGTCCCGGCCTGTACAAAGCATTCATTGCGATTAGATCCTCCAGCCTGTTTGGTTCAAGCTCCTTAAGGTATCTTTTCATTCCTGTCGATTCAAACTGGAATATTGCTGTTGTTTCGCCCCTGCTGAATAGTTCGAAAGTTTTCTTATCGTTAAGAGGTATTGAATCGAGATCAATATCTTTTCCCTGCGACTGTTTTATGTTGGATATTGCATCTTTTATGATTGAAAGTGTTTTCAGACCAAGGAAATCCATCTTGAGCAATCCGACAGATTCAACATGACTCCCGTCGAATTGCGTTGCATACAGGTCAGTATCCTTGGCTGTACAAAGAGGTATGTAGTTATCAAGAGAATCTTTTCCTATTATGATTCCGCATGCATGAACCCCTGTTTGCCTGACAGATCCCTCAAGAACCTCTGCATACTTAAGCGTTTGTGAAATGAGCTTATTCTGCGAATCCCGTTCTTTTGCAAGTTCAGGCACCTCTGAAAACGCCGCTGCAAGAGTAACACCCGGCCTTTCGGGAACAAGCTTTGCAAGCCTGTCGGCATCAGGCAAAGGAAGCTTTTGTACACGTGCAACATCGCGAATTGCCATCTTTGCCGCCATCGACCCGAAGGTTATTATATGCGCTACTTTGTCGTGTCCGTATTTATTAACAACATATTTAAGTACATCTTCCCGTCCGTCTTCATCAAAGTCTATATCTATATCAGGCATGGATATACGGTCGACATTTAGGAAACGTTCGAAAAGAAGCCCGTATTTAATAGGATCGATATCTGTTATCTTAAGGCAATATGCTACTGCTGATCCGGCTGCCGAGCCCCTGCCCGGTCCAACCGAAACACCCATCTCCCTCGCAGCATTAAGAAAATCCTGGACTATAAGGAAGTAACCCGGAAACCCCATCTTCTTAATCATTTCAAGCTCGAAATCGAGTCTTTCAGTCTGTTCAGGAGTGACTGTTTTCCACCTTTTTTCTGCGCCTTTATATGTAAGATGCCTGAGATATTCATCATTATCTGAAAAGCCTTCCGGAAGATCAAACTCAGGCATAATGGGATCGTGATCGAGCTTGTATTTCTCAACTTTCTCAACGAGGCCGGCGACATTATCGATAGCTTCCGGTATATCGCTGAATATCTTGCGCATCTCTTCCTCGCTTTTGAGATATTCCTGTTTTGAATACCTCAACCTGTTCGGATCATCAATATCCTTTGCAGTATTGATGCAGATGAGCCTGTCGTGCGCTTCAGCGTCTTCAGCATTTATGAAATGGATATCGTTTGTAGCAATAATCTTCACATTGTATTTTGCAGAAAGCTTCCTGAACGCCTCTATAACTTTCTGCTGCTGTGGAAATGCAGATCTGTCGGCTTCAGGATCATAGGTCTCATGACGTTGTATTTCAAGATAAAAATCATCGCCGAATATGTCGAGATAGCTCTTCAAAGCTGCTTCTGCCCCCGCCATTGTTCCATTAAGTATCTCATCCTGTATCTCGCCGGCAATACATGCCGATGATGCTATCAGGCCTTCGTGAAATTCAGCAAGAAAACTCTTGTCTATTCTAGGTTTATAATAGAAGCCTTTTATCCATGCGATTGATATCAGCTTTGTAAGATTCTTATATCCTGTAAGATTCTTTGCAAGAAGGATAAGATGATCACCTGAACGATCCTCTTTACTGCTTACATCGCTTATTGACCTTTTGGCAACATAAATCTCACAACCTATTATTGGTTTAAGACCTTTTTTAGTAACAGCATTATGAAACTCCTTTACACCGAACATGTTTCCATGATCGGTTATTGCAATTGCTTCCATTCCGAAGTCCTTTGCCTTATCCGCAAGCGCAGGGATACTCGATGCTCCGTCAAGAATTGAATATTGTGTATGTACATGTAAATGAGCAAATCCTGCCATGAGAGAGTAATTTCAGTTCCGGTTATAAAAATATCAAAAATAGGTATACAGGATACGGGAAATTATAAACGGTTGATAAATATCACAAGCACCTGTTTTTAATGTTTCAGGGTTTTGCTGATTGCTAAATAATGTTTTTTATACTTTCTTTACTGACTTTTTTAAAATACATGCATACAAAGAAATTCATTCCGGCAAAACGTTTAAAGTATCTATATTACAGAATTGTTGCCCTGTGGTCGTATTTTCTGGAATTAATAATCCCTCCTGATAAGGTTGATTACAGGAATATTCCAATAATAATAAATAATTTTAATCGTTTTGACACTCTTAAAAGACTGATTTCAAGCCTTGAATCACGGGGGTATAAGAATATAGTCATTATTGATAATAACTCGACAAATCCAAAATTATCAGATTTCTACAAAACATGCGGCTATAAGATTTACAGGTTTGAACGGAACCTGGGCTCTGCAGCATTATGGGAGAGTGAGGTGTTCAAAGAATACAGGCGCAATTATTTTGTATATACAGATCCCGATATGGTGCCTGTCGATGAATGCCCGGCTGACTTCATGCGTTTCTTTTTTGATGTCCTGAGAAAGCATAAGTTTGCACAAAAAGTCGGGTTTTCGCTTAAAATAGACGATCTGCCTGATCATTATCTCCACAAGCAGCATGTACTCGATTATGAAGGTCAGTTTTATGATTATTTCATTGAAGAAGAGTCATTATACAGGGCGCCTGTTGCAACAACATTTGCCTTATACCGGCCAAGAGCTTTGAAAAAGCACGCCAACAACTATATAGAGATGTACCGGACTGCATATCCGTATATGGCTCTTCATCTTCCCTGGTACCAGGATTCACTCAATCCCGATGAGGATGAAAGATATTACCTTGAACACCTTGAAAAAGGGTACTGGTACAGCACGAAAAATAAAAAGACTTTGGAAAAAGGGAGAATCTGAACGTTCAAATATTAGCTCTGCAAGGCTTTGATATTCAATATTGAACTAACTTTGCATTAATCGGTTAATTAAGTTAGCTTAAAATGCATGAAGATCACAAACCTTTTTACTGAATTCTTTTACAGTGAAAAAGCAGGCGGAATACTGCTTATCGTAGTAACTATGCTTTCGCTTTTACTTGCCAATACGGGGATTCAGGATACTTATCTTGATTTCTGGAAAGCTGAAATCGGCAGCCATTCTGTCAGCGGATGGATAAATGAAGGTTTGATGGCTCTGTTCTTCCTGCTTATAGGACTTGAGCTTGAACGTGAAATATATAATGGTGAATTATCCAATCTCAGGAAAGCCTCGATGCCGATTTTTGCTGCAGCAGGAGGTATGCTGATGCCAGCATTGATTTATTATCTTTTTAATTCAACAACACCTTACATATCAGGAGCAGGCATACCAATGGCAACTGATATTGCTTTTGCCATAGGTATTTTATCAATTCTGGGCAACAAGGTTCCCTTATCTCTTAAAATATTCCTCACAGCTCTTGCAGTAATAGACGACCTCGGGGCTATTCTTGTAATTGCGGTTTTTTATTCCCGGTCAATTAATGTTATTTTTATAATACTGGCATTATTGACTTTCGTTGTGCTTATTCTCCTGAACAGATTAAAAGTCAACAACTTGATTTTTTATATTTCAGGAGGTTTAATTATGTGGTATCTCTTTCTTCATTCAGGTATACATGCAACACTTGCCGGAGTACTGCTTGCATTTGCGATTCCGTTCGGCAATGGAGATGAAAGATCCCCTTCGTTTATTCTTCAGCACATTCTGCATAAACCTGTTGCATTTCTTATTTTGCCATTATTTGCTCTTGCAAATACAGCTATTGATATTGATGCAGGTTTTTTCAGAAGCATTACACGGGAGTATGGCATTGGAATAATTGCCGGGCTTGTTGTGGGCAAGCCGCTTGGGATATTCATGTTTTCTTATCTGGCTCATATTATTGGTATCTCCCAAAAACCGGATGATACAAGGTGGCCCTGTATAATCGGGATTGGATTTCTGGGTGGTATTGGATTCACAATGTCAATCTTCATCTCTCTCCTTGCTTTTAATGATGAAGATATAATTAATAATGCAAAGGTCGCGATTCTTATTGGATCACTGATTTCAGGCTTCATAGGTTATTTCTGGTTAAAATCGGGATTAAAGCCTGAGAAGCAGATTTGATTATTTTTTCCGTATGTTACCTGAAATGAGCATGATAACCATTATTACAAGCACAAGCAAATAAGCGAGTGCACCAATTAAAACTCTTGAAAACTCCATTTCCAGCATATCAGTTTAAACAAAAAAGCAGTTGTGAGCGCAACTGCCTTTTTTAACAAAGTAAAAGGTAAATATCACAAAATTCATCGAGAAAAAAGTCTACATTACTATAATGATGCTGAATGTTTATTAATCAATATACACGTAGATTTTCTGTTTTTTGTCATACCAGAACAAAGATACCATTGAGTTAATTCAGAAAAATTAGAATCTTATTAGAAGTTTATTAAAATTTAATGAATTACAACTTATTATGCTTAAAATTCCCTGAAAGTTATCCTGTCAATCCCGCGTTTTATATTTTTGCATGGCGATAAGAATAGTAATGAGCTGATATGAGAGAAAAGAAAATTCTGATAGTTGAAGATGAGATCAGGCTTGCAGAGGTTATGAAGAAGCAGCTCGAGGAATATGGGTTTAACACCGATGTTGCTTACGATGGTTATATCGGACGGCAAAAAGTTGAAAATGATAAGTTCGACCTTGTGATCCTCGACATAAACCTGCCGCTTATTAATGGATATGATCTCTGCCGTGACATCAGGAAGACTAACAGAAAAATTCCAATAATAATGCTGACTGCTTATGGCACTCCTGATAATAAGATTACCGGTTTTGATGCCGGCGCTGACGATTATATTGTGAAACCTTTTGATTTCAGGGAGTTGCTTGCGCGGGTGAATGTTTTTATAAGGCGGACAGGGACACAACATAATGAGACAGAGAAAATCAGGATCGCCGATCTCGAAATGGACATGAACACAAAAACTGTCACGAGGTCAGGGGAAAAAATTGATCTGACAGCAAAAGAATCATTATTGCTCGAAACGTTTCTCCTTAACAGGGATAAGCTTCTCCCGAGAGAATTCATAATCGAGAAAGTCTGGGGAATTGAGTTTGATCCAAGTACAAACATTATTGATGTGTACGTCAATTACCTCAGGAAAAAAATAGATAAAAACTTTACTCCAAAGCTTATTCACACAAAATTTGGTTTTGGATTTTATTGCAGTGAAAAGGAATTGTAGAAATGAATATTAAAATACGTCTTGCGCTGCAGTTTACGCTTATTGTCGGAGGTATCCTCCTGTTCTTTTCAGCGCTTGTATACTATTTCTCATATTCCAGCCAGGTCTCAAAGTTCAGACAAAGCCTGCTTGAAAAAGCTAAAAACACCGCTACACTGCTTATAGATGTTGCTGAAGTGGATTCGTCGCTTCTTGTGAAGATTCACGAAACAACAACCTCATGGGATAAGGAGGAACTGGTGCTTACCGATTCAGCTTACAATGTTATTTACGATTATAAGGCCGCATACCTTGCAGACAGGGGAGCTCTCATTTATAATAGCGGGAAGGGGTATAAGTATTTCTCAATCACAGACAAAGATGGGGTATTTTACAGGCACATCTTCAATAACCGGACATATCTTGTATTTATTATGGCTTTTGACAAATCAAGAGCTGAGAACCTCAGGGAACTTCTTAAAATTCTTTTCTGGAGTATTATTTCGAGCATCCTTTTATCTGTTATCTTCTCATACTTTTTTGCCGGCAGAGCTATCCGCCCCATCTCTGATATAATTAAATCTGTAAAAGAGATTAATTCTTTGAAACTCAATAGCAGGCTCGATGAAGGCAATAAGAAAGATGAGATTGCCCAGCTCGCTGTAACATTTAACGAAATGCTGTCAGACCTTGAATCAGCATTCAGAAACCAGGAGGATTTTGTTTCAAATGCTTCACATGAACTGAGAACACCCCTGACAGTGATGATAGGGGAAAGTGATTATCTGCTTAGTCACAGGAGATCTGTTGAAGACTATGAAAAGCATATCCATGGGCTTGTCAATGATCTCAAAGAGCTCAACTCATTAATAAACAGCCTACTCGAAATGGCTCAGATCAATCGCGACAGGCATCCTCTCTTTACAGATATAAGGATAGATGAGGTTGTTTTTAATGCAATCAGGAAAGCCAGGGAAAAGTACGTTGACAGGAAGATACTTCCCAAGATCAAGTACCCGGAAAGCGAAAGCGAGCTTGAAATAAAAGGCAATGAAGGTTTGCTCGAGATTGCATTCATAAATATTATTGATAACGCATGTAAATTCTCGGATAAAGATGTTGTAATTGAATTTGTTATAAACGATGAGAGCATCTCAGTAATTTTTAAAGATGAAGGAATCGGAATCCCGGATGATGAGATTGAAGCTATAAGCAAGCCATTCAAGAGAGCTTCAAACGTTAAGTTTATTGGCGGTTACGGAATAGGCCTTTCTCTTGTGTCGCGCATTCTCCAGGTGCACCAGGCTGATGTAAGGATTTCAAGCGCTCTTAATAAAGGAACACACTTCGAGCTTACTTTCAGGAGGTCTGTCTCATAATCAGTTCAAAAGCATCCTCATTTTAATTTCTTCGACCTCTGAATTCCAAAATATTATTTATCTTTGCACCCACAATTTAAAAACAGGAACTAATAAAGCGTAAAAATTAAATGGCAGTTAAAATCAGATTAGCTAGGAAAGGCCGCAAAAAACTGGCCTATTACCACATAGTGGTAGCAGATAGCAGATCGCCACGGGATGGCAGATACATTGAAAAGATCGGAAATTACAATCCGCTCACTAATCCGGCAACTATCGAACTCGATTTCGATAAAGCGCTGGGTTGGCTGCAAAATGGCGCATTACCTACAGATACATGTAGAGCTATCCTGTCTTATAAAGGTGTTCTTATGAAAAAACACCTGCTTGAAGGCGTAAAAAAAGGCGCTTTCGATGAAACCGAAGCAAACAGAAGGTTTGACGAGTGGATGAAACAGAATGAAGCTAAGATCGAAGCAAAGAAATCATCTCTTGAGAAATCTCAGGAAGATTCAGTAAGCAAACGTCTTAACGAAGAAAAGAAAATAAATGAAGCAAGGGCAGCAAAGCTTGCAAAGAAGAATGCTGAACTTGCAGCAGCAAAAGAGGCTGAGGAAAAAGCCGCTGAAGCTCCGGCCGGTGACGTAACTGAAGCTCCGGCTGAAACAACAGAACAGGCAGCAGAACCACAGGAATAAACTGCCTCCGTCCGATGGTTTATAAAACCGGCATATTACTCGGACAAATTACAAAGACCAGTGGATTTGAAGGAGCTGTACTTGTCAGGCTTGAGAAGCAATTTCTTGATAATTTACCTGATATGGAATCGGTCTTCGTTGAAATAGACGGACGACCGGTTCCTTTTTTTATTGACTGGTCTGAATACAATGGATCTGGTGTCATGAAAATCAAATTCCGTGGGTACGATTCAGTTAAATATATTGAAGAATTCAAGGGTTGCGCTGTCTTCCTGACATCAGGAACCGGTACTGATCAGAATGAAAATGTTTTTACCGAACTTATAGGATATTCAGTAATTAATCAGGATGAACAGCTTCTTGGAAACATAACGGAGATCATATCAAATCCCGGACAGATACTTCTCAGTATTTTGCCTGCTTCGGGCAGGGAGGTACTAATCCCTCTTCATGAAGACATTATAATAAGGATTGAAAGGAAGAACAAAAAACTTTTCATGGAGATACCCGAAGGACTTACAGAAATAAATTCTTAAAGTTTTTTCATTTTAATGCAGCTTTTTAACCGAAAGCATGTCTTTTTTCTGAAACTGAATTAATTAAAATAAGACAGATTATGAAAAAAGGTATGATGATAGTTCTGGCTGTATTTCTTGCAGTCGTTAACTCAAATGCCCAATCAAGGGAAACCCGTAATGTTGATGGATTTACTAAGGTGAGCTTTGGCATTTCGGGCGATTTGTCAATCGATTTTGGTTCTGACTTCAAGGTTGTGCTTGAAGGTGATGAAGACGATCTGGATGAAATCATAACTGAAGTTTCAAGAGACCGGCTCATAATAAGACACGACAGGAATAACTGGCACTTTTCTGATCACGGTAAAATTAAGGTTCATGTTACAATGCCCGATATTACAGGGCTCAGTGTATCGGGTTCGGGTAAGGCAGAGATAACCGAAGCAATTAAGGAAGCAGACAATCTTGAATTAAGTGTAAGCGGCAGCGGCAGGATACTGGCAACAGATATTACGGCTGATAATCTGAACTGTAATATTTCGGGATCAGGGAATATTGATATTGAGGGTGTAGGTAATGCAGATCGTGGGGAAATATCAATCAGCGGTTCAGGGAATTACTCAGGAGATATGATGGAGATCGACCATCTGGGAATCAGGCTATCCGGCAGCGGAAATTGCACATGCAAAGTTGGAGATGAGCTATCGGCATCCGTTTCAGGCAGCGGCAATGTAAATTACAGCGGGAGACCGAGTGTTGATGCAAGAGTATCGGGTTCAGGAAAGGTCAGATCGAGGTAATTATTTTCTGATTATTTTGAACGAACCATCATTTTCTACTTTAATAACAGGGGAGGGAGAGTGTTTTTGCCGGTCATTTTGCCTGTATTTCACTATATAATCGACCTTCCCTGTGATTTCAGATTCTATCTCACCATAATGTAACGGTGAAGGTTTACCGCTCAGATTGGCAGAAGTTGAGACAAGAGGTTTCCTGAAACGGCTGATAAGTTCATTACAGAATTCCTCATTACAAATCCTGATCCCCACTGAACCGTCACCGGCGCAGACTCCGTCGGCAAGATTCTTTCCTGATGGATAAATGATCGTGAGCGGGCTGTCTGAAACATTTATGAGATCGCTTGCAGTCAAGGGTATTTCTTTTACATACCTCTCGAGCATTCCAAATCCATTTACAAGAATGAGAAGGCTCTTATCTTCTTCCCTTGATTTAATATTAAAAATTTTTTGAACTGCAGCAGGATTGGTTGAATCGCATCCCAATCCCCAGATAGTATCTGTAGGATATAAAATGACGCCTCCGTTTTTGAGAACATCGAGACAGTTTTTGATATCTTCGCTGAAAATCAATTATTTCTTTTTTGCTTCTTTGTTAAGCTTACGCAAAAGCTTATACTTGTTGAACGCAGATCTTGAATAATGCGAGCATATCCTGAAACCTTCACGGCCATCCAGGAAGCCTCCTTTCACTATGTATGTCCTCATAAAACCCCAGATCCCATGTATATAGGGTGTGAAGATCGAAGCTGTCCGACCGGATTTATGATATTCCTGCGCCCCGATTTTTGAGTAACGAGACATCTTCTCCGTATGATCTTCATGTGATGTGAAAGGCCAGTGGAGAAGATCGCCTTTAAGCTTCCCTATTTTAGCGCCGTTTGAAAGCATGAACCTCTCGTGAAGATTCAGCTCTCCCCAGCTTCCGTGATCAACATAGAATAACCTGAGCTGCCGGTCGGGATACCATTCCGAGAATCGTATCCACTTGCCGCAAAAATAGTTACGACGGTTAACCATATAACCGTCATAATTCCAGTTATTCTTTGCTTTAAGAATTGATTCCCTGAGCGTATCGCTTAACGCTTCATCAGCGTCGAGCGACAGGATATTCTTGTAAGCCGCCTGTTGCAGAGCATAGTTTTTCTGGTCCCTGAACCCTTCAAAGGCGTGTTTTATGAACCTTACATTATGTTGTTTACAAATTTCTTCGGTGTGATCAGTTGAGAATGAATCAACCACAACAATCTCATCGACTACACCATCCAGTGAATCCAGACATCGGCCGATGAAATTTTCCTCATTATAAGTTATAATAACTGCGGATATTTTAGGCATGACAGTGTTTTAGCTTTTTAAGCAGTGTTCAAAAGTAATAATTAAATCCTTTTTGACAAATCAAACATGTCAAAAGGTGTAAAATACAGAAAAATTTGCCAGTTTGTCAAGTATCAGCTTCAACAAACTGAGTTTATTCTGCAAAACTAATTCTGATACCTAATATATATACATGTTTATCACTCTTTTATTGATTATTTCTTAAAACTGCAGTAAATTTGAAATAATGTTCTTTGGCTGGCATAGTATAAGTTCTCATTTAACATAGTTAACCATGAGTAAGTATATCTATCTGACCGCTAATCCTGAGGCTCTTGTAGCTTCAATGCTCTCTCCCGAAGAATTTGGCCTCTATCTTTCTACCGGAACAAGGAAAAGAAACAGGGGGCAGGCTATATTCTTCGAAGTTGATCTTGATAAGATCAGCTCGCAAATCGATATCGAAAGTCTGAACAGGCGTTGTGTCGCCAAACCCGATGGGAAACCAAAGAGTTCAGTCTATCTTTCAGTTTACAGGGTTCTTGAAAATACTCCTGTCGAAGCCCTTAAAAACCTCTACCTCTCTACCGATCATGGATGTGTTCTGGAGTTGAAGAAAACAAATTATGATAAATCGAAGGAAAAGGAAAATGCGCTTCATCTTTACCAGGAACTTTGCCCTGTAAGTCCTCTTGTGGCCAGCAGTCTATCGCCTTCATCATTTCTTGCAAAACTTACTGACGGTTCAACTCCGATTGTTCTGCCAAAGCTCTTCTTTGCCGAACTTAAGCTGGATGAACTTGCTGTGAACCCTCTTGGCGGTTCTGCAGAACACCTTCCTTACAGGAATATCCCACATCTACGGGATTGCCTTGAGATAATCAGAGGTGAATATGAAAAACACATGAAGACTGTTGACAGGTTGTTCTCGGGAGAATTGCTATACAGAACAATTCATTCGGGTTTTTATGTTGGTTCAAAGACAGAAATTGCCTTTTACCCTTATCCAAGGATGAACGAGCTTGAGAAGATAAACTACAATTTTTTCAGAAGTATCTGAGTCTTTTATTGTAACTGATACATTGTAAGTCCTTTATTATTTAGATCGTTTCTAAATTAAAAGGTTTTAAGGGAAAGTATTTTTTTCGTTTGAATTATTAAAATTTCGTATAGTTTTGTACCCGTGAAAAAATTTTTTTTTCAGTAACCTTAATTATTAATTTTTTAAAACCTATAACATGATTAGTAGTGCGATTTTTTGGATTGTGCCGGTTTCAGCACTCTGCGCATTGCTGTTCGCGTATATCTTTTACCGGAGCATGAAAGCTCAGGAAGAAGGTACCGACAGGATGAAAGAGATTGCCGGGTATGTAAGGGAAGGAGCAATGGCTTATCTCAAACGCCAGTATTCGGTAGTTCTCAAGGTGTTTATTGTTCTTGTTATTCTCCTTACTATCCTTGCGTATTTCGGGATTCAGAACCCGTTCGTACCGGTAGCATTCCTTACAGGAGGATTTTTCTCGGGTCTTTGCGGTTTCTTCGGTATGAAAACCGCAACTTATGCATCAAACAGGACAGCATGGGCTGCATCGAAGTCTCTTAACAAAGGTCTTCAGGTTGCCCTCAGGAGTGGTGCAGTCATGGGCCTTGTAGTTGTTGGTTTCGGACTTCTCGACATCGCTCTGTGGTTCATGATCCTTAACGGTCTTGTTTTCACTCCCGAGCACATGACTACAGGAGTTCATTTTCTTGGACTAACTTTCGTTCAACCTGGTACTACTGAACATGAAAAGCTCATTGAGATTACAGCAGTTATGCTTACTTTCGGTATGGGCGCTTCAACACAGGCATTATTTGCACGCGTTGGCGGTGGTATTTTCACGAAAGCTGCTGACGTAGGCGCTGACCTTGTTGGTAAAGTTGAAGCAGGAATTCCTGAAGACGATCCCCGTAATCCCGCAACTATTGCAGATAACGTTGGTGACAATGTTGGCGACGTAGCCGGTATGGGCGCTGACCTCTATGAATCATACGCAGGATCTATTCTCGCAACCGCAGCTCTTGGAGCCGCTTTGCCTGCTGCTGCAGGAATGAGCCAGATTGATGCTGTTATCGCACCAATGCTTGTGTCTGCAATCGGTATTCTTCTCTCAATTGCCGGTGTATATATGGTAAGAACAAAGGAGTCGGCTACTCCCAGGGCTTTATTAACTGCTCTTCTGCTTGGAACAGGCGGCAGCTCAGCTCTGATACTTGTTGTTCTCGCAATTATGGCAGGTGTCGACATGATCACCTGGGGTGTTTTCGGATCTGCAGTTTCAGGTCTGCTTGCCGGTGTGATTATCGGCCAGTCGACTGAATACTTCACATCAGATGGCAATAAACCTACACAGGGCATTGCCAAGATGTCTCAGCAGGGACCTGCAACAGTTATTATAGAAGGTATGGCAGTAGGAATGTTCTCAACCTGGATCCCTGTTCTGACAATTGTTGCCGGTATTATAGCTGCTTACGGTTTTGCAGGCGGTTTCAGCAACTTTGCAATGGGTGTTTACGGAATTGGCTTTGCATCAGTTGGAATGCTCTCTACACTTGGAGTAACACTTGCTACAGACGCTTTTGGTCCTATCGCTGATAATGCAGGTGGTAACGCCGAAATGGCTGAACTTCCTCATGAAGTAAGGGACAGGACAGACGCACTCGATGGCCTTGGAAATACAACAGCAGCAACTGGTAAAGGTTTCGCTATAGGTTCAGCTGCTCTTACAGCTCTTGCTCTTATGGCTGCTTATATGGAAGAGATAAGACTCTGGCTCGGCAGGGCTATTGATGCATCTCCCGAAGGAGTAAAACAGATTGGACATACTATATTCTATGGCAATAATGTTCCTTCCGTTCAGGATGGTCAGGTTGCTGT
>DATALC010000094.1:0-24067 GCA_036261265.1 Bacteroidales bacterium
CCGATAAAACAGTATCTACCTATTCTGTGTCCGCAAACTATAGTTGAATTTGCACCTATCGTTGCACCTTTCTCAACTATGGTTTCTTTATACTGATCCTTTCTTACAATTGCGCTTCTCGGGTTAATGACATTTGTAAAAACCATTGAAGGGCCAAGAAAAACATCATCTTCACATATAACACCTGTATAAATGGATATATTATTTTGCACCTTAACATTTCTGCCTAACCTGACGCCGCTCATTATTACTACATTCTGTCCTATGTTGCAGTTTTCACCAATCTCAGCCCCTGCCATTATGTGACTGAAATGCCATATTTTAGTGCTCTTACCGATTGTGCTGCCATCATCCACAACGGCTGTTTCATGGGCAAAATACTCTTTATCCATTATTATGTTTATTGAAAAACTCCAATACCTTAACAGTTATAAGTTCAATTTGTTCTTCTTCCATATCTGGATGAATGGGAAGTGAAAGAACTTCTTTACACAATCCTGTTGTAACAGGAAAATCATTTTCTGAATAACCCAGGTACCTGTATGCTTCCTGTAGATGCAAGGGTCCCGGATAGTAAATCATTGAAGGAATCCCATTCATCTCAAGGAATTTCTTCAATTCGTCTCTTTTCCCGTTTTTTATCCTTAATGTATATTGATGAAAAATATGTGTAGAATTTTTAGCGCGTTCAGGTATAATGACTGAATCACATGAAGCAAAAGCCTTGTCGTATGCATCAGCAACACCCCTTCTTGCTGCATTGAAGCTGTCGAGATATTTAAGCTTCACCCTTAGAATTGCCGCCTGAATAGTGTCAAGTCTTGAGTTGATGCCAACATCATGATAATGATACCTCTCCTTCATGCCATGATTTGCAATGCTTCTTATTTTTACTGCAAGTTCATCATCATTTGTGTATACTGCTCCTCCATCGCCATAGCATCCAAGATTTTTCGACGGGAAAAATGATGTAGTCCCAAGATTCCCTATTGTACCGGCTTTCTTAACAGTCCCATCTTTAAAGATATAATCAGCGCCAGTAGCCTGGGCTGCATCCTCAATAATGGCAAGATTATGTTCAGATGCAATCTTCATCAAAGATTCCATCTCGGCACACTGCCCGAAAAGATGTACAGGAACAATTGCTTTCGTCCTGCTTGTTATCGCTCTTTTTACAGCTTCAACAGAAATATTGAAACTGCCTTCATCAGGATCAGCCAGAGCCGGTTTCAAACCCGATAGTGCAACAACCTCAACTGTGGCTATGAATGTAAAATTTGTCGTTATCACCTCATCCCCGGGCTTCAATCCAAGAGACATGATCGCAAGTTGCAGCGCATCCGTACCATTTGCGCATGTGATAACATGTTTTACCCCAAGATAGTTCCTTAATTCTTCCTCAAACAACTTTACTTCGGGGCCTTTAATGAATGCTGATGAATTAATTACTTCTTTTATTGCTTTATCAATCTCTACGCCCAGCTTTTCATACTGCGCTTTCAGATCGACCATTTCTATCCTTCGCATACGTAAAAATTATGAATTACGAAGATAAGATATTTGCCAGATTTGATTACAAAATTGTTCTGAATTGGTTCTGTCTAGCTTTAGTCGGGACTTAAAATCATTTTTTGGGTTTTAATTACATTTGTTTTGCAGTTTTTCTTACATTTGTTGTTTATAACCTTAAAACTGAAGTGGACATAACAGCTCACATTAGGGAACTTCTATTCGGCCATGATTGTGTTATCCTGCCTGGTTTTGGCGGATTCATCGGGAACTATACTCCTGCCCGGATTGATAAAACAACAGGATTATTTGAACCGCCGGTAAAAAAGATATCATTTAACCGTAACCTGAATCATAATGACGGACTGCTGGTTAAAAAAATATCACTGTCATCGGGAATGAATTATGGCGATGCAAGGAATTTAGTCGATGAGTATGTGTCGGATCTCAGGAAAAAGCTTGAAAAGGGCGAACAGATCGTATTTGAACACATCGGAACCTTTGTAAACAACAATGAGGGAAATACCCAGTTCGAGCCCGAAGGGAGCGTAAATTATCTTCCTGATTCTTATGGCTTCGACACTTTCAGGTGTATGCCTCTTGAAGGTTATGATGTAAGAAAGCTGAATTCAGGTAATCAGATTGAACATTACAGGAAACATTCATTCAGGAAGTATCTGTGGAGAGCAGCAGTTTTGATTCCTCTTGCAGGAATTGTGACTGTTGTGACATTGAATCCGGAGCTTCTGCATAGAAAGGTTGAAGTCACAACAATGAATCCTCTTGCAAGTGCAGAGTTCGAGCATAATAAAATCTCACTCGACAGCGACCTGTCAGCACTTCAGCCAGTTAATGAAACAACCGCCAATGAAGCCTCTTCCGGCGCTGCTATAGTTGCTGACATTAAGCCAGCTGAGAATCCGACTCTTCCTTTAAATGAAGAGATTATGAAGGAAAATGTTATTACAGAAAGCAGCACATATTTAATAATCACGGGAAGCTTCCAGTCAAAAGAAAACGCAGGAAACCAGGTTGGCCTGCTGCAGGCTGAAGGATTTAATCCTGAGATTATTGCCACGGGAAATGGTTTTTTCAGAGTTTGCGCGGCTGAATGTCCTGATCTTGGAACAGCAGTAACTAAGAAAGATTCAATCCTCAAAAAATTCCCCGGAGCCTGGATCTCAAGGAAGAAGTGATCCATAAAGATTGTTTATCACACCCGTAACCGGTAATCTGTAATCGGTAATCAGTTCATTAATGTTACTGAATACTGATCACTGTATACCGATCACTGAATACTGGTCACTGAACACTGATCATCGGTCACTTCACAGTACTTCCGTTACTTACGATATTCTCTGGAGAAACCATCACGAGTCTGCCGTCCTTATCTTCAGCCATAAGTATCATTCCCTTTGATTCAATTCCTTTTATCTTCCTGGGTTCGAGATTTGCAATTATTGATATCTGCCTGCCTATAATATCCTCAGGCTTATAATGCTCAGCAATACCTGAAACGATAGTTCTTGTATCGAGACCTGTATCAATCTTTAGTTTCAGCAGCTTTGTTGTTTTCGGAACCTTCTCAGCCTCAAGGATAGTTGCAGTCCTTATATCTATCTTCGAAAACTCATCAAATGTTACAATGCTCTTACCTGGCGCCACGGCCGATGCTGAAGCTTCATTTTTCTTCTTTGTTGCAAGCAGCTTCTCAATCTGACGATTGATTGCATCATCCTCAATCTTTTCAAACAGCAGAGCTGGTTTCAACGTCTGATGACCGGGTTTAAGAAGATCGGGATTGCCAGAGTCGTCCCATTTCAGGTCTTTAATATTCAGCCAGCCACGGAGTCTGTCCATTGAGAAAGGGAGGAAGGGCTCGCAAACAATCGCAAGATTTGCAGTTATCTGCAATGCTATGTTCATTATTGTACTTACTCTGTCAGGATCCGTTTTTATTACCTTCCAAGGTTCAGCGTCAGCAAGGTATTTATTCCCAAGCCTTGCAAGGTTCATTGCTTCCTTAAGAGCTTCACGGAACCTGAAGTTCTCTATTGCTACGCTGACATTATCTTTGAGGTTCTTTATTTCATTAAGAACAGCCTCGTCATTTTCAGTAGTCTTTAATCTTACAGGAACTTTTCCTTCGTAATAATTATTAGTAAGGACAAGGGCCCTGTTCACAAAATTCCCGAGAATAGCGACAAGCTCGCTGTTGTTCCTGGCCTGGAATTCTTTCCATGTAAAATCGTTATCCTTTGTCTCAGGAGCATTTGAGCACAGAACATACCTGAGGACATCCTGTTTTCCGGGGAAATCCTCAAGGTACTCATGCAGCCATACAGCCCAGTTGCGGGAAGTTGAGATCTTATCATTCTCGAGATTCAGAAATTCATTTGCAGGTACATTGTCAGGAAGGATATAACTACCTTCTGCTTTGAGCATTGCAGGGAAGATAATGCAATGGAAAACTATATTGTCCTTTCCTATGAAATGAATCATTCTCGTTTCTTCATCTTTCCAGTATTTCTCCCATTCAGGGGTCAGTTCGCGCGTGGCTGATATATACCCAATCGGTGCGTCGAACCATACGTAGAGGACTTTTCCTTCCGCACCTTTAACGGGTACCGGGACGCCCCAGTCAAGATCACGGCTTACAGCTCTCGGCTGAAGTCCCTGATCGAGCCACGATTTACACTGGCCATATACATTTGGTTTCCATTCCTTGTGTTCTTCGAGGATCCACTTCCTCAGCCAGGGTTCATATTTGTCAAGTGGAAGATACCAGTGAAGCGTCTCACGCAATACAGGCTTGCTTCCGCTTACTGTAGAATGTGGGTTTATAAGATCCTGCGGGCTTAATGATGTTCCGCATTTTTCACACTGGTCGCCATAGGCATTTTCATTGCCGCAATGCGGGCATGTACCTACTATATACCTGTCGGCAAGGAAGCAGCCTGCTTCTTCGTCATAATACTGTTCACTTGTTTTTTCAATGAATTCACCTCTGTCATAAAGCGTTTTGAAGAATGCCGAGGCAGTTTCATAATGAATTTTGTTTGATGTCCTTGAATAGATATCAAATGAGATCCCGAAATCTTCGAACGCCTTTTTATTAAGGCTGTGATACCTGTCAACAACTTCCTGGGGAGTAATTCCTTCTTTCCTTGCTTTTAGTGTAATCGGAACACCATGTTCATCAGATCCGCAGATTGATATAACATCAACTCCCTTCATCCTGAGGTATCGCGTATAGATATCAGACGGAACATAAACACCGGCAAGATGCCCGATATGGATAGGTCCGTTTGCGTATGGCAGAGCTGAAGTGATGAGGTATCTTTTATATTCTTTCATTATGTTTTTTTGAAATGACAAAATTAATAAAATCTTAAACAGCGCGGAGCAGAGTCCGTCAGAACATGAAGGAAATAGTTACTTCCCTGATTAAAATGAGTTGAATCACATACGATAAAGACGTTCCTTTAAGTTATTAAACGAAACAATTAACCTATTTTTACGTACAATATAATTTTATAACATGTCCGCATCTAAAATTCAGCCTGAATATCTTGAACCCGGTGATGAAGTAATGATTGTTTCGCCGGCTTTTTGTTTAGATGAGACAAAATTAACAGAGGCGGTTGACTTTCTGGCTCGATGGGGATTAAAGGCATATACAGGGAAAAACGCTGCCGGTCACTACGGTCCTTTTGCGGGAACTGACGATGAACGGCTTGCAGACCTTCAGGAAGCCACAGATAATCCTTCAATAAAAGCCGTTTTCTGTTCACGTGGAGGCTATGGAGTTTCACGGATAATAGATAAGGTCGATTTCAAAGGCCTGAAAAAGCATCCGAAATGGTATGTTGGCTTCAGTGATATAACTGTTCTTCATATATGGCTTAGCGAGTTACATGGAATTATGTCGGTTCATGGTGATATGCCTTTGAATTATTTCAATCCCGACAAAACTGCAACTACCTTTTCAACCTTAAAAGATTGCCTTTTCGGCAATCCTTACAACCTGTCCTGGGATGGGAGCTTCTTCAGGGAAAGAGCTATAAAAGGAGAGATTACGGGAGGGAACCTTTCGTTATTCTATAGTCTCATCGGAAGTCCGGCCGAGCCGGATACGAAAGGGAAGATCCTTTTTCTAGAAGAGGTGAGTGAATATTATTATCATGTCGACAGGATGCTTACATCACTTAAGCTCGCGGGCAAGCTCAGGGATCTTTCTGCACTCGTCATCGGAGGAATGAGCCGGATTGAAGATACTAAAATTCCCTGGGGCAGGAGTATTGAAGACACCGTTCTTGATATTGTGAAAGAATACAATTATCCTGTGCTATTTGATTTCCCTGCAGGGCATATCCCTGATAACAATGCTTTTTATATTGGACGGCAGTGTGAAATCAGCATCAGAGGGAATAATGCTGTTCTTTCATTCATGTAAAATCAGAAAGCTGTAATAAGAAGATCGAGATCCTTCGAAATGATCCCGAATTTCAGACCAAGGGTGGCATTGGTCAGGATACCGTTATAAAGATAAGCTCCCTTCCGGATTCCCTGGTCATATTTCAGAAGCTGGTTCATTCCGCCCGCATCGGCCATGCTTTGAAGAAGAGGTGTGAAAATATTGCTGAGAGCTATTGAAGCTGTCCTTGCAACCCTTGAAGGCAGGTTCCATCCCGAAAAATGTTTAACCCCTGCTTTTTCATACACCGGGTCCCTGTGTATACGGCATTCAGTTGTTTCTATACAACCGCCTGTACTGCTAAGATCGATTACTATTGCACCTTTTTTCATGCTTCCTACCATCGCTTCGGTTACATGATACACAGGGTTCATGTCTTCGAGGTCCATAGCGCCAATGAGCACATCGGCTGACTTTAATGCTTTTTTAAGAACCTGGGGATGAAAAGTTGATGTCTGAAGCCGTTGCCCGAGGCTGTTCTGGAATTTCCTGAGCTTATGAAGCGAACTGTCGAATATCTTCACAACTGAACCAAGAGCAAGCGCAGCCCTTGCAGCTGCTTCACCTGCTGTGTTAGCACCCAGGATTACAACTTCAGTGGGTGTTACCCCGGCAATCCCTCCAAGCAGAACTCCTTTTCCTCCATGAAGATTGCTCAGATATTCTGAAGCAATAAGAAGTGACGTAATCCCTGATATTTCGCTCATTGATTCGATAACTGGCATTTCGCCATTATTGTCGCGGATCCGTTCGAATGCGATTGCAGTCACTTTTTTTCTTATCAGGTTTCTCAGTACCTCCTCGCTTATCTGGAATATATTGAGAGACGAGAGTATGGCCTGATTTCCCCTCAGGTATTCAGATTCTTTCTCTGAGAAAGGAGATACTTTTATGACAGCATCTGCGCTGTAGACGGCCGCAGGAGAGTCGCTTATTATTGCACCATTCTCGCTATAATCCTTGTCAGTATAATTTGCTGCCAGCCCGGCGCCTTTCTGAACAATGACTTCATTCTGATTTTCAACAAGGAGATTCACTGCTTCAGGAGTGAGAGCAACTCTTTTCTCCCCGTTGTTCTTCTCCGAAGCTAAACCGATAGTGATCCTTCTGTTCTTCACTGCGGTTTCAAGATATTCCTCCTGCGGCCTGAAAGCCGCATTCTCGAAACTGATTTTACCGGCGCCTCTTTCTTCCATGGATCCCTTTAATACTTCAAAGGTAACTAATTTGATTATGAGAGCAAAATGATATTAATTTATGGTCAGTGTTCTTTCTTCATTCTCCCCGACACTGATCTTTATATTCAAAATATCAGGAGGGAGGATTTCCTGAACAAGCTCGGGCCATTCCATGAAACACCATGATTCTCCCGTAAGGTATTCTTCTATACCGAAATCAAAAACTTCTTCCTGTTTCCTGATCCTATAAAAATCAATGTGAAATACCGATTCTCCCTTATCTGTTTTATATTCATTCACAAGAGTAAATGTTGGGCTGGTTACAGTATCAATGACCCCGAGATGACGACAAACGGCTTTTATTAATGTTGTTTTACCAGAGCCCATTGCACCATAGAAAGCGAATATTTTTTTCCCTGAAGCAAAATTCACAAGATCCTTCGCAGCATGTGGTAAATGTCGTTTGTCTTTAAGTTCGATAATCATCATCTGTAAAAACTTCCTCCTGTTTCCTGGAGATATTAAGCATTGTAAGGAGAACCTCCTCAATCAAAAATGACACAATGTGAAAACAAAGGTTCACTAAGGTAAGCTATTTTTGATAATCAGACAGGTTCCATTAACCCGACAGGAAGTATTATTTCCTGCATTGAAACTCCTCCGTGCTGAAAAGTGTCCCTGTAATAGGAAGAGTAGTAATTGAAGTTGTTCTGGTAAACAAGGTAATCCCTGTTAAGTGCGAAAATATACCTTGAGCTTATATTTGATTTCGGGAGCATCCCTTTTTCAGGATTTGTGATTTCAAAAACCTTCCTGGGATCATAATCAAGGTTTCTCCCCATTTTGTACCTGAGATTAGGAGAGGTCTTCCTGTCACCTACAATCTTAACCGGGTTCTGTACCCTTATTGTTCCATGATCCGTGCTGAATATTACCCTGACATTATGGGTCGAAAGAAGCTTAAGGAGATCGAATAGCGGTGAATGTATGAACCAGGAGCGGGTGAGACTCCTGTATGCCCTTTCATCGCTGGCAAGATCGCGTATTACATCGACCTCAGTTCTGGCGTGTGAAAGCATGTCGACAAAGTTGTAGACAAGTATGTTAAGATCATTATCCAGGAGCTGCCTGTATTTATCATTTACCCGTTTCCCGTCGGGACCGTTGCTTATTTTTGTGTATGTCCATTTATAACGAAGCCCTTTGTTCCTGAGCTGTGTCCTGAACAATTCATCTTCAAAATTATTTTTCCCTTCTTCCTCATCATCATTAACCCAAAGATTGGGCATATTCTCGGCAATTTTATTCGGCATCAGTCCTGCGAAAATTGCATTCCTGCTGAATTGTGTGGATGTAGGCAGAATGCTGAAATAAAAATCTTCCTCAACTACGCGGTACATCCCTGCGAGCTCTGACGATATTGTTCTCCACTGGTCATACCTCATATTATCTATCAGGATGAAGAAGACGGGCTTGTTATCATTCATGAAAGGGAATATCTTCTTAGGAAACAGGGCGGGGGAGAGGACAGGTTTGGATGTGTTCTCAGGCTTAAGCCATTCAATATAGTTGTTAGCAATGAACCGTGAGAAGGAGTTATTTGCTTCCGTTTCCTGTGTTCTGAGGATCTCATCCAGTCCGGTATCGGGCGATCTCTCGAGTTCTGATTCCCAGAAAATAATCTTCCTGTAAAGTTCAACCCAGTCATTACAGGTTGAAGCTTCAGAGATCATCCTGCTTATTCTTGAGAAGTCCTGCTGATATCCTGCTGTTGTTTTTTCAGTGATGAGCCTTTTCTGATCCAGGATCTTCTTGATTGCAAGCAACAGTTGCTTGGGTTTTACAGGCTTGATAAGGTAATCAGCAATTTCAGCTCCGATTGCTGTTTCCATCAGGTCCTCTTCTTCGCTTTTTGTGACCATTACAACCGGAATATCTGTCCTGAAATCCCGGATCTGCCGGAGAGTCTCAATGCCACTCAGTCCGGGCATGTTCTCATCGAGAAAAATAAGGTCATAGGAATTCTGCTTAACGAGATCGACAGTATCGTTCCCGTTTGTGCATGTTTCAATCTCATAACCTTTTTCCTGCAGAAAGATTATATGAGGTTTAAGCACCTCGATCTCATCATCAGTCCATAGAATCTTTACATTCCTCATACTCCGCAAAGGTCGGAAAGATTTTTCACAAGAATGTAGTTTTATTATTAAAATACCTCGAAGATGAAAATGTCTGCAGACGGCCGTCTTCAGGGCTGATCAGTCTGTGATAGAGTGTTCTTCTCAAAATTCTCCCTGAAAAACACATCATACCTTTCAGGATCACCATCCTCCCTGAACTTGCTCAGATTATCACCTCCTATTATGAATGTGACCATCTTGATTCCGCCCGGGTTCCTTACAGGTTTTGCAGATTCGAATTTCCTCCTGTACTCCATTGCCTGGGCAAAGCTCTGAAATCCTGAAACTGTCACCATTATGTACTTTTTATCGGGGAAAGCTCCCTCCGTTTTAAAGTTCTTATTTGTATAATAATCTATGTTATAGCTTATAACGTCAAAAGTTGCCTGGTTGAGATTGAAGGAAGGATCGGGTATTATAAGAACAAATGTCCGCGATACTGTTGTGTCGGCGATATACAACTCCGCCGCCGCAATTCTTTCATCTTCGATTTTAAGCTCGGGGACCTGCTGGTTTATATGGGCAATCAGCTCAAGAGCTTTTTTGCTTTCGGGTGTACCTGGATATGTCTCAGCCATTATGCGAAGATCGTCCTTGAAAGCTTTTTCCCCCGATGATCTTGCTATTGCGTATGCATGAAGCAGCATGAATTTGGGCGAAAGCTGGTTTTCGGGAAACCTGTACAGCGCTTCATTTATCTTGGAGACAGTCTCCTCGAATCTCTCATTAACATAAAGATTATAAGCCTCTTCGTAAAGCTTTTCAATAACGCCGAGATCTCTTAGCTTGTTCCTGAAATAATCAGGATCTGAAAGAATCAGGGCATACTCACTGTCAGGATATTTTTCAATAAGTCGCTGCCTGTAAGTCTCGGCTTTGATCTTATTGCTTTTTTCGTTTAACCTGTAAAGATTATAAAGAGCTTCCGGAATAAACGGGCTTCCCGGATAACGAACAATGAGTTTCTCAAAAGTTTCAGCTCCTTTTACAGTGTCTTTTATACTTTCAACATAAGCCTTACCTGCATTTATCATAGCCCCGGCAATTTTTTCATCTGAGACCTTCATAAGAGAATCCGTGAGAGGAAGATCCCTGAGATAATAGGCAGGATTTTTGGTATCGGTAATTGCTGCAAGTGTATCGGCATCTGATTTCCCGGGACTTTCTTCATCTTCACCCGTATTCTGAAGGGATGCATTCCTTGCTTTATTGCCTCTTCGCCAGTTATCCTCGAGTCTCCTTGTTCCCCATCTTCTCCTGAATTCGGTACGGCCAAATGTAAGGGCAGCCTGGTTGTAAAAATACCATTTGCCTTCCTGCTCTATATTCCCCTGGAACCGTCTTTCATTTTCATAATACTGGCCAAGATTATATCTGTCGGAGCTATTATCTGAAGGAGTATTTTCAGCTTTTGCGACTGATGCAATTATATCTGTAATGATTTTTTTCCTCTGATCTTCAGGCAAAGATGCTATCCTCTGCAAACTGTCCTCCCGTTCTATTATAATGAGCTGCACAACAAGCTGATCAAGGTTCCGGGATCTGTTCTGTAATTCTGCATACTGGGGATGTGACTGATCAAGAAAGAAGACTGCACTGTCAAGATACATCCCGGCTTTTATATAATCCGATCTTTTATAATGATATTCAGAGAGGGATAGATATGCCCTGCCTTTCTGATTCTGATTTCCTGTTGTTGCAGTTGCTGATTTCCTGTAATATTGAAGCGCTTCGGAATCCTTTCCTTCTTTCATCATCAGGTTACCAAGTGCAAAATATATCTGATCCTGGAAATCCTTATTTTTTGCATCCCTTAGCATTTTCTCGAGCTCTTTCTTAAGCTCCGTAGGGTTACCGCTGTTTACATCGAACACTCCTGCGAGGTTTATCCTTGCATTGAATTCAACTTCATAAGGAGGATTCATATTTACAACTTTCCTGTAATAACCTGTCGCAAGCATGCTGTTCCCCATCTGCTCATAAACCTGGGCAAGCAGGTAAGTGAGCCTGTACCTGTTTTTCTTGCCTGATGTAAGATCAAGGGCTTTAAGCAAAGGATCGGTCGATTCCTGGTACTTCTTTTGTCTTATGAAAAGATCAGCAAGAGTGGAATAATACATTGCTTTAAGATCCCGGGGCAGATCAGTGGTCACTTCAAATTCATTGAGCAACCTGTTTGCTTCAGGACGATCGCCTGTTTCATTCTTTATCCTTGCAAGCCAGAGCATTGCCTCCTTTTTTATAAGAAGGTCGTTAGCTTCGTTGACGCAATAATTAAAGACTGATTCGGCTTCACTGAATTCATGTTTGTGAAACCTTGCTTTCCCGATAAGAAGATAACTGTCGTCAACCCATTCGTTGTACTCTTTCCTGTCAAGCAGTTTTTTCTCCTTTTCAGAGATATCGCGTCTATTTCCTACCTGTGGTTTTGCTGTTATTGATTTAAGCGAAATGAGCTTTGAAGCCTTCTGAATTGCTGTTTCCATGTCGCCAGTAGCCATATTTGCTGTGGCCGGATCACTGGATTCGAACACATTCAATATTTCACCATAATAATCGTGATGACCGTTTGAGATCTTCAATAATCCTGCTTTATAGCTCTCATAGCCATTGAAATAAATATTGAATCTTGCAGTAAGACTATGGTAAAACCTCGTAGTCTCCGTATTTTTCTCAACGGAACATGTAACCAGGAACAAAGATATCCCGGCAATCAGAAGATATTTGTATAATGATCTGCCTGAAGCCAATAAATGACTTTTAACACTATAACTCAAACAACAGGTTTATAGTATTTCAAAAGTAATAAAATTGGTCAACTGTATCAGGCTGAAACTACCTTTCTTATTTCAGGCACTTCCTTCATTATAGCCTGTTCAACTCCTGCTTTTAGTGTCTGCATACTGAACGGACAGCCATGGCATGCGCCTGTGAGCTTAACTTTTACAGTCAGATCTTCAGTAACATCGATGAGTGTTATATCACCGCCATCAGACTGAAGGTATGGTCTTACTCTCTCAAGAGCTTTGACAACACGTTCTTTTATTGTTTTATTATCCATGTGAAATTAATTAATAATCAATCTAATGCCTCTGTCATTTGACTTACATTATCACTTGTTCATCTTTACTTTTGTTGTCGGCATCATTTCACTGTTTCTCTGGTCGACTTTCCTTATCACCTCTGCAGCCAGTCCGGAAAATGCCATCCCGGTTATTGAATCATTAAGCGCAACAGGATCGCCGTTGTCGCTGCCTTCACGTATACTTTGAACAAGTGGTATCTGACCGAGAAGAGGCACGTTCATCTTCTCTGCGAGCTTCTTACCACCATCTTTGCCGAAAATGTAGTATTTATTCTCGGGAAGTTCTGCAGGTGTAAACCATGACATATTTTCTATCAAACCAATAACGGGAACATCGATCTTATCGCTTCGGAACATTGAAATACCCTTTATGGCATCGGCGAGAGCGACATCCTGGGGTGTTGTTACAACAATTGCTCCTGTAACAGGAACCTCCTGAACAAGTGTAAGATGAATATCGCTTGTTCCCGGCGGAAGATCAACAAGCAAATAGTCGAGGGCTCCCCATTTACCCTGCATTATAAGCTGCTTCAGGAAATTTGATGCCATGGGACCGCGCCATATCACAGCATCGGCAGGATCGACAAAGAATCCGGCAGAAAGAACCTTTACGCCATATTTCTCGAGCGGTATAATATAGTCAGTGTTGCCTTCCCGTTGTACTTCCGGCTGGAATTCCTCCTCCCTGAACATTTTCGGAATGGAGGGACCGAATACATCTGCATCTATGAGCCCGACAGCAAGACCTTTCCTCGAAAGGGCTATTGCGAGATTGACTGAGATTGTGGATTTACCGACACCGCCTTTACCTGAAGATATTGCTATTATGTTCATCACACCGGGCAGGACAGGGCGTTCCTTTTCCTGCTTCTTTCCGACAACGACTTTTGGTTCAACCCTGATCTCTTCCACTACCGCATCAGGGCCGAGCTTTTCTTTAAGCGTCCTTACTATTGTACTTCTGAGTGAAGAAATGAAGGGATCGTTCGATCTTTCAGGTGTTATTACGAGCGAAATTCCATTTTCAGAAGTTTTTATCTCACCTATCATTCCAAGGCTTACAATATCCTTCTTTTTGTCGGGATGGATAATACCTGAGAGAGCTTCGAGAATCTTTTCTCTTGAAAACATCATTTAAGTTTTAATTCCTGGGTATAAACGCAGGCTTGTTATTTTTATTTGATTTAAATATAAACAAGCTGCAATTTTAAGAATAATTCAGGAGAAAGCAAAATTATAGGGCATTGCCTTTTTAAACGCAGAGGGCGCAGGGAATGAAGACGCAGAGAACGCAGGAGGAAAGAAATACTTGGTGCTTGGTGCTTGGTATTTGGTGCAAGGAGATGCTCATTGAGATAACTCTACTCACTCCTGACTCTAAGTACTTTAGGCACTTTAGGCATTCCAGGCACTTTAGTCACTTTTTACCAGTTTTATAGCTCTTTCATCGGGTCCCAGAACTTCTCTTTAAAATCTGTGATCTGGTCATCTTCAACATTTATACCTTCGTTCATAAGAAGCTGAGCCATTGTGCCTGAGTTGCCAAAGTGACGTTTCCCTGTGAGCAACCCGTTCCTGTTTACAACCCGGTGTGCCGGAATGAATTCCCCACCTGAATGACAAACATTAAGGGCCCACCCGACCATCCTTGCCGACCTGCCCGATCCAAGATAACGTGCGATTGCACCGTATGAAGTTACCCTGCCGTAAGGAATCAGCTTTGTAACTTCATAGACCATCGAAAAAAAATCATTATCAGGATCTTTTTTCTTATCAGATGACCTGTTTGTTCTTATCAAGCCTGAATGATATATAATTAATCTTCAAACCGCTTCTGAGAAATATTTGTTCATAATGAGTCTTAATCGAAAGAATATCATCACGCACATCGCCGGAATAAAGATCCGTTGTAGATGCCAGGATTTCAAATGAATTTGTTTCAACAACTTTAGCCGTATATGTAAAAAGCTCTTTATTATCTGTTTTCAGGTGGATTATCCCTTTATCCTTCAAAATCTGCCTGTAGGAGTTAAGGTACCATGGCGAAGTGAGTCTTTTGCCGGCGTTTCTTGCGCCGGGATGCGGGTCAGGGAATGTAATCCATATTTCATCCACTTCATCACCGGCAAAAAATGAATTAATAAATTCTATTCTTGTCCGCAGGAAAGCGGCGTTGCCCATTTTCAGCTCATTCGAGGTTTTTGCTCCTCTCCACATCCTTGCGCCCTTGATATCAACGCCTATAAAATTTTTCCCGGGAAATTTTGTTGCGAGGCCTGTTGTATATTCACCCCTTCCACATCCAAGCTCGAGCACAACCGGATTGTTGTTCCTGAAGATCTCAGCATTCCACCTGCCCTTTATACTATGATCCTTAACCCTTACATTACCTGATGGAAATCGTATATCAGTATTTTCTTCCTGTTCACATGGTTCAACGATATCATCAATTGAAGGCTGGATAACATTGGGGAATGAGTCCAGCTCAGTCCATCTTGCAAGCTTATTCTTTCCCAAAACAGTCTATCTCTTAATTTTTTCTACCCTGAGGCCGAAATCATAAACACCCTTAAGATCTTCTTCCCTCATACCATGCTGAACTGTAAACCTGTAATTCCCTTTTGCAGGGAAATAGACATTTGATTTATATGGAAGCCGCAGTTCCCTGATATCACCGAAACCCTTGCCATACCTTTCGCCTTTTTCATCGAAGAGGTAATACTGGATTGTGTCGCCTATTATTTTACCATCAGGGGATATTGTTCTGACAAACAGCCATATATTCCTGAAAGGATAGCCTGAGCCTGTCCTTATGGTGAAAAAGATATTATTGCTGCTGATGGTGTCATTGACAGGCACTGTGAAATCTGCAGCATTCATAAGGTTCCAGGTTGAATTATCCATGTCCCTTGTGTCTGAGAAAACAACGTTCCTGTCGCATGAAGCCAGTGTTGTAAGGATGATCAGGATCACGGCCGCCGGCCAGGTTTTATTTATTCCTTCTGTCATTAAATCTCCTGTTTTTCTTCCTGTTATTGCCTTTTGGCTGACGGTTTTCAGGCGGATCGAATCTTGTAAGACTGTTGTTTTTCAGGAGATCCTCTGAAACTGGCTGATTCTGTAATGCTTCTTCATCGCTTCTGAGCCTGTCAGGTTTCTTCCCTTTCCTGTTCAATGATTGAATTTCCCTTACTCTTGACACAGGAAGTGCAATCAGGTTTGCTGCTGAGTTCTGCTCGGTAGTGTACCAGTAGATACCTTTATGTACTTCCATTTTAAAGAACCATGCAGTACATTCAAGGGTTTCAAGCGGCACCTCCCTGGGAGGGAATGATTTTTGAGCATCCATATAGCTGTCGAGCTCAAAGTTAAGGCAGCACTTCAGCTTGCTGCATTGGCCGGCAAGCTTCTGAGGATTAAGGGTAAGCTCCTGGTATTTGGCGTGAGTTGTTGTAACTGACACAAAGTTTGTAATGTGGGTAGCACAGCAAAGCTCTCTTCCGCAAGGACCTATTCCGCCAATACGCCCTGCTTCCTGGCGGGCGCCGATCTGTCGCATCTCGATCCTCACCCTGAATTCCTCGGCGAGTACCTTTATAAGCTGACGGAAGTCGACTCTTTCATCTGCTATGTAGTAGAATATAGCTTTTGTCCTGTCGCCCTGATATTCAACGTCGCCGATCTTCATATTAAGCTTCAGATCCTCGGCGATCTTTCTTGAACGGAGCATAGTCTGGATTTCAAGCTTCTTTGCTTCTTCCCACTTCTGTATATCTACTGCTTTTGCCTTCCTGTAAACTTTCTTCATCTCCTCGGCTGACGGATGCCCTTTCAGCTTTTTCATCTGCTCGCCCACAAGAGGGCCAATCATTGATATCCTGCCTATATCGTGGCCAGGGGAAGCTTCAACTGCGACAACGTCACCGATTTCGAGACGGAGATTATTGATGTTCCTGTAGAATCCCTTTCTTGTATTTTTAAATCTGACCTCGACTACATCGTCACTTCCGGGCATTTCCGGCAGATCCTCAAGCCAGTTGAATGAGTCAAGCTTATTATATCCTGGTTTATATGTAATATCAGGCATTTTGGGCTCCTCGGCGCCTAAACCCTGAAGTTCTTCATTATCTGTCATAAATAAGACGTTATTCGTCAAAAATTCTTTGCAAAAGTAATCATTTAATGAATTCGGCAAACTAAATGATCATCTGATAAGCCGGGCAACTTTAAGAGCAAGATCGAGAAATATGATTTTTGCGTTGCCGTTGGCCTCAACATGAGAGTGGACGAGGTTAAACTCATCCGATAACGGCATTACATTGTTCTGGTTAATAAATGAATGGAAGTTACCTGAGAACGAAGCTTCTTCTCCCGACAGGAAAACAAGGTTATTCTTTGCCTGCCCAAGAGTAAGCATGAAATTCTCCCTGAGTATCCTGAGAGAGAACATAACAAAGCCTTTTTGTGCCTCCCTTCCTGTCGAAGCTATTTCTTCCGACCAGCTCATGAGGGAAAGAACATCCCGTTTCCATGCGAATCTCATAAGTTGTTTGAATCTTTCGAGGTTCTCATGTGTTGTCTCCTCATTACGGCAGAGCTCTGCTGCCCTGCAGATGTTTCCTGCTGATATGCGTGCAATATCGGCAGCCTTTTCACCTGAAATACCAAATTTTACTGTAAGGTAATCCTGTATTTCTTTACCCGTGAATCTTGGAATTTTAACCAGCTGGCATCTTGAGAGTATTGTCGGAATTATCTTGTCGGGTTCTTCAGAGACAAGTATGAAAAGAGTTTTTTCAGGCGGCTCTTCGATCATCTTAAGAAGCTTATTTGCAGGAGTCGGATGCATCTTCTCAGGCAGCCAGATTATCATTATCTTGAAATCCGATTCGAACGACTTCAGGTTAAGCTTCTTTATTATCTCTGCTGCTTCGGCAGTATAGATCATTCCCTGTGAATTCCCTGTTTCAATCGATTCAAGCCAGTTGTTCAGAGTGAAAAAAGGAGTTTTTTCAATGAGCCCCCTCCATTCAGCGATATAATTATCGCTTACAGGCTCAGTCGTTTTTTTCCCTTTAACAACAGGAAACACGAAATGGAGATCGGGATGTATGAGCTTATCATATTTAATGCAAGACTTACATTTACCGCATGATTCGGTCCCGGACCTGTTTTCACAGTTTATGAATTTAGCATAAGCAAGCGCAAGCGCAAAGCCGCCGCACCCTTCAGGTCCTGCAAAAAGCAGTGCATGGCTTATCTTTCCGTCATGAACTGATCTGACGAGCCTTGAAATTACTTCTTTTTGTCCGGGTATCTGTGAAAAATTCATCTTTCAGACAAGAGATTTTGTCGGTCAAAGATAGATAATAATGACGAAAATGGCGATCGGGACGGAGAATAGCATTTACTTTTCTTGACTGTGAATTTGATCTTTGTCAATATATTATTTATAAAAAATCAGTAGGTTTGTATTGGAATTACTTTAATTTAAAAACGTTGTCTATGAAAATGATTCAGGATTTTAATTTCAAGGGAAAAAAAGCCATAGTAAGGGTCGATTTCAATGTACCTCTCGACAAAAAAACATTCGAAGTAACTGACGACACCCGTATCAGGGGTGCATTACCAACTATAAAGAAGATAATCGGCGACGGCGGTTGCTGTATATTGATGTCTCACCTGGGTCGTCCTGAAGGCAGGATGGAGAAATATTCATTGAAACCCGTTCTTCCTGTGCTTGAGAAGCATCTTGGGATGAAGGTTCTTTTTGCCGATGATTGCCTTGGCGAATCCGCTCAGAAAATGACGGCTGCCCTGAAACCCGGAGAAGTACTGCTTCTTGAAAACGTTCGCTTTTATCCTGAAGAAGAAGGTAAGCCAATACTTCCTGAAACTGCTACAGATGAAGAAAAGAAAGCTGCAAAAGCCGCGCTTAAGGTGAAACAGAAAGAAATGGCTAAGAAGCTTGCAGGTTATGCTGAAGTTTATGTGAATGATGCTTTCGGTACAGCTCACAGGGCACATGCAACAACAGCAGTTGTAGCCGACTATTTCGAAGAAGACAGGAAAATGTTCGGTTTTCTCATTAACAGCGAGCTTGCTGCAATGGATAAGGTTCTGAAGAACCCACAGCGCCCCTTCACTGCAATCATGGGCGGTGCAAAGGTTTCTGATAAGATAATGCTCATTGAGAATCTGATGAACAGGGTAGACAACCTTATCATTGGCGGGGGTATGACATATACATTTGTTAAGGCTATGGGTGGTAAGATAGGTAAATCTCTCTGCGAGGAAGATAAGCTCGATCTGGCGCTCCAGCTTATAAATAAAGCAAAGGAAAAAGGGATCAAATTGTTACTGCCTGTTGACAGCCTGAATGCAAGTGAGTTCTCGAATGAAGCACAGACATCGGTAACAGATGTTAATGCAGTTCCTGACGGATGGATGGGCCTTGATATTTCCGACAAGACAATTAAACAGTTCAGTGATGTAATAGAGAATTCAAAAACTATATTGTGGAACGGTCCTATGGGTGTTTTCGAAATGGAGAAATTCTCAAAAGGCACAACTGCAGTTGCAAAAGCAATTGCTGCAGCAACATCAAATGGCGCTTACAGTCTTATCGGCGGCGGCGACTCAGTTGCAGCAATCAACAAGAACAAGCTTGCTGATAAGGTCAGCTATGTATCTACCGGAGGAGGAGCAATGCTCGAGTACATGGAAGGGAAGAAGCTGCCGGGTATTACTGCAATCAGGAAAGAATAGTTTAATCAGAATATTAAATATGACACTAAAGGCTGCATGAAAATGCGGCCTTTAATGTTTTAAGTAACAGATTATAATATACAGAATGTAATATATAAATTGTAAATTACAAATAGTAAAATACAAACTATAATATACAATTTGTAAATCACATATTGTATGTTATCTTTGTATTATTTACATTAAAGATGAAAGAGCCAGCTACTCCTTTCCCATTGACAGGATATTATGGAGCAGAATATTTCTGCGACCGTGATGAGGAAACAAAAACAGTACTCGGCAACATCCGTAACGGATTATCAACTGTGTTGACTGCCCAAAGAAGAATAGGCAAAACATCATTGATAATGCACATTCTTGCAAAGAAAACACCCGGTGTGAGAACAATCTACCTTGATATTCTTGCAACGGAAAGCAGGCACGATTTCCTGAACAACCTCGCAACTGCTCTTGTAAAAAACATTGCCGACAAGAAAGGTTTCGGGAGGAAGTTATGGGATTTTATAAGGTCCCTGGGGCCAGTTCTCAGCTTTGATGATCTATCAGGTTCGCCACGGGTATCTTTTATCCCGGGCAGCGTCGATGTGAATGAAAAAGTTGAATCGATTCTCAACTTCCTTGAAAAGCAGGAGGATAAATTTGTAATCGCAATTGATGAGTTTCAGCAGATACTGAATTATCCTGATAATAATACTGATGCCTGGCTAAGATCGATAATCCAGAGAATGAAAAATGTTGTATTCATTTTTTCAGGAAGTCAGCAGCACCTTATGACGGAGTTGTTTACAATGCCTGCACGACCCTTCTACAACAGCGCCTCAATGCTTAAAATTGAAAAGATCAACCAGTCAGTTTATACGGATTTCATAAAACGCAAGTTTCTGAAATCAGGAAAGAAGATAAGTGCTGATGTGACTAAGAATATCCTCAGATGGACCGATTGTCATACCTACTATGTTCAACTGCTCTGTGGCAGGGTATTTATTTCGGGAGCAGCAGAGATAACAAATGAAGTGTGGAAGGAAGAAGCCTCGAAGCTGCTTCTCGAAAATGAAGTAGTATTTTTCAATTACAGGGGAATGCTTACCGGACCACAATGGCAGTTACTCAAGGCTATAGGCAGGGAAGGTGAAGTATTTGAGCCAACATCCGCTGACTTTATCAGCAAAAACAGACTTGGAGCAACAGCAACAGTACTGAGATCTCTTAAGTCTCTTCAAAAAATGGAACTCATATATTATGATTTCGATAATGTTGGGCGGAAATTCTTCAAGATGAATGATTTGCTTTTCAGGAGATGGGCAGAAACAAAGGAATTATGATGTTTATTTATTGAACCCATTTATTACTAGATTGTTATATTTGTAAAAAATTCAATGAAACATTACATCTATATAACCGGTATTCTCCTGCTTCTTCTTGCCGGTTGTGCAAAGGAAGATAAAATACCTACTTCAGGGACTGAAACTATAAATAACCTGCGGTACCAGGAAAGCTCAACTTATGCAATTCATGGTTTTTCGTTTTCAACAGCCAAAGAAGTATCAACTGAATCTATACCGGGGCCCGAAATAATTATTGACACTCTGAACAGCACTACGCTATTATTCCAGGCCAATAATCTTCTTCCTTCGTTTTTCAAGGCAGGTGAGTATGCAGATGAGAATACAGCCAGAAATGCTTTCAATAATTATAAAAATATTACGAATCCCCAATGGGTTGATTTCACAAGTTCAATTCTTCCTAATCAGATCTGGATCTACAGATCACAGTCAAATAAGTACACAAAGATCCGTACAATTTCGACTCTCATCGAGAAAAGAGAAAATCTTGGAAAAACAATAAATTATGGTGAATGTACATTTGAGTGGGTTCACCAGCCCGATGGGTCTTTAATATTCCCATGAGCATGAAGAGCAGGTTCAGTGAAAGGATTTTCGACATTCGTGATGATGCCGCTTTCTCCGTTATTGCTATGGAAGAGCTTACATACCAGTACGAGAACAATCCGGTTTACAGATCGTTTACAGATAATCTTGGCAAATCTCCCTGGAACCTTAAAAGTCTTAACGAAATACCTTTCCTCCCGATTGAATTTTTCAGGAATTTACCTGTTATAACCGGAAGAGTCCAGGTTGAAATGATATTCGAAAGCAGCGGAACGACAGGCTCCCAGACAGGGAAGCATTTTGTAAAGGAATTGAGCCTTTATGAGGAAAGTTTCGTCAGGGGGTTTAGATTATTTTATGGAGATCCTGAGAACTATATTATTATTGCTCTCCTGCCTTCATACACAGAAAGAGGCGGTTCATCGCTTGTTTATATGGTTCAGAAGCTTATAGGTTTAAGTAATAACGATCTCTCGGGTTTCTACAGGAACAACATAAGTGATGTAATTAACAGGATAAAAGATAAAAAACCTGCCGGCAGACAAATCCTGCTTATAGGAGTAAGCTTTGCACTTCTCGATCTCGCAGAGAAAACATACCCTGATCTTTCCGGTGCAATAATAATGGAGACAGGCGGGATGAAGGGCCGGAGGAAGGAGCTCATCAGAACCGAGCTTCATTCAATACTGATCAAAAGGCTGAATGTTGACACGATCCATTCGGAGTACGGAATGACTGAGCTGTTGAGCCAGGCCTATTCAAAAGGTAACGGGGTTTTCAGGTGCCCGCCCTGGATGAAAATCCTTATCCGGGATCCCCAGGATCCTCTTAGTATAATAACCGAACCCGGCAAGACCGGAGGTATAAATGTTATCGACCTCGCAAATATAAATTCATGTTCATTTATCGCAACTTCCGATCTTGGCAAGTTGCATGAAGACGGAAGCTTTGAAGTACTGGGGCGTTTCGATAACAGCGATATCAGGGGCTGCAACCTGATGGTTGAATAAAACTAAAATCCCAGCTTCTTCCTTATATCAGCAGGTACCGCATCTTTGTGAACCATAATAAATATTGTTTTGGCTTTCACATAGCTTTCAGACATATTGAGATACCCACCGGTTGAATTACTTTCGGTTCCCCATGAATTCTTTGTTATGTAATACTTTGTACCATTCTGGTCTTTGACAAGCCCTGTAACATGCATAAGATGATCGTCTGTTGTTGATTCATCTTCAAAGCCTTTCTGCCTGTATTCCTGAGTAATGTTCATTTCAGGGAAAGGCTGGCTGAACCTGTATGCCTCGGCTGTTCTGTCCTCGACTGTCATTGGGCCGTATTTCTTTTTATCGGATGCATTATATGCTTCAGTCCGCTGCACTTCGGGAATAATTGCGACTCCGTTCCTGTGCGAGAATCCCTTTTCACTTACATCGCCGTCCCAGTCGACAGTATAACCTGTATTCAGCGAATTATCCATGATCTTAATAAGCTCATCAAGCGGGACATTATACATCTCGACTTTTCTCCAGTTATCAGGGACAGGAACAGGTCCGACAGTATAAAACGGGAAATGAGTGAACGATGTGATCTCAACATAATCGGAAGGGTTTATCCCGAGACTCTTTGCAAACGACTGGGGAGTATATCCGACACCGTTGTATGTAAATGTCTCAGGAACTTTTCCAAGATATGTATCGAGAATATCATTCACAATTCCGGTATACTGATCACTCTCTTTCTTCCTGTCGACCGGAACTTTTGCAACAGCTTTGAGAAAAGCATTCATTTCACCATGAAAATGATTTGGCATGCTGTAATTAAGGCCTGTGTACACTTCATTGGGAACCATGCCATGCTTTGTGAATTCAATCATCCAGTCATGAGCAAGGCTGCCTTCACCGAGGTTGCCTTTTCCCTGCTGTACAAAGTTATCATTCAGCTTATCGATATAATTATATCTTACTATCCACATTTCGGAAAGGTCATATTCGCCTTTTCCCATCCTCATAAGTTCAGACTCAATGAATGATGTTGTTGCAAAGCACCAGCAGGTTCCTGTATTGGCCTGGTTTTTAACAGATGTGGCTTTAAGCTGAACTACCGGAGTGAAATTATAACCGATTGTTGTTTTTGAAGGAGTGTTCTCATTCTTCTTCTGTGAAAATGAAGGAACAGCAAGAAGAATGATGAGTAAGGTTGTTATGATTTGTTTTTTCATTTTATATGGAATATGAACTTCTTACAACGGAATAAATGTAAGAATATTTTGGCTTTTTTATAATTCTTTCGTGAAACAGGGTTAGGCGGATACTATTTTTTCCCGGCTACAAGTTCGTAAGAATGATCTATCCATCCGAAGATCTTCTTATCCGGAACAGAGCCATCAAGTATAATTGTATTCCAGTGACGCTTATTCATGTGGTATCCCGGTATTACACATGAATACTTTTCTCTCAGCTCGAGTGCATACGACGGGTCGCATTTGAGGTTTACAGTCGGCTCGCCGTCGAGATTTGCAAGGGCGAAGATCTTTCCGTCTTTCTTATAAACGAGCGTGTCGTCGCCAAATGGGAAACACTCTTCGCTGCCGGGCTTCGAGTTACAATAATCCCTGAGAATCTCGATGTTCATTGCAATGTTTATCTTAAAGATGGGTAAAATGCATATTGTATATGCGTTATTTCAAAGTCGTCGCCTTTACTAATAACAGTTATAACATCAAAACGGCTCTCCTTGTCGATCTTGTATCTCTTAACATAAGCATCGGCGGCCGCAATTATTGATTTCTGCTTGTCGCGGTTTATCGCATTTGCAGGAGGGTCGAGGGGATCTTCAGTACGGGTCTTAACTTCAGCAAAGACAATAAATTCGTTGTTTTCTGCAATGATATCGATTTCATGCCTTCCGTATGAAAAATTCCTGAAGAGAATCCTGTAGCCATTGTCTTTCAGGAAATCTGCTGCGAGTTCCTCGCCTTT
>DATALC010000090.1:0-12123 GCA_036261265.1 Bacteroidales bacterium
TGAACAAAAGATGATAGCGACCAGATACTCGCATCATAATCCTTGATATAATCGCTCAAAAATTTCCAGACAGGTCTGAAGGGATGGCTGACATCAATGTGACATCTCCATATCCATTTCCCCTTTCTTTCATTTTTGCAGAAGCTCAGAAGAGCTGCAGGCTGCGGATCGTGGATAAATACGACATCAGCATCCACAAGTTTCTGACGAAGCCTTTCGAAATTCTGAGCGTTTGTATTTCTGTAGGTTTCAAGAAGGCTTTGTGAAACCTCATCACGGTTTCCCTGAAGAGAATTATGGAACTTTTTTGTGCATTGGTAGAACTCTCTTTCACCAGTGATTATTTCCCATTCAGCATCGATTCCAAGCTCTTTTTTCAATGGAATCAGCCTGTTAAGTATCTCGGCCACACCTCCTCCTTCCTTAGTGGAGTTGATATGAAGTATTTTCATTCCCCGAAGGGGATAAGCCAGTTGCCTGAGATGATCTATGACTTCATTACCTACAACCGTCGCGTATTTTTCAAGCAGTGTTTCCATCAGGCAGCAACTTTAAAGTAATCACTTAGAATATAATTTATCTCCTGCCGCAGCTCATTTAATGTTGTGAAATAAGGGTCAACATTATCCAATTCTGCGATAAGCCCGTTATATTTATCACCGAATGCCGACAGCCATACTGAGAAATCGTTCCTGACATCCTTTGTCCGCCTTCTTGCATCAATGAAATGATAAAAAATACTTCCGAGCGACATTCTGGGGACGACCTCTACAAGATCTTTTGGATCTCCATAGCTTTTGCCTGTATCAAAAACAACAATCTGTGACCTTATAAAATGGAATTCTTCTCCTGACCTTGCCCAGGGAACGTAATCTGATTCATATAACCGCTCTTCAATTATTTCAAGTACCTCTTTACGCAGATCTTCGATATCTTTATAAATGCTCGGATCGACCATCGATAGTCTTTCGGAAATCTTAAGTTCGTGAACATGTTTCGATGTCCAGACTGCAAAATCATTCTGGAACTCGGGGTCGTCAAACCGCGGGTTCAGCAGATTTCCCCAGAAATGATGATACAGGCAGCCGGGGTGTATCGTCTTTATGTGATCTCTTAATTCCCTGAGGTTTTGTGCCTTTATTCCTGTTGCAATTGCAATCAGGGCACAATCCATGATCTTTATATCTTGATTATCCATGTCTTATACAAATAAATTCTTTCAGATATCAACAAAATCCTAAACAAAAAGTTAGGCAAACAATATTGATCATGTAATTTTTTGCGTTAATCTTGCAAGACGAAGCAATTTTTAACTTTTTAATTTAAAGCCATGATTAAAAAAATATTTACTCAGGTCACTGTGATTCTTCTGATTATCGCTGCAGTTTCATGTAACAAGGAGAAAAGTGACACAGAAAGAAGCGATGAGGAACGTTTAACAATACAGAATTATCTTAGTGAGAATGATACAATTAATTTCTCAGTTAAGCCAAGCGGATTGTATTTCTACGAATTACAGGCGGGTACCGGACTTGCTCCTGAAGCCAACGATACGGCCTATGTATTCTACGGAATGCAATTATTAAGCGGTGTGCTTATCGAGTCTAATTTCGGAAGTACAGATACATTGGTTTTTCCTGTTGGCAAAGATTATGTGCTGCCCTGCCTTGATGAAGGGATCCGGTATATGAGAACAGGCAGCGTAGCAAGGATTGTTTCTCCGTCTTCTCTTGCTTATGGTACTGAAGGTAATTATATAATAGGAGGATATACTCCTTTATTATTCAATGTAAAGCTTGTCAAACTTGTAAAGGCGTCAAAATAAATGACTTTAATAATTCTGAGATGAATTCAACCTATATTCCTTTTAAGATACTTGAAAGCTTCATTCCTGAAATTCTTATAAAAGCCGGAATTCCTGAAGGTGATACGGGTATCATAACAGATACTCTTCTTCAGGCTGACAGATTCGGATTTGATTCACATGGAGTAAATCGTCTGAAGCCTATCTATCTTGACCGGATCAAAGAAGGGATAATCAATCCTGTTACAAAATACGAAATAGTCAGGGATCACCCCGGAACTGCAGTTATCGACGGGCACAACGGCATGGGGCAGGTTATTGCTTACAACGCAATGAAAATGGCTATTGGGAAAGCGGCTAAAACAGGTATAGGGATGGTTGTTGTCAGAAATTCAAACCATTACGGATTTGCCGGTTACTATCCGTTAATGGCAGTGAAAGAAAATATGATCGGGATTACAGGCACTAATGCACGCCCTTCAATTGCACCTACTTTCGGTGTCGAGAATATGCTTGGAACAAACCCGCTTACTTTTGGGATGCCTTCTGATGAAGAGTTCCCTTTTTTACTTGATTGTGCAACTTCAATCACCCAGAGAGGAAAGATTGAATTATATGCAAGGGAGGGTAAGAAAATGCCTGAGGGTTGGGTTATCGGCGACAACGGGGATAGTAAAACTGATTCGGCGGAGGTACTTACGGACCTTATAAAAGGAAGGGCGGCATTGAATCCGCTTGGAGGGGCAGGAGAGATCACCGGCGGATACAAGGGATATGGTTATGCTACTGTTGTGGAAATACTTTCTTCTGCTCTTCAGCAGGGAGCTTACCTTAAAATGCTTCTTGGAATAAAAGACGGGAAAAAGGTTCCTTATTCGCTTGGTCATTTCTTTATTGCCATAGACATCAACTCCTTTACTGATCCCGCAGATTTCAGGAAAACAACAGGAAATATACTGCGTGAGCTAAGGGCTTCACGGAAGATGCCGGGGCATGACCACATATATACCGCAGGAGAAAAGGAATATCTGACATGGATGAACAGAAAGGATAAAGGAGTGCCTTTTTCTGAAGATCTGATTGAGGAATTCAGATCATTATGCAGGAATTATAATATGGATAATTATATTAGTTGCTTTTCCAAATAATTGTTTTTAATTTTATAGAACCTTTTCACCATCAGAGCGTAACTTTTTAAGAAATTATTGTGTTCATGATACTGGAACTTTAACCGGATCGTATGAAAACAATTATACGCCCAATTCTGATAATTCTTTGTGGATTGCTTTTTACTGCAAAGGTTTTCTCTCAAAATGCAAATACTGGCCGGGATTCATACTCTGATTACAGGCTAAGCGACAGGCTGAAGACCACTGAGCTTGCCAGGTATGTAAAAGATGTAAATTATTCTGATGACTATGACATTACATTGTTGATGTATGCATCGTCAAAGGGATACACTCAGGCATGCAGAATTCTTGTGAACAGGGGAGCCCCGGTTAATTCACAGGCTCTTGACGGAGCTTCAGCGCTTATGTTTGCTTCGAATACAGGCCAGTTAGTTACAGTAAAATACCTGATAAAAAGAAAAGCAAATGTTAATCTCAGGGCTATCGATGGCATGGATGCCCTTATGGTAGCCTCTCAAAACGGACATTCAGGTATCGTAAAATTTCTTCTTGATAATGGAGCCAGGATCAACGGAACAGCGCAGGATGGTTTTACGGCCCTGATGCTCGCTGCACAGAACGGCCATTCAGAGACAGTTAAAATCCTGCTTGAAAGAGGAGCAGATCCGAATATGCAGGATTATATCTCCAAAACAACAGCTTTAATACAGGCTTCACTTTCCGGTTACACCGATATTGCCCGGCTTTTACTTGAAAAAGGCGCAGACCCTGACATCAGGAACAGCGAAGAAACTACAGCATTGATGATCGCATCACTCAATGGAAATTCTGATTTTGTTAAACTGCTTCTGACAAGTGGCGCAAATACAGATTACAAAAGCAATGACGGTTCGGATGCACTGCTTATGGCATCTCTCAATGGTAATACAGGAATTGTTAAAACACTTCTTGATGCAGGTGCTAAACCCGAACGGGAAGTGAATGAAGGTATAAATGCTCTTGTTATTACCGCATCCGATGATCTTGTTCTGACGATCAGAAAACTAATCTATGAAAAGAACAGGGATGACGATAATTCTATGATGACAGCCTTGGTTACTGCTTCTTCAGCCGGAAATATTGAGGCTGTAAAACTGAGGTCTGATAAAGGCAGCTACAATGATTTATTTGCTGGAAATGCGAGGACAACAGCTTTGATCAGATCATCAGGGAATGGACATACAGAGCTTGTGAAACTTTTGCCTCGCAAGAATTCTTCAACCATTGAAAGAGGTAAAAGGGAAAATTTCACATCTCTCATGGTGGCATCATTGAACGGGCATTCTGAAATTGTAAAACTTCTTGCCGCAAAAGGCGCATCCCCCGATACACAGAATAATGAGGGTGAAAGCGCGCTGATATTAGCATCACAATATGGGTATACTGACATAGTGTCGATTCTCCTTGAAAATGGGGCAGATCCTTCTCTTAAGGATAAAGAAAACAAGTCTGCCGTTGATTATGCAGCCAAACCGGAAATAGTCAGATTACTTGAAAAATAGTATCAGACGCTTCTCATTGATTTAAGCTTTATTCCTTCCTTATCAGTTTAAATTGATTGAATGAGTAAATTTGCCGTCAAATATACTGCTATGAAAATTGTCGTTCTTGACGGATATACACTGAATCCCGGTGATCTGAGCTGGGGTGAGCTTGAAATGCTGGGCGATGTTATTGTTTATGACAGAACCCCTGTTGAACTTGTTTATGAAAGATCATCCGGCGCTGAAATTCTTCTTACAAATAAGACAATTCTTGATACCGGGATCCTTAAAAAGTTACCTGAGCTGAGATATGTGGGTGTTCTTGCAACAGGTTACAATGTAATAGATCCTGCCGAAGCCGGAAACCTGGGCATTGTAGTTACAAACATACCTGCATATAGTACAGATTCTGTCGCGCAGATAACTTTTGCATTTATTCTTGAATTCTGCTTTCATGTGCAGAAGCACAGTGATGCCGTAAAGAGTGGCAAATGGTCGGGTTCGGCCGATTTTACATTCAGGGATTACCCGCTTACGGAACTTAAATCAAAAAACCTGGGTATACTGGGTTTTGGAAGTATTGGGAAGAAAGTAGGAGATATCGCTTCAGTATTCGGGATGAATATTTTAGCATACAGCAGAACAAAGACTGACCAGTCGCAGAGGCAAAATTTCAGATGGGTCGATTTACCTGAGCTGTTTTCAGAGTCGGATTTTTTAACGATACATTGTCCTCTTACACCTGAAACAAGGAATCTTGTAGATGCTGAAAGACTGAAACTGATGAAATCAACAGCATATATAATTAATACTTCGCGTGGTCCGATTGTTTCCGAGAACGATCTTGCAAATGCCCTGAATAATTCAACTATTGCAGGCGCAGGGCTGGATGTCCTCTCAATTGAGCCACCTTCAGATAATAATCCGCTGCTGACCGCCGGTAACTGTATAATTACACCTCATATTGCATGGGCTACATTCGAGGCAAGGGAACGGCTGATGAAAACTGCAGTAAGCAATGTAAAAGCTTTCCTGGCAGGGGATCCTGTCAATGTTGTCAGTTGATCAGACATTGATGTACTTACTCATCTTTTGCTTAAGATCATTCCTGTTTATAGGCTTGGCAATGAGATCATCAAAAACAGAATTCATCTTTTCATCCTCCGGAACATAGGCTGTCTGTGCTATTATTGGCAGACCGGGCCTGAATTCTTTAATCTGTTTTGCTGCTGATGTCCCATCCATAACAGGCATTTTAAGATCCATCAATATCATCTTGATATCATCGCTTTTCTTGCAAATTTCAACAGCTTCCCTGCCATTATTTGCATGAAGGATCTCGAGGTTATCGGAATGGAGAACTTCATATAGATATTTGAAATTACTATACTCATCCTCTGCTATAAGAATTGTGTCGACAGAATCATGATCCTGGTCTTTCCGGATATTCTTTCTTTCATCAAAGCCTGTTTTAACGGGAAGGACCAATTCGATCCTTGTGCCTTTGTTTACTTCGGAAGAAAGAAGAATATTTCCTTTCAGTGAGTCAATATATGCCTTGATTATTGTCAATCCCAACCCGGTTCCGCCAAAGTTCCTGTTAAGACCTGTTTCTATCTGTCTGAAAGGATCAAAGATAAGTTTCTGTTTATCTTCAGGAATTCCGATGCCAGTGTCTGAAATTTCAAAATTCAGATTATCCCCGGCAAGAGAAATAATTATCCTGATGGTTCCCTTTTGGGTAAATTTCACAGCATTATCGATAAGATGGAAAAATATTTTTTCAATTTTCCCTTTATCAGATTGAATTACTGATTTGTCTTCAGGAATGTTCTGTTCAATAAGCAGTTCGACCTCTTTAAGCTGTGTTATCTCCATAAAGCCATTAGCGATACGGTACAACGAGCCAACAACATCAAAGTTTGACAATACAAGCCTTGTCTGGTTAGAATGGATCTGGGAGATCTCGATGACATCAGATATTATTCTAATAAGTTTCTGGCTGTTTACAGAAATGATTTTAGAATAAGAATTCATTTTCTGGAGAGATTGTCCCGGCTCTGACAATAGTTCTGCAAATCCTACAATCGAATTTAAGGGCGTCCTTACCTCATGGGAAATATTCTGGAGAAATGCAGTCTTCAACCTGTCGCTTTCTTCGGCTTTTTCACGTGCTGCATTAAGCTCATTCATGATTCTTACCTGCTCGGTTATATCCATAAAAGTGCCACACATCCTCAATGCTTTACCTTCATCATCAAAATGAACATTCGCAAGCGATCTGCAATGCTTGATTTTGTCACCGGCAATTATTCGTAATTTATAATCAAGATTTTTACCTGTCTTAAGTGAATCGAGAGCAGCTTTGTGATAGTCTTCAGAATCTTCAGGATGAACGAATTTTTCATTTGATTCGAAAGTTGGAATGTATTGATCGGGATCAACTTCAAAAATGTTGTAAAGCTCATCAGACCACCATACTTTTCCTGTAATAATATTCCAGTTCCAGCTCCCGATTTTAGCAGTATGCTGTGCTTCATTTAAAATGCTGAGGATATCCGATAAAGAAAGATCTGCTGATATTGTTGTTTCACTTATCCTGTCCATTTCATTAATTTCTGAATATGTAAGATAAGACAACCATGTCACTGTTTGGTTCAATCAGTGATGATCAGCGATAATCGTGAATGTAAGCAGACGTTCTACTAATTCAGAATTCTTGTTCCGAAAGCATATTTCCCTTTCCACCAGGTATCATCGAGTGATGTAATTGTCACTCCCTTTCCAACTGAAGTGTGAATGAACCTGTTGTCTCCGATATAAACGCCAGAATGAGTAATGTATCTGCTTGTTTTATATGTGCCGTGGAAAAAAACGAGATCGCCTTTCATGAGATCGTTTTTTTCTTTAATCAGTTTCCCCTGTTTTGACTGTTCCTGTGCATTATGAGGTAGATCGATCCCGAATTCTTCAAAGACTATCATTACAAAACCTGAACAATCAAGACATTGAGTCGTGATCCCTCCCATACAATGAGGAATGCCTAAATAATTCCGGGCAGTCATTATTATTTTATCTGCGAGGGTTTTAAGCGTGTCCGATGCCTTTGAGGCTGTTAATGATCTTATATCCTGAAGCTTCTCTCTTGCATGGGTTTCGATTCCCGGGAAACAGCTATCTGTTTTGTCTGTAATCGGAATATCATGAATGTTATTTGTTTGTTGAGAAAGCTGTGGTTGAAATCTCCTGCTGCAAAATGTCATTATATGACAGATTGCCATTAGGAGAAATAGTATCGGGAGGTTCGTTTTATAGTATGGTTTCATAAAAATAAAACTATGAGACAATCTTTGATATTTTATTAAGACTCCTTAAGTTTTCAACATATTTTATTGTTGTCTGTTCACGGCAGGACTTTCCTTCAGAAAAAGAACAAGGACGAATGATATAGCCGCCAGAATAGGAAATGTGTGCAACCATCCGGTAATGTGAGCATTACTCTCAGCGCTCATTCCGGCAACCAATATCATTCCCGAAAGCTGCCCGATCCAAAGCAGCATACCCTGGGATGCCGATTCAGGAGCCGGATAGCTTACTTCTGCGGCATACTGGAATCCAATCGGACCTGCGCTCATTACAAAAAAACCAAGGATGAAAGATGAGACCAGAAGAATAATATAAATCTTATCCTGACTGAAGTTCATGTCGCCCGCAAATGCCATTCCTGCGACACCCGGAAACATGCCTCCAAGACAAAGAACCAGGAATGCCTTGCGTTTTCTGAACCTGTCGGACAAAGCAGGAAGTATTATGGCGCCTATTGTTCCGCCAAGCAGCATAAGACCGCCAACGAGACCATCGGAGTCAGATATGCCTGCATTTTCAGAGATGCTGTCTGTCATTGAGCTGATAGCATTGAATATTCCAAGGCCTATCAGGAATAATAATAGAGTTATCACCGAGTCCCGGTTTTTAAGGATGTGTATAATTCCATCTCCAAATGAATGCCTTGAAATACTTTCCTCATTAAAATCTTCAGGGTGTTCTTTGATAAGAAGTATCAGGGCAATTGATGAAACCGAACTTGCAATACCATAAATCCAGAGCATTCTCTGAAATCCCATACCATAACCTGGCAATTGAGGATCGGTGCCTATCATCATTGGAGTGACTATCATTGCAATAATTATTCCTATATACTGGGCAAGAACTGATAACCCTGCCGCAAGCGCTCTTTCCGAAAGTGGAAACCATCTTACGGTGACTGCAGTGACAGCATTCAGTATGAAAGGCTGAGCTAATGCAAGAATTATCTGGCAAATTATCACACCTGCAAAATTGTCTGCAAATATGGCTTTTCCAATTGCCGCTGCTCCTGAAACAGCGGCACCGATGGTAAGGGCGCGTTTGATTCCCCAGGTATCAATTATATACGATGCCGGAAAGCTCATTATGAGGAAGAACAGCATATACGACATTGCCAGAAAATCAATATTTAATAATGAATCCTTGTTGAACTGGCCGGCATAAAATACCTCCGCCGGCCTGGCAACTGCTGCATGGGAAAGCCATTGGATCTCAATTGTCGTTGTGACTGCCATGAAGACGATAAGAATCATCCATCTATATGATGAAGGTTTCATTTGAGAGTGTTTAAAAAACGATGTTCAAAAATATAATTTTATTAAACAACAGTATTCAGAAACCTTATTAATTGCTTTGCAAATCAACTTTCACCAAATCAGGAGTTATTATTTTTGAACCATTCGAAAATAATTGATAATTAATAAAATATATACTAACTTAGCTCTTTATAAAGCTTAATCGTACGAAGACAAAAAGGGTTATATACAGTATAGTTTTTGGGCTTCTTTTTTCCATTTTTACTGATTGTGAGAAGCAGGCAAAATATGATTTATATCCTCTGAAAGCAGGGAATGAGTTTTATTTCAATTATTCTAAATATGAATTCAATGGACCTCCGGCATATACGACCGGGAAAGAACGTTGGAAAGTGATTTCAGAGACAATACAGGAAAACTCAAGGATCTACAGGATCGAAAGAAAACTGGACGCAGTATTCCAGATAATGAACATTACTGCTATAATTAAAGACAGTATACGGTATTTAGATGTAGAAGAAGACATTTCCACATCAGAACTGTTATTTTATTCACACAAGTTCAGACGGTACCAGCCAGAACCTCAGTACGAAATTAAGGAGGAAGCAAGTACAATGCATTCATCGAGCAGTTATTTGTTCAAAGCCGATAGTGGTCTGACAAAGTACAGGTATTATCATCCCCCGAATCATATTGTCGAAGAAACCTTGATTCTCGATAGTGTCAGCATAACTCCCTGATTAGAAGTTTTATGCATTCATTTTACAGGCTTATTTAACAATACATTCTCCTGATTGTTGAATTATCGATAACTCCTGAAACAATTTCTAAAATTGAAATGAATATGAAACAGGAGTGTGAGATAGGTATTGTTGGCCTGGGAGTAATGGGACAGAATTTCCTTCAAAACCTGGCCGATAATGGATTCAGTGTTGCAGGCTATGATCTGGATATAAATAAGGTTAACTATTTTCAGACAAAAAGATTTCTCCGGATTTATGCCACCGGGGAAATCGATGAATTTGTAAAGATTTTAAAACAACCAAGGGCTATCATGTTGCTTGTTCCTGCCGGCAATCCCGTGGATTCCGCCATAAACAGCCTTGTAAACCACCTTCAGCCTGGTGATATAATAATTGATGCAGGAAATTCATATTATAAAGATACCGACAGGCGCAGGAATGATCTCTCACCAAGAGATATTCAGTTCATGGGCACGGGCATCTCCGGCGGAGAGGAAGGCGCAAGAAACGGTCCAAGTATAATGCCGGGCGGCAATGAGCAGGCATGGGAGCGTGTGAGGCCATTGTTTGAAGCCGCCGCCGCTAAGGTGGATGGCATTCCATGTGTTAGCCTGCTTGGTTCCGGTTCATCCGGCCATTTCGTCAAGATGGTTCATAACGGCATTGAGTATGGGATCATGCAACTTATTGCCGAGACCTATGACATCATGAAACGTGGTCTTAACCTTAATGATGACCAGTTGTATCATATATACAGCCGTTGGAACGAAAGCGAGGTCAACAGTTATCTTGTCGGAATAACTGCGGACATATTCACTGTGGAAGATGAAGAAAACAGCGGACGGCTTATAAACAGGATCCTTGACGTATCAGGACAAAAAGGTACAGGCATGTGGACATCACAAAGCGCGATGGAGCTGCATGTTCCGGTTCCCACTATTGATGCAGCCGTTATGATGAGGAATCTTTCGACTTTAAAAGAAGAACGGCAGAAGCTTGGAAGGATCTTCAGAAAGAATTCCGATCGTCTCAGAGGCGATAATCTTTTGCGGGAACTTAAGGATGCTCTGTATGCCGGGATGCTGATCACTTATGCCCAGGGCTTGGCTCTGCTCTCAGCCGCATCTGAAGAGTATAAATATGGACTGAAGCTTAAAGATGTTGCACAGGTCTGGAAAGGAGGATGTATAATTCGATCAGATATGCTGAACGATATATCGGATGCATTTTCAAACCATCCTGATCTTTCAAATATCCTTTTTGACAGGAATATATCGCAGAATATAATAAAACACGTATCTAACTTACGTGAAGTAATCAGCTATGCTTCCGAGATAGGCTTGCCGGTACCTTCGATGATGTCATCGCTCACCTATCTCGATGCTTTAAGTAGTGAATGGCTCCCTGCAAACCTTATCCAGGCTCAGCGTGATTATTTTGGTGCTCATACATTTGAGAGGATAGATAAAAAGGGAACGTTTCATGCCAACTGGTTAAAAGCAAAAGTCCATGAGAATTTTAGTCATTGACGTCGGCGGAACACTAATAAAAGTAAGTTCGTCTGAACATCCTGAGATGATAAAAATAAAATCCGATACCTCAATGACACCGGGTAAAATGGTTTCTAAAGTAATTGGAAAGACTGGTAAGTGGCAATTTGATGCAATTACAATAGGTTACCCCGGGGCTGTTATACATGGGCATATTGTCGTGGCTTCTGATTTGCAAAAGGATGGAGCAATGACATTTGAAAAATCGTGGAATGATCTTCTTGCAGCTATTGACTCTAAGATTAAAACCATCAGGAGTCGGGAACTTATACATGGAAGGTGAACATCGAATGAAGGCAGATGAGAGAATATCTCCAACAATATTTGTGATTTTTGGCGGCGCAGGCGATTTGAGCTGGAGAAAGTTGTTTCCGGCATTATTCGATCTTTCTTTTGATCGCGGATTACCCGGCCACCTGGCAGTAATCATCGCCGACAGAACATTCCCTGCTGATTCCAAGCTGAAAGATCATCTTCATGATGGCGTTAATAAGTTTTCCCGTAATGGCAAAGCAGATGACGAAGATTGGCAACACTTTACTGATAAAATCTTCTTCATTGAAGGAGATTTCGTGAAAAAAGAAATATACTCTGCACTTAAGAAGCGATGCGGATCAGGAGATGCACTTCTCTCTAAGGAAGGACATTCCTGGGGGGAATTCCCCCATGAGCATTTCGAAAAAGAAAAACTAAATGATAAGAATAATGGAACCACAGGAAAAAGAAGTTCAGATACAAGAAGACATCGATC
>DATALC010000099.1:0-27590 GCA_036261265.1 Bacteroidales bacterium
GAATTAGCTGATCTTTTTCCCGCTCTCACTCATATACTTCATGTTTCGCAATTTAATCTGTGATGTTCAGTATGATACCGCTTTGAACCGAAAAGTTTTCATCCAGGTATGGGTTTCCGATAAGCCAGCCTTTTGTTTTCCCGGAAAGTCTGATATATGCTGAAAACTTATCACTGAAGGAATATTCAGGCTTTATTGAGAAAAATCCTCCCCTGGTCTTTTGTGCGGAGAAGAAATTTTCAGGCTGATCCCATAAATCAATGCTGACATCCATGAGCAAGCTTTCATGAACTTTGATATCAATAAATCTCAAACCTAATCCATATCCTTTTTGATTATGGTTGGCGTACCTGTGCAGATTTAATAAATACCCGGTGTTCCGGTATTTAAACGGCAGGAATAATGCAACATCATTTCCAAAGTTTACCGGAGCATACCTTGCAAAAAAATTGAAAGAAAAATCATCTGAAATCCGGAATTGGTTTATAAAGAAGATATATGGATTCAGAAAGTTCAGGAGAGACAATTTTTTCTGATCCATCAGAAATTCACGTTCAGAAGCATTGAGATCTGAAAAGCCGATGCGACGGTTTACTCCTGTGCCCTGAGGAAAAGGATCTCTTTCATCATAAGGTAAATCCGGATTGAACATATCATATACCCAGGCGGTCAGATCTGCACCGGTAAAGTCCCTTTCACGGGGATCGGAGCTCTCATGAGGAGGAGCAATTACCTTGGCAGAATCACTTGCTCTGCCGGTTGAAAACCTGAAGTAATCCCATACATAATATGCATTGTATAAAATTAACGCCGATTTCGGAGTTTTTCTCTGATAATAGAAATCACTCAGCGTTTCCTTTTCATTTAAAAGTACTTCATATTGAATTCCTGACACATAAGAATAAAGCAACTGCTCGGGACCATTAATCTTAAGTAATCCAAGTGTCTCATCCGAGACTCCATAAACCGTGCCATCCCACCTGTTAAGCAGCCAGTTGCCGTTTTTAGAATTTATATCATTTGCGCCAAGGACGGCACGATGAAATTCTTCATGTCCCCATACACCCAAAGGTAGCGGCAATTCACTTCCATATTTTGAGAATGCAAGCCCAGCAACATATTTGAATACATTATTGCCCAGCTTTTTCAAATTTGAATAATTCTCTCTCTCCGGTTTGAAGATCCAATCACCAAGCTCTCCAATACCAAAGAAACCAAGTTCATACAGGTCAGATGACAAGGTAAGCGTCTGATCCATTGAAGGAAATGCTTGAGGGAAATCAATATTCTGTGGCAAATCGACAATCGAAAGGTCAAACCTGAGCTTATAGTTTTCTTGTCCGGAAACAGTGTTCAGAAATAAACAAATGACACTGAGCAATAGAAGCCTTTTTTTCATCATTAATAATTTTAGTTTATAGAAATCACCTCAGCATTCACGGATGTATAAGACTATCCTCATAATTCCTTGCGTTCAATTATGTGTAAAGACAGTTCAGTCGTGAAAACCTATCTTTCAAATCCTCATGTTTTGTGTATCAGGAGATTTTTTTAAACAGAAGTTTTTCATTCAACCAGATAAAAAATGTACAAGAAGATTCTCGATTCTTCCAACAAATTTTTATTTGTTTTGTTCGGAAATAGAACAATTGCCCTTGTCTTCCAGCCCGGACTTGATCATTCCGAACGGCATTCGGGAAATCTCCTCCGGAATATCTTCATACTTCTGAAATAACTATTTACTTATATTTCCTGACTCACAGAAATATTCCAGAAGTGCGGCACATTCAAATGCGCTTCCTCTGGCAATAATCAGGATATTTCGAAAGCAGGAGGTGGATCAGAAGAATCGTAAACGGATTGGATTTAAATCTTCAGAATATACTGAAGACTAATTCTAAAAGAAAGGGATGAGTGTGAGAGCGAGAAAAAGAAGCGGGAGTAAGTTGGGTTTTATCGCTCCCACTCTCACTCCCGCTCTTTTTTTTGCTCCCCTCATTGCTGAAAGTTGCAACCAGGAGATAGACCTTTTATGTGATAGATTACTACTCAGAAATCATCAGAATGGTGTTACATTACACCTTTCTTCATGTAAAATTTATTGATTTAACTTATAAAGGGGACTGCAACCAAGTCCTGACATTATTGTTTAACAGTAAGTTGAAAAGTATTGTATGGCAATCTTCAGCAACAAATCTGAATTAAAGAAGCAAGTTCAGGAGAAGACAGCAGAACTTGAGGAAACCCGTGACCTTTTAAGCCAGATAACTGACACACTCCCAGATGTCATATATATTATTAATCTTAATGAAATGAAGGTGGTCTATGTTACGAATGGTATTAAATCATTCGGATATACTCCTCAAGAGATTTATGATATGGGAGGTAATATTTTCCGGAATCTTCTCCATCCCGATGATTATGATCAGGTGGTTGCAACTATAAATGAAATGATAACATTCAAGGACAAAGAGATAAGGGAAAACAGATTCAGAGGAAAAGCTGCTGATGGTGAATGGAGGACCGTTATCAGCAGGACAGTTCTATTTAAGAACGGGGAGGATCACAAACCATTACAGGTACTCGGGATAATTCAGGATATAACAGAAAAAGTTAAAACAGAAGCTGCTTACGATCAGGAAAAAAGCCGTAGTCAGGAACTTGCAAGAATAAATGCGATTCTCGATTTGTTTGTTCATTCGGCTGCACACGATCTTAAAGGGCCCACCGGTAATTTGATGCTGTTATCCGAACTGCTCCGGGAAGCCAACCTTGAGAAAAAGCTTGAACTCTGTAACAAGATTGAACCAGTGGTAAAGGCTCTGAATAAGACTGTATCGGCATTACTTGATATCGTCTATCTTGAACGAGAGCCCGGGAGGAGTATAAAACAAATAAGCTTCCAAGAAACCTACAGCCAAATTAGTAGTGAATTAACTGAAGAAATTAAAAATGCCGATCCTGTTATCAATATCGATTTCACTTCCTGTCAGTGGATAAGTTACATAGAATCCTTCATATTGAGTATTTTCAGGAATTTGATCAGTAATTCTCTTAAATACAGATCAGACAGGAGGAGATTGATCTTAAACATATCTTCTGAATGCCACGGCAGGATAATCATACTTCAGTTTACAGATAACGGAATGGGCTTAAATCCTGAATGTTTTGATGATCTATTCAAACCCTTCACAAGATTTAGTTCCAAATCGGAAGGAAGCGGAATTGGATTGTTCCTTATCAATACGATGGTGACCCGAAATGGGGGTAAGATCGAGGTGCAAAGTAAACTTGATCAGGGGGCTACTTTTAGGGTACATCTTGTTGAATATTAGAATAGCTGGATCAAACTCGTGATTGCTCAGATTCTCAATATTAAACAACAATACATCTATTCACCCAAATTAAATAATTAAACTAATATTCAAACTTAATACCATTGATGTGCGAAAAAAGATAGCAACAAAGGTCAAACCCGGCATAAAGAAACCTGATGAAGAACTAAAAATTGACACCAGTCAGCAGGAACATCAACAAACTTTTCTGCTTAGATTCTCTGATGCACTAAGGGCTGAGAATAATCCTGATGCCATATTAAACCTGGCTCTTCAAATGCTTTTTGCACATTTAAAACTCGACTGCTGTTATATCGGAATTTTCCACATGGAGCAAGATTATGGAGAATTTCCCTATCAGGTACGAACTGACACATTTCCTCCATTGCCGAAAGGTGTCCGTTTATCAGATTTCCCTGAAGCTCTCCTGAAATCGTTCACCAGTACATTGGTAATGGACGATATCCTGAACGATAATAGTCTGTCAGACATTGACAAGCAAAGCTTCATCGCCCTGGGATACCGTGGACTCGCTGTTGCTACCGTACGGAAAGGAGAGAACAATCCATTGTGGTCAATAGTTGCAGTTGCATCTCAGCCCCGGCATTGGATGCCTGGTGAGATAAGGGTATTGGAAGAAGCTACTGAACGCACATGGGCAGCCGTCGAAAGAGCCAAAGCAGAAGAAACACTTAAAAAGTTGAATGAAACCCTAACTTTAAAAAAGAAGGAAGCAGAGGACGCCCTCAATAAAGAAAAGCTCATAAACGAAGAACTAAGGAGAATTAACCAGGTAATGGATACTTTCATATACTCAGCTGCTCATGATCTGAAGGCTCCTGTATCCAATTTGAAACTGGTAACAGAAGTAATCGCAGCCACAGATGATAAAGAGTTAAAGCTACAGCTCCTGGACCAATACCCCACGGCCATCAAAACACTTGACCAGGTAATTTCAGGTTTAATAAGAGTATTGGCAATAGAAAAGAACCCTGGACCAATAAAAGACCTCCAGTTTCAGGCTGTATTCAACAAGGTGAGTAAAGAACTTACTAATATAATTACCGAAGCAGATCCCAAAATTCAAATAGATTTTTCATCATGCAATTCAATAATTTATATCGAATCATATCTCTTTAGTATTTTCAGGAACACACTAAGTAATGCATTAAAATACAGGTCTGAAGAACGGAAATTAAGTATTGATATACAATCTAGATATGAGGGAAAATATGCTGTACTTACGATAAGTGACAATGGTACAGGTATTGATATGAAAACTTATGGTAAAGATTTATTCAAACCATTTAAGCGGTTTAATCAGCAGATTGAAGGAAGCGGAATTGGGTTGCATCTGATAAAAAATATAGTTACAAAGAATGGCGGGAAAGTAGAAGTTGAAAGTCAGTCAGGAACAGGTACGACATTTAAGATATACCTTGTCCCGTATATAAAATAACCATTATTATGGCCAAAACATTATTAGTAGATGACGAGAGCACTCATAATTTTTTGAATACTACTTTATTAAATTTAATTGGTGAGACCGATGTTGAAGCAAGAATATCAGGCTTGGAAGCATTGCAATTTCTTGAAGAATGTAATGCGAACAACACATTTCCGGACATTATTTTTCTCGACTTGAATTTGGCAGGTATGAATGGATTTGAGTTTCTTGAACATTTTGAAAAAAAATTCAATCAAAAAAAATCTTCGGTTATTGTGCTTACTAACTCAATTCTTGAAAGCGATAAAGAAGAAGCATTCAAGTATAAATCGGTTCTTGACTTCTGGAGTAAACCATTGACAAGAGATAAACTTACCGATCTATTCCAGAGGATAGAAGTTGAGAAATAAGACATTAAGAATTTACATCCTAAATTTTCCAAATCCTGGTGACTTTCTGGCGTGAAAACAAAAAACCACTCACAATTTTCTGTAAGTGGTTGATTGTCTGTGCTCCCCAGGCTGGACTCGAACCAGCGACCCTCTGATTAACAGTCAGATGCTCTAACCAACTGAGCTACTGAGGATTGTTATATATTATTTTCATTGAGACCGGTTTAATGAAAATACTTGTTATCCGTTGTATTGTTTTTAAAAGAACAATGTATTTTTAGCACGCCAAAAGTAAGGTCTTTTCATGAATTACGCAATATCTTAGAGAAAAAAAATATGATGAGAAAAATCCTCGGAATCGGCAATGCCCTCGTTGATGTTATGACAATCCTTAACGACGATACAATTCTGAAAAAATTCGGGTTGCCGAAAGGCAGCATGCAACTTGTTGATAATGTTAAATCAGGCATTATAAAATCCGATACGCAAAATCTTAAACGTACCTTGGCTTCCGGCGGGTCTGTGGCAAACTCGATTCATGGCCTTGCGATGCTTGGCGTTGAATCCGGATTTATCGGGTCAATCGGGAAAGATGAAACAGGCGATTTTTTTGAGAGCGATATGAAAAAAGCCGGCGTTAATACAATGCTTATAAGACGTGAATCATATACCGGAACGGCAGTGGCGCTTATTTCGCCTGATTCTGAACGCACATTTGCAACACATCTTGGAGCTGCAGTGGAGCTCGAGGCCAAAGATCTGCATTCAGGGCAGTTCAAAGGCTACGATATATTTTATGTTGAAGGTTATCTCATAATCAACAAACCGCTCGTTGAAACTGCATGCGCTCTGGCAAAAGAAAATAACGTAAAAGTTGCAATTGACCTCGCAAGCTATAATGTCGTTGATTCAAATCTTGAAAATTTCAGGGAGATAATCAATAAATACGCCGACATTGTCTTTGCTAATGCAGATGAGGCAAGATCTTTCACAGGTCTTGAGCCTGAGGGCGCTCTTGATGAGATCTCAAAACAGGTTGAGATAGCTGTTGTTAAATCCGGACCCGAGGGTTCATGGATAAAACGGGGAGATGAAAAGATAAAGATCGACGCGGCTTCAGTAAACCTGATAGATACAACAGGAGCCGGTGATCTTTATGCTTCGGGCTTTCTCTATGGTCTCGCCACAGGACAGGATCTTGTTAAATGCGGTTTATACGGATCGATACTCGCAGGTCATGTGATTGAGATTGTCGGCGCCAGGATGGGCGAAGAGAAGTGGATAAAAGCGAGAAAAGATATTTTGGAAATAGTGAATAGCGAACACTGAAAACTGAACACTGGAATCCAAGGCAATCCCAGCGTTCCATGCGTTTTTGAAATTAAAAGCAAAAGACAAAAGTCGTAAGATTACTCTTTTCGACTTTTGTCTTTTTATTTTTCCAGGCACCCAGCACCAAATTCCTAGTACTTCGGCAGCTTATAACCGTTATTATAAACCGGAGTTATAAACTTGTTAGCGGCTGCTGATGTGAACTGCTGTTTCGGATCATCCCAGAAAACTTTTTCTCCTGATCTGAAAGCAATATTTCCCATCTGGGCCACCAAAGCCACATTCCGTCCGATGTCGATACCGGCATTGAGTTTCTGGGGGGTATTGTTCTTAAGGCAGTCGAGCATGTTCTTTGTATGAATATCAAGACCATTACCGACATTTTTCTGAAGAGGAACAGCCTCCATCCTTGTCTTTTCGGGGAATACTTCCCATCCCTGGCGATCAAGAACGAGTGTTCCATTTTCACCGGTGTAAGCCATACCGTGAGGTCTCTTCCAGTTTCCGAGGCCAATTCCTATCGTGTGTTCCCATGCCATTGTGAAATCGCCGAAGTCATAAACTGCTGTCATTGTATCGGGCGTCACCATGTCATCTTCGGGATATGCGAATTTTCCACCGACGGCCATTACTGATTTTGGTAAAGCTTTACCCATACCATACAAAATATAATCAATAAGGTGCACTCCCCAGTCTGTCATAAGGCCATTACCATATTCCCAGTACCATCTCCATGTAAAGTGATATCTGTTCTTATTGAATGGTCTCATCGGAGCCGGACCGAGCCACATATTATAATTTACTCCTTCGGGAGCAGGTGAATCCGGAACCTTGGGAACAGAGCCTTTCCAGTCAACGAATGACCAGGCTTTTGTAGCTCTTATCCTCCCGAGTTTCCCTGATTTAAGGAAATTAATTGCATCGACAAAATGAGGCTGGCTTCTTTGCCATTGCCCAACCTGAACCATCCTGTTTGTTTTTTTTGCAGCCTTCTGCATTATGTTGATCTCTGCAATAGAGTTACCAATAGGTTTCTCACAATATACATGTTTACCTGATTCGACAGAATCGACGAACTGCATGCAATGCCAGTGATCGGGTGTTCCAATAATAACAATGTCTATGTCTTTGTTCTCAAGCATTTTTCTGTAGTCGACATAGAGTTTTGGTTTTGTCTTGCCCATCTTGATGAGATCATTTGTCCTGTTTGTAAGGACATTCTGATCGACATCTGCCATTGCAACACATTCCACTTCAGGATTTTTAAGGAAGGATGATAGGTCAGACCATCCCTGACTGTTAGCGCCGATAAGCGCGATCCTTACTTTATCAGATGCCTGTATCCTGGATCCGGCATAAGCCAGCGCTTCGGCTGAAAAGACAGTACCTGCAGCAAAGACTGATGTTGTTTTTATAAAATCTCTTCGTGAAGAACTCATATGACTGGTAAGTTAATGTTTATAAATGCTGAAAGATAATATTAATAATCTACAGGTTAAATGTATGAAATATTAAAAATCATTAAAAAAAATGGGACATTTAAACTTATGTCCCTGTGTATGCGATTATTCTATGTATTCTTATTGTGCTGGCCGGAATTCGATATCAACAAGATCGGCTTTGTTAAACATCTTTCCGGCTATTTTCTTAATATCTTTAACAGTGAAGCTTTTGAGAATATTCTCGAAGTTGGCAGGATCATTTGAATCAATTCCATAGCTATAGTACCTGCTCAGGATGCCGAGCCAGTATGAGTTATGCAGTTTTGATTCTTCCCTGTCGTTCAGTATGCTGCTGACTGCCTTGTCGAGGTATTCCTTACCGGGCCCATCTTTTATAATTTTATCTATTTCCCTGTAAATAATTGCTTTAAGATCTTTTGATCTTGCCGGATCGCAGTCGAATGTAATAATTCCTTCTGCAAGCTGTTCAGGTCTTTTCTGGGCGCTGAGCGAAACACCGACGCCATAAGTACCGCCCTCTTCTTCCCGGACGGTTTCAACATAAACAATGTCAAGAATACTGTTAATTACCTGGAGCCCAAGATAGTTTTCGGGTGTGTATTTCATTTCTTTTGCAAATGAAAGGAATACGGTTGATTTAGGAACTGTCAATGGCAGGGTGATCTCCCTTGTAAGCTTGCCTTCAGGCTGTTCAATTTTACGATCGATCCATGATTCTTTCCTGCCTGCTGAAGGAAGTGATCCGATGTACTTTTTGACAATCTGCATTACAGTATCATGTCCTATGTTCCCGACAATGAAGAATGTAAACTCATCAGCAGCATTGAACCTGTCTGTATAAATTTTCTTCATGTCTTCCATTGTAATTCTTCCGACAGTTTCCTTATTAAGAACCGGGGTCCTCGGGTTATGATTTGTTGTAATTTGCGAAATACTGTCGCTTTTTATTTTATCGGGATCTTTTTCCATTCCTGCGAGAGCTGCAGCATAACGGCTTAAGATTGTTTTATGCGCAATTGAATCAAACCTTGGTTCAGCCATCCTGAGATATAAAAGCTGCATCATTGTCTCAAAATCTTTTGGCGTCGATGAACCGCTGAAAGACTCTGCAGTTTCGCTGAGACCCATAGAAACATTTGCTTTTTTCCCGGCAAGCATCTTCTGGAGTGTGACATTATCATAATCCCCGACTCCATACATCGGTACAATACCGGGAAGGAGGTTGGCAGGCAGAACAAGGTTTTTATCATCAAGTCTTGAAATACCACCGAAGCTGAATGCCGACAGAAGGACATTATCCTTTTCATAAGCTGCCTTCCTGTATATAACTTTAGCATTATTTGCAAGTATCCATTCGACAGCACCAAACTGTGGCAGAGGAGTTGTTTTTATAATATCAGATCCTTTAAGCTCTTTTGAGATAAGGGATTCGCCGAGCTTACTTTCTTCGTAGGCGGTTAAGTTTGAATTCTTCACTTTATCAAGAATGCCAAGAGCTTCCTCTTCAGTAACATGGCTGATGTCATCACCTTCAAGGCCCTGGATAACTATTGTCCTGTTCTCATCTGTCATCATGTTCCTGAATCCTGAATTAATCTCTTCAAGTTTGATTCCATCAATTACCTGTTTCAGGAATTGGTAATCGAAATCCATCGAGGTAAGCGGTTCCCCTGTTAAAAAGTAGTCCTGGATACCTGAAATATACGTGTCATTATCTATTTTGTCCTGCTGTTTCCATGTGTTCTCAAATGAAGACAATCTTGATGCTTTTGCTCTTTTAAGTTCGCCCTCCGTAAACCCGAATCGTCTGGCTTTTTCTGCTTCAGTATAGATGCCTTCAAGTGCAGCCTTTTCTTCATTTTTTCTTGATACAGCGCCAATTGTGAAAGCATCATAATCTCTTGCGTAATACCCTCCATAGGAAACCGAACCGCTCACGAAGGGAGGATCGGGTTTCTGGAGACGTTCGCTTATCCTTGCATTTATCATCGAATTCATGAGTGCAATTATATGCTGATCGCGTATGTAATTCTGATCTTTTTTATCACGTTCGACTGCATTATGCAATGTTATTACAGATACAGATGTCTGGGGGGCTTCCTTATCTGTAGCAAGAACATAATATGTTTTGCTATGCCCTGGTACTTCAACAGGAAGCCTTGGAGCAGGATTTTCAGGTTCCGGGATTTGGCTGAAGAGAGATCTGAGCTTTTTTTCAACTTCCTGGGGGTCGAAGTCGCCAACAACTGCAATTGCCTGCAAATCGGGCCTGTACCATTTATTATAATAATCGCGCAGAGTCTGATATGGGAAGTTCTTAATTATTTCAATATTGCCTAAAATATCTCTCTTCGCATATTTTGAATCTTTCAGAACAACAGGCAAAACTTCGAATATCATTCTTCTTCCGGCATTCCTGCTTGTTCTCCATTCCTCCTCAATAACTCCTCTCTCAAGATCAATTTCCTTGTCTGTCAGGGAAATGTAATGCGACCAGTCGTGAAGCATTAGCAGACAAGTATCGAGCAATCCCCGGGAATCTACCGGTACATCAGAAATATTGTAGACAGTTTCGTCAAAGCCTGTATACGCATTTATATCTGCACCAAACGATACTCCATGTTTTTCCAATGTATTAATAATTCCTTTATCGGGGAAGTTCTTAGTTCCGTTAAAAGCCATGTGCTCGAGAAAATGAGCAAGTCCGTTCTGGTTATCCTCCTCGAGTATAGCTCCGACATTCTGAATAATATAAAAGCTTGCTCTCTTTTCAGGCTCTTTGTTCTTTCTTATAAAATATGTAAGACCATTGTCGAGCTTTCCTGATCTGATCTCAGGATCGACCGGTGCTTTATCAGTAAGATCCTGCTGCGCGTTGCCAGTTATTAAGATGAAAGCAAAGGCAAGCGAAAATAATACTCTTGTGTTTCTCATTATGATAATATGAAATTAAACAGAATAGCTATATCAGTACAGTGACCTGATAGGTTGTAAAAGTATGAAATTATCTGCTGATTTTCAAGGATTTCGTCAAAAAAGCCCGTGGAGTTCTGCATTGATCTTATCCATGACTTCACTGAGATGATCCTTGTTATTCGGGAAGTTATAATGATCAGCTTCAATTATAAGAAGCTTTCCAAGATCATAAGATTCAATCCACGCTTCATATCTTTCATTAAGCCTTTTCAGGTAATCGAGGCGGATTGAGCTTTCATATTCGCGGCCACGTTTCTGGATCTGATTCACAAGAGTCGGGACCGAAGCCCTCAGGTAAAGAAGCAGATCGGGTGGTTTAACAAGCGAAACCATCAGTTTGAAGAGCTCTGTATAATTATCAAAGTCACGGGTCGACATTAAGCCCATAGAATGGAGGTTAGGGGCAAAGATATAAGCGTCTTCATATATTGTCCTGTCCTGTATGATTGTCTTTTCGGATTTTTTTATTTCAAGTATCTGGCTGAACCTCGAATTGAGAAAGTAGATTTGCAGGTTGAATGACCATCTCTGCATATCCTCATAAAAATCATTAAGATAAGGATTATCGTCAACATCTTCATAATGAGGCAGCCATCCGTATTGTTTAGCAAGAAGCCCTGCAAGAGTAGTTTTGCCTGATCCGATATTGCCTGCGATTGCTATATGCATTTGTGGGTATTTAGGTTTTAAAAATACTAAAATCGGACAGACTACAGTTTAAATATCAGGTATAATTTATTAACTTCAATTGCAATGAATTCACGAAAGAACAGTCCTGATCTCTCTTGTTTCAGCAGTTTCGATCATAATCATTTGATTGAAAGCCCTGCAATTTTATAAAGATCCTCAATATACTCTCTTGAATTTGAAAGCCGCGGTACCTTGTTTTGTCCTCCAAACTTTTTTTTCGATTTCAACCAGTTGTTGAAAGTTCCTTCAGGAACGGATCTCACAACCGGCATTTCAAGATTCAGATCCTTATGCCGTTTTGCTTCGTAATCTGAATTCAGTTCCTTTAGTGCAGAATCAAGCTTCTCTGTAAATTTTTTAATATCGTCGGGTTGTTTCTCGAATTCGATTATCCATTCGTGTGATCCTTTCGAATCAGTCTTCATGTAAACGGGCCCGGCAGTATACTCGGCGATTACAGCGCCTGTATGAAGGCATGCTTCTTTTAATGCTTTATCTGCATTCTCCACGATAACTTCTTCTCCAAAAACATTTATAAAATGCTTTGTTCTTCCTGATATCCTGAATTTAAAGGGGTAAAGGGAAGTAAATACGATAGTATCACCCATCATGTACCTCCATAAACCGCCATTTGTTGAGATAACAACAGCGTAGTTCACACCTGTTTCAACTTCGCCTATTGTGACAGCGCGCGCGGGTTCTGATCCTGCTTTATCGGCAGGGATGAATTCATAAAAAATACCGTAATCAAGCATCAGCAGCATATCTGTATTGCCCGGCTCGTCCTGTATCCCGAAAAATCCCTCGGAAGCATTATATGTTTCCATGTAATGCATCTGATCGCCAGGAATAAGTTTCATATATTGCTCCCTGTAAGGAACAAAACTTATTCCTCCGTGAAAGAAAACCTCAAGATTGGGCCATACCTCGAGAAGGCTCTGCTTGCCTGTATAGGAAAGGATCATCTTTATCAGAACAAGATACCATGAGGGCACTCCTGAGATATTTGTGACATTCTCATTTACACAGTTTTTTGTTATCAGCTCAAGTTTCTCCTCAAAGTCTTCGAGAAGAGCAATCTTATGTCTTGGTGTTCTTATAATCTCGACCCAGAAAGGGGCATTTTCAATCAGTATTGCCGAGAGATCACCGTATAGCGAATCGTTACTGAACTGATTTATCCTGTGACTTCCGCCGAGGGTGAGAGATTTACCGTTAAAGATCCTTGTTTGCGGGTAAATAGATGTGTAAATCGCAAGAATGTCTTTTGCTGCCCTGTAATGACAATCTTCAAGAGCTTCCCGGCTCATTGGAATGAATTTACTCTTCGATGATGTTGTCCCGGAGGATTTAGCGAACCACTTAATTTCGCCTGGCCATAGAAGATTGACTTCCCCTTTTCTCAACCTTTCAACATAGGGCATTATGTCTTCATAAGTGCTTACAGGAAACCTGTCCTGATAATCTTTTATACTGTTTATTGAAGCGTAGCCATATTTTATGCCCCATTCTGTTGCAGCGGCTTTTGCAAGCAGCTTATAGAGAGTGGCTGTCTGAGTCTCAACAGGATATTTCCTGAAATTATCGATCTGATCAAGACGGCTGGTATTCAACCACTTTATAACGGACGGAATAATGGGCATCTTCAAACAAGTTTTGTTCCAAAGATAAATAAAAATATTCCCTGAGTTTACTGTTCAGCTAAAGACCTCCCTGAGAACATCAAGTGATCGTATATTTCTTAGTGACGGAAGATGAAAAGAAAAATACTTTATAAGTGTTTCAAGTGTTTCATTACGCGTTTTTCCTGAAAGTGATATGCTACCTGAACCGGAAACAGATGAATTCATGAATTGCCAGATTATTGCTGAAGTGTTTTCATCAGCATAGTCGCCATGCAGGGGAGGAATGCTTAGAAACCTGCCGTTCCTCAGATCGAAAAACATCTCATCAGCATTCTTCTTCCTGCCAGGTTCGATACCCAGATACCTGCAGAGTCCGATAAGGAACGAAATATGAAAATTAATAAAATCATCTTCTGCGCCTTCGAACCAGATAATTGAGTTTTCAATATAGCTGAACATCCCGGGATTGCTTGTTTCTTCGCCCAGAACTGACGAAAGAACCTCACTGAGAAACATTGCAGCCGTACTTTTCCGTATATCTGAGCTTATATTATAAAATGGATGAGTAAGCGAAAACTCCTTTAACAACTGGATCTCCCTGGATGGTTTATAATACATTTCAAGATCGAGTATAAACAGAGGCTGAAATGCATTGCCGTGCTTCCCTGATTTTTTATTTCTTAATCCTCTTATAAGGGCTGATTGTCTTCCGAATTTTTCAGTGTACAGGTGAACTATAATACCTGAATCAGAATATTTTATACTTTGGAGAACAATTCCCTTTGTTTTTTCAAGCATAGTTCAAATATAATTGTTATTAATATAACACCTTATCAATTAAAGTGTAACTTTAGAGATGGAGTAATGTCAAAACCTGAAAATTCTGCAGAAATGAAAACCAGATTGTTTTTGTTGATTTTCTTGTTCCTTTGCGCCAACATTCTTTCACAGGCACATAAGGGAAAATATGTAATTACCGGAACTGTATCTGATGCATCGGGAAACCCTGTAACAAATGCAATGATCCTGGTAGATGGCAATAAAACAAGCACTATCACCGATGCTAAGGGACATTACAGAGTAAAAGTAAGTCCTGAAGCTGAAAGTATCGGGGTGCTTACTTTCCAGAACGGAATAATCAGCGATCTTATAAACAAACGTGAAGTCATTGATTTTAAATTCAGTACCGGTGTTCTGAGTCCTGATGAAATTGTCAGTCCCGGCGATGAAGCCGTTAATACCGGATACACAAATGTGAAAAGCAAAGACCTTACAACACCTGTGACCAAGATAGACGGGAGAAATAAAAAACGTGCAACTTACACATCAATTTATGAAATGATTGAGAGAGAATGCTCAGGAGTAAGCATCTCAAGCGGTCAGATCGTAATACAGGATTCAAGAAACCTTTACGGTTATGTTCCCGCTTTATTGGTAGTTGATGGAATATATGTCAACAGTTTATCAGGCATTTCTCCAGGGAGTGTCGAATCAATTGAGGTTCTGAAAGGAACTGCTGCTTCAATATATGGTTCAAGGGGTTACGGAGGCGCAATAGTTATAACAACAAAAAAGAAGAATTAAGGATTTTTTATTAATCAGTCACTGTCATCTGTCCTGAAGGCTACACGTATTTTCACCTGTTTTTTTTGTAAAAGAAATTATTACTTTTACTTATCAAACAGGCTATGACCATGGCTGTAAGTAACAGTGATGAGCTTGTCAGGCGGATAGCAAAGCTTGTCAGGCAGAACCAGGAGCTTGAAGAACAACTCAAGAAACTTGAAAAAACAAACGAGAAACTTGCACGCGATATCGAGAAGCTTAAAGCCTCCGGTGAAAGATTAGTGCCTGAAGCTTCAAAAGAATCATCCGAGTTAAAAGACAGGTCGCTTAAATTCAATATGGCGACAGTACTGTTCGCCGATATTCACGGTTTCTCAAAACTTGTTGAAACAATGGACTCTTCGGCCCTGATGGATGAGCTCGATGAGATACTTTATGAATTTGACAGGATTGTAGCAAAATATAAAATTGAAAAGATCAAAACAATAGGCGACACATATATGTGTGCCGGAGGTATTCCTGTTAAAAACATAACAAACCCTATCGATGTTGTTATGGCCGCAATGGAGATGCGGAATTACCTTGAGAATTACGAGCAGCAGAAGCGTGGAAATGATAAAAGGATATGGGAGCTCAAGATAGGAATTCATACAGGCCCTGTAACAGCTACAGTAACCGGGAAAAAGAAGGTCAACTATGATATTAAGGGTGATACTGTAAATACTGCAAGCAGGGTAGAAGCCGTATCGGAGAACGGGAGCATCCTGCTTTCTGTAATGACATACGAACTCGTTAAAGAATTCTTCGATTGCGAATACTCCGGAAAGCTTCCTGTAAAATATAAAGGCGACCTTCAGCTCTTTAAACTGAGCGGACTCAAATCGGAGTTTTCAATGAACGGAGAAGGGATCATACCTAACGAATCGTTCAGGATCAAATTCGGGCTCATACAGTTTACAGACATCCAGGAGCTTATTCTCGATAAGCTTGAACGCGAATTGCCGAAATATCTTTACTACCATAATGTAAAGCACACCGTTGATGTTGTAACTGAAGTTGAGCTTATCGGCTGGGGAGAGAATTGCACAGATGAGGAAATACTCCTGCTTAAGACTGCAGGCCTATTTCATGATGTAGGTCATACTGTTGCATACGACAACCATGAGTATCATGGTACAATAATTGCCCGTGATATACTTCCTAAATATAACTACACTTCAGCACAGATTGACAGGATATGTGAGATCATAATGGCAACAAAGCTTCCCCCACAACCTAAAAACCTGCTTGAAAACATAATATGTGACTCCGATCTTGATTATCTCGGAAGAAGTGATTTTATCCCGGTTTCAAACACTTTATATGAAGAGCTGAAGGCCCAGAACAAAATGGGTTCATTGAATGACTGGAATAAAATACAGGTAAAATTTATCTCAGGGCACCAGTATTTTACAGCAACAGCAAGAAGCCTGAGGGAAGTAAATAAACAGCTTCAGATTGAAAGAATTCAGAGCCTTATAACTGATTGATCGTGAATACACAGCCGTGGAATAATTATAATTCAAGGTTATTCACCTTATTACAAGTATTTTAGTCACTGCTGAATTCATCCCATCCGCGCTCGAACAAAAGGCTATATATACTCCCGTTGCCACACGTTTCCCTCTAAGGTTGGTTAGATACCATGTTGCCATACCGCCATTTGATTTTGTCTCGAAAACAAGATTACCGCTGACATCTGTGATCTTTACATCAGTGTCGCGCATGAGACCTGTTATTGTCACATTCCCTGAAAAATCCTCCCTGACAGGGTTTGGAAAAGCATAAACCTTTTCAAAAGAATCACTCGTATTACCGGCATTCCCCCGGTAGGAGACTATACCTTTTGACGTGCCGATCCATACTTCTCCTGTTTTATTATCAACAGCGATACTGTTGATGCTGTTAGAAAGCAGTGGACTGTTTGTCTCCTCAAAATGTGCAAGCTGGCTTGTACCGTCAGGGGAGAGAAGGTATACTCCCGAACTTCTTGTTCCAATCCATTTTCTGTTGCCTTCATCAACCGCAATTGCAGTGATTGTCTCAGAGCTGAGCATATAATCGGCAAGGTCGGTTCCGTCATTCCTGGGAATCTTTACCCTGTAAGCGTAAACAGTACTCTCAAAAATTTTTTCCGTATTATAATAGAGAAAAGGCCCCTGGTCAGTTCCGACCCAGATAACGCCTTCGAGATCGGCAGCAATTGAATATATATTTGTAATCATCCTGTTATCACTGTCAATTACATACATGTGAATGTCCCTGTCATCTGAAGTATTTCCGGGCGTTGAATTGTCATCAAGCACATAAAGGCCGTGACCCCTTGGCAGTGTTACCCATTTATAACCATTGTCGGCAATAACTATGTCGCCGATATCGGGGGCATCGACTCTTTTGAAATCGCTTAACCATGTTCCGTCAGGTTTAAGTACCTTCAGGCTGGATGGCACTTCTGTCTGTGTTATCCACAGGTTCTTATTTTTATCCATTGCCAACCCGCATACCCTTACGTAAGGGGAGCCTGCAATTATTGTCTGAAGAGGAGAGTTTGAATCATCATATTTTATAAAGTCTTCGCCCTTATACTCAAGAAGGCCGCCTCCCCAGGTTGTAATAAAGAAATGATTGTTATCAGAAGGATCTATAAGCGATCTCATTGGATCATGGATCCCCGAAGGAGTAAGTGAACTCCAAATATTTCCTTCATTAACTGATACCTGGAAAGGTTTCCAGACATTATTCCAGGAATTTGTGACTCCACCCCCTGTTATGATTGTCTTCCCATTAAGAGAAGAGATATTAAATACACTGTTTGTTACGGGTCCGGGCAGAGTCAGAATATTAAAATCTGTCAGGTTATTTCCATGTACCAGACCGTTATTCAGGTCAGCTATCCATAAATCATTGCCATCAGCAACAGCCTGTACGATATCAGGAGAGCCCCATTCGCTTCCATTTATTGATATTTTCAGGGCACCGGCTGCATCGTATAGCCTTATTTCTTTTCGATTAGTCAATGTAAATCCATCATCGGCTTTATCGAGAGTAATGTTATAAACACCAGGCTCAAAATACAGGAGCTTTGAACCGGTTTCATCAATAATATGCACTGCATCTCCTCCGGCCAGGGAACTAGATAAAACAGCAACAAGGCTTTTTCCTGTAAAGATCAGAGAAGTATACTTACCGGTCTGATCAGGAATAGACGGGATCAGGTCCCAGTTGTCATAATATGAAAGCCCCGTGTTCTTAAGTTCAGCCGAATAGACTCCACGTTTTGTGGCGGCATACACTTTGTCTTCACCGAAAGCAATGTCATACACTTCCTCATCCTCACCGGACAATGATGGTTTCCATGTGTCAAAGATCTCTTTCTTCAGAAGATCGGCAACAACGATACCGAAGCTGCACGCTATATATGCATACTTGCCGTTTGTGCGTATCTTATAAATGTTTTTCTCACCTGAAATATATTTCCTTTCAATATCGGGGAGATTAAAGATCACATTTTTTACAACCAGGTCAATATTTGCTGAAGAATAGCCGATTACGAGTGTATTATACGCCTCAGACCAGGCTATCGAACTTATGTCGGTTTCACTCAATCCATTCACATGCGACAGTTTTTGCAGTTCCGCCAGAGTTTTATTGTAGATGAGTATCGAAGATCCGGTAGATGCGAATATGTCTTCAGAGCCAACAGCCACCGACGTTGCCACTGAATAGACGAGATGATCAGTCCATGTGCCGACAGGAGTTTGTGCAGAGATATTCTGTAATAGAATAATAAACAGAAGCAAAACGCAAGGTTTTTTCATAGGAAGCCTTGTCACTAAAATCCTTCGCAATTTAAACTTCTGCAAAATATAAATTATTGTTGATCGTGTGCAATTAAGCTCAGAAAGGATTTTAGTTTTTCGAATGCTTTAGCCCTGTGAGATATCCTGTTTTTATCTTCAAGGTTCATTTCGGCAAATGTTTTTACTCTGCCTTCAGGCACAAATACAGGATCATAACCGAATCCTTCAGTGCCTCGTTTATCTTTTATTATTTCACCTTCTGCCACACCTTCAAAAAGATATTCATTATCATTCCAGATAAGTGCAATAACAGTTCTGAATCTTGCTTTTCTGTTTGTTTTTCCATGAAGCATCATCTGGAGCTTTTCGATATTTGCCTCTGAATTTTTTGATTCACCTGCAAACCTTGCAGAATGAACCCCCGGAAGACCTTTAAGCGCTTCTGTCTCGAGCCCTGTATCGTCGGCGAATACATTCTTCCCCGTTATTCTGTGCACGTACCGTGCTTTTGCGAGAGCATTCCCTTCGAGAGTTGCCTCATTCTCCGGTATATCTTCAGTTATATTGAACTCATCGAGTCCCGATATTTCGAAACCTGTACCTATTATACTTTTGATTTCTCTTATTTTGTGTTGATTGTTCGAAGCAAATATCAGTTCCATAGAATGTTGCAATTTATCAGGTGTGCAAAATTAAGCAAAAATGAGCTTTCTTTTTGAACCATATTTTTTAAATGGTACATTTGAAGACTGAATATGAAGAATCATTCTTATGAGGCTTCCTGTCGCTTTATTGCTTTTTAGTGTTTATATACTGATATCGCAGCCGGCTGATGCCCAGTCTGCCGATACAATCTTTCCCGAGTTGAGCAGGGTGACAGATCTCAGGCTTGATTATGGCAGTAATAATATTGTATTCATATATAAAATAACGCCGGGAGACGCTTTCCGGTTTTACCTTGAAGGATTTGATAAAGTTCAGACCCCCTGGCGTGAGAATGGGTTTAAAGAATATACTAATATTCCTGCAGGCAGGTTTGTATTTCATTCTGAGAAAAAGGATGAAGCAGGACAAATTATATCCTTACCCGAAATAAGGCTTCATGTTTTACGGCCATGGTATCTTACGGATATGGCTGTACTTTCGTACATAATATTGATTTCCCTCGTTGTCTGGGCAGCTTATGAGCAGATAAATCTGAATTTTGCCCACCGGCAGTTCAGGCTTGAACAGATTATCAATACGAGGACTGAAGATCTTATAATTGAGAAAGAAAAAAGTGAAGCCCTTCTTGCAAATGTGCTCCCTAAGAACACTGCAAGTGAAATAATGGCAAAGGGGAAGGCAACAAAAATCAAGTACAATTTCGTTACAGTTCTTTTTTCAGATATCCAGGGATTTACAAAGATTGCAGAAGAGATGAATCCCGAGGTGCTGATAGATGAGCTTGACAAGTTTTTCTTCTATTTCGATTCGGTTGTCGAAAAATTCGGAATAGAGAAGATCAAGACTATCGGCGATGCTTATATGTGCGCCGGAGGTATCCCTGAGAAGAACAGGACAAATCCCGTCGAGGTTATCCTTGCCGCACTTGAGATGAAAGCATACATGACCCGGCTGAAAGAATCATCTGAGCTCCAGGGAATGAAGTACTGGGACATCAGAATCGGTATACATACGGGGACCGTTGTTGCTGGAGTTGTCGGTCAAAAGAAGTTATCGTATGATATCTGGGGCGATACTGTAAATACTGCAAGCAGGATGGAATCATCGGGTGAAGCAGGGAAAATTAATATTTCAGGCACAACATACGAGTTTGTAAAAGATTTTTTCAATTGTGAATACCGCGGAAGGATGCCTGTGAAATACAAGGGAGAGCTTGAGATGTATTTTGTCAATGGAATCGTACCCGAACTTTGCAATGAAAATGGCGAACCAAACAGGAAATTCATGACAAAGATGCAGATGATCAAGCTCCTTGATATTGAGGAAGCCGTGATCAGGGTCTTTGACGAAGAAGCTTCACCAAACCTGTATTTTCATAATTCAGGGCTTGTTAAAAATGTAACAAATCATGTTGAGTTGCTCGCCACATCAGAAAAGCTTCCTGAAGAAGAGGTTATTATACTCAAGCTTGCTGTGATTTTCCTTTTTACAGGATACATCTATGATTATGAAAAACCCATGGAGGAATCTGTTAATTTATTAACAGCGATGCTCCCTAAATACGGCTTCACCCAGGACGAAGTCTCCAAGGCAGGCGAGATGATAAAGAACTCATTTGAGAAACGGTATAACTCTCTCCCTGATATGATAATTCATGATGCAATGTTTGACTATCTCGGCAGGGTAGATTATACTAAACTGACCGAAAAGCTTAGGCGCGAGATGACAGAATATGGCAAACCCCAGGAGGGCCGGAGCTGGATACAACAGCAGAAGAAATTGTTAAAGGAGCATGATTTTCTTACGAATGCAGCCAGAATCCTGCGGAATGTTTCAATCGAAGACCAGATCTCTGCTCTTGAAAAAATGATTAGTTGAATTTTTGTTCACGGAATACCGTATAAAAAGTGTACTTTTGACGATTCTTTAAAATATCCTCTATTTATGGAAATAATGGACTGGAAAAACCTGCCGTTCGGATACATCAAAACAGATTATAATGTAAGGTGCAGTTTTAAGCATGGAAAATGGGGCAAGCTTGAAGTTTCTTCATCTGAATATATGGATGTTCATATTGCTGCAACGGGGCTTCATTATGGACAGGAAGCATTTGAAGGGCTTAAGGCCTATATGGGGAAAGACGGTAAAATACGGCTTTTCCGCTGGGAAGAAAATGCAAAAAGAATGGCTCTTTCAGCTGCAGGCGTAAAGATGGCTGAGGTTCCAATGGAAATGTTCAGGGAAGCTATTTTTAAAGCAATTGAGCTGAATAAAAAATACGTACCTCCCTACGGATCAGGGGCTACCCTTTATATTCGACCCCTTCTATATGGCAGCGGCGCTGAGGTTGGCGTAAAGCCTGCATCAGAATACCAGTTTATTGTGTTCGTAACTCCGGTTGGACCATATTTCAAGGAAGGAGTTAAACCTGTTAATATGCTTATTTGCAGGGATGTTGACAGAGCTGCTCCTAAAGGGACGGGAACATTCAAGGTTGGTGGAAATTATGCTGCAAGTCTCCGGGCTATTGTTGATGCCAAATGTGCCGGATACTCAAATACTCTATTCCTTGACGCTAAGGAAAAGAAATATATTGATGAGTGCGGACCGGCTAACTTCTTCGGAATTAAGGATAATACATATATTACTCCGAAATCGGAATCAATTCTGAATTCGATTACAAATATGAGCCTTATCGAGCTTGCACCGACTCTCGGAATGAAAACCGAACGCCGGCAGATCCCTGTGACCGAGCTGTGCTCGTTTGAAGAAATTGGGGCCTGCGGTACTGCTGCAGTTATCAGTCCGATATCAAAGGTATTCGATCCGGAAGACAATATGGTATATGAATTCTGCAAGGACGGAAAACCCGGCCCAATGAGTATGAAGCTTTATAACAAGCTCATGGCGATACAATATGGCGATGAGCCGGATCCTTTCGGATGGACAACTATTGTCGGGTAAGTATAAAATCGAAGCTTCACTGACCGATGATGAAAAAAGCTGAGGCAGGATATGCAAAATCCAGAATTACGGGATCTCATTTCACGCTTATCATAAGCGTATCGCTTGTACTGTTTCTGCTTGGATTGCTCGGTCTGGTTGTAATAAATGCCCGTGAACTGACCGACTATTTCCGCGAGAGCCTCACATTTTCGATCTTCCTTGACGAAGGTGCACGGGAAGCCGATATCAGGATGCTTCAGAAGGATCTTGATACAAAACATTATGTAAAATCGACCGTTTATGTCTCCAAGGATGAAGCCGCTGCAAAAATGAAAGAGGACCTTGGTGAAGACTTCATAAGCTTTCTTGGTGATAACCCGCTTCCTCCTTCAATAGATGTATACCTGTACGCAGATTATACGAGTCCCGATAGCGTTGCAAAAATCGAGAAATACGTCACTGCATATCCTTTTGTAGAGGAAGTTCTGATACCTGAATCGCTTCTGATACTTATAAATGAGAACGTTAACAAGATAAGTGTTTTCCTGCTTATTATAAGCACTTTCATGTTCATCATCTCAATAACAATAATTAATAATACTATACGACTGGCAATATATTCCAGGCGTTTTATAATCAGAACAATGCAGCTTGTAGGCGCTACAAAAGCATTCATCCGAAAGCCTTTTCTTGTTCAAAGCGCATTTCATGGTCTTATTGCAGCAATTATAGCAATGACCCTTATAATGGGATTGATGTATCTGATAGAGAAAGAGTTTTTCATGATCTTTACTTTTGAAAGCCCAAAGCTGCTTACACTTCTTGGCGCCGGAATTATTGTTACAGGCATACTAATAAGCATAGTTTCAACGTTTTTCTCAGTCAACAGATATCTGAACATTCCTGAAGACAAACTTTACAACTGAATATCATGAACGCAAAAATCGAAAATAAGGGTAAGATGAACTTTGCACTGGGTCGCGAGAATTACAGGCTTCTTGCAATAGGTTTTGCAATAATTGTAGTCGGATTTCTCCTTATGCTTGGAGGCAGATCCGATGATCCAAACCAGTTTGATGCGGATAAGATCTTCAGCTTCCGTAGGATAACCCTGGCCCCGATAGTCGTTCTGGCAGGATTCGTTTTTGAGATCTGGGCCATAATGAAAAAGCCAAAGGAAAAATAGTCCCGAAAAGCTGTATTATCACATTCTTCAAATCTCCGGAAACTGATTTAATTTTACTTGAACAATCCAATTAATATTTTCGAGGAAGGTCAGGTTCTTACCTTCAATAAACCATTATACTGGACATCCTTTGACCTTGTTAATAAGGTAAGGGTAATGATCAGAAGCACATTTGGCCTTAAAAAGATAAAGGTTGGACATGCCGGAACACTTGATCCTCTGGCAACAGGTCTTATGATAATCTGCACGGGAAGGGCCACAAAGCGGATCGAAGAGTTCAGGGATCTTGACAAGGAATATGTGGCAACATTCCACCTTGGGAAGACAACCCCATCATTCGATCTTGAAACTGAAACAGACAAAGAATACCCGACAGGACATATTACTGAAGAGCTCGTAATAAAATCACTCGAGAGCTTAAAAGGAGAGCAGATGCAGATGCCCCCTATTTATTCCGCAAAGCTTCTTGATGGTAAACGAGCCTATGAATATGCCCGCAAAGGCGTTGAAAAAGAGCTGCAGCCAGTGAAAGTATTCCTTCATAAGATTGAGCTTATATCTTTCAGTATGCCTGACGTGACAGTAAGACTGTTATGCAGCAAGGGTACTTATATACGCTCATTTGCACGGGATCTTGGATTTTCGCTCGGAAGCGGCGCTTACCTGTCGGGGCTGGAAAGAACAGCAATAGGTAAATACAGGATTGAAGATTGTCATACGGTTGATACATTCGAAGAATATCTGAGGAATTTGAAATGATTGAATGAAGGAATGATTGAATGAAGGAATGATTGAATGAAGGAATGAGGGAATGAAGGAATGATTGAATGATTGAATGAAGAATTTAGAACGAAATAACAACATAACGACATAACGAAATAACAATACAATAAGAATCGAACCTTAATTCCAAATAACTGTCTATCATTTAAATGAAAATTTTTTTTCAATATATTGAAACCTATTGTGATTTTTTACGTATAAAGGTTTCTTTAATTCTATAACGTTTTTTGATATGAAACTTTCGCAATTCAGGTACAATTTACCGCAGGAACTTATCGCTCTCTATCCGGCGCCGAGCAGGGATGAATCAAGATTACTGGTTGTAAACAGGAAAACAGGAGAGCTCCAGCACAAGGTTTTCAAAGAAATCACAGAGTTTTTCAACGAGAAAGATATTCTTGTTTTTAACAACACAAAGGTATTTCCGGCAAGGTTATATGGGAACAAGGAAAAGACAGGAGCTGAGATCGAAGTATTTCTTTTACGTGAGCTGAATCGCGAACAACGTTTGTGGGATGTGCTTGTTGATCCGGCCAGGAAGATCCGCATAGGAAATAAGCTTTACTTTGGAGAGGATGATCTTCTTGTTGCCGAAGTTATCGACAATACAACATCACGCGGCAGAACACTGAGGTTTTTATTTGACGGCACTTATGAGGAGTTCAAGCAGACTCTGTATAGTCTTGGAGAGACTCCCCTGCCAAAATTCATCAACAGGAAAGTTGAACCCGAGGATAATGAGCGGTACCAGACAATTTTTGCAAAGCATGAGGGAGCTGTTGCTGCTCCGACAGCAGGTTTACATTTCAGCAGGGAGCTTCTAAAAAAACTCGAGATAATCGGAGTTGAATTTGCAGAGATCACTCTGCATGTCGGACTTGGAAATTTCAGGAGTGTTGATGTTGAAGACCTCACAAAACACAAAGTTGATTCCGAACGTATAATTATTTCAGATGAGGCAGTCAATACCGTGAATGCTGCCAAAGATCGTAAAAACAAGATCTGTGCCGTAGGGACAACTGTAGTCAGGACGCTTGAAAGTTCAGTATCAACCGACGGTTACCTTAAACCTTTTGATGGCTGGACAAATAAGTTTATTTTTCCACCTTATGATTTTAAGGTTCCTGATATGATGATAAGCAATTTCCATCTGCCTTATTCAACACTTCTCATGATGGTAGCTGCCTTTGCAGGTTATGATCTGCTGTTTGAAGCCTACAAGGTTGCCGTCAAGGAGAAATATCGTTTTGGCACTTATGGCGATGCTATGCTTATAGTTTAAAATTTCTGATTCGACGTTCACATGCTCTTTTATTATTCATGTGAACGTTGAATCAATTCGCCCTTTCTGACAGAAGTTTGTAGCGCATTTCAAGCGCTTTGCAATTTCAAATTAATTTTTATCTTTAGATTTCCATGCCAGGCGTTGTTTCGAATGCAACTCCGGATGGTTTTTTTCAGTCTTGTAACAGGACTGAAGCCGTCAGTTTGTTACTGGCGGAATGATACAATAATGGCATTGGCCGGCTTTTAAAAAAAAAACAGGAGAAGTCGGGCAGTGCTTTTTTTGTATGCACTGAAGCAGGAAAGGGATTGTTTTTTGACTGGATTTAAATGATAAACAAGATATTACATTCATTCAGGTTATTCATTCGCAATTTTGAATCAGGAGGAATTGACATGAAAACTTTATTAAAGAAAACACCGGGGCCCGGAATTTTAGTATTCCTGGTGATACTTATTTTTATCACCGGAACTCAGAATCTTTACTCGCAGGGAGTGGGGATCAGTGAAGCGGCAATTCCGGATCCGCATCCATCTTCGATTCTCGAATTGAGATCCACAATGCGGGGTTTTCTGGCGCCAAGACTTACTTCAGCTCAACGCATGGCTATTGCGAGTCCCGCCAATGGATTACTCGTATTCGATACAGATACAAAGTCATTATGGTATTATGATGGCGCTGATTCTAAGTGGAAAGCATTCGCATCTGGTGAGTTGGGAGCCTCCAACCAGCTTCTCGGAATGAATGCCGCCGGAACTGCAAATGAATATAAGAACCTGAATGGTACAACAAATCAGATAAATGTAACCTTCCCTTCAGCAGGGAATATTCTGTTATCAACACCACAGGATATTCATTCAGGAGCAAGTCCTGTCTTCAATGCATTGACTCTTACAAATCCTCTGACGGTAGCAAACGGAGGTACAGGATTGAACGCCGGAATATCCGGCGGAATTCCTTATTACAACTCTTCTTCAACAATGGCTTCATCGTCTTTGCTCATTGCAAATGGCGTTGTTGTTGGCGGGGGAGCGGGTACAGCGCCAGCGACAATTGCTGTGGGATCTGCAAATACGGTTCTCAGAGGCACAGGCGCGGCGCCTGTTTTCGGGCAGATTGTGAATGGAGATATAAGTAATACTGCAGGAATTTCTGCTGAAAAAATATCTTCTGGGGATGTAGACAATAATGAGTTCAATTACCTGGATGGTCTTACATCTGCAGCACAAACTCAGCTTAATAATCTACAGACGGAGCTTGATGTCACACAGGCAGGCTCAGGCCTGAATGCAGATGGAACCTACACAGCCAACGGATCAGCAAACTATATAAGCGGAGCGACGAGTCTTAAGAATGCAGATGATCTTCTTGATGCAGCGATAGATGCAAGTGCAACTGATATCACCGGTCTACAGACAGAAGTAGATAATATAGAAACAGGGTCAGGGCTGAATGGCGATGGAACTTACACAGTCAATGCAGTAGCTAACTACATAAGTGGAGCGACAAGCCTTAAGAATGCGGATGATCTACTTGACACGCAGTTAAAGACAACAAGCGATGATCTTACATCAGAGGTAACAGACCGAACCAATGCAGATGCAGCACTACAGACGGAGCTTGATGCCACCCAGACAGGCTCAGGACTTGATGCAGATGGAACCTATACAGCCAACGGATCAGCAAACTACATAAGTGCAGCGACGAGTCTTAAGAACGCAGATGATCTGCTTGATGCAGCAATAGATGCAAGTGCAACTGATATAACCGATCTACAGACAGAAGTAGATAATATAGAAACAGGGTCAGGACTGAATGCCGATGGAACTTACACAGTCAATGCAGGAGCGAACTACATAAGTGGAGCCACAAGTCTTAAGAATGCAGATGATCTGCTTGACACGCAGTTAAAGACAACGACAGATGATCTGGCCGATGAGGTATCAAGAGCAACAACAGCTGAAGGCACACTGACGACCAACCTGGCCACAGAGGTAACTGCCCGTGAAGATGCAGATACCGATTTGCAGACAGAGCTAGATGCCACACAGACAGGGTC
>DATALC010000105.1:0-65106 GCA_036261265.1 Bacteroidales bacterium
TTCGCCATGAGATAATTCTTTTATTCTATAAAGAAGATTTTCGATTCTTCCCGAAAATGCTTCAGCCTCCAGCTCGCCCGACTGGAGTGCAATAGATCCATACTTATTTTCATAAGCAAAACGGGCAGCAGCGAGTATTTCTTCATCTGAAAGATTATACCGTTTCTGATTCCTGTTGCCTTTTCTTATGCCACAGTAGAGACAATCCTTTCCGCAGATATTTGAAAACTCAATTAATCCCCTGAACCAAACCTTATTGCCTATATATTGCTGTTTTATTTCAGATGATCTTGTAAACAGAAGAGTCCTGTCTTCTCCTTCAGCTTTGAGGAGATTAACGATATCTTCTTTTATAAAAGTGTCTTTTTGTAATATGTTATGAATTGTTCTGTCCATGTATCAGATTGAAGGAGTGCAAATGTAATTAATTTAAAGTGACTAAAGTGACTAAAGTGACTAGAGTGACTAAAGTGACTAGAGTGACTAAAGTGCCCTAGAGTGCCTAGAATGCCTAGAGTGCCTGGAGTACTTAACCCGAAACCCGGAACCCGGAACCCGGAACGCGAAACGCGAAACCCGAAACCCGGAACGCGAAACCCGAAACCCGGAACCCGAAACCCGAAACCCGAAACCCGAAACCCGGAACGCGAAACGCGAAACCCAGTACCAAGCACCTGGTCTCTGGTACCCGGCACCCGGTCAGAACCCTCTTCCGAACATTCCCCATAGAGTAGCTTTTATTTCCTGCCATCTGGACATTGCCGCTCCTGCAAAACTGTTTGTATACGAAGTGAGGTATTTCCTTGCATCATCATTCTTCCCCGCTTTGATCATTTCTGATGCTTTTTGTTCAATCATTGGGAGCTCTTCGAAAGCTTTGTTCTCTAACTCTTCAACTGCAGGTTCGATAATTGGTTTTGCCTTTGACCAGTTCACTGTTGACAGCCTGTTAGCCTCGCGAAATGACCAGATAGCGGCATCAGTCCTGTAACGTTGTTGTCCGCAGATACCAAAGGAAGATGGGAGAGAGGTTACACCTGCGAAGATCGGGATTCTCGGGCTTTCACCCGGGTTGTCAAATGAAAACCAGGCGACTCCGCCTATTTCATCCGGCAGCCATGAACGGCACTGGATTACATGAGAATAGGAGCATCCTGCGATCGCTATGGTTCTTTGTCTTTCTACGATACCGGGATGAAGCTCGTTAAGAAGATTCCTGATATCAGCATTCATCCAGTTGTTTGCTACTGGACTTTTGATCTTTTTCTCGGTTTCATTTCCGTCCTTGTCTTTTTCCTTAACTGTTACAAAGAGATTCTTTGTCATATCCCATTGTGTGCCTTCATACGTTTCCCTGAAGTATCTCATAAGATCACGCGGTGAGAGTTTCTTTTCAGGTTTCACTGAAAATGGAAGCTCTTCAGCATCAAAAGAAAGGTTCAGCGAAGGCGCCAGAGTGCTTAATACATAAAATTCCCTGATCTGGAAAGGTTTGCTTCCGCCAATGACTTTCCAGAATTTCAATGGCTCCTTACCGTCCCAGTAACCGAGCTTCTTTGCTGTTTTCTGAAGATCGGTGCTAAACATAAAATTATCCGGGTCATTGAAATCGATCGTTGATATTCTTGGGATATTAGCGCATATCCCGACATTATCATCAGGAATTCTTTGCGCACACCAGATTGCGGAGGGTTTGCTGTCTTTGCCTGAACCTGCTATCTCAAACTGCCAAACCTCTTTAGGGTCGGCTATCGTTATACATTCAGCAAGATCTCCGTAACCGTATTCTTCAGCAAGCTTTCCAATAAGGGCTATTGCCTGCCTGGCTGATGTGCACCTCTGCAAAGCTATTTTTTCAAGTTCCTCTATAAGGAACATTCCTTCTTCATTAATGAGCTCCTTCCTGCCGTAGATTGTTGTTTCCCCGATAGCGAGCTGCTTTTCATTCATGCATGGATATGCAGTGTTCAGAAATGAATATGTCTCCGCGGCTTCCGGTATTTCTCCTTTCTTTGAAACATTTGTCATATCTCCTTTCTGTTCACTATGAAGCATCCCCCAGTAAACAGGGTGCATTGATCCTTTTTCGTGAACCTGGTGAGGATATATTTCAAGCCATGTTCTGTAATTACCGTCACACGTATGAGAGGTCATTACGGATCCATCTGTTGAAGCCAGTCTTCCTACCATTATTGTTGTGCAGTTTTCACCATAGCCCGGACCATCAGGATCTGAGTATTGTGAAAAAGAATTGAATGTGAACAGGGAAAATACAAAAAGCAGAGTCGTATATCGGATAATGTAAATACTCTTCATAGGGTAATAATTAATGAAAATCAAAAATAGTCATTTTGAAATCCATCAATCCTCAGGATAATAAAAATTTATGAAGATTATGAATATTCAATTTTAAAAGCATCGGTTGATGCTTAAAGGAGCTGAATGTTGGATTATTATGAGTGGTTTATGCTTTTAGTTCAATCCATACAGGAGCATGATCGCTGGTTTTCTCCCACCCTCTTACTTGATGATCGACACCTGCATTAAGCAGTGATGGAACAAGATCGGGTGTAAGAAGAAAGTGATCAATACGCAGGCCTGCATTACGTTCGTACGAGTTCCTGAAATAGTCCCAGAAAGTATAGATAACCTTGTCAGGATACAATTTTCTCAGAGCATCAGTCCACCCCTGGTCTAGAAGACTTTTGAACGCAGCTCTCACTTCGGGTCTGAACAGGGCATCGTTTCCCCATCTCTCGGGTTTGTAAACATCAATTTCAGAAGGCATAACATTGAAGTCTCCTGTCAGGAGTGCAGGAGAACCTGATGTTATAAGTTCTGATGCGTGAAGTCGCAATCTTTCGAACCACTTCATCTTATACTCGTACTTTGGCGTATCAACAGGATTCCCGTTAGGAAGATACAGGCATCCGACCCTAATGCCGCCTACAATCGCTTCGATATACCGGCTATGAACATCCTCATCATCACCGGGCAGGATACGCCTGATCTCAACAGGCATTATATCTTTTGAAAGAATTGCTACTCCGTTCCAGCTCTTCTGTCCATGCCAGATTACATTATAGCCGGCTGCCTGGATATCAAAAACAGGGAAATTGTCCTGTGGAGCTTTAAGCTCCTGCAGGCACACAACATCTGGCTTTGATTCTCCAAGCCATCTTAACAGTACAGGCAGACGGCTGTTTATTCCGTTTACATTATAAGTTGCTATTTTCATTTCTTCTGTTAATTATTTAACAGCAACAGCGATCTTTGAATCTGCCGTGCCATAATAAAGAAACCAGTGATTCTTAAAAAATACAAGCCCTTCGACAAAGCAAACTTCATTTACTTCACCAGTTCTTTCATAAGGTTTATCAGGATGTATAAAATTCTCATTCAGACGATCTTTCATCCTGAATGGATGCTGCGCATCGAACAATGCCTGTCCTGCAGCATAAGTATAAACAGGTAAAGAAGGATCATTGAAGTTTGCTGCATTGCTTGCGTTATATATAAGGAGGACTCCGCTGTCTCTCTGCAGGGCAAAAGGACCAGGTTCAACGAGCCTGCTGTCAAAATACCCTGGTCTGGGGTGAAGGACCGAAAGAATCTGTTTTGTTTCACTGTTCTCAGCCACTTCCCAATGATTCAGATCTTCAGAGCTGGCTAGAAACAGATCAGTATCTCCAAAGTACATCCAATACTTTCCATCAATTTCAGCAGCTATAAAATTGTCTCCATCCTGGTGCGTAATAATTGCTCCTGATTTTGACCAGAAATTCCTGTATTTATCATCATTAAGAACAAGTCCTTTCTTGTTCCATTTTTCAAGATCGGCTGATGTTGCGAAGCACAGTCGTGCTGTTTTACCATCATAAGCAGTATACGTCATTATATAGGTTCCATCGGGGGCCATTACTATTCTCGGATCTTCAATGCCGCCTTTCCATTCATAGATGTTCATGCTGTCGGCCGCCGGATAGAGGACAGGTTCAGGCATTTTACTGAAATGAAGACCATCATCGCTTACAGCCATTCCGATTCGTGATGTCATTTCATTATCCTGGGCCCTGTAAAGGAGATACACCTTCCCGTTCATTACAACGGCAGCAGGGTTAAAAACATTCCTTTCTTCCCAGAAAACTTCCTTTTTGCTTACAGGACATACAAAGCTGGCATTCTTCGAGGGCTGGAGTACCGGATTAATACTGTCGGCTTTAATAAATCCCGTTAATGACCAATTTTCCTGCTTCTTATTTACCTCATCGACTGATTTGCATCCTGTAACTGCAATAATGAAGAGTAATGCTATGTATCTCATTTTTACAAGGGTTAACTTAAACATTCATTTTGTTATGTGCCTATTGAATCTCTATCTCATCGATTATAAAATGAACATAATGCAGGTCCCCATCTTCAAGGTTCCAGTAACCATCTACAACAGACGCCATCTTTAACCCGTTGAATTCTTTTACTACGCTGCATTTACCAGTAAACTTCTCTGTTGTAAACTGACCTTTTCCCCTGTCAAATAACCTGTCGATCTCAATCCTTTCAAGCGAGCCGTCGTGATTAAAATTCAAGGCAGCGTTCACCTTAAGACCAGCATCATTCACAACACAGGTAGCATGCTCATTGTTGAAAGCTTTCCATTGAATCTGTTCACTATTCATGAAGAACGACGGAGCCATCGACATTTCAGCTATGCATCTTCCAAGAGCTGAAAGCGATGTTTCAGGTGAACGCGCGTCGGCAATCTTGAAAAATGATAGAAGCTTAATCAGCATTCTGCCATTCCCGTTAAAATAAGAATCGAATGCCGAAACTGTTATTAACGGCATAATTGAAATCCTTCCGAACCAGCAGAAAGAAGGACGTCTTGTAGTAAGGAAATATTCACCTTTTATCGGAGTGAAATCCCTGCCGGCCTGAGGTCTGAAGAGGCCTGAATGTTTTATATGAACCGAGCTTATCCTTTTATTGCCTTTTAATCCTGAGAAAATAATAAAGCGTGCCACAGGTATGGGCAGGGTAGCAACATCATTGTCGTTTATCTTTTTGTCATCAAATATACCGGCTTCATTTCTTATCTGTTCGGCTCTTCGCAGGAAGGAAGAGTAGAACAGATGATCGCATACTAACAATGCTGTAATTATCAGGATAAGTACTATCAGTATTATTGAGACAATATTCATAAAAGAATAACAATTCCTACGCTTAAAACTTTAAATTAATAAAGTTAAAGTTACAAAAAAAATCCGGCCGTGAGAAGAATACTCACGACCGGCTGATCACCATCAAGCTAAAATGAAAAAAACAGATATTTTTATATGAGAACTTTAAATCTGCATGCTTTACCACCTGCCCTGAGAGATTCAAGCAGCTCAACCTTCACAGGTTTATAGGTTATGAATCTTTGGAACATGTACCCGACATACCCGACTGAACACTGGCAGTAAGTGGGAGAGAGGGTGGCAGGGCCATTTTCGATCATGGGGCAAAGGCAATAACCATCAGCTATTTTCAAGCCTTTCGGATTTCCAACATAATTGAAGAATACTGTATTGTCTTTCCTGTAAATATTTTCTTTACCGATTTTTTCCTGGAAGGATGCAATCGTCTTGTCTATTTCATCAATTGTTGCAGGTGCCTGGCCCGTGAAATCACCATAAGCGCCTTTGGCACAAGCCGCCCCGTTTGATTGCATAAGTTTTACCCTGGTGGGTTCATCGATCTGATCATCGAGAATATCGAAAAAACGTTTTACCCATTTTTGGGTGAAATCCATTTTTTCATTGCATGGGGTTTCAGCGTCATTTGTTTTTGAACCGGAATCTGAAATCATTCTTAAAGTTATATCTCCGGGATTCAGCGCCAATACGCATCCACATGCAAGACCGGGTGTCAGAAGCTTTTTACAGAATTGAGATCTCTTCATAATGACTGAGTTTTGTTTGATAGACCCTTAACATGACCATCGACCCTATGTAAGTAATAATATTCCTGTATGAAACTTTAAATTTTAATGTTTGTTTTATTAAGGAGGGAGATGATGTAGCTAATGATTAATTATTTAAACTAAAATGCAGGAGGAAAGATAATGGGTTTAAATTTCGAGAAATATGCACATGAAGGGAATTCATTTATTAAAGAGCTTTCAATGAACCTGGGGCATCCCGGGGAAACGGCAAGAGCAGGTATAATTCTGAGGGCAGTAATGCATACCTTGCGAGAGAGGATCTCAATAGGTGAATCACTGAACCTTGTTTCACAATTACCGATGTTCCTTAAAGGAATTTATGTTGATAATTGGGAATTCAACGACAGGCAATCAAGAATTAAAACTATTGAGGATTTCAAGGATGAAGTAAAAAGGCTTCAGGAACAATATGGGGAACAACAATTCGACTGGGAGTTGCCAACTGATGAAATAATAAGAGTAGTGTTCTCAACTCTGAACAGGTATGTGTCTGAAGGAGAATCAGAAGATATCATTGCCCAGATGCCTAAAGAGCTTAAGGAACTTTTCAGTGAGAAAGCGCATCGATAAACCAGGGTTGTTACTCCAAAATTCTTGAAACCAGGCATTCCTCGTACTCACCTGTAATCTCAAAACCAGCTTTCCTGTAGCAACGTATTGCGTAATCATTATCCGCCTTTACGTTTAATCCGATGAGTTTTATGTCTTTTCTCAGGTCGTTACAAAGTTTATTTGTCAGCTTAAGTGCAATTCCTCTGCCTCTGTAATCAGGATGAACTGCGATGTTACCGAGCGCTGCAACATTGTATCCGGGAGAATAAACATGAATTCCTGAAATACCAACGAGTTTGCCTTTAATTTTATAACCAAAATACTTACCTGTTTCAAGCATACGCTTGTCAAACCAGTTATCAGGATACGCTGCAGAGTAGAGTTCAAGAATTTCATCGATATCAGATATATCAAGTCTGCGGATATTAGGATAGTCAGCATAACCAACATCCTTACTGTCAGCTCTCAGGACCATTTTATAATGCAGACCCCAATTGTTTGTTATTTCGTGTTTTCTGAAAATATTTGTCAGGGGAGGCGTCAGGTGCGAATAGAATTTCTCCGGCAGTTCATTTTTGATGTTTTCAAGAAGGAATTTGGAATCTGATGCATCTTCTTTATAAAAGACCAGGAGAGTTGGAATTTCTGATCCTGAATATAACAAAGCAATCGATCTGATTGTATTCTTTTCAGTAAGTGCATACCAGGTGGTACGTGGCCAGAAAAAATCATCAAGATCACCAATACAATAATATTGGATATCTTCATTGGCTATTAAAAAAGAATGAATAAGGCTTTTATCTCTAAGCTTCCGGATTTCCATAATGGAAAGATTTATTGCCAGTCGCCTGATTGTTTTCCCGCAACTGAGATGACTTCAAGAATCAGCAGTACAATTCTTGATACTGATTGATCATTATATGTCAATTCTCCGGAAGCTCCATATTTCCTCATTATAAGATCAAGTCCCGCTTTCTTCATAACGGGATCATTTTCAATCTTTACAATGCCTTTACCCATAACGGACCTGTATTTTGCTGTCCATTCACAGGGTATATCATTTTTGATTATCTCCTCGGCATACTCAATTTCAAAGCTGACTTTATTATTCTTCTTCAGTATTTCAATTTTCCTTCCATGGGGAGCTGAGTGAATGTAGATCAACCCGTCTTTAAAGGCATAGTTTACAGGGACGATATAAGCTTCATCTCCATCAACAAGTCCAAGCCGGCAAATTGCCGAATGTTCGAGTACTTCCTGGATTACTTTGTTATCTTTTATTTCTTTATCGCCTCTCCGCATTCCGGATTCTTTGATTTTTAATTAAATATGGGTTTCTCAATCGTCATTTCCTCTTTATTGTCTGCAATTTCTTTTCAGCCATCTCAGCAGCAAAACCGTCGGGTCCGATCGCCCTTATACGTTCAATGCATGCGGTCCTGTCTGAGTTGAGGATAATCCCTATTACTTTAGAAATGAAAGTGTTGTATTTTTTACATTCCCTTAACGGCTGTAAGGTACAATCTGCGCATGTATTAAAATTATTTTCGATATTGCATTTTCTAACATCACACCATGACATCTTTTCGTTTTCCCTGCAACCAGGGCATTTTCCTTTAAGATACGATTTGCAGGCTCCGCAATATATACCGCAATAGGCTATCATGTTCCTGTTAACCGGTACTTCTTTTAACTGATTTGTTTTCATTGAAATGGATTTTAGGGTGTATAAACAAGATGCATTTCTATATTCCAAGCAGGCGTTTCACCTCAAAAACCGGGACAGAGGTTCTTTTTGAAATCTCGTCAGGATTCATTCCCTTTTCATGAAACCTTGTAATAAACCTTTTTATTGATTCACCTATCTCTATAAGATGACTATCGGGATCGAAGAATCTGAAAGTTCTCTGTCCCCAGGGTTCTTCGTGGATTTCATGAAGAAATCTTACGCCTTTATCGTGTAATAAGCTGAAATATGCTTCAATATCTTCTGTTTCAAAATAGAGCTCAAACCTGTTTGACGTACCCGATACTCTTTCTTTGCCGAGTGTTGCCGGGATAATATTATCATGTCTTATTTCCCAGATTGTAAAACCATTTCTGAAGATTACATTTTTCCCAAAATCAAGGTCGATTGCCAATCCTGGTATGCTGCAATAAAATTGTTTTGAGATCTCTATGTCCCTGACAAACAATACAGTTGTGTGATTAATCAGTTCCGGCATACCTAACAGTTCTTTTCAGATGTTTTGCTGCCTTTTTCACTTGTCTTCCAGAACGTAAACAGTGAGACAAGAAACATTGCAGCAACTCCGATGAAAAAGAATGTAACGTCGCGTTTTGTAATATCAGTATTTTTCATTTTACCTGAGAGTATTTATAGCAAATTTAAACAAATGAGTCGAATATTATTTAGAATGATTCTAAATTAAAAAGAATAATAAGATTTCAGACCTTTTGCCGTTAATAACATGTCAGTCAATAATCTAAATTTATTCGTCAAAAATGAGGTATTTAAATATAATTGTATTTCTGTTCCTGTTCATGTTTATTTCAACTTTAGCATATTCAACATCTTACTATATATCTCCTTCAGGAAACGACAATAACACAGGAACAATAGATTCACCATTTTTTACACTTAACAAAGCCTGGTCGGTAGTAAAGGCAGGTGATGTTATATATGCCCGGGGTGGAACATACAGGTTCAACTCAAGGCAGAACCTTACGGGAAAGAACGGAACTTCTTCAGATACTATTAAGATATGGGCTTACCCTGGTGAAAGACCTGTTTTTACAAAAAGCGCATCTTTTGAAACACCGTCGTTCCCTGTCAGTCTTATTTATGTACGAGCCGATTATGTTCATATCCGTGGCGTTGAAGTGGCATGGTTTACCCAGAACTCTTCTGCCGTCTGGTATGGTATTGCCGTACAGTCATCCGATCATTGTACATTCGAAAGGATAAACAGCCATCATAACGGGCACGGAATGGGAATACGTGATGAGTGTAACCACAATCTTGTACTAAACTGCGACTTTCATCATAATTTGGATCCGGTCACTTCATACGGGAATGCTGATGGTCTTGCAATTGCTTACCAGAGCTCATCTGTCGAGAACATTGTAAGAGGATGCAGAATGTGGAACAACTCGGACGACGGCCTTGATCTGTGGGACAATAACGGGAATCTTGTTCTTGAGAACTCATGGTCGTGGCGTAATGGATACCTCGGAAACGGCTCAGCTGCCGGCGATGGTTGCGGCTTTAAGTTCGGGAAAACATCTACTGAGAATGGAACAGCTTTTAAACGCACTGTCAGGAATACGATATCAGTTTACAACAGATCGAGAGGTTACATGCAGAATTCTGCGAATGTGAGATTCAATTTTTATAACAACATAGCATGGAAAAATCCTAAGGGTCTTGTTTTTTCAACCTACAATCTTGCTCATGTATTCAGGAATAATATTGTATTTGAAAATGACGAGAACTGGAATGGAGATTATTCCAAATCTGTGAGGGACCATAATTCAAATGATCCATCACCGGAAGCTTCAGCTGCAGATTTCATGAGCATTGATACAACAGGAATGTCAGGAAAAAGGAAAGCTGACGGTGGTCTTCCTGATTTGAATTTCATGAAGCTTGCTGCAGGTTCAGATCTTGTTGATGCAGGTGTGAATATTGGAATGGCTTATAACGGAAAAGCCCCTGATCTCGGCGCTTATGAAGCCGGCTCAGGTATATCTGCTGCACCGGATGCTGCACAGAATACGAATGTTGATACGACTCATATCGACCCTGCTGAAAAGGATCAGAGCGGACAGATTTCAATTTTGCCTTACCCCGCAAAAGATCACCTGACAATTTCAAATTTCAATCCGGGAAACGAACAGGCAGTACTTACTATAAAAGATTTTGCAGGAAATGTCTGTTTTGAGGCGAAGCTTGAGAACAAGACAATTATGGCTAATATCCCCGTAAGTCTGGCCCCGGGTTTTTATGTTGCGCAGTTGAAAAGAGGTGATGCTGTACAGCACGTTCAGAAATTGGTTTTTGTAAAATAAACTCTCCTTTGTTTTGGATTTTAAGATCGGGAGGCTGAATTATTTTTCTGCCTCCCGACCTATTTATCTCTCTTTATAGAATCAATAAGCACAAAAGGAACGCTCAGAGTGAACCCTCCTGTGAGTTCCGACTTCTTATTCAATCTCTGTTCAATATTGTCGAAAATACTCTCAACCCTGTCTGCAGGCAAAAGCTTTATCCATGATTGCATGAATGCAAGTCTTATGAAATAGTGATTCAGCATTGCAGTCGCATCTGCGAACCTGTAGTTGAACTGACTATGTTCTATAGCTTTTATTATAAACCCATTGACGTTCATGAGATTGATCATATCATTGAGTGGTTTTCTTTTCTCATGAATATGCAGATGCATTGCCTCAATCTCATTATTCATCCCGGCTTCTTTTAAGACACTTTCAAGCTCATTATAAAACTCAAACATTGTTGAACCAAGATTGTAAGTCTGGATAAACTGACCTCCGGCTTTCATTATTCTTGAACATTCAGCCAAAACCTTATTTATATCGTTAACGTTGTTTATCCCGTTATTGCTTGTTACAAGATCAATTGTTCCGGATTCAAGCGGAACAGACTCAGCCATACAGTTAATAATATTTATATTGCTGATATTGTAAAAGCTTATCTTCTTTTTTGCCCTTTCTGTAGCTTCAAGCCACGGATCAATTCCGTAAACAATTGAATTATTTCCAAGACGTAAGGCAATCTCGGTTAGAGGAAACCCTGTTCCAAATCCAATATCAAGCGCTTTTATATTCTTCCTGTACTTAATATTGTCAAGAAGTTTCAGCCCGAAAGGAGCCGACCAGATCGGGCATTCGTCGGCGATTTCAGAATATCCTGAAAGATCGGGGTTCTGATTAAGATAAGTTTTCATAGGTTTATAAGCTGATATTCAATAAAATTAACTGACTTTTTACTTTTTCCAAAAATTGAAAATAAAACTTTCCTGTTTATCGATTGTTCTACCAGAGCACTAAACTATTAAAATCATGAGTAAACATTATGCAAATGCTTTTTGGGAAGGTAATCTTTCCGGTGGAAATGGAAAATACACATTGCAAAGCAGTCATTACGAAGGCACTCTAAGCTTTTCTTCACGTTTTGAGGATGATAAATCAGCTTCGAGCCCGGAAGAACTTATAGGAGCAGCTCTTGCAAGCTGTTATTCAATGGCTCTTGCACATGAGCTCGATCAGTTCGGTCACAAACCTGAAAAGATCGAAACATCCGCCTCAGTTACTCTCGAAAAGACAAGTAATGGTTTCGGAATAACAGATATCTTATTAAAGACAAGAGGAACAGTTCAGGGTGTAGATGAAAAGACATTCAAAGAAGCCGCCGAAAAAACAAAGACAGGTTGCCCTGTTTCAAAGGCTCTGACAGGAACGAATATAAGACTTGAAGCCGAATTGATTACTCATTCTGTTACTGCATAACAAATAATCAGCATTATCATGGCATTTAATATCTCAACCACAGCATTTGAATATGGTGCCAGGATTCCCGTAATTCACACATGTGACGGAGAGGATATTTCTCCACCGTTAACATGGGAAGGTGAACCAAAAGAAACTGTCACTTTTGCACTTATTGTTGAAGATCCTGATGCACCGGGCGGAACATACACGCACTGGATAGTATATAATATTCCTTCTTCTGTTCATCATCTTGACAGGATTGAGAACGCACAAAAGAATCTTGACATTGGAGCGATTCATGCAAGGAATGATTTTGGAAAAAGTGGCTATGGAGGGCCTTGCCCGCCCAGGGGAGAGGAGCACAGGTACTTTTTCAGGATTTATGCGCTAAGGAAAAAGCTTGCACCAGAGTCTATTAAGGATCGTCAGAGCTTTCATCAGGTTATAAAAGATATTGTTCTGGATAAAGCCGAATACATGGGCGTTTATTCCAGAACTAAGAAAGCCAGGGAAGATAAGGAAAACAATGCATAGTAATAACAGATACTATTCTGTGTAAAAGCGGATTATTATTGCGGCACATTCGGTTAAGCTGAGGATTTTGTTTAACTTTGCAGTATTCATTTTTTGTTTAATTTAAGTCCTTACGATTATGGCCGAGCAGACCGAACCAAAAAAAAGAGGCAGGAAAAAGGGTAGCACCGGGATTCCGCGTTCAAAGGGAAAAAGACTCTCCGGAAATCTTGAAAGCATGAGTTTTGAACAACTCCAGGAACTTAATGCCAGGATCACCGAGCTCATGAAAACTAAAAAGGATGAGCAGATCAGGATATTAAGACAAAAACTTGCTGATCTGGAGAAAATCTGACTAAAACGTTACACAAGCTATAAGGTTATCCCTTCAGACCTTATAGCTTTTTTCGTTACTTCAGCCAGCTGCACAATCTGCCTCTCCGGGCAGGATATTCCACAGCTCAGAAACCAGACATGATCTTTGTTCTGGTTTGTAAATTATATTTTTTTTATATTGCTCTTTTATATACATCATCAGAATAGTGGTGTTAAGTACTTATATATCAGAGCAGTATTTGTTCGTTGTTGCCCTTAACGTGGGTTTTCAGAAGAGATTTGCCGGGCTATGATAACTGGCTGTCAACACATCTGAGTGTTGTTGATCCGGATCGCTTTTCAATGCTCAATTCATATTATTCTTTACATAAAGTTTTTTCTGATACGCATAATTTCATTATTGACATAAAGTATGATTAATAATAAATTAATTAATCCCGGTAGTATAGTAGTAATTGGCGGATCCGATGACATGTACAAACCTGGTGGAAAAATTCTGAAGAACATTCTCGATGGAAATTTTTCAGGAAAGCTTTATGTTGTTAATCCACGTCAGGATATAATACAGGGTCTCAGATCATACCGAAACGTGGAAGATATTCCATCAACAGATCTGGCTATACTATGCATATCATATAAACTATGCCTCCCGGCTGTAGAGGTACTTTTGCGTGAAAAGAACACTAAAGCATTTATTATAATATCAGCCGGATTCAGCGAGGCAGGAGAAGAAGGCAGGCAGCTTGAAAAAAAGATTGCGGGATTGATCTCCGCGGCAGGAGGTTCTCTTATTGGCCCGAACTGTATAGGTGTGATTACTCCTGCATACCAGGGTGTTTTTACAACGCCTGTTCCCAAACTGAATGCAAATGGGTGTGATTTCGTTTCAGGATCAGGTGCAACAGCTGTATTCATCTTTGAATCAGCAATCTCAAAAGGACTTTATTTTTCAAGCGTTTTTTCTGTAGGCAACAGTGCTCAGACAGGTGTTGAAGAGATAATTGAATACTGGGATGAGACATTCGATGCTTCAACAAGCTCACGGATCAAACTGATATATGTTGAAAGCATTCAGGATCCTGATAAGCTGCTGCATCACTCATCATCCCTGATCCGTAAAGGATGCAGGATTGCTGCAATAAAAGCCGGCACAACCGAAGCAGGCATGAGGGCTGCTTCTTCACACACAGGGGCAATGGCTTCTTCAGATTCAGCTGTCGAGGCATTGTTCAGAAAAGCCGGCATAGTCCGTTGCTCTGGGAGAGAAGAGCTGACTACTGTCGCATCTGTCTTTTTTCATAAGCAGATGAAGGGGAAAAACATTGCAATAATCACGCATGCAGGCGGACCTGCTGTGATGCTAACAGATGCCCTTGCAGCAGGAGGAATGAATATCCCGAAGATTTCAGGAGATGACCATGATAAGCTTTTATCTATGATGAACTCTGGAGCATCTGCTGTGAATCCGATCGACATGATTGCAACTGCCACAAATGAACAGCTTGAAAACATAATTGATTACGTTGATAAGAAAATGCCGATGTTTGATGGCATGAGCGTTATATTTGGCAGTAACGGGCTTAATGATATAAAAGAGATCTATGATCTTCTTGACAGGAAGATCCCAGAATGCACAAAACCGTTGTTCCCTATCCTTCCTTCAGTTAACAGCTCATCAAAAGAGCTCGAATATTTTCTGAACAAAGGACATGTGAACTTTCCGGATGAAGTTGTTCTTGGTCGTGCTCTTACCAGAATTTTTAATACTCCTTATCCCGCAGAAGAGGAAATTTATCTTGATAATGTAAATATACCGGAGATCCGCAGCATAATAGATGAAGCCCCTGAAGGTTATATTGAACCTGCTCTTATCCAGAGGCTCCTAAAAGCTGCCAGTATACCCGTTGTAAATGAAAGTACAGTAACAACAAGGGCGGAGCTGATGACAGTTACAGAAAAGGCAGGATTCCCACTCGCATTAAAAGTTGTGGGCCCGGTACATAAATCTGATGTTGGCGGAGTTACCCTCAATATAAAATCTTTCAGGCATCTCGAGGCTGAGTTTAACAGGATGATGCAGATCCCCGGCGTGAAGGCCGTCCTTGTTCAGGAGATGATGACAGGAACTGAATTGTTCATCGGAGCAAGATACGAACCAAGGTTCGGTCATGTGATATTGTGTGGCCTTGGCGGAATATTTGTCGAGGTTCTTGGTGATGTCTCCTCTGGTCTGGCCCCTCTGACTTTTAATGAAGCAGATTCAATGATAAGAAGCCTGAGAAGCTACAGGATAATTAAGGGCGCAAGGGGTAAACAGGGTATCGATGAGAAGAAGTTTGCAGAGATAATAGTAAGGCTTTCAAGCCTTTTACGCTATGCGACTGAAATAAAGGAGATGGATTTAAATCCTCTGATCGGAAATCCTCACAGTATCTCTGTTGTGGATGCAAGAATCAGGATAGAAAAATGATCTTGATGCTGTTTGATGCAGATGGATTATTTAATTGTATATATTCGGAAGTTTATTTGAAATATTTATTTTAATAAAATGATAATTCAGCAATTATCAGTTTTTCTGGAGAATAAGTCCGGACGGCTTACAGAAGTGCTTGAAACACTGGGAGAAGAGAATATCCGTATTACAGCTCTCACTGTCGCTGATACCTCAGAATTCGGTATTTTAAGATTGATAGTGTCCGATCCGGTTAAAGCCCGCAACCTGCTGAAAGAACATTCTTTTACTGTGAATCTCTCTGATGTAATATCAGTAATTTCACCGGCAGAAGCAAAGTATCATGCAAGAGTGCTGAAAGTTTTATCTGACAAGGATATAAGTGTCGAATATACATACGCATTTCCATCCGGTAATAAATCTGTGATCGTTTTGCGGTGCAGCAATACATCAGAAGCAATTACCGAACTTAGAAAACACGAAGTGGAGCTTCTTAACGCAAGCGACCTGTTTAAAATTTAACATCATGGCGCCCGGTACTAAAATCAAAGCCGAATCAAATTCAATATCAGAAATCTGGAATCCTCATTTCGAATGCATGAGCAGGGAAGATCTTGCCGGCATTCAGAGCACAAGGCTGAGGGAAACGGTAGAAAGAGTATATTTTAATGTTCCCTGGTATCGTCACAGGATGCAGAAGGCAGGCGTTGGCCCTGAGAGCATTAATTCTATTGATGATATTCGCAAGCTTCCGTTCACAACAAAAAACAATTTAAGGGATAATTATCCGTTCGGCCTGTTTGCGGTTCCTATGAGTGAAATTGTACGCCTGCATGCATCATCAGGCACTACAGGGAAACAGACTGTTGTCGGTTATACCAGACACGATATTGCAACATGGTCAGAGGTAATGGCAAGGACGCTTACAAGCGCGGGCGCCAACCGGAATGACTTCATCCAGATTGCCTATGGTTACGGATTGTTCACCGGTGGACTGGGACTGCATTATGGAGGTGAAAAGATAGGAGCTTCTGTTATTCCGATATCAGGAGGAAATACATCAAGGCAGATCCAGTTGATGCAGGATTTCGGCAGCACCGTTTTAGCCTGTACTCCGTCCTATGCTCTATACCTTGCAGAAGCAATTTCTGAAAATGGTATTAACAGGGATTCACTGAAGCTGAAAATCGGAGTATTCGGGGCCGAACCCTGGACCGAAAATATGAGGAGAGAAATAGAATCAAAGCTCAGGATAAGGGCAATTGATATATACGGTCTGAGCGAGATTATAGGTCCCGGGGTCGCAAGTGAATGCCCTGAACAGGATGGTCTCCATATTAACGAAGATCATTTTTATCCTGAAATCATCGACCCTGAAACGTTACAACCCTTGCCTGAAGGAAGTACAGGAGAACTTGTTTTTACGACTATCACAAAGGAAGGATTACCTCTTATAAGATACCGCACAAGAGATCTGACAAAGCTTAATTACGGCAAATGCAAATGCGGAAGAACAACTGTGAGAATGGCAAAATGCCTTGGCAGGAGCGATGATATGCTAATAATAAGAGGTGTGAATCTGTTTCCTTCGCAGGTTGAAACAGTACTGCTCGAAATGAGCGAAATAAAGCCTCACTACCAGTTAATCGTTGACAGGATCAATAATCTTGATACGCTCGAGCTTAAAGTTGAAGTTGACGAAGCATTTTTCCAGGACAAGATCAGCCAGCTTGAATCTTTGCGCCAGAAGCTGAGCGCCAGTATCGAGGATGCAATCGGCCTGGGGCTAAAGGTTACGCTTGTTGAACCGAAAGCTATTGCGAGGAGTGAAGGGAAAGCTGTCAGAGTAATAGACAAACGTAAATTCTGAAATAATTAACTATTTTGATTCTATAATGGATGAAGTTATACATTCCGGCACACTAAAAAATACTCTCCCCGACAGAGAAGTTGTTAAGAGAATGATTGATGAAAGCGGGATCACCTCATTCTCACGGGCAAGCATCAGGGAAATAGCGCGTCTTGTTAACCAGATTGAAGAAGCATCAGGAATAAGGTTTGTCAGAATGGAGATGGGGGAGCCCGGATTAAGGTGTGCCAATATAGCTGTGGAAGCCGAAATCGAAGCATTAAAGGATGGTTTCGCATCAGTCTACCCGAACATCGAAGGGATTAAGCCTCTTAAAGCGGAGACTTCAAAATTCATCAAGCTCTTTCTTGATCTTGATATAAAGCCGCAGGGATGTATCCCGACTGTGGGATCCATGATGGGAGCAATGGCAGCGTTCCTTGTTGCCAACAGGAATGACTGCACTAAAGAAGGTAGCCTCTTCCTTGATCCGGGTTTCCCTGTTCAGAAACAACAGGTAAAGATGCTCGGACATGATTATTATTCTTTTGACATTTTTGAATACAGGGGAAAGAAACTGAAAGCAAGACTGGAATCATTCCTGAAACCCGGAAAGATCTCATCGATAGTCTATTCAAATCCAAATAATCCGACATGGATGTGCCTCACTGAAGAAGAGCTTGAGATAATTGGTGAACTGGCAGACAAGTACGATGTGATAGTAATCGAAGATCTTGCCTATTTCGGGATGGACTTCAGGAAGGATTATTCGCAACCCGGTAAGCCTCCTTATCAGCCGACAATCGGGAAATATATAAAAGATTATATATTACTTATATCAAGTTCGAAAATATTCAGCTATGCAGGTCAGAGGATCGGTATGATGGCAATTTCAGATCATCTTTTTAACAGGCAATATCCTGACCTTCTGAGATACTATTCATCAGCCGGTTTCGGCCATTCTGTTGTGTTCGGCGCTCTCTACGGCCTGTCGGCAGGCGTTTCTCATACAACACAGTACGGACTTGCTGCAATGATGAAAGCCGTTAACGACGGCAGCTATAATTTTATTCAGCAGGTCAGGGAATATGGGGAGAAAGCTGCAATTCTGAAAAAGCTTTTCACAGGTAACGGATTCATCATACCATACGACAAAGATATGGATCAACCAATCGCTGACGGTTTTTACTTCACTCTGTCTTATCCGGGAATGACAAGCAGCGAGCTTATCGAACAATTACTTTATTATGGTATAAGCGCCATTTCACTCGATATAACAGGCAGCAGGAGAAATGATGGCCTCAGGGCCTGCGTATCTCATGTTGCACGAGATCAGTTCGCCGAGCTTGAAAAGAGACTTGTTAAGTTTAATGCGGATCATCCTTTAAATTGATTTTAATTAAAAAATTATGGCAAAAATACGTGGCAGTATAGTTGTGAATATAGAACGATGCAAAGGATGCGAAATATGCACCGTTTCATGTCCTACCGGGACAATTGCAATGTCGAGGGAAGTTAACGGCAAGGGATATAATTATGCATATCCGGCCAATCCTGATTCATGTAACGGATGTGCAAATTGCGCTATAGTTTGCCCCGATGGTGTAATAACTGTGTACAAAACAAAAATTTGAACGCGGAATGGAAAGAGAACTCAGATTAATGAAAGGTAACGAAGCTGTCGCCGAAGCTGCAATCAGAGCAGGCGTTGACGGATATTTCGGTTACCCGATCACCCCGCAGACCGAGCTTATCGAATACCTTATGGAAGCTAAACCGGCTGAGAGGACAGGAATGGTTGTGCTCCAGGCAGAAAGTGAGATAGCTGCGATCAATATGGTTTACGGAGGAGCTGCATGTGGAAAGAAAGTGATGACATCATCTTCATCACCGGGGATAAGCCTTAAACAGGAAGGCATAACATATATAGCCGGCGCTGAGCTGCCATGTCTGATAGTTAATGTCGTCAGAGGCGGACCGGGACTTGGTACAATACAGCCTGCTCAATCAGATTATTTTCAGGCTACAAAGGGAGGAGGCCATGGCGACTATCATCTTATTGTACTAGCTCCTGCTTCTGTACAGGAGATGGCTGATTTTGTCGATCTTTCGTTTGAACTTGCATTTAAGTACAGGAATCCTGTTATGATGCTTTCAGACGGAGCGATAGGACAGATGATGGAGAAGGTCTATCTCTCCCCGCAAAAAGAAAGATCTAAAATAGTTCCTGAGTGGGCCACAACAGGGAAACCTTCAACGCGCAAAAGGAATATAATTACTTCGCTTGACCTTGATCCTTACGCCCAGGAAAAATTCAATCATAAGCTTATTGCAAAATATGATGAAATAAGGAAGAATGAGGTGCGCTATGAGGAGATAATGACAGAGGATGCTGATTACCTGATTGTTGCTTACGGAACAAGCGCAAGAGTATCCCAGAAAGCAGTACAACTTTTGAGACATGAAGGAATTAAGGCAGGATTACTGAGGCCAATTACACTGTTCCCTTTCCCGACGAAAAGGATTAATGAACTCAGTGATAAGGTTAAAGGAATTTTATCTGTCGAGATGAGTGCGGGCCAGATGGTGGAGGATGTACTTCTCTCAGTGAACGGGAAGGTTCCTGTTTATCATTATGGCAGACTGGGCGGTGTTATAACAGCGCCTGAAGAAGTTGTTGAAAGTCTTAAATCAAAATTTATAGGAGGCTGAAAAATGGCAGAAGTGACAGGAATCAAAGATATTATCAAACCAGAGAACCTGGTTTATAAAAGGACCGACCTGATGACAGAAAATGTACTGTCTTACTGTCCCGGTTGCGGACACGGAACAGTACATCGTATTCTTGCTGAGATCATCGAGGAGGAAGGTTTGCAATCACAGGCTATAGGGGTATCTCCTGTAGGATGTTCCGTGCTGCTTTATAACTTCATCGATATTGACTGGCAGGAAGCAGCTCACGGCCGTGCTCCGGCTGTAGCTACAGGGATTAAAAGATTGTATCCTGAAAAGTTCGTTTTCACATACCAGGGTGACGGTGATCTCGCCGCGATCGGAACTGCAGAGACAATACATGCATGTAATCGCGGTGAAAACATAATGATAATCTTTATAAATAACGGCATTTACGGGATGACAGGCGGCCAAATGGCCCCGACAACCCTGCCTGGGATGGTATCTTCAACTTCTCCTTATGGAAGGGATGTTAAGACTATGGGAAATCCGCTTAAGATGACCGATATTCTTGCAACTCTTCCAGGGACTTACTTTGTTACGAGACAGAGCGTTCACACTCCTGCAAATGTAAGAAAGACAAAGAGAGCCATCAGGAAAGCTGCCCAGTATCAAAAACTTGAAAAGGGTACATGTGTTGTTGAAATTGTTTCGAACTGCCCTTCAGGTTGGAAAATGACACCTGTACAGGCTAACAAATGGATGGAGGAAAACATGTTTCCTTTTTACCCTCTCGGTGATCTTAAAAGTCCTGAAGAGAAAGATTCAAGAACAGAATGATTATTAACCTTTACGAAAATGACTGAAGAAATAATAATAGCCGGATTCGGCGGACAGGGTGTCCTTTCAATGGGAAAAATCATGGCTTACTCTGGTGTGATGCAGGATATGGAAGTCAGCTGGATGCCATCTTACGGGCCTGAGATGAGAGGGGGAACAGCCAATGTTATTGTTATCCTGAGCAATGAAAGGATAAGCTCCCCGGTAGTCAGGAAATTCGATACTGCAATTATTCTCAACCAGCAATCGATGGACAAATTTGAGAATTCAGTCAAACCCGGCGGTGTTCTGATTTATGACGGAAATGGAATTACCCGGCATCCCGAAAGAACTGATATCAAGATATACAGGGTCGATGCTGCTGAGGAAGCCTCAAAAATGAAAAGTCCCAAGATATTCAACACAATAGTGCTTGGCGGATTTCTTAAGATCAAACCTGTTATAAGGATTGAGAACGTTATCAAAGGTCTGAAGAAATCATTGCCTGAAAGATATCATAATCTGATACCTGTAAACGAGCAGGCTCTGCAGAGAGGACAGGAGATAATAAGGGAAGCAAAAGTGACTGCATAATCTACTTTTCGTAGAAATGCATCTCCTTTATATATTGCCACGTTGCAGCAGGAACGTAATATGACATATTCTTTCCTGCTTTAATTCCATTCCTAATAAAAGTGCTTGATATTTCCATCATGGGAGCGTTGATCTCGTGCAAATCTGCCGATGAGATAATTTTATCGAGAACATCTGAATCAGGCCTTGTCAAAAACGGTCTCGGATAGACATAAATTGAATAATTTTCAATAAGTGATTCGACGTTTTTCCATTTATGCAGTGTATACAGATTGTCCTGTCCCATTACAAGACAAAACTTTTTCCCAGGATGTTTTTCGGATAGATAAGCCAGTGTATCGACTGTGTAAGACGGGATCGGAAGTTTAAACTCAATATCAGAAGCTTTAAGCCTGTCGCTATCCCCGATTGCAAGGCGGGTCATATAAAGCCTTTGATGATCGGAAAGGAGAGTCTCTTTCTTTTTTAAAGGATTATGCGGGCTTACGACAAACCATACCTGTGAAAGGTCCGTAAATTCAGTAAGATATCCTGCAATTGCAATGTGACCGATATGAATGGGATTGAATGACCCAAAGTACAGACCGATTTTTTCCATAAGCTCAGATTTACCATTCAAGGAATGATCTTACGATCTGCAATGTCTCTTCTTTTGCGACATCGAGCATTTTATTGACTATAATTGTATCAAACTGGTTCGAAAGTTTTATTTCTTCTTCAGCCTTTTCAACCCTCATCTTTATTTTTTCGGGTGATTCCGAGCCCCTTCCCGCAAGCCTGAGCTTCAGCTCTTCAACAGATGGAGGCATAATGAACAATGAAAGAGCCCTGTTTCCATACTTTTTTTTCAGATTCAATCCGCCTTTTACATCGACATCGAAAAGCACATGACATCCGCTCGACCATATTCTCTCCAGCTCGCTTTTCGGAGTGCCATAGAGTATATCCCTGTAGACTTCTTCCCACTCTGCAAATTCGTTATTTTCAATTTTCGAGCGGAATTCACCGACAGACAGGAAGTAATAGTCCGAACCATGTTTCTCGTCAGCCCTTGGTTGCCTTGTTGTTGCAGATACCGAAAATGCAAGACTTAAACCACTGTCAAGAAGATATTTTACAATCGTTGTCTTGCCTGTTCCCGATGGCCCTGAGATGATTACAAGCTTTCCTTCCATATTGTTGAATAATTTGTAAATATCTGTAAATAAATAATTTACAATACATTAAGCGTTTGCTCTTTTATTTTCTCTAGCTCATCCTTCATCATGACAACTATTTTCTGGATCGATGCATCGTTTGCCTTTGATCCGAGAGTATTTATCTCGCGGCCAATTTCCTGGGCGATGAAGCTTAATATCTTTCCGTTCGGAGATGGGGTCTCAACTGTTGCGTTGAAATAATCGCAATGTGTTTTAAGCCTTACTTTTTCCTCGTTAATATCATACTTTTCGAGGTAAAGTATAATTTCCTGTTCGAACCTGTTCCTGTCAACATTTTCTGAGCCAAGGTTTTCCTCGAGTATTGATTTAAGCTTATCTCTTACTTTAGTAATTCGCCCTCCTTCATATTTACCGACATCATTAAGCAAATTCATAATATTTCCAGCACATTTTTTCATGTCTGACATTATTGAATTCCCCTCATCGATCCGGTACCTGTCGAGTTCTTCAATTGCTTCGATGATTTTGCTTTTGACTAACTCCCACTCGCTTTCAGGCAGCTGCGGCTTCTCTGTTTTAAGTACATCCGGCAACTTCATTATAGCCGTAAATATCTGGTCGTCGAGATTTATGTTAAGGTCAGTTGCAATCTCGGTGAATTGTGAATAATAGCTTTTTATTGCGGTTTTATTCAGGACTGTTGCAGCTTCATCGTCAAGCACATCGAGATAAATTGAGAAATCAATTTTGCCTCTGTCGAGTTTCTGGCTTATGAGATTCCTGATCTCAGGTTCCTTTTCCTTGTACAGCCAGGGCAGTTTTGTTATGAGATCAAGTTGCTTTGAATTCAGCGATTTTATTTCGATCGTTATTTTTTTCTGAGGTGTCTCAGCCATGGCTTTTCCAAAGCCTGTCATAGATTTGATCATCTGGGGAGTAGTAGAAAGTTCAATAGATTATTAAAATTATACATTTTGGGGGTATTTAACAACTGCCATCTTCTTCCATCGTCCGGTTTTGTAGTAGAAATAAGCAAGGATGAGACCAACTGCCCAACCGGCGGGTATTGACCACCAGATACCTACTGATCCGAATCTGTCGGAGAGGAACCAGGCAAAAGGAATCCTGATTATCCACAGTGAAAGAAGCGAAAAGAACATTGGAAGAAGAGTGTCACCTGCCCCTCGCATTACTCCGTTATAAATGAACATCATTGTAAAAAGAATGTATGAGGCGCTTACAATAGTCAGGTATTGGTCGCCTGCTTGAATAACGGCGGCATCTTTTGTGAAAAGGCTCATTATAAGGTGACCCATAAACACGACTGTAAGACTTGTAACAATTGTTACAATTACAGACATCTTAATTGTTGAGATAAGACCTGTCTTTATCCTTTCATATTTGTTCGCCCCGATATTCTGACCAACAAAAGTCGAAAGGGCCTGGGAGAATGACATTGCGGGAATAAGGGCCATAGAATCAAGCCTGCTGGCGACTGAATATCCTGCAATGACATCAGTACCGAATTTGTTAACTATTCCGAGCAGTGCAAGCCCCCCGATAGCAACAAGAGTCTGCTGTATCCCTGTCGGAAGTCCGATGCGTATACTCTGTCTGAATATTTCCCTGTCGAAATGGAGTCCTGTTATTCCTATCCTGATTATTTTATGTGTCCTGTTAAGCCAGTAAACTGCCAGTCCGAAAGCAATTCCGTTTGCGACAAGTGTAGCATAAGCAGCTCCGGCTATGCCCCATTTAAAAACAGCAACGAACAGAAGGACAAGAATAATATTTGCGACTGTTGCTATTATGAGAAAGTAAAGAGGCGTTTTGGAATCTCCGAGTCCCCGGAGCACAGCGCTTGTGCCATTGTAACCGAAAAAGATGAGCATCCCGGAAAGATATATCCTCAGGTACAGAACTGCACCCGGCAGTATGTTTTCAGGGAGGTCGAGCATACGCAACAGAGGTTCGGCAATAAGCAACCCTGCTATTGTTGCAATTATACCTGCAATGGTACTGTAGATGTACATTGTGTCGATTGCTCTTTTTACTTTCTCGATGTCTCCTGCGCCGAAGTACTGGGAAATAACAACTGTCGTTCCCATAACAAGGCCAATTATCATTGACACCATGACAAAGATCACGGGGAAGGATGCGCCAACAGCTGCAAGCGCTTCCTTGCCGATAAAATTCCCAACGACAATGCTGTCGACGATGCTGAATAATTGCTGAAAGATCGTACCAAGCAGCATCGGTGCTGCAAATTCAAGTATAAGCTTACCTTCTTTTCCTGTTGTGAGATCACGCATTGCCTGATTTCAATTGAGCTTGTAAAGAAAGTCAATTTTGATCAAAAGGGTTCATTTATTATCAAATGTATTGAGCTTCACAGTGAAATGGCGCATAATCGGGGCTTCCCAGGTGATTTTTAGGCCTCTTTTGATACTGTTTCTCCTGTCAAAAACATTTTTTGCAGCTACTGCTACATAATCCATGTGATTATCGGTATAGACCCTTCTCGGCACGGCAAGCCTTACCATCTCGAGAGCCGGAAACCTGTTTTCTCTTGTCACAGGGTCCCTGTCGGCCATGAGTGCGCCGATCTCAACTGCTCTTACACCGCCTTCAATATAGAGCCCGGCTGCAAGCGTCTGGGCCGGAAACTCCTCCCTAGGTACATTGGGAAGAAATTTTAGCGCATCAATAAAAATCGCATGCCCTCCAAATGGCTGTAATACAGGTATATCATAGCTTACCATCCTGGCGCCAAGACGGGCAACCTGGCTTATACGCGATTCAAGATACGAGAATTCAGTTGCTTCATACAGCCCTTCTGCAAGTGCATTCATATCACGCCCTGCCATTCCCCCATAAGTGATAAATCCTTCAAACATAATATTATACGTCGATGCCTGACTGAACAGTTCCTCATCCCTGAAACCTATGAATCCTCCGATGTTTACAATTCCATCTTTTTTGGAGCTCATTGTCATTCCATCGGCATAGGAAAACATTTCTCGCACAATTGCCCTGATTTCTTTGCCTTCATATCCTTCCTCACGTGTTTTTATGAAATAGGCATTCTCCGCAAAACGGGCCGAATCGAGGAAGAATCTCACTCCGTATTTTTTCGCGAGCCTTCCTGTTTCCCTAATATTTTCCATGCTGACCGGTTGTCCGCCCGCAGTGTTATTTGTTATTGTGACAAGGATACAGGGTATGTTTTCAGCAGGGTTGTGCTTCAGGACTGATTCAAGCTTATCAAGATCGATATTTCCTTTAAATTGATGACAGGCTGTGGGATCGGATGCAACATCTATTGTGCAATCTACTGCTTTAGCCTTCCTGAATTCTATATGTCCTTTTGTAGTATCAAAATGAGAGTTGCCGGGAACAAGGTTTCCCTCCTTTAGAATAGTGGAGAACAGCACATTTTCAGCAGCCCTGCCCTGGTGTGTCGGGAGAAAATACCTGAATCCTGTAATATCTTCTATTGTTTCCTTCAGCCTGTAATATGAAGATGCGCCGGCATAGCTTTCATCACCTGACATCATGGCTGCCCATTGCTTATCGCTCATTGCTCCTGTACCAGAATCTGTAAGGAGATCAATGAAAACCTGTTCGGATCTGAGATTAAACAGATTATAGGAAGCTTCTTTTATCCATTCTTCCCTTTCCTGCCTCGTACTTTTATGTATCTTTTCTACGACCTTTATCTTAAATGACTCTGTAAACGGGTATTGCATACTCTTTCAATTTTATAGAAATAAATAAAAACGGATTTTGTGAATTATCCGCCTGTCACGGGTAATAAAACCTGGTTTCAGGACGTTTCTGAATCAAACTGACCTATTTCGGGGAGGGAAAAGCGTCCCTGTTTTTGATATTCCTGAAAATATCACAACAGGTTGATTGCAGGGGATTGCAGAAAATATACACTGGCGTGAAATTACGTTGTAAAATTAATAGTATTTGTGATATATTCGACGCGTGGAAATAGCCAAAAAAACACCTTTCATGAGAAAAACAATTCATAAATTCCTGATCTTATTTTTTTTCGTTGTTTCATGTCTGTCAGGCTTTTCGCAGGAGCAATCTCTGACAACAAAGAACCCTGGAGCTGTAATTGATTCACTCAGGAAAGCAGGATTAAAAATCGGCAGGCCCGAATGTCCGCAGATAACGCTTTCAAAGGATCAGGCCATACACTACCTTCAGCAAAGGACCAGGCCTTCATATTGGGTCAACCAGGATGATCCATTGAAGAAAGCAATTGATCACCTGTTGCTCGAGGCATCATCAGAAAGGTTCGATTCAATAGATTCTTATCTCAGGAAATACCCGTATGATTCAATAGACCTATCGTGGGACAGGTTTTACACATTAAAGCCTTTGAAGGTTAGAATTCCTGTATCCGGACCTGCTGGCGACAGCACAGTATCTTTTATCTCAGTTAAAGACACATTGCTCACTGCAGGAGACACTCTTGCTCTGAAACCTTTTGCTTCAATCGACACTGTTAATTCTGGTTTCGCAGCATACCGTGATACTACAATACTGATCGTTATTGACACTTTGGAGTCTGTTAAGCCTGACAGGGCTGATTTCCCATTCAGGTATTACAACTATCCGTATCAGAGTGATTCAATAAGAGTTGCTGTCAATTCATTACTTGAATATGTGCAAAACCGTGATTCTGTAATAGTAAATTTCTCAGGCGCTGGCGCACGCTCAGTCCCTGTATGGATGAACAGCAGGTTAAATGGCTCAATGCGACGATACTGGCTTAAAAATGAGTACAATGATTCAGTTACAGTGTGGATCGGTAATGAGGGCCGTAACACATTCGGCTTATATCTTGAACAGGGTGTCAATTTCAGGAAGCCCATGAAACAGGCTGATTATTCCGAAGCTAAAATCAACCTTCAGAAGGTTGACAAATCCACGCTCAAAAAGCAGAATATACTGATAAAGAAGAGATACTGGAATTACCGTACTGAAGCCTCAATGGTGTTCAGCCAGTCGGCTTTGTCAAACTGGGTAAAAGGAGGAGAAAACAGCATCTCTACAGCCCTCGATATAACAGGTTATGCTGATTTTAAAAAACCTGAGATAAAGCTTTCATCATCGAATTTTGCCCGGCTAAAACTTGGATTCCTTGCTTCCGGCAATGAGGATATACGCAAGAATCTCGACCTTCTTGAAACGAACTCGAAGGTAAACCATAAAGCTTTTGGTAAATTTGATTTCAGTGCTATAATGCTTTTCAAAACACAGGTAGCCGTCGGTAAGACATATAAAAAAGTAAATGACGAGGAGATTGCAACAATAGTATCAAGGTTCATGAATCCTGCCACGCTCACAATCGGTTTTGGACTCGATTATAAACCTGATAAAAAAACCTCGATAAACTTTTCTCCGATATCATACAAGGGAACATTCGTACCTCAGGGTGGAAAGATTACGGCTGATTCATTGTTGCCAGGGAAGATCGACCAGACCCGATATGGCATTGAACCTGGTAAAAAATCGAAGCATGAACCCGGCGCAAGTTTCATGTTGTCAAAAGAAAGCCAATTGTTGAAAAACATGACTGTGACAAACAGGCTTCAGCTCTTCACGAATTATATCAATAAACCTCAGAATATTGATGTTGACTGGGAGATGATAGTTGTTTACAATCTCAACTGGTTCACCGACCTGAGATTAAACACCCATCTGATCTTTGATGATGATACGAAGACAACAGTCCTGAAAAGCGGCGTGCCTGTATTGCTTGAGGATGGTACAGAGAAAAAGACAGCAAGAGTTCAGTTCAAGGAATTGTTCGGAGTATCGCTAATGTTTAAGTTTTAGTTAGTTTGTAAAGTTTGTAAAGTTTGTAAAGTTTGTAAAGTTTGTAAAGTTTGTAAAGTTTGTAAAGTTTGTAAAGTTTGTAAAGTTCATAAAGTTCATAAAGTTCATAAAGTTCATAAAGTCCATAAAGTCCTTGATTCTCGACTTTAAAGACTCTTTTGATAAATTCTGAACTTTTTAACGACTTTGAGACCGACTCTTTCATATTCGGCTCTCATTCTCGAATTATCTTCGAGAACAAGATGACTGTCGAGGCTTGTCATTTTATGCCGGATGCCTGACTGAAGGATTTTAACTCCCATCAGGACGTCCAATCCTTTGCCCCTGTATTCTTTTTTTACGCCGCCAAGCATCATCAGAAGCTTTTTTGTGCGTTTTGAATCCTGAAGGATTTTAAAGATCCCCAGAGGGAACAGTCTTCCTTTTGCTTCTCTTATACCTTTGCTGAAATCTGGCATACCCACGGCAAAACCAACGAGTTCGCCCTTGTCGGTTTCGACAAGCTTGACAAATTTCGGATCGAGTACGGGAAGGTAGCGTCCGGCAAACTCTTTTTTCTCACCATCATTGAGCGGAACAAATCCGTAAATTTCCTCAAATGTCTGGTTCATTAGCTCAAGTACTCCAATTATATAAGGTTTAAGCTCCTTTTTGCTGTTAAATTCAAGTATCCTGTATTCGGTCGTTTTATCGACCCTTGCAAGGACTTTCTGATATACAAGGGGAAGGCTTTCAGGAAGACCTCCAAGATAATTAACGAGATCAATTTTCTTCTCATAACCTTCATTTGCCATCATTTCAGGCATATAAGACGAGTTATTGGGCGATGTCATAAACATCGGATATTCAAATCCCTCAATCTGGAATCCCTGGGGATCTTTATCAGAGAATCCAAGAGGACCAACAATCTTTTTCATGCCTTTTTCCCTTACCCAGGACTCAACTTTACTCAGAAGGGCATGGAATACTTCCGGATCATTATAGCATTCCATGAAGCAGAACCTTCCATGGTTCTCATCATGGATCGCATTATAACGATTATTGATTATCCCCATAATCCTGCCAACAGGCTCATTGTTCTTTACAGCAAGAAGCAGTATTGTGTCGGCATATTTGTATGATCTGTTTTTCTTTTTATTGAAAAGAAGCCATTCGTCATTGTATATCGGCGGAAGCCATTCGGGCTCATTTTTATGAACTTTTTCAGGCAGGTAAATGAAATCGGTGAGATCTTTTTTTGTGGTAACCTCTTTTATAGTTATTTCCCCCATAGTCTTTATTCAGGTAAGTACAAATGTTTTTGTTGGGGAAATATAATACAATTATTTAAACGAAATACAAATCTGTAATCGTAAACAGGGCGAACACTATGCTTGCAATTCCGTTTGTTGTTGCAAATGCAAGGTTAACTCTGCTCAGATCATTGGGTTTAACAATAATATGCTGGTAAAGAAGAAGGATCGAAAATATTGCAGCACCGATCCAGTACAGAAGTCCGGAATGATTTAAAATTCCTGCACAAGCAACAAGAAAAACTGAGATGATGTGCACAATGACTGATATTGTTATTGCCTTTTCCACTCCTGTTGCTGAAGGAATTGAGAAAAGGCTGTTTGATTTGTCGAACTCTTCATCCTGAAGCGAATATATAATATCAAATCCGCCCACCCATGTTATTACAATGAATGAATAGATCAGCGGCAAAAGCCGGAACTCTCCTGTAACAGAGATATAGGCCCCGATAGGGGCAAGGCTTAATCCGATTCCGAGAATAAAGTGACTTAAAGATGTAAACCTTTTTGTATAGCTATATCCCAGAACAACAAGCAGCGCTACAGGTGATAAAAGGAGAGTAAGCCTGTTAATAAATGCGGTTGCAGTGATAAACAATAATGCATTAATAACAACAAAGAAAACAGCCGCCTCATACCTGATTGACCCGGCAGGAATTTCCCTGTTTTTTGTTCTTGGATTGAGAGCGTCTATCTTCCTGTCTGCCACCCTGTTGAAACCCATTGCGGCATTTCTTGCAAATATCATGCACAGGATAACGAGTAAGAATAATTTTAGAGTGAAACTATATTCATCCTCTGAGACAGCCAGAAAAAAACCAATAAGTGCAAAAGGCATTGCAAAGACTGTGTGGCTGAATTTGACAAGTGAAAAATACTTACCTGCCGATTGGAATATGTTACTCATTATCCAGATATTTCAGGTATATCTTGTAATTCTGATCGTCAAATGCAACGAAGATCACTTTCTGCGGAAGCTTGTTCTTATGAATAAATCTGTTAGTCTCTTTAATTGCAATAAATGCTGCCTGATCTTTCGGGAACCCGTAGACGCCTGTTGAGATTCCCGGGAAAGCAATTGTCCTGATGCTATTATCCCTGGCCAGGCTTAGAGATTCCCTGTAACATGATGCGAGCAGGGCATGCTCATCCATGTTACCTCCATGCCATACAGGTCCGACTGTATGTATCACATATTTTGCTTTCAGGTTGTATCCGCCTGTAATTTTAGCCTTCCCTGTTTCACAACCATTCAATTTCTCACATTCTGCAAGTAAGCCTGGTCCTGCGGCCTTATGTATTGCGCCGTCAACACCGCCGCCGCCCCGCAGGGTATTATTTGCTGCATTGACGATTGCGTCAACTTCAAGAAGAGTAATGTCTCCCCTGATAACTTCTATTCTCTCTGCTAACTTCACCTTATACGGGCGTTTATATCTCTCTCGTAAGCGCTGATCAGGTTGTTCATGATCTTATCAATGTTTTTATCTGTGAGAGTCCTCTGGTCATCACGCAGAATAAAACTTACTGCATAGGACTTTTTGTTTTCTCCAAGCGAATCGCTCTCATAAACATCGAATAGCATCACTTCCTGTAGAATGTTACGTTCTGTCCGGAATGCAATATCCCTGATCTGGCTGAATTTCACGCTTCTGTCTATAAGCAACGCAAGATCACGCCTTACTGAAGGGTATTTAGGCAATTCATGGAATGACACTTTATTGTTCCTGACAGCGTTAACAAGCATGCCCCAGTCAATATGGCCGTAATAAACATCCTGCCTTATATCAAATTTCTGAAGCACATTTTTAGAAATTCTTCCGGTTTCTGCAATGACTTTATTGCTATGAAGATATGCGATTGATTCAGCATAGTATTTCCTGTTTGTTTCAGCCAGCGAAAGATGTTCAGTCTGAATTCCAAGTCTCGACATTACTATATCAACATACGATTTCATATTGTAGAAATCAGTTGCATCTGATGTAGAGTTCCATGTTTTTCTGTATTTGTTGCCTGTAATGAAAAGGTCGAATGATTCCTTTTCGGTAAAGTCATCTACAACAGGTACTGCTTGCCCACTTTTATTATAAAAGTATATGTGGCCGCTCTCGTAAAGCTTCAGGTCGGGATTCTGCCTGTTGATGTTCCAGGCGATTGAACTCAATCCGCCGAAAAGAAGTGTCTGTCTCATTGAATTAAGATCTGAGCTCAGAGGATTGGCAAGCATAACAAGCTGATCCCTGTTGAAATCCTCATTCTGGTCGTACCAGGCTGATGGATTAAGTGAATTGCACATTATTTCAGCAAAACCGTTTGAAGTGAGCATATCTGAAACAATGTTAAGGAGCTTGTCTTTTTCAGGCTTTTCTGAATATGTAAGCGCCGAATTCACGTGTGTGCTTATTTCAACATTATTATAACCGTAGATACGCAGAAGATCTTCAATTACATCAGCCTCTTTTTTCACATCCACCCTGTAGGTCGGGATCTCAAGAAGCATAACACCATTATTCTCATTCAGTATTTTAATGTCAAGAAGTCCAAGTATCTGCCTGACAGCTGATGGTTCTATTTTTTTACCGATAAGCTTATTTATATTTTCATACCTTGCTTCGATCTGAACCCTTTTTAAAGGAACAGGATAAATATCAACTATCTGCGAAGAGATTTTACCTCCGGCAAGCTCTTTTATCAGCATACTTGCACGTTTCAGGGCCCATGGTGCAATTTCTGGATCAGCTCCTCTTTCAAAACGGAATGAAGCATCTGTATTCAGACCATGCCTCCTTGCTGTTTTTCGTATCGAAACAGGATTGAAGTATGCACTCTCCAGGAAGATATTTTTAGTTGCATCAGTAACCCCTGATTTTATGCCTCCGAAAACACCTGCGATGCACATTCCTTCTTCGGGATTGCAGATCATCAGGTCTTTCGATGACATCGACCTCTCAACTGAATCAAGAGTTATGAATTTACTTTTATCAGGCAGGTTCCGGATAATAACTTTCTTCCCTGTAATTTTATCGGCATCGAAAGCGTGAAGAGGCTGACCTGCTTCGTGTTGTACGAAGTTAGTAATATCAACAACATTGTTTATCGGATTTAGACCAATTGCTCTGAGCTTGTTCTTCAGCCATTCGGGTGATTCTCCGACTGTAATGTCGCTGATAGTAATCCCGGTATATCTTGGACAATCAATAGTATTTTCTATTATTATTTCATAGACATTGTCGTTATTGTCGGGTTTAAAATTATCGACAGATGGAAGAACAGCTTTATCTGTATGACCACCGTTCATTATAAGGTATGCAGCAAGATCTCTTGCAACTCCAAAATGCGATCCGCTGTCTATCCTGTTCGGAGTCAATCCTATTTCAAATATAAAATCCCTGGTTACCCCGAAGTAATCAGCCGCGGGTGTTCCGACTACTGCATTCTTGTCGAGAACCATTATGCCCTGGTGATCGGTTCCAAGACCGAGCTCATCCTCGGCACAGATCATACCTTCTGATATTTCACCGCGAATTTTTGTTTTCTTAAGTTCAAACCTTTCATCGCCTTTAAAGACGAAAGTACCGGCAGGTGCAACAGGAACTTTCTGCCCGGCAGCAACATTTGGAGCGCCGCAGACGATATGTAAAGGTTCCGGTTTCCCAATATTGACAGTTGTTACTGAAAGCTTATCTGCATCAGGATGTTTTTTGCATGTCAGAACCTCGCCTATAACAACACCCTCAAGTCCGCCTTTAACAGATACCCAATCCTCCGTTCCTTCAATCTCAAGCCCGATGTCTGTGAGTATTTCTGCAATTGTATGAGGGTCAAGGTCTGTTTTGAGATAATCTTTAAGCCAATTGTACGAAATTTTCATCTTTTTGTTATAAATCTGTTGTAAGTCAGCAAAAGTAAGGAATTTTGGGAAATTGTCATCGGGCATAATTTATATGTTACCTATGACCTTTCGTACGACGACACCCCTCCAACCCCCTGGAAGAAGGTATAAATTATTGATGTAAGAATATTTTTGGTATGACGACACCCCCCAACCCTCTGGAGGTCTGAACCCCCTGCCCCCTGGAAGGTCTGAACCCCCTGCCCCCTGTAAGGTCGGAACCCCCTGCCCCCTGGAAGGTCGGAACCCCCAACCCCCTGGAGGTCAGAACCCCCTGCCCCCTGGAAGGTCGGACCCCCCTGCCCCCTGGAAGGGGGTATAAAAAACTCAATATGAGGAAGATATTTCTTTGATTGGAAAGCTCAGGTCCCCCCAGGGGGATTTAGGGGTCGTAACAAAGAGGAATTGCTGCTAACTAATTGATAAATTAAGTGGAAATAAATTCTCTATATTTGTACCTCAAACAATTAAAGTATGGTTGTTGAAGAAGAAGACAGGCTTATTTTGCTTACAAATGACGACGGTTTATACGCCGAAGGACTGAAAACACTTCTCGGGGTAATGGAGGAATTCGGTAAGGTGATCCTTATCTCGACAATAGAAAGTATGTCGGGGATGTCTCAGGCTCTTACAGTTAAAGTTCCGTTGAGAGTCAGACTTATCGAAGAAAACGAAAAACACAGGATCTATGCCTGCAACGGCACCCCGACAGACTGTGTAAAGCTTGCTGTTAACCAGCTCGTCGAAAGAATGCCCGACTGGGTTGTATCGGGGATTAATCATGGTTCAAATGCATCTGTCAGCGTACTTTATTCGGGTACAATGGGTGCAGCTATCGAGGGATGCCTTTATGGGATAAATTCAGTTGGATTCTCGCTAAATGATTTTTCTTCCTCAGCTGATTTTTCGGTATGCAGCAAATATATAAGGCTTGTAATGAAGAAAGTGGCTGCCGATCCTCTTCCTGAAGGTATATGCCTGAATGTTAACATTCCGGCAGTAGCAAAAGAGGCAATAAAAGGAATAAAAGTCTGCAGGCAGTCAAGGGGCAACTGGAAGGAAGAATTCGAAAAGCGAAAAGACCCCATGGGTAAATCATATTACTGGCTTACCGGAATATTCAGAAATCATGAACCGGACGCAACCGATACTGATGAATGGGCTCTGGCAAATAATTATGTTTCGGTTGTTCCCGTTTCGATTGATATGACAGCTCACTCGTATATAGATAAACTCAGAGCAGGGTTTGGAAAATGAATATTGCAGAGAAATATGATAAAACTATAACAGGAATAATCTCAGGCACATTGCTTCCTGTTTTAGTTGCCTTTACTATCTATTTAACTTCATCCTCAGGATTATCTGTGCATGGCTATCTTATACGTATATCCGAGACTAATATAATTACCCATTCAATTTCATTATGCGTGTTTCCTAATGTTGTTATATTCCTTATATTCAACAGATATGATATGCTGAAAGCCTGCCGTGGTGTACTGGCTGTGACAATAGGCTGGGCAGTTATCGTTTTTGCTTTAAAATTCTTCGGATGAAATATTTTATAATTGCAGGTGAGCAATCCGGCGATCTTCATGGCTCAAATCTTATAAGAGGTCTGTATAGTTCTGATACGAAGGCTGAAATCGTATGCTGGGGTGGAGACCTTATGGAAGAAGCAGGCGCAAAGCTGCTTATGCACTATAATAAAACTGCAGTGATGGGTTTTATTGCGGTACTGAAAAATCTGCCTGCCATATCGAAAAACCTTGAGCTTTGTAAAAAAAATATTAAAGAATTCAATCCTGATGTAGTAATTTTCATCGATTACCCGGGTTTCAACCTCAGGATTGCCGAATTTGCAAAAAATGCAGGTTACAGGACGTTCTACTATATATCCCCAAAATTCTGGGCATGGAACGAAGGAAGGGTCAGTAAGGTAAAGAAATTCATCGACAGGATGTTCATAATTTTCCCTTTCGAAACCAATTTCTACAGGGTTCATGGAATAGACGTCGAATACATGGGAAACCCTCTTGTGGATGAAATAGCAAAAAGAAATGAGCTGATGCCTCCGAAAAATGAAATCCTTCGTTCATTGAACCTCGAAGGGAAGCCTGTAATAGCGGTATTGGCAGGCAGCAGGAAGCATGAAATAGAATATGGTCTTCCTGTTATGATAAAGGCAATGCATCATTTTCCTGAATACCAGTTTGTGCTTGCGGGCGTAAGGAATATTAGCGATGATTTCTACAAGAAAATAACAGGCAACAATGATATAAGGCTCATAAAAGAGAAAACATACGAGATACTCCATGTTGCAGAAGCTGCCCTGGTTACTTCAGGAACAGCAACCCTTGAGGCTGCTCTTCACGGGACTCCCCAGGTAGTCTGTTATAAAGGTGATTTCATTTCGATGCTTATCGGCTGGATCGTCATAAAAGTGAAACATATTTCGCTTGTTAATCTCATTATGAATGCTGAAATTGTCAGGGAACTGGTTCAGTATGATCTCACGGAAGATAACATTGTGAAGGAGCTCAGGGCAATCCTGCCAGGAGGGGAACGAAGGGAGAAAATGCTTACGGGATATGAGGAATTAAGGAAAACACTGGGCCCTGCAGGAGCTTCTGCAAGAATTGCTTCAGGGATGGTGAATGAACTCAGAAACTAATATTTCCGTGAAAAATCATCTGAAATCGCCCGTATTTAAGCTGAAAACATTTCTTTTGGTAACAATATTACTTACGGGCGGCCTTTCGTATGGCCAGATCAAAATAAGACTTTTTGCGGATCGCAAACCTGAAACTCTATTTTTCTCTGTTACAGGAGGGAAATATTTAATGTATGATTTCATTGGTGATACAATCAGGCTTGCAAAGGGGGATATTGTTGTAATTTCTGATTTCAATGGAAAACTTGGAGTAAAACCCAGGAATGTGAGTGGTTTTTTTTCGGACTCCCTGATTATCGAAGCCCTTGAAGGTGATGCTTCATTTTATCTGAAAGCAGACAATTCTGAAAAGCGGTTTTATTCAGGCGATCTGAAGGTTGTTGCAGATCTTAATACGATTCTGATTATAAACAGCTGTGATGAAGAAAAATATATAGAAGGCGTGGTAATTGCTGAAGGGGGAGGAGGCAGGAATACAGAGTACTTTAAAACCCAGGCTATACTTGCAAGGACATACCTGTACAAGTATCGCAACAAACATCTTATTGATGGTTATAATCTTTGTGATGGTATCCATTGCCAGGCTTACGACGGTTTATGCACAGATTCTGTTGTAAGCAGAGCAACAATGTCAACAAAAGGGCTTGTAATTCTTGACAGCGATAAAAATCTCATAATCTCGGCTTTTCATTCAAATTGCGGCGGACAAACTGCATCAAGTGAAGATGTCTGGCTCACATCTGTGCCCTACCTCAGAAGTGTAAAGGATCCATACTGCGTCTCTTCAAGGAACTCAGCCTGGCAGAGAACATACAATGCTGATGAATGGATGAATATGATCCATCGTTTATCACATACATCAGCAGAAATCAATGCTTCTGACATTGGTTATCAGCAGGAAAACAGGACCACCGATTATAAAGCCGGTCAGATTTCAATACCATTCAGAAATATCCGGTCGGAATTAAACCTGAAATCTGCTTATTTCTCCGTGCTTCCCGATAGCAATAAGATACTTCTTAAGGGAAGGGGATACGGACATGGTGTAGGATTGTGCCAGGAAGGCGCTATTGTGATGGCGGCGAAAGGTTTCAGTTACATGCAGATAATTAATTTTTATTATTTTGGAGTAAGCATTGCCGACATTGGCACAGCAAAAAAGATAAATAATGAAGAAATCAGGTAATTAAGTGTCAGGATTTCGGAAAACCAGGAAACCGGTATAATAAAAAACTAAATTTGAAGTTCAATTAATTCTATGCTGGCGATTTTTAAGAAAGAGATCAGGGGTTTTTTCAGCGGGCTTACAGGCTATATTGTAATAGTATTCTTCCTGCTGATCAACAGCTTGTTCATGTGGGTTTTTCCCGGTGAATGGAACATACTCGACAGCGGGTACGCGGGTCTCGACACACTGTTCTTTATATCACCATGGGTGTTTCTGTTCCTTGTTCCATCAGTTACTATGAGAATGATTGCAGAGGAAAAAAGACTTGGCACAATCGAGCTTATTTACTCAAAACCTGTAAGTGAAAGAGGTATTGTCTATGGCAAATACCTTGCATCTGTGGCACTTGTTCTTCTGGCATTACTTCCCGGCTTAATTTACTATATCTCTGTTTATATTCTCGGTGAAGTTCCCGGGAATCTTGATAAAGGCGGAACTCTTGGCGCTCTTATTGGACTGTTCTTTCTTGCTTCTGTATATGCTTCTGCGGGTATTTTTGCCTCGTCTCTTACTGATAATCAGGTGATAGCGTTTATGACTGCAGTTGTTATCTGTTTCTTCCTGTTCATGGGCTTTGATTCATTTGCATACCTCCCCGGCTTAAAAAAGCTTGACGAATTTGTAATACAATTAGGGATCAACGAGCATTATAAATCTATTAGCAGAGGGGTGATCGATATCAGGGATATAACTTATTTTCTTGCAGTCATATCGATATTCGGTGAACTGACTGTATTCAGCCTTCAATCAAGAAAATGGAGGAACAGATGATGGCACGGCTTACTAAAAATAATCCGGGGAAAGTAGCCTTTTACAGGCTGATAATGATAATTATAGCGATTCTGATAATCGCATCGGCCTTATCTGTTCTTAAAGTCAGGATCGACCTCACTGAAGATAACCGCTACACTCTCTCAAAGCCTACCAAAAAGATTTTATCATCCCTGAAAAACGATATTTATATACAGGTTTATCTGGAGGGAGATATGCCAATACCACTTAAACGTCTCAGGAGATCTGTAATGGATATCCTCGAGGAATTCAGGATCTATTCGGGCAGAAAAGTCGACTTCAGCTTCATAAATCCTTCAGGCGGTGAAACCGATGAACAGAGGAACAGTATGTATGAGTCGCTCGTTAATAAGGGACTTTCACCTACACGTCTGCAGGCTGAAGATAAGGAAGGCGGATCATCGCAGAGAATTATATTCCCGGGAATGATAGTTAATTATAACGGAGTCGAGGTGCCAGTCAATTTTCTGAAGAATAATTTCTCGATGACAACAGATCAGAATATACTTCGTGCATCTGAAAGCCTCGAATATGAAATAATTCAAACTATTTCAACATTAAGCTCAGACTCTGTTAAGCGAGTAGCCTTTATTGAAGGGCATTCTGAAATTCCGGAGATCGCGACTGCTGATATTACTTATGATCTTGCAAAGTTTTTTACTATCGACAGGGGAATGATCAACGGTAAGCCCGGGTCGCTTGAAAAATACTCAGCTGTTATTATCGCCGGTCCGCAAAGGGAGTTTACGGAAGCCGACAAATTCGTGATTGATCAGTACATTATGCAGGGAGGAAGGGCGCTCTGGCTTGTTGACGAAGTCTATGTGAACGCAGACAGCCTGTCGGTTGGGGAAACTGCAGCCCTGTACAGACCACTTAATATTGAGGATCAGCTTTTCAGGTATGGCGCAAGGGTGAACCCTGAGATAGTTCAGGATGCGAATTGCCAGATCATCAGGCTTAAAGTAATAGGAAGCAATGGCAATCAACAGTACGTGCCTATGCCCTGGATCTATTATCCTTTGCTTATACCTTCAGCTAAACATCCCCTGACACGGAACCTTAACAGGGTAAAAGGTGAGTTCACAAATTATATAGATACTGTTGGACTTGATAAAGCGATCAGGAAAGAGGTGCTTCTTACTACCTCCGATTTCAGCAGAACCCTGGCTCCGCCTGTACTTATTAGTCTGCGGGAGTCAGAGCGACTTCCCGATGAGAGTGAGTTCAAAAAGTCAAGGCTTCCTGTAGCAGTTCTTCTTGAAGGCGTATTCCCGTCAGTCTTTAAGAACAGGGTTATAAATGATATTGTTCCCGGAAAGGTCAGCTTCAAAAATGAGAGCACAGATACAAAGATGATCGTAGTAGCAGATGCCGATATAATACAAAATGGTGTGAGAAGAACGGCATCAGGTGAGGTCCCTCTTCCACTCGGGCAGGACAGGTATACAGGAGAAGTATACGGAAATACTGATTTTATTGTCAATTGCGTTAATTACCTTACCGATGATAAAGGCTTGATGCAACTTCGTTCACGTGAGCTTAAGATCAGGCTGCTCGATAAATCAAAGGTCAGAAATGAGAGAATGAAATGGCAGATCATAAATATATTCGGACCTGTTTTGCTTGTTATTATTTCCGGACTTATTTATAATTATCTGAGAAAAAGAAAGTACGCCTGAGAATTGCTTCCTTTCAATATTTCTCTGAGACTAAATATGAAAAAATTCCCTGTCTGGATAGTTTCGATATTAGTGATTTCGTTCATTGTTATTTTATTAACAATGAAACATTCACCTTTTGGCAAAAAAAATACCTCATTTGCATCAAACCCGAAAAATAGCATTACAAGGATAGTCTTTATGCACGGGAAAGAAGAATTGACCTTAGAAAATAAGGATGGTAAATGGATTCTCAATGATAGGTTGCAGACAAGGAAAAGCAGTATTTCATATATTCTGAATGTCTTAACTGAAATGACGATTAAATCGCCGGTTTCTCCTGAACTGTTCGATACTGTTATAGCATCGAAGAATATCCTGCCGGTTAGAGTCAGGACATTTGAGGACAGAAATCTGCTAAGTGATTTTCTTGTTTATAAAACTCAGTCGAATATCTATGGGAACATTATGAAAACAGGTGAGAGGGCGAAGCCTTTCATAGTCTACGTGCCAGGGCATGACAGTGACATTGGTTCGGTTTTTAACATGAATGAACTATACTGGCAACCATATACAATATTCAACCTTCTGCCGTCTGAGATCGCATCAGTTGATTTAATAAACAACAACGACAGTACAAACAACTTCAGGATCACCCGAACCGGAAAAGCTTATAGTCTGAGTGACGGGCATAATACCTTGTCCGGCTGGGATTCAACGCTTGTAAAAAGATATTTCAGCTATTTTACTTTCATTCCATTTGAGTCATGGGCATCTGACATGAGTGTTCATGAAAAAGCCAGGATAATATCCGGCCGTCCTGCATTTCATATTTCAGTTAAAACTGCAGAAGGTGCAATACAGAATCTTTCACTCTGGACAAGAACAAAGAGTGACGGTTCGGCCGACAGTGACAGGCTATATGGGAAGACTGATGCATCAGATGAATTATTCATTGTAAGGTATTATGATATTGATCCTGTACTGAAAAAACGGGAGTATTTTTTTAATTAATAGATCAACGAGGCAACAGTTTCTGCCTCATCAGCAAAACGGAAATTGTTAATTTCAGGGTTGATCATATGTCGATATCTTTTATTTCCCGGAATAGATTTTTTTTGTAATATTGGTATCCCGGAAAGATTAAAATAATTGCTTTTAACCGCTTCGGTCACATTAACTTAGAAATTTGAAAAATCAACATAAACCAACTTAAAACGGCATTGTCATGAAATTTGTAGTATCCAGTTCGGAACTTCTGGGGCATCTGCAGTCAATAAGCAGGGTCATCAGCTCAAAAAATACACTTCCCATTCTCGATAATTTCCTTTTCAACCTTTCCGGGAATGATCTTGAGATAACTGCTTCCGACCTTGAGTCAACGCTTATAACCCGTATGAAACTCGAGAATACTGATGGTACAGGTACAATTGCTCTACCTGCAAGGATACTTCTCGATACACTTAAAGAATTCTCGGTTCAGCCATTGACATTCGATATCAATATGGACACAATGGCAGTTGTTATCAGCTCTGAAAACGGAAAATTCAATGTTGTTGGTCAGAATGGGATTGATTTTCCTGCACTTCCCGCGATACGCAGGGAAAAGCTGATGACGTTCAATATTAACGCCGATGTGCTTCTCTCAGGTATTTCAAGGACGCTGTTTGCTACTGCAGACGATGAACTAAGGCCTGTTATGGGCGGGATATTTGTTGAGGCAGCCACAGATAAGATAACATTCGTTGCTTCCGATGCTCATAAGCTTGTCCGTTATCAGAGGACAGACGCTCATGCAGATGATAATGCATCTTTTATACTGCCTAAAAAGCCGGCCTCTCTGCTTAAAAATATCCTCCCTAAGGAAGAAGGATCCGTGACTGTCGAATTCGATGATAAGAATGCATTCTTCAATCTCAATAATTATAGGGTCGTATGCAGGCTCGTTGAAGGCAATTATCCAAATTATAATTCAGTTATACCGAAGAATAATCCTCAGAAAATTACAATCGACAGGGTAGAGTTTTACAATACGCTGAAAAGAGTGTCTGTGTTCTCTAACCAGGCAAGTAATCTTGTTAAGCTTCAGCTCAAAGGCAACCAGATGACAGTTTCGGCACAGGATATAGATTTCTCTATATCTGCTTATGAAAGAATAAAATGCCAGTATGAAGGTGAACAGATTGAAATTGGATTCAAATCTGTGTTCCTGATTGAAATCCTCTCAAATATAGGTTCTCAGGATGTTATGGTAGAGCTGGCCGATCCGACAAGGGCTGGTCTCTTCCTCCCCGTTGCTACCGAAAATGAATCGGAGGACCTTCTGATGCTTCTTATGCCAATGATGATTAACGCCTGATATTTTGGAGCTGATTTTAAAGAAACCGATTGCCTTCATTGATCTTGAGACTACAGGGATCAACGTTACATCGGATCGTATTGTAGAGTTTTCTGTTTTGAAGATCACGCCTAACGGGAAGGAAGACTGGTATTCAGGAAGGCTGAACCCCGAGATGCCTATACCTCCAAAAAGTACTGCTATTCATGGCATCAAAGATGAGGATGTTGCGGATTGTCCGACCTTCAGGGAAGTAGCAAGGAATCTTTCTGCATTCCTTGAAGGTTGCGACCTGGCTGGCTATAATGCAATAAAGTTCGACATACCTGTGCTCGCAGAAGAATTCCTCCGCGCAAATATCGATTTCAGCTTCAGGAAACGCCGCTATGTGGATGTACAGGTGATATTTCACAAGAAGGAACAAAGGACTCTTGCGGCAGCGTATCTGTTCTACTGCAAGAAGGAGCTTGAAGGAGCTCACGGAGCGAAAGCTGACACTGCAGCAACTTTCGAGGTTCTGAAATGCCAGCTCGACAGGTATAAGGATCTTCCAAATGATATGGAGAAGCTTGCCGATTATAGTTCATTCAACAATAATGTTGATTTTGCCGGCAGGATAATTCTTGATGATAAAGGAATTGAGATATTTAATTTCGGAAAGCATAAAGGGAAATCTGTTGAAGCTGTTTTTACAGAAGAACCGTCATACTACTCCTGGATGATGAACGGGGAATTTCCTTTATATACAAAGAAGATAATAACTGAGATCAAGCTTCGTTCCTTCGGAAAAAAGCAATAACATGAAAGTAATCTGCATCGGGCTGAATTACAGGAAGCATGCAGCCGAACTGGGGTGGAAGCTTCCCGATGAACCAGTCGTTTTCCTTAAGCCTGATTCTGCACTTCTTAAGAAAAATAAGCCTTTTTTCCTTCCTGACTTTTCAGATAATATTCAGTACGAAGTTGAGATTGTTATTAAGATAACAAAGCTTGGGAAAGGTATAGAGGCAAGATTCGCGCACAGGTATTATGATGAAATATCAATTGGAATAGATATTACAGCCCGTGATATTCAGAGCCGTAACGCAAAAGCAGGCATGCCCTGGGAGCTTTCAAAATGTTTCGACGGCGCTGCACCTGTGGGAGAATTCATTCCTGTAAGCAGTGTCAAAGATGTTCTCAATCTTGATTTTAGCCTGGATATAAACGGTAAAACCGTTCAAAGCAGCAACAGTGCCGACATGATCTTCAATATAAACTATCTGATTGAATATGTCTCCCGTTATTTCACTCTGAAGACAGGCGATCTAATATTTACAGGCACGCCCCCGGGAGTTGGAAAGCTCAACAGGAATGATAATCTTGTTGCTTATCTTGACGGAAGACCGCTGCTTGACTTCACGATAAAATAAATCAACTGAGACTGGTTATTGTTGCGACAATTAACCGGTTCCACATTTTCATAAGCATTGCCTGTAATCTGACACATTAAACCCTTTCAGGGTTTCTGATCAGTTTCTATCATTTAACCCCGGATTTGCATCCGGTTATTCACATTAAGCCACTTCGTGGCTGAAATCCATATAAACTTCCTATGGCCGGGAAAGAAAATCAGGCTGTAATTACAATTCGTTCGGAACACAGGTATATAATCGGGAGAAGTTATGATAGCCGCTCTGAAGGAGCGGTATGTGAACAATCCACGTGCAAACCGGGGGTATATGTAATAGAATGAAACTCCAGCTCTGAAGAAGCTGGATGTGAAAGAGCATGACATTAAGCCCACTTCGTGGCTGAAATCCAAATAAACTATCTATGGCTGAGAAGGCTTATCAGGTTCCGCTCTGAAGGAGCGGTATGTGAATAACCCCCGGTGCCAACCGGGGGTTGTTCGCTCACTCAGCTAAACAGCTCTGAAGGAGCTGAATGTATGTGCATTTGCCAGCCAAAGGAGATCGGAGGTCTCAAGAGACTCAAATAAAAATACTAATTGAACCAGTATGAGACCTTGAACACAAGTCCGCGGTTTTTAACATTGTAATCTCCCGGGAATGAGTTCTCTGTATAAACAATGAAAAGATCTGAAACAGGGGCAAACCGCCACTGGAATCTCATATTCAGGTTGAGGTTGTCAATCTGGTCATTGTATTGCACAAAGCTTGTCAGGAATAATTTATCAGTAAATGTAAGATCAAGCCTGGGACCAACAAGCACGAACCTTGCGCTGCTATACGGCGAGGGAAGCTCGATATCGTTATAGGAGGCTACAACTGCAAGGCTTCCGTATGGCTGAACCCTGTAATACAGTTCTCCGTTCAGAGTCCATTTCGTTCCATTGTAAAAACCTCCATACCTTGCTGCAGCAAGATAATTGAATGTTTTCCTGTTATCGGATGTGAATGATAATCCCCCTTCGGTCCAGTCGTATTTTCCCATTATAGGAAGCTGGATGCCTCCGCTGTTGGTCGGATCAAAAGGTGTACGGAGTTTCACGAATACTTCCCTGAAATCTGCCTGGAGAATACTCCTGTTCAGCCATTCGATCTGGTACAGGAGCTGAACATCCCTATCTGTCAGGGTCATTGTTGAATTATCGAAAAAGAAATCAGATTTAATGCCCGGTCCGTGATTGGCTATCTTGCTTGTGGCAGGGTAAAACTTATATTGTACAAAAGGAGTAATTTCGTAATAACCTTTTCTCCTTATATAACCTACCTCAGCAAAATAATCCTGGCCTACGAGCGACTGGCTCAGGGTTGCTTTTACGTGTTGTGTTGAATATATAATGTTTGTTGCAACTGAAGAACCTTTATAGCTGATACCCCCGGGTGTAAAAGACTGATGAAGAAATGCCTTGCCCGTCCATCTGTTATCTGCTGTTGCAAGGTTATACTCCAACCCGGCTACACGATTATACCTGAAGCCGTCAGCAAGTGAATCTCCTGCAACAGATGTCACATCTTTATTTACAATGAAAGCGGTTATGTTCGAATGGCTCGAGACCCGCCTCTGCAAAACAGCTACTGCAAAGTTACCGCCTGAAACCGCATCTTTCCTGTCGGTTTGTATATCCATTAGCCCGAGCCTCCATTTTGTTCCTATCTTCCCGCTTAATCTTGCTCCTCCAAGCACCGGGCTGTTCAAACCAATTCGTCTTGAAAAGAATGGCCTGACATTATCCGTTCCCAGATTAGCGAACAGATCACTGTTTTCAAGGTAAAACTGCCGTTTCTCGGGAAAGAATAACTCAAACCTGTCGAGGTTGGTTACCTGCCTGTCGACTTCAACCTGCGAGTAATCGGGATTTACTGTAAGATCGAGATTCATCGAGGTTGAAAGTGTGACCTTTGCATCAAGGCCTGCATTAAGATCAGCCTTACCGGGTTTGAAGCTCTCACCTGCAGTTTTATCCTGTGTTATTTTGGCTGAAGCGTATGGTATGAGAGAAAATCTTGCCCCGGTGGGAGGTAATGGTTTATCCCAGACAAGTGAACCCGTGAAAGCGAGTGATGCAGTTGCAAATTGTCTTGGCATCGGCGCCCAGCTTGACTTTTCGTTTATTTTAAGATCCTGTCTGCTGAAATTAATTCCCCATTCGGGAACTCCTTCACTGTACCTCACACTTCTGAAGGGAATTGCAAACTCAGCCACCCACCTGTCATCATAGTTTTTCACTTCAGATCTCCATTTGATATCCCAGTCGAGGTTGACAGTCCCTCCATTTGCCTGTATCCCGTCCCACTGAGCCCCGGCAGGAGATATTCCAAAAGCAAAACCGTTTGTGTAATCACCGTATGTATCTATGAAAACTATGAAATTATCATTTTTCATGAAGCTGAAATCTCTTCTGAACGATTCAACCGGCCTTTTCCCGGGAGTGGGATCATAACAAATGATACCAACGAAAAATGTTGTTTCATTATAAGTCATTTTAACTTCTGTCCTCGCCGCAGCAAGTCCTGTATCTATCGGTAAAACCCGCCTGAAATCTTTTGCGACATCCGCATCTGCCCATGCAGGCTCATCAAGAATACCATCAACTGTTATATTCTCATTTGTCTTAACTATATTGATCCGGTAGTTGTCGCGGTTTATTCCGCGATTCTGGGCAGAAAGGATAGTACTGCACGAAAAAGCAAGGATAAGTGCAATAGAAACAGGTAGTCTGGACATCAAAAAAATTTTGTCCCCAAAATAACAAAAAGATTACTGAATATGGCTTGGGGATTTACGTAAATTAGGGCAATAAATATTTTCGGACATGATAATTGATATAAGCTCTGATGCACAGGAACTTGGTGTTAAGGCTGCCGGTCTGGCAGCATCACGGATACTTCGTGCAATCGATGAAAAAGGTGAAGCGCGGATAGCAGTTTCAACAGGAAGCTCTCAGTTTGAGACTCTTCATTCTCTGATTGGGCACAAAATAGACTGGAGTAAGGTTGAGATATTTCATCTCGATGAATACATAGGTTTACCTGTGACTCATGCTGCCAGCTTCAGGAAGTATTTATATGAGAGATTCATTAATCATATACATCCCCGGAAGTTTCATAGCGTTGATGTTGAAGGCAGCATCCATGAAAGGATTGACACACTTACCCGTGAGATCAGGAAAAAGCCGGTTGATTTCGGTCTGATAGGCATTGGGGTTAACGGGCATATTGCATTCAACGATCCTCCTGCCGACTTTAAAACAACTGAGGCATATAAAATTGTGAATCTCGATGAAGTCTGCAGGAAGCAGCAGGTCGATGAGGGTTGGTTTGGCAGTCTTTCCGAAGTTCCTATGCAGGCAGTCTCAATGACGCCTTATCAGATTATGCAGTGTTTAACAATAATTTCATGTGTTCCGCATAAGGTGAAGTCATCTGCAATAATGAAAATGCTTTCAAACAGGGTGACAGAAATGGTTCCCGCTACACTTCTGAAACAACATCCTGATTATCATTTATATATCGACAAAGCTTCTGCCTTTGATATTATTCCATTATGAAATGAAAGTAGTTATAAAGTCTGGTTCGGGTGAAGTACCTCTGCAACTTGAAGGTTTACATTATGAGTCCGGCAGGCCTGTCAGGATTTTTATAATTGGCGGACTGATTATAGATATCAGGGAAATACCCGGGTTATCGGGTGTTGAAAAGAATCTTTTTCTTGCTCCCGGTCTTATCGATAACCAGGTTAACGGTTTTGCTGATGTTGACTTTTCTGGCGATCACCTGACTCCTGAAGGCATACTAAAAGCAACCGAGGCAATACTCAGGGAAGGTGTTACAACATTTATTCCGACGCTTATAACAAACAGCCATGAAAATCTTTTAAGGAATTTCAGTATCCTCCATGAAGCATGTAAAAAATATCCGCTTGTTGATTCGTGCGTTCCGGGTTTTCATCTTGAAGGACCTTATATCTCACCAGAAGATGGATTCAGAGGATGTCATTTTGCGGAATTTGTGAGAAAACCTGACTGGAACGAATTCAATGAATATTTTAAGGCATCGGGAGGAAGGATAATCCAGATTACAATAGCACCCGAAATACAAGGTGCAATTGAATTCATTAAGCGATGCACCGAAAATGGGATAATTGTCGCACTCGGACATACAAATGCAAATGCGGAGCAGATAAATAAAGCTGTTGAAAACGGAGCAAGCTTATCAACACACCTTGGTAACGGTTGTGCCAATATGATAAATCGTCACAATAACCCGATATGGCCGCAGCTCGACAATGATAAGCTGACTGCAACTGTAATTGCAGACGGAAACCACCTTTTGCCCGAAGAGATACGAGTATTCCTGAAAGCAAAAGGGAAGGGAAGAATGATAATCACATCTGATGTCACTTATCTTGCAGGAATGCCTCCGGGGCATTATACATTCTCGGGTATGAACGTGATACTTAAGGATGATGGAACACTGTTCAATGCTGAACAGAATGTGCTGGCAGGAGCTTCATTTCCACTTACAAAAGGCGTTGAGAATATTATGAGGTTCACAGGGGCATCATTAAGGGACGCTATTGATATGGCCTCAGCAGATGTTGCATCAATATACAATTTGAAAGACAGGGGACAACTGCTTCCCGGGAAAAAAGCCGATATAATAATCTTCAGCAGGGAAGAGGGGAAAATGAAGATAAAGCAGGTATATAAAAACGGAATTCAACATTAAAGATAACCTCCTGACCAATGACAACACCTGATTACATTGTCCTTTTCGGATACTTTTTTCTTATTACGGCGTTTGGATTATGGATAGCAAAGCGCACCCGGACGAGCGATGCTTATTTCAGGGGAGAACGGAAGTTCAGGTGGTACATCATGATAGGACAGGCATTTGGTGTTGGAACTCATGCCGAAGCTCCTGTAGCCCAGACCGGCGCCGTTTTCAGCCAGGGATTTGCAACTATCTGGTACCAGTGGAAGAACATGCTTATCACTCCATTTTACTGGCTGATAGCTCCATTTTACAGGAGGAGTGAACGAACAACGGTAGGGGAGATAATTGAGGACCGTTATGGCAGCAGGATGGGAGTAGTTTATTCTGTTTTTGCTATATGCTTCTTCATGTTCAACATGGGAGTAATGCTGCAGGGCGCTGCAAAGGTGATATCTGTAGCCTCAGGAAACCTGATCTCACCCACAATGGTTGTACTATTCATGACAGCAGCTTTTGTCATTTACAGCTTCGCCGGGGGACTAATAACTGCTGCATATACAGATTTCGTCCAGGCATTCCTGATTATTATACTCTCGATTCTCCTGATACCTTTCGGATTGAAGGAAGTAAATGGATTTTCGGGGATGAAGGCCGTGCTTCCTGTTCATTTTTTTGATGTATTCAACAGTGCAAGCGGCATTGATGGTTTTACTATTGCAATGCTTGCTATAAATGGCATTGTCGGGATAACTGCACAGCCACACATGGTATCAATGTGCGCAACAGGAAACACAGAAAGAGCCGGTAGGATCGGTCAGACTTTCGGATCAATGGTAAAAAGACTTGTAACAATCGGATGGGCATTGACAGGACTTATCGTTGCCGCACTTGTTATTAAAAACGACGTCACTCTTGCAGATCCTGAGATGGCCTTCGGATATGCGTGCAGCAAGCTTCTCAAACCGGGTCTTGTAGGATTGATGCTTGCTGCAATTGTTGCCGCCAACATGGCTGCATGTTCAAATTTCATGGTCAACACAGGAGCCTTGTTTACAAGAAATTTTTACAAAAAATATATAAATCCCACCGCAACAGACAAAAAGTTGTTGTGGATGGGAAGGTATTCAGGGCTTGGGCTCGCAGCAGTGGGAGTGATGTTCGCACTAAGTATAAAAAATGTCCTCAATGCATTCCTGTTCACCGAGACTCTTGCCGCATTTATGGGGATTATGTTCCTTGGAGGTATAATCTGGAAGAGAGCTAACAGGTATGGCGCCGGATCAGCAGTATTTGTCTCTTTCTCGGTTTATTTTATTGTTAATTATTTAACAACAGGGAAACTGATGCTTGTTTACAAATGGATGCCTGTTCCTTTTGGCATCGCTATGCTTTCAGGCTCTCTTATTTTCTGGCTTGTCAGTATCCTTACGAAACCTGAATCAATAGAAAAGATGGAAGTCTTTTTTGATAATATGCGCAGGAAATCAGATGCGATGAAGACAGGAACAGATGGAAAGAAACCTTTGGCTTCAGAAACAGGTGATGACTTACTTCTTCTGGATCTTCCCGGATGGCGTCATAAAGATCGCAGGCAAAACTTCTTCAGAAGATATCGTGAGGATATTGCCGGATTCCTTCTTAGCTGGCTTTTCGTTGGAGCGTTGATTTTCCTTGCATGGGGAATACTGCAACTGTAACTGACATTATCCTGAATAAGTTTCATAATAATTTGGTTATAATATCACGGATATATAACTTCGCCCTTCTAATTTAATTCAATCGATATGGGAAATTTTGGTGCTACCGAGATCATTCTTATTCTTCTTGTTGTTGTTCTTCTTTTTGGCGGAAGGAAGATTCCCGAACTTTTCAAAGGAATCGGCCAGGGTATGAAAGAATTTAAGAAAGCTTCACGCCTTGATGACGAGCCTACCACCAAAGACGAAACCAAAAGCTGAAAAGAAAGCTTCCTGTTTTTCTGAAAGCTCTGGTATTCCCGCTTTTCAACGAGAATATAATTTTTATGAAAATACTCCCGCTTCATGCAGGAGCATATCATATTTCAGGTTCCTTAATCCGTAACAAGATATCCGGGTGCCTTTCTGTGCTTTGTTCCCTGTTCGTATGAATATGCAATCGTTAGCAGCTTCCCTTCACTCCATGCTTTCCCGAAAAATGTTATACCGACAGGCAGATCCTCAACAAACCCCATCGGCACAGTTATAGCAGGGTAACCGGAGATTGCCGCAGGTGAGGAATCACCACCGGCAAAATGATCTCCGAGCAGGTGATCCGTTTTCCATGCAGGGCTTCCTGTCGGTGATATCAGCGCATCAAGCTTTGCTGAATCCATCACATGATCGATCCCGTCTGTCCTCATTGCTTTAAGGGATTTCTCTAGAGCAGCTTTATACTCTTTTTCATTTAGTGTTCCTTTCTTCTGCGATTCCTCAAAAATTGCCTGGTTAAAATACCTGAGCTCGACAGGGTCTTTTTTATTGAATTCTATAAGATCTTCAAGGCTCCTGGCCGTTATCATGTCGCCTGTGGAAGCGAGATATTTGTTGATACCGTCCTTAAACTCATACATCAGTACCTCAAGCTCTTCGCCTGATGGGGAATGGGGAAGCGATACCTCAACAATTTCAGCTCCGTTTGCTTTCAGGTAACTTACAGCTTCCATCATTAGCTTATCAACTTTCTCATTGAAGCCCATAGCTTTTTTTACCAGACCTATTCTCTTCCCTGAAAGGCCATTTTTGACAAGATACTTTGTATAATCTGTCTCATATTTTCCTTCAGATTCAAGTGTTTTTGAATCGGATTGATCGATGCCTGTAAGAAAGCCAAGGGTGATTGCTGCGTCCTCAACGGTACGGCACATCGGGCCCGGAGTGTCCTGGCTGAAAGATATCGGGATCACGCCTTTGCGGCTGATAAGCCCTACAGTAGGTTTAATCCCGACAATTCCGTTTGTAGTTGACGGGCATACAATAGATCCGTCGGTCTCGGTTCCGATAGCAAGCATGCATAGGTTTGCCGATGTTGCGACACCTGATCCTGAACTCGATCCGCATGGATTTCTGTCGAGAACATAAGGATTCTTTGTTTGTCCGCCGACACCGCTCCATCCGCTTGATGAATTTGTAGCCCTGAAATTAGCCCATTCACTCAGGTTTGATTTTCCTAATATGACAGCCCCTGCTTCCCTGAGCTTTTTTGCCACATAGCTGTCCTCTGCCGGATATGAGTCTTTCAGGGCTAGTGAACCGGCAGTTGTGGGCATTTTATCATGTGTATCAATATTATCTTTCAGAATAACAGGAACACCATGCAGCATTCCTCGCGATTTCCCTGAAGCCAGCTCTTTATCGAGTTCCTCTGCAATTTGAAGAGCATCAGGGTTTATAATTATAACAGAGTTGAGCCGGGGTCCGTTCTTATCAAGCTCTTCTATTCTCTGAATATAGGCTTTCACAACATCGCTGATCTTAAATTCACCATCAGCATATCCTTTCTGAAGCCTGCTTATTGTCATCTCTTCAAGCCAGGATGTGTCTGAGGCAGTTTTGGTGTTGTTAACAGGCGATTGGCATGCTGCAAAAAAGAGAATTATTGCAAGAAGAAAAGGAGTTCCCCGACGAATTGTATTCATAATTTCAGGATAGTTGGTTCATACAGCCTAAATTATGAATAATTATGTAAATTCAATATCTTTGTTATGATCGTGTTTGTCACATAAAAAGCGTAATCCATCCGGAGGAATAATGAAAAGCATTTATCTTCAGTTGCCTGAGCAGATATCTTCAAAAATGCCTGTACTTGCGACAGTTGTGAGTACAAAAGGATCCACTCCGCAGGTTCCTGGCAGTTCTGCTTTATTTAATGATAAAGGCCTTCTTGCAGGAACTATAGGTGGAGGTGTTGTCGAGAAAAGGATCCAGGATGTTGCAGCAAAGCTTTTTATCACGGGGAAATCAGGTTATTATGATTTCAATCTTGAAAATGACATTTCAAGAAAGGAAGAAGCGATTTGCGGAGGACAGATCGCGATTCTTGTTGATGCGACACCTGATGTAGAAGTATTTAATAAGGTGAGGCAATCATTGAAGGAGAAAGAGCCTTGTGTTCTTATAACTCTTGTTTCCCATGAAGACGATGAGAGTGTAAAAATTGAAAGATTCCTTGCTGATGGTCGTATTAAGCCTTCAATTAACGAGGAATACCTGAAAAGAGCAGAACCTGTGATAAAGGAGATGCTTCTTCTTCCTGATCCTTCAGGATTCTGCAGGATCGATCTTACTTCAGAAGCAGGAAAACCCGTTTTCATGTTTCTTGAACCCGTGATCCCGCCATTGAAGCTTGTAATTGCAGGAGCAGGACATATCGGAAGATCTCTCGCGCATCTTGGTAAGCTTTCAGGCTTTGAAGTGACTGTAATTGACGACAGGCCTGAGTACGCAAATCCGGTTAACATTCCTGATGCGTCTGAGATATTGACAGGTGATATAGGGAAAACGATTATTGAGCTTCCTAAAGGAAAGGACACTTATATTGTTATTGTTACGCGCGGACATAAGGATGATGCAGAAGCCCTGAAGGCATGTATAAAAGAGAACACTGCATATCTTGGAATGATCGGCAGCAGGAAGAAAACGGTGGCGATCCGGGATGAGTTTATTAATAAAAAGTGGTGCAATATTGAACAATGGAATAAAGTTCACACTCCTGTAGGACTTGAGATCAATGCACGAACAGTTGAGGAAATTGCAATCAGTATTGCAGCCGAGCTTATAATGGTTAAGAACAGCCGGAAAGACAAGATAAAAGGTTGTCCTGCATGACAACAGGCACTACCGTAAACATAGCAGCAATAATTCTGGCTGCAGGGGAATCAAAAAGAATGGGAAGACCAAAAATGCTTCTTCCATTCCGGGGTAGAACGATTATAGAAACTGTAGTTAAAAATATAAAAGACTCAGGAATAGAAAATATTCTTGCAGTAACAGGCGCTGAAAGAGAAATAACAGCAAATTTATTGAATCAGAATTCTGTGAATTTCTGCATAAATAATAATTATAGGGAAGGTATGCTTTCGTCGGTTATTTGCGGTATCCGGAACATATCAGGAGATCCTGAAGCAATCTTCATCTTTCCCGGCGACCAGCCGCTGATTTCTCCTGTAACGATTAAGTCAATGATTTCAAATTACAGAACTTCGGAATTTGGTATCTTTATTCCTGTTTTTAAAGGACGAAGGGGGCATCCTTTGCTCATTGACAGGCATTACATGATGGAGGTTGAAAAGCTCAATACTGAGGAAGGGCTTAGAGCTCTCGCAATAATGCATCCCGATGATGTTAGTGAAGTTGAAACAAATGATCCGGGTATTCTGAAGGACTTCGATACTTATGATGATTATCTCAGGGAAATAAATCAAATATCTTAACCATGGAACAAAAGATAACTTTTCAGCTAAACGGTAAAAAGACAGAAATAAGCATCGACCCGAACCAGACACTGGTTTGGGTTCTCCGTGATAATCTAGGTCTTACCGGGACAAAATATGGCTGTGGAAACGGATTCTGCGGCGCATGCACTGTCCTGATTGATGATGAGCCTGTCAGGTCATGTCAGATCCCTGTCAGCGATGTCGAGGGTAAAAAAGTTGTCACGATCGAAGGTCTTTCAGAAAATGGAAAGCTCAATCCTGTTCAGAAAGCGTTTGTTGAGCATGACGCTCTACAATGCGGTTACTGCACTCCGGGGATGATATTGACAGCCACAAGCCTGCTCCTGAAGAACTCAAATCCTACCGAACAGGAGATTAAAGCCGGGCTTGAGGATAATCTATGCAGGTGCGGGGCGCATGTACGTATAATCGAAGCTGTTAAAACTGCCGCTAAAGAAATGAAAGGAGGGAAGTAATCATGAAAAAGAACGATACAAACAATAAAGCAATTAATGGAATACCAAGACGTGATTTCCTTAAAAAACTTGGCGGTGGAATCTTTCTTTTCTTTGTTCCCTGGCCTGAAATTGAAGCTTCTTCAATTTCGTCACAGCAGGTAAGACGAACATTACCAAAGGATTATAATGCATTTCTCCAGATAACAGAAGATGGAACGATTAACTGTTATACTGGAAAAATCGAGATGGGGCAAGGTGTTATAACATCTCTGCCTCTGATGATGGCAGATGAGCTTAATGTTCCGCTTGAAAAAGTAAAAATAGTGATGGGCGATACAGACCTGTGTCCCTGGGATGCAGGTACATGGGGATCACAAACAACTCAGGCATTCGGTCCTGCCATGAGGGCGGCTGCCGCAGAAGCACGGGTTGTCCTTGTAGATATGGCTGCCGCAAAGCTCGGTGTTCCTTCAACCCAGCTTGAAGTTAAGGACGGAGTAATAACCGACTCTAAAAATCCGAAGAATACTGTCTCCTATGGTCAGCTCGCTAAAGGCAAAAAGCTCGAGAAATTCCTCGATGTAAAACCTGCACCTGAAACATTTGATAAATTTACTTATGTAGGGAAACCTTACTTTCACTCAGACGCTGTTCAGAAGGTCACAGGCGCTGCAAAATATGCACTCGACCTCAGGATTCCCGGAATGGTATATGCAAGGATACTGAGACCTCCTTCACATGGAGCTAAGCTGAAATCGGCAGACTGGTCAGGCGCTGAAAAGGTACAGGGAACGACAGTTATCCACGACGGTGATCTTGTTGCAGTTCTTAATGAGAATCGCGACAGGGCGGATGAAGCTGTCGTTAAGATAAAAGCTGATTATACTTTCAACGAGATGCCTGTGAATGATAAAACAATTCATGAGTGGTTCATGAAGGCTGAAGCATCACAGAATGTCATAAGGAGCAAAGGCGATCCTGATGCCGGCGCTCAGGCTTCTGAGAAAGTATTTGAGTCTGAATTCAGGTTCCCTTATCTCGCACATGCCCCGATAGAAACTCATACAGCTCTTGCTGAATTTAAAGATGATAAGGTTACTATCTGGGCCGCAACCCAGTCTCCTTTCGGACTCCAGGATGCAGTTGCAAGAGAGCTGTCGATGCCTCTTGAAAAAGTAAGGGTCATAACACCGTTCGTGGGTGGCGGTTTTGGCGGTAAGAGCATGTATACACAGGGTGTTGAAGCAGCAAAGCTTGCAAAGCTGTCAGGTAAGCCGGTTATGGTCCACTGGACGCGTGATGAGGAATTCTTCTATGATATCTTCCATGCTGCTTCTGTCATAAAGGTGAAATCAGGAGTAGATAAGGATGGTCTCATCAAATTATGGGACTACACAATTTATATGGCAGGTACAAGAGGTTCGGAAACATTGTATGAAGTACCAAATGATAAAGCAACAAATATAAGTCCTTCTCCGAAAGGTCCGGCAATTCATCCCGTTGCAACGGGTCCCTGGAGAGGGCCGAACGCCCAGGATAATACCTTTGCAAGAGAATCACAGATCGATATGATGGCTTCCTATGCCGGTATCGATCCTCTGGAATTCCGGCTTAAAAACCTGAAAGACGAGAAGATGATAGCCTGCCTGAAAGCTGTTGCGGATAAATTCGGCTACACGCCTGCTAAGGGCCCCAGCGGAAGAGGTATTGGAATAGCTGTCGGGACTGATGCCGGAACCTGGGTTGCTGAAATGGCAGAGGTAAAGGTTGACAGGAACACTGGCAAAGTTGAAGTAGTCAGGATTGCATGTGCACAGGATATGGGATTATGCGTGAATCCGCAGGGAGCAACGATCCAGATGGAAGGCTGCATGACTATGGGACTCGGCTTCACATTCACTGAAGAAGTATTCTTTGAAGGCGGCAATGTTCTCGACAGGGGATATGATTCTTACAAGATTCCGAAATTCTCATGGCTACCGAAGATTGATACTGTTATTCTCGACAGGAAAGATAAAGCTCCGAAAGGAGGAGGTGAGCCTGCAATCGTACCGGTGGCTGCTGTTATTGCTAATGCAATCTTCGATGCTACCGGCGCAAGACTTTACAGGTTCCCGATGACCCCGGAGAGGGTGATGGAGGCGATGGGGAAGAGGTAGGAAGAGGAGAAAGGGAGAGTGGGAGAATGGGAGAATGGGAGAATGGGAGAATGTTAGAATGTGAGATTTATAGATAAATAAGGAGGAATATTAGAGGGAGTATTATTCCTATTGTGGTCAGGATGGCGCCACGGCGGGTGATTCCATTTTTCCCTTTTACGAGGAAGAGACCTGTGATTGTGACGAGCATGAGAAGGACACAGAATAAATCGCTGAAGTACTTCCATAATACTCCCGGGTTATAGTGGAGAAAATTTATCTGGAAGAACAGAGGTCGTTTGCTTATTCTCTCTACTGAGCATTCTCCTGTTGTGATGTTAATTCTTACAAGGCCTCCTTCAATGAAGATCGTTGCTGTATTTCCCGAGGGAAAATATGATGCTTTGAAGCTTTTTTCAAGATGAGCTTCTTTAAGTATATTCCGGGCAAGTTCATCATTGAAGCTTTCCCTTGTTACACTCTTCTCAGTCTTAAAAACACGGCTGTCAATTACGTAGTTCGGATTCCAGTCATTCTTGTGATTCAGTGTGATTCCCGAAAGAGCATAGATTATTGTAAGGCCGGCAATAAAATATCCTATATCCCTGTGTGTTATCCTGTTGAGGCGTGAAAAATTCATAACCAGACTGATACTGTTTTATAAAAAATACTCCTTTATCATTGTCATGATCCAATGATAAAGGAGTCAGTCATAATAGAAAAAATGTTATTTTACTTCGTGGCTGATATACTCCATCATCACATCAGCAAGAGCATTCTGTGAAGCAAGCGCTGTTTCTGTTTCGCATGAATCGGCAGGCATTCCACCTTCCTGTTTCATAGCTTCACCTTCAGCTTTTGCTTTTCCTTCCATTGCCATTCCACCTGTTTTTACGAGCTTTCCTTCAACTACAACCGTGCTTCCGAGAAGCTCCATAGGGAATTTTGGCATGTTTTCACCGGCCTGGATATATAATCTGATATCAGGATTTTCACCGACTATGAAAAGCTTTTTGCCGCTTTCCATGCACACATGTACAACCTTACCTTCTACCGATATTGTTTTATCCATATAATTCCCCGGATTTTCAATGAGAGATGCAAACTCAACTTTTGTGGCATCGGTTGAGGTGTCATTTTTAGCTTCATTTTTTGGAGCATTTCCGCATGATGCGATAAATACGGTAACAAGCATTGCTGAAAGTAGACGTTTGATCATTTTAGTATAGTTTATTGTTTAAGTTAGTTTTGTTCAAAGATTGCCCAAATATCTTAAAAATACTTAAAATAAAAAAGGAACATCGGCATGTTGTTTTTGTTTATTGATTTCATATTGATATCATCACCAATTACAATCTCATGTTTTTAACCTGCTCTTTACAAAATAATTATCTTTATAAAAATTTTTATTTAATGAAATACATAGCTCATTCAATCAGATCATTACTGATACTGGCTCTCATCATGTTCTTCGCAGGATGCGCCAGGAAAGCTTCAGACGAGAAGCTTACATTAAATTACGAGAAATATACGATGCCAAACGGTTTACAGGTTGTTCTGCATACAGATCATTCCGATCCTGTAATTTCCTATGCGATAATGTATCATGTGGGATCGAGCAGGGAAATACCTGGCCGCACAGGCTTTGCCCACCTTTTTGAACATCTCCTGTTTACAGGTTCCGAGAATGTTCCTGCAGGAAAATTCGACAGGGTAATTGAGAGCATGGGCGGATCGAACAATGGATTCACATCGAAAGATGTTACAACATATTTCGAGATTTTCCCGAAAAATGCTCTCGAGAAGGTTCTCTGGCTCGAATCGGACAGGATGGGATTCTTTATTAATTCAATTACTCCAAGATCGCTTGCAATTCAGCAGAATGTTGTCCAGAATGAAAAGCGACAGGGCGAGGATAATTCACCTTATGGTTTTACTGACTATGTGATCACAAAAAACCTGTATCCTTCAGATCACCCATATAACTGGGAAGTTATTGGCGAAATGGAAGATCTGAAGAACGCATCGATTGAAGATGTAAGAGAATATTATGACAAGTTCTATGGCCCGAATAATGCAACACTTGTTCTTGCAGGTGATTTCGATGCTGATTCTGTTAAGATTCTGCTCAATAAGTATTTCGGAGAAATAAAATCGCATGGAGACGTGCAATCACGTCAACCGATGGTTCCTGCTCTTGAACAATCAAAAAAGCTGTATCATGAAGATAATTTTGCTAATGTCCCTGAGCTTACATTGGTATGGCCCGTTCCCCAATCATACAGCAAGGATGCTTATGCTCTTGATTTTCTTGCCCGAATCCTTTCTGATGGCAAAAAAGCGCCTCTTTATAAAGTCCTTGTAAAGGAAAAACAACTTACATCTGAAGCTTCAGCATATAATAATGCACAGGAGCTTGCCGGTGAGTTTACAATAAACATAAGAGCCAATGAGGGTAAGAACCTGAAAGAGATAGAAAATGCAGTATATGAAGGTTTCGACAGGTTTGAAAGGGAAGGAATAACCGAAAAGGATGTTGAAAGGGTGAAAGCTTCAATGGAAAAGAACTTTTATAACGGGATTACAAGTGTTTACGGGAAATCAATCCAGCTTGCTTTCTATAATACCTTTCTCAATGATCCGGGGTTCATCGAAAAAGATATTGAAAATATAAAAGCTGTTACTCTCGATGATATCAAGGCTGCATACAATAAATACATAAAGGGGAAACCCTGTATTGTAACAAGCTTTGTACCGAAAGGAAAGACAGATATGATGGCTGAAAATTCAACGCCTGCCGGTATAAAGGAAGAGAATATAAACGAAGCCACGCAGGTTGAGATTGCATCCGTTTCAGATGAAAAGATCCCAAAAACATCTTCAACAATTGACAGGACCGCAGAACCATCTGCAGGGAAAGATCCTTCTGTTAAAGTACCAACTATATGGAGAGCTGAACTTGAGAACGGAATAAAGCTTTCAGGTATTGAGAACAGGGAATTGCCTCTTGCTGAGGTCAGGATTTTTGTAGACGGTGGAATAAAGCAGGATAGGTTAGAGCTTCCCGGAGTAGCAAACATGGTTGCAAATGTGCTTCCGCAAGGAACACAAAATAAAACACCCGAGGAGCTTGAGGAGGAAATCCAGTTACTTGGTTCATCAATTAATGTCTCTGCAGGTAAGGAAGAGATGCTCATAAGCGCCGCCACACTCTCACGCAATTTTGATAAAACAATTGAACTTGTTAAGGAGATCATTCTTACACCCAGGTGGGATTCCACGGAGTTTGTTATTGCACAGACAAGAAACAGGAACAGGATAATACAATCGGAAGTCCAGCCACGCAGTGTGGCAGGATTACTGTTCAGTAAGCTGTTATATGGAACAAACAATATTTACGGCTATAGTTCACTTGGTACAAGGGAATCAATAGATAAAATCAGTATTGAGGATCTGAAAGCGTTCTATGAAAAGAATTTTTCGCCTTCAGTCACTACAATTCAGATTGCCGGAAATATCTCACGCGACCAGGCTCTTAAGTCATTTGAATCTTTGGGCAAGGAATGGAAAGCAAAAGAAGTTGTAATAAACAAATACGATCTTCCTGAAAATCCTGAAAAATCACAGATCTACTTTTACGATATCCCCGGTTCACGTCAGTCAGTAATTAATATAGGATATCTGACTCTTACGCGGGACAATCCCGACTATCCGAAGGCAGATTTCGTTAATTACAGGCTTGGAGGTGCTTTCACAAGCATTTTAAACCAGATACTGCGTGAGGAAAAAGGGTATACGTATGGCGCATCAAGCTACTTCCAGGAAACGAAGGGCAGGGCGCCGTTCATCGCTTCAACCAGTGTGAGATCAGATGCCACTCTTGAATCAGTAAAGATCTTTATCGATGAGATGAGAAAATACAGGCAGGGCATATCACAGGATGAGCTTCAATTCATAAAGGATTGCATGATAAGGGCCGATGCTCTCAGATTTGAAACAAATGGCTCGCTTGTCGGAATGCTTGGTACAATTGCGAAGTACAACTTCCCTGATGATTTTGTGCAGAAAGAAGAGGAGGTTATCAGGAACATGACTGTTGAGGAGCACAAGGCAATAACAGGCAAATATGTTGATCCTGATAAGATGTACTATGTTATTGTCGGAGATGCTGCAACCCAGCTAAAACCACTCGAAAAAGCAGGTTTCGGCAAACCAGTTCAGGTGAATTCTCAAAGTATTGATAATACGGGATCAGTGAATATGGGTGGAGAGCTCCATTAATTCCCTGTAACATTCATAGAAGCGACATAATAATCCGGATCTGTAACTATTTCCGGATTTTCTGTTCCTATATCAAGTGTGGCAAAAGTTGTTGTAGGTTTTAAATTCATTTCTTTTCCCGAGACATAAATTTTAACAGGCATATTGAATCCTGCCACACAATTATTCCAGCGAAACATAAGCTGTTTCCCTTTAACCGAATACTCCAGTACAGGTATCCTTACATCCCTCAGGTACTGGTTGAAGAATGCAGTCAGGTTCAATCCTGTTTTTTCAGACAGATAATTTTCGATCTGCGAACCTTTAACAACCTTGTGATAAAAATCGCTGTTAATTTCCCTGAGTATCTGCCTCCACTTCTCATCATTATTAACTATCTGCCGTAACGTGTGAAGCATGCTTCCGCCCTTATAATACATATCTCCTGATCCGGAATAATTAACATTGTATATCCCGACAATCGGACGATCGTTTTTTATATTCAACCGTGAACCTCTTATGTATTCTGCGCCTGCCTGCTTGCCATAGTAATACTCAACATACAATCCTTCCGAGTAATTTGTAAAGCTTTCATGAACCCACATGTCAGCAATATCTTCGTAGGTAATGCTGTTTGCAAACCATTCATGGCCCGATTCATGAATAATTATGAAGTCAAATTTATCACCCCATCCGGTGCTGCTGAGATCGATACCATGATAACCATTCTGAAAGCCATTGCCGTAAGTCACCGAGCTCTGGTGTTCCATGCCAAGATAGGGCGCCTGTACAAGCTTGTAACCATCCTCATAGAAAGGATAAGGGCCGAACCAGTATTCAAATGCCTTCAGCATCATCGGAGCCTGTTTGAACTGGATCCTGGCTTTGTCAAGATCCTTTTTCAGAACATAATAGTTGCAATCAAGAGGTCCCTTTTCCCCATTAAATACTTCAGAGAAATGTGCATAATCTGCAACATTAATGTTCACCCCGTAGTTATTAACCGGATTAGCGACAAACCAGTTGTAAGTTTTTGTTCCGTTACTTTGAGGATCGACGCTCCTTAGCCTGCCATTTGAAACATCAATAAGGTTGCCCGGAACATTCACACTTATAAGCATACTATCGGGTTCATCGTACATGTGATCTTTGCATGGCCACCACATGCTGGCTCCCTCCCCCTGGTTTGAATTTGCGACAAACGGGAGTCCATTATCGTCGGTCGTCCATGTTATGCCGCCATCCCATGGAGGTCGTTTTGCGATCGCCGGCTTTCCTCCAAACTCAATCTTAACTGAGTATGTTTTACCCGTTTCCTGAATGCCTGTTGAGATCAGGAACACATTAACATCGCGCGTGAAAGGAAGCCCTTTCCCATTCATAGTGACCCGTGATATATTCATCGGAGGCTGAAGGTCAATCTGCATTTTAGCGTAAGGCTTCAGAACAGTATAGAAGATTGTGTTTGAACCTTTTATTGTACTGTCAGAAGGATTAACCACAATATTCAGGTCATAGTATTTAAGATCCCACCATGCACGTTCCGGAGTTATTGATCCGCGTAAAGTATCCTGTTTTGTAAAAACTGGCGTTTGTCCTGAAGTATTGATGTACAGGAACATGAAAAAGACAAGAATGATCTTCAGATTATTTTTCATTTGAATCCTCTGTAATGCTGAATGAGTATTTTCCTGATTGCAGATTAAGAACGAATGTCCCGTCTTTATCTTTTTCAGTTTTGATATGTTTGTTTGATGATAATTTTTTTCCTCCTTCAACAATACCTGATGCTTTCAGGAGTAATGTTGCAGTGCTGTTGGCGGGGATAATGATATCATAAACAATATGTCCATCCTCTTTTCGCCAGGATGAAACTATTTTGCCGTAAGGTCCTTCATGCTCGGCTTCAAAATGATTCAATCCTTTTACAAAGCGGGGCCTGAGAATGACGTTTTTAAACCCGGGATCAGCCTCGTCAGGGAACATTCCTCCTAATGCCTTGTACATCCATGCGCCGATTTCACCAAACATAATGTGATTCATTGAGATATCCGATTTTGAATCTATGGGCCAGTTTTCATACAGTGTTGTAGCGCCGTTAACGATCCACCAGCCCCAGGAGGGGAATTTATCCCTTGAGGCAAGCTCAAAGGCAAGATCCTCATAACCGTTTTCACTGAGTGCATTCAGGATGGCTTTTGTACCAAGAAGCCCCACATCCATCTTCCCTCCGTTGTTCATAATGCTTTTTGCAAGATTATCAGCCACAATTTGTCTCATTTCATCAGGCACTATGCCCCAGTAAAGCGGAACGCACTGTTCAGTCTGAAGACCGGTTCCATAAATTCCTTTTTCCCTGTTAAGGTACTTTGAGTTAACAGCATCTTTGATCTTAACTGCTAGAGCAGTATATTTTTCCCTGTCTTCATCCTTACCGAGTAATCCGGCAGCCTTTGAAAGGATCAATACATCGGTATAATAATATATCGAGGAAGTAAGCTCTTTTGCCGTTACTGAGTTTATAGGTATCCAGTCGCCAAGACCCCAGTCTGTAAGACCTGATGGGCTCATAGCATCGATGTGATCAACATATCGTTTTATATTCGGATAACATTGTTCAAGAAGAGCCGGATCACCGTAAAAGAGGTAAATATTCCAGGGTATTATTGCTATAGTGCTTGTCCAGTCAGGGCCGTTTGCCCAATGATAGCCCCAGCCGCTTGTGGGGATAATTGCAGGAAGAACACCGTTAGGCTGTTGTTCATCCTGGTGATCCCTCAGCCATTTTTCATATACTGTTATTGCATCGAAATTATACAGGCCCGTCTCAGATGCAATATGAGCATCGCCTGTCCATCCGTTTTTTTCACGTTGTGGACAATCGGTTGGATAACCGAAAAGATTTGACAGGTATGAACTATTTGTTGCATGCCATATTTTGTTAAGAAGTGTGTCGGATGAGTATATCCTTCCGGCAGGTGGAACATCACTGTGCATGAAATATCCCTTAAGGCTTTCCTTATTAATTTCAACTGTATTATCAGCGGTGACTTCAACAAACTGAAAACCTTTGTAGTTAAACCGTGGACGGAATGTTTCCTGACCTTTACCCGACAGGATGAAGATGTCTGTCTGGAAAGGATCGCTGTCATCTGTCGGTCTGTAATGAACGTCTATGTTTGACTGGTCCGCACGACCTGATTTATCGAGACGTTCCGAATGTTTCATCCTTATAACTGTTCCGGATTCACCTGAGACTGTCAGACTGCTGACACCTGAAATATTTCTTCCAAGATCAAATACCCATGTTCGGTTATCGATCCGGTTCATGCCTTTTGGTTGTATCTCCTCAACAGCCCGGATAGGATGCATTACCTGTGCTGTAATGTTCTGCGAAGGGGCGCTGACGGCAATTGAGTTTTTCCACTTCGAATCATCAAACCCTGGTTTATTCCAGCCGGGCTGCTCAAGTCGTGCATCGTAATGTTCTGCTGTATAGATGCTGTTGAAAACAACAGGACTTAGCGATGTTTTCCAGTCAGTGCCACTCGGGATTACTTCCTGTGATCCGTCTGTATAGGTTATATGAAGCTCAGCGCAGAAATTGGGTCGCGCTCTCCAGGGAGCCTCATGAAAGAACCAAACTGCAGTGGACTGGTGGTTATACCACCCGTTTCCAAGGATGACGCCGATAGCATTGTTGCCATCGTTCAGCATAGAAGTCACATCATGAACAACATAGAGAGTTCGCCTGTCGAAACGTGTATAAGCCGGATCGAGCATTGCATCGCCCGACTTTGTACCGTTAATGTATAGTTCGTAGAGACCTGCAACAGCAATATATACACGTGCCGAGTGAACAGGTTTGCCAGGTGAAAATTCCTTCCTGAAATAAGGCGCCGGTTTAAGGTTTATGTCTCTTGAATCGGCAATCCAGGTACCGGTCCAGTTATTTGTCTCCATTTTACCTGTTTCGAAGAAAGCAACAGGAGAGACATCCGAATGTCTTCCTGACCTGCCCCATATTCTTACACCCCAGTAGTAACGTGTTGAAGGTTTCAGTTCATTTCCTGAATAAGTAATAAGATTTTTCCCCGAGTTGATTTTATCTGAAATCCAGAGATTACCTCCTCCTTCAGCCACTTCAGTGGAATCTGTCCCTATAAAGACCCTGAAAGAAGTCTGTTTTGCGCCCATTCTCTCATCATCAAGCTGCCATGTGAGCCTTGGATGAGGATTCTCAACACCGAGAGGATTCACAATATATTCGCAACGGAGGTTCACCGGAATGCCTTTATCCCTGTTAAAGCCGCATGATAATAAACAGAACATCAGTGTAAGTAAGAACATCGCATACGTTGACCGTGTTTTCGGGAGCAAAGAATTAATCATAGTAGTTTAAGTAAACAGAACAACAATCTTCCAAGATAGATATAAGAATTCAGAGATGCAATAAGAA
>DATALC010000107.1:0-20320 GCA_036261265.1 Bacteroidales bacterium
TGTTTATATCAGAATAATTCCAGACGTTACCTGTTTTTCTAATCTCGTCTTTCTGTATCTCAGCAGTTCTGCTTTGCGCGGCCGTAACACCAAATCGCATTTTTTCTGAAGAACTTACAGGACTTTTTATTTCACCTGATAATGCTGAAAAAGCGACTGTAGCCGGCGAAGCGAGATATATAGCTGCTTCTTTATTACCCATTCTGCCGGGAAAATTCCTGTTTGCTGTTGATATAACAGTATGTCCGTCAGCCGGAATTCCCTGTCCGGTACCAAGACAAGGACCGCATGAAGGTGAAAGGACGTTTGCACCGGCTTCTACAAGCGTTGAAATTATCCCTTCTTCTATTGCCTTCAGAAATATCTTTCTCGAAGCGGGAACAATATGAAGCTGAAATCCCTCCTTTACATGTTTCCCTTTCAGTATCCCGGCTGCAATCCTCAGATCTTCAATCCGCCCGTTTGTGCATGTTCCTATAAGCCCCTCATGCACTGTTATTCCTGTCACTTCATCCACAGCTTTTACATTGTCAACGCTGTGGGGAGCAGAAATAACCGGGAATATTTCAGCCAGATTAATCTCCAGCTCTTTTGAATATAATGCGCCTTCATCGGCCCATTTCCCCGGAACAGCCTGCTTAAGAAACTCGAAAAGAATTTCATCCGCAGGAAAGACCGCATTCTTTGCTCCCATCTCAGAAGCAAGATTTGACAATGTCATCCTGTCGGCAATGCTCAGGGTCTTCACTCCTTCCCCATGGAATTCAACTGACATATAATTGGCGCCATCAGCTCCAAGCATACCGATGATCCATAAAGCCAGGTCTTTTGCGGACACGCCGTTCCTCATTCTCCCTTTAAGCTTTATCTTAATTGATTCCGGAACCCTGAACCATGTTTCACCTTTCTTCCATATAGCGGCCGCTTCGGTTCTGTCGATGCCTGCCGCCATTGCATTGAATGCGCCGGCAGTTGATGTATGACTGTCGCTGCCTACTATGAGCATTCCCGGCAATGCATACTCCGACATTATCTGGTGACATATTCCGTCTCCGGAATCATGAAACTTAGATATGCCTTGTTCTTTTACTATATTCCTGATATCCTGGTACTGAGTTGCAAGCTTAGCATCACAGGGTGGTGCATTATGATCAAGGACAACAAGCATCTGTCCGGGAAAGGCAACCTTTTTACCTCCCATCTTCTGAAAGGTTTTATAGATGCTAGATGTATTATCGTGGGTCAGGATAATGTCGGGCCGCGCAAAAACTATTGATCCTGCAGGCGCATTGAATATTTTTTCTGCAAATGTCTGTTTCATAAAATGAATTATTCAGTTTCTTATACAAGCAATCCACCTCTCTGATAAATGTTATATTGGACATCTGAGAATGGTTGTGAATGATAGTTCCTGCCCGTGCTTTTATTTATTATATACCCTGTTTTAAGATCGATCCTTACAAGATCTCCTTCATTCAGGTCTTTTACAATATCCGGAGTAATTGTCATAATCGGGAATGCAGCATTAATTGCATTTCGTTCATAAATAGCGCCGAATGATTCGGCAAGAATACCGCTCATGCCCAATGACACAAAGCAATCAACTGCCTGTTGCCGTGAACTGCCGCAACCAAAGTTTTTACCTGCAACCAGGATATCCCCCTTTCGCACTTTTGAAGAGAAGCTCTCATAACCTTTGAGATTATCGAATGTGAACTTGCCCATTTCATTTATATCTGTGATTGTAAGATACCTGTTATGAAATATCATATCAGTATCAATATTATCCCTGCTTATAAGACGAATATGACCTTCAATGAATTGCTCATGAGTCCTCCGGCTCCCTGCATTAACTGACGTCTGCGGTACGATTGTTAGCGGCCGGCTGCTGAAAACAGCCGGTTTTTCCGGAATATTATCAGCATCGGTTATATATCCTGCAACTGCTGAAGACGCAACAACAGCAGGAGATGCAAGATAAACGCTTCCTTTTCCCTGCTTGCCGGGGAAATTCCTGTTTCCTGAGCTTATCGTAACTTCACCCTGTCCATTCTGCCCAACCTGACCGGCAGCACAACCTGCACAACCTGCATTTGATACCATGGCGCCGGCTTTCTTGAAAATCTTTATCAGACCTTCTGAAAGGCATTTATTCCAGATCTCGTTTGTGGCAGGAACTATCTTAAGCACAACGCCCGGGGCAACTTTCCTGTTCTTAAGTATCGATGCAATTATCCTCATGTCTGTAAGTCTGCCATTTGTGCAACTTCCGACAAATGCAGAATCAATCTTCGTACCCGAGACTTCTTTCAAAGGAACAGCATCATGAGGCTCCCCGGGTCGTGAGACAAGCTGACTGAAACCTGAAACATCGATATCAAACGTTTTCTCATAATGAGCATCTTTGTCCGCATAAACAGGTTCAAATTTCTTTCCTGAAGCCTTGCTGCAATAATCAATAATTGACTTTGATGGCGGAAACAGGATTATAATTGCGCCCATTTCAGTTGCCATAGACGAAATTGTAATTCTGTCATCGAGACTTAACCGCTCAGATACAGAGCCACCCATTTCAATAGAATATCCAAGCAGCGAATTGGCGCCGAACTGCTTAAGCAGGTTCAGAGCTATATCCTTGGCATCAAGCTTTGGCGGAATTACACCATTAAGATTTATAATTATTGAAGGAGGAACCCTGAACCATATCTTTCCTTTTAACCATGCAGCAGCGATATCCATGTCGCCCATACCCTGTCCGAATGCTCCTATGGCGCCAAGAATATTTGCATGTGAGTCAGTCGACAGAGCAGTCTGCCCCGGGGGAACTATTCCTTTGTCAATGAGAAGGTGAGTTCCGATACCTGCATCTATATCATAGACCTTGACTCCGTTTTCCCGTGCAAACAGCCTGCAGATATGCTGATTTACAGTATATTTCTGGTCTGATCCGGTGGGATTGCAATCGAATGTGAATAATGTCTTACCCGGATCATCAATAATGAGGCCTGAATCCTTTATATGTTTTACGACATTGGCCCCACCGAAATCGCGTGCAACCCTCATATCGATTTCTACATCGACAATTTCGCCAGGCGAAACTGTTTCTTTGCCTGAGTGCAAAGCGATTATTTTTTCAAGCAATGTCATTGCCAATAATTTTAGAAGTGAATTGTTTGTTAAAATTATTTGAACCTGCAGCGATATTCTTTTGGTGAGATTCCCTCGGTTTTCCTGAATTGCTTATTGAAATTTGAAATGCTTCCAAAACCGCACTCCATTGCAATCTCATTTACCTGGTAATCAGTTTCACGCAAAAGATAACAAGCTTTATTGGTTCTTGTTTTATTAAGATATTCTACAAAACCCGAGCCACAATTCAGCTTAAAATACCGACTGAATGATATTGGATTCATTCCCGCAATCCTTGATATTTTCTCAAGAGATATTTGTTTAAAATAGTTTTCCCTGATAAATGTATATACATCCGACATTCTCTTGTTTCCACATTCATCATAATCTATCTTATAATTTTCAGAACAAATGAAAGAACGTTTTTCTGAGGAAGCCAATATTTTTACGAGATTAAAAAAACCTATCATTTTGTCTATACCTCTGTCATTTGTCATCTGCACAAGATATTTCTCAGCTTTTTTTGCATCCTCAAGGGGGAAGGCAACTCCTCGTTCCGCAGAGATAAGCAGGTCCTTTAGTACGTGCAGCTCATGCTGGGAGAGTAATGACTCACCGATAGATGACAGTTTAAAATGCAGTACAATTCCATGTTGTTCAGGAAGCTTGCTGTTATACCTGTAATAATTCCAGCAATGAGGTATGTTTCCTGAGATAAGAACCATATCGTATTTATCGAACAGTTCCACGCTGTCGCCGATAATCCTGGTTCCGTTGCTTTTTATATTCAGCACAAGCTCGTATTCAGGATGGAAATGCCAGAAACCATTTGAATCATCAATATACGCAGCACGAAAACCGCCTCCGTCATCGTATGATATTTTTTCAAGTTCAGCTACCATCCCGTAACTGCTTAGTTAATTCTGTTTCAATCAAATTTATGAAAAAATCACATGACTTTTGTTTATCTTTTTCAAAAAAATATTTGATTTTTTCGATTTATTTCCTAAATTTGTAGCCTAGCTCAAGCTATTGATATAAAGAGGAGAGAGAAAGGGCGGACGTGGAAATCAACAGGATTGTATTGCAGACATTGACTTTCACATCAGGAACCCCAGGCATAGCGCCAGCTAACCATGGTTCCATCCTTTTATCAGACAGTAGACACGGGAATTATCTTATTAATAAAACCCGCTCCTGATTTTCGCACCACCCACTCTCCTCTTTTTTTATTGTATGGCTTCTTCCTGAAATAAATTCCAGAATTTTATGTTTATGAATTCAAAGCTATAAGATTTTAAATAGTTTATCTTTGTGAGCTTCCGGGGGGGATATTTAAGAACAGAGGGGAATATGAAGACATACATAAAGAGACGGGATAAGAATAAAGAGCTTATTGTTGTATACAGCGCCTGGGGCACTGATGAAAGAATGCTTTCTCCGTTATGCGACGATGATGCTGACTTCGTTCTGTTCTATAATTATTCGGCTGACGAAGCTCTTATTCTCCCCAAAATGAAGGAGTATGATAAAATTACGCTCATCGCCTGGTCGCTAGGCGTATGGGCCGCCGAATACCTGAGTCCTAAAACAGGGATCAAACCCGATGTTACTATTGCTGTTAACGGAACTCCATACCCGGCCGATGAACAGTATGGGATACCATTAAAAATAATAGAAGGAACCCTTAACAACATTACTGAAGAAACAATAAACAAGTTTTACCTGAGGATGTTTGGCGATAAGAAGACATTTGAAGCGAATTCTGAGCGTGTTCCAAACAGAAGCCTGAAATCACTTCACGATGAGCTCAGATGGCTATATAACAGGATAATGGAACAGGCAGGAAGTGGTTTCAACTGGAATTATGCCGTAATAAGCGATGAGGACAGGGTTTTCCCTTCAAAAAATCTTAAAGATTTCTGGGCCGGCCAGACAAATTCATTACAGATAAATCTGCCCTTCCCTCATTACTTCTTCCATAAATGGGATTCGTTTACAGGATTTGTCAATTTCGTTGAAGGATATTCTTCAAAGGAAAAAACAGGACAAGCGGAGGATCTGATCAGGATCAGAGATCTTTGATCTGGATATTATTTGCAGATTTTGCAACGAGCTTGTCGAACTTATCAAGAATCTCAGTTACTTTTTCATAATCGTCATTTTTGGAGATAGATATAGGACTGGCTCCTTTCCGGTCCATCCTTGTGAAAACGTAACTTATTGTCAGCTTATTTATATCGATTGCCGGCTGGAAACGCTGTTCTGTTCCCTCTTCCTGAATAATTGAGACAAGTTCAATATTATGCAGGTCCTGAAGAATATCTTTTGTGAGCCTTACAGGAACATTTAGTCCAACCGAGATTTCCTCTGCACTCAGCGGTTTCTCCCCGATTGAAAACGCCCTGATTATTCTTTGAAGTATCATTAACACAAGCGCTCTTTTCTGAAAGTAACTGATCTTAATAGATTGAAACTCCTGCTCATACCTGTTTAAATTCTGATTGACATAGGTCAATTCAGCGCCAATAAGAACAATTATCCAGCTTGATTGCATCCATATTATAAACAAAGGGATTGCTGCAAAGCTCCCGTAGATTGCATTAAGTTTTGTTATGCCAAACTGAAGTTCAAAATACAGCCATTGGAGAAGATGCAGAACTGTTCCGGCAATTACTCCCGAGATAAGGGCTGGCACAAATTTCACCTTTGTGTTAGGCATTACAATGAAAAGGATTGTCATTGAAATCCAGAACAGAATATAGGGTGAAAACTGAATCAGGAATGTGACAAGAGGCTTGAAGTAAGCCAATATACGGGCTTTTGACATAAACTCATTGAGCTCAGTCGTTATGAATACGGTTATACTGCTTGAAAGTATTATGAATATCGGAGCAATAAGCAAAAAAGTAAGGTAATCAGTGAATTTCCTGTACCAGGGCCGTCCAATCCTGACCTGCCAGATATGATTGAAGGAGTTTTCTATGTTTTCGAGTAATGATACAACGGACCAGAACAATACTACTATACCAATACCGGCAATATACCCTCCACGTGTTTTTTCAAGAGCGTTGGAAGCATTGCTTACTAACCAATCCGTTACTTCAGTCTGGAATTGTGAATTCTCAACAATAGCCTGTTTCAGGTTTTCATCGAGGCCAAATCCTTTTGCAATAGCAAATGCTATTGCCGCAATAGGAACCAGTGACAGTAATGAATAGAAGGTAAGCGCTGATGCCCTGAGCTGCACATTATCACTTGTGAAACCCCTCCCGGCAAGAATAAGAATTCTCAGCTGCTTATAAATATATAATTCCCATCGCGGTATACCTTTGTTCGGGGAATGCCAGATCAGATCATTTATCTGCTTTATTTTTTCAATACCCCATTTGACCGGATTCACCATAAAAATTATAGTTCGTTACACATACGACGATATCAAATATACAAAATCAAACAGCCAGTGTTAATACTTATGAATTATTATTTCGTAATTTTCAAAATTTTATTCAGAAATGATGAATATCGAAATACTTGAATTTGTCGAAGGAGCAAAAAGATCAAAAGGAATAACAGTTATAATTGACGTTTTCCGTGCATTTTCTGTTTCATGTTACGCCTATGATGCAGGCGCTGCAAGAGTAATTACAACCGCTGATGTAAATGAAGCTTTCAGGCTTAAGGAGAAATACTCTGATTCAATACTTGCCGGCGAAAGACAAGAAAAGAAGATTGAAGGCTTCGACATCGGAAATAGCCCTACCGAAATACTGAAGACTGACATGAAGGGTAAAACTCTTATTCATACAACATCTGCCGGCACCCAGGGTCTTGCGAATGCAGTGAATGCAAGTATGATACTCACTGGAAGCCTTGTGAATGCAAACGCAGTCGCATCTTATATCAAAAGCTTTAATCCTGAAAATGTTTCGCTTGTTGCAATGGGCTACAGGGCATGTGAATCAGCAGATGAGGATCTTTTATGTGCAGGGCATATAGCTTCGCTTCTGCAGGGAAAAAGTCCTGTTGATAATACAAGAATTAATGATCTGCGGAATACTTCAGGGAAACGGTTCTTCGTGAGGGAGAATATTGATTTTTCACCTCCTACAGATTTCTTCCTGTGCACAATGCTCGACAGGTTCAATTTCGTTTTGAAGGCAGAACGAAGGTCAGATGGCAATATTGAATTGTTCAGGATCGATATTTGATCGATTGCTGAATAATTCATTATCAAAATCATTTCAACTATATTCAGAAAAATGGAAGAACAGGTTTTCTTCGATGGATCTCACGGTAAGTGCAAAACATGCATATCTTATAGAAGCTGAACAGATTGAGAGATATTTTGTTTGAATCGAGTCGTATCTCCATCCTGTCCCTGTATTTAATGAATATACCGGCTAAAACCCGTGTCAACCTCAGCACTTCAAGCTTATTATAGAGCCCGAGTATCCTTACTGTTTCAGAAAATGTCCTCTTATCTGTAACCCTGTCGTAAATATGACTCAGATTCTCTATACCCAGCTTGGTTTTTGCGAGATAATCTTTATTTGTTTCAAGCCCCTCGTGATACAGCCCGTTGTCGATATGCATTATCTTTATTCCTGCTTTTTCAAGCTGGTATCCCATCAAAGTATCTTCATGCCCATATTGCCTCAATTCCTCATCAAATCTTATCTTTGAAAAGACTGATCTTTCAAATAATACATTAAATGTTGAAAATCCGGCATTAGGACGCTTGTTCCTGTCGGCTGCTTTTTTCTGTTCTTTCATTCTGCCGTACTTCCACCTCAGCAGCTTATCAGGATCTCCCGGAGGACTATCACGATAAAGTATTCCGCCTGACATAACGCGGGCGTTACCCGCAGCCATAATCCATTTTTTCAGATATGCTTCAGCTGTTGAAGGCAGCATTGTATCAGCGTCTATAAAAAGGAGGTATTCACCACGGGCTTCAATTGCAAGCCTGTTTCTCATAGACGCACGTCCAATATTTTTCTCAGATACAATAATTCGTACTCCATTTCCTTCCATTGAACGGTATTTTTCCCGGAATTCCGGTGATGAACCATCATCACCGACAAGGATCTCAACAAGCTCCGGAACTTTGTCCATAGCGCCTTTCATGCTGTGCACCAGAGCTATTATGTCGTAATCTTTAACAGGTATTAACAGGGATATCGTCATTTCATGGCATGGTTATTAAATCAAATGTACAATTTTTTTATAATAATTCTCCAGAGTCACTTTGGCAGAGAAATTGCAATAACTAATTTTGTGTAAATATTCTTTACTGCATGAGAAAAAATATTCTGGTTCTCTTTATTCTGATGATCCCTTTAATTCTAAAAGGTCAGCAAAGCGCCGGTTACCTTATTGATGTCAGTATCAGGGGACTTTCGGATTCGACTATATACCTTGCCTATCATTTCGGTGAGAAGCAATATCTGAAAGATACTACAAAGCTCGATAAATCCGGAAAAGCTGTTTTCAAGGGAAAGGAAACTCTTCCCCAGGGAATATATATGATAGTCTTGCCCGGCAAAAAGTATTTTGAGATCCTCTTATCGGAAGATCAGATCTTTTCAATTGATTGCTTATATACAGATTATACAGGCACTTTAAAATTCACAGGTTCCACAGAAAACTCTGCATTTGTTGATTACCAGAAAAAATGGGTTGCAATGCAACAGTCTTCTTCCGGGTTGGCTAAAAGGATACAGAATAACAAAGAAAACAAGGATTCCTTAGCTATTCTGACTGAATTACAGAAGTCGACTGAGCAATCGATGAAAGCATATCTGAAAAAAGTTGTCAGCGAAAATAATGACAACCTGCTGGCTGTACTTGTGAATTCTCTTATTCCGATTGATATTCCTGAATTCAAAGCTCCGGCAGGTATTGCCAACCAGGATTCTGTGAAATGGCTGATGAACTACAATTACAATAAAAATCATTTCTTTGATAATATTGATCTTAAAGATGAAAGGTTGCTCAGGACGCCAATCCTTTATGCACGGCTCAACGCTTTCTTTACCGGTGTAGTTATCCAGGCTCCGGATTCTATAAACAGGGAAATTGACAAACTGATTAAAAAGGTTGAAGGCAACTATAAAGTATTTCAATACGTTTGTGTTTACCTGTTCAATCATTTCAGGGAAAGTGAGATAATGGGGCATGATGCTGTAATGGTGAAGCTGGCAGATGATATATACCTGACCCCGAAAGCTGACTGGGTTACAAAGGAATTCAAGGAAGATTTAAAGAAACAGATCGATCTTATCAGGCCAAATCTGATTGGAAAAACAGCTCAAAACCTTATAATGAATTCATATAAAGGTATATATGTAGCTCTTGATGATGTCAATAAGGATTTTACAATCCTTTATTTCTGGGAACCAAACTGTGGTCACTGCCAGGAAGCTACTCCAAAACTGAAGACGTGGTACGACCAGCCAAAAGATTACACATTAGAAGTATTTGCTGTTTGCACAACAGATGAAAAGGATAAGTGGACAAAGTATATTGAGGATAACAAGCTCACATGGATAAACGGATGGGATCCGCAGAGAAGCTCACATTTCGATTATTATTACAATGTTCAATCAACTCCAATGGTTTACATACTCGATAAAAACAAGAAAATAATTGCAAAGAAAATATCGGTTGAAGATATAGGTGGCTTTATAGACAATTACAGGAAGTATTTCAAATAAGCCCGGAAATTCCCTGCAACAATTGATATATTGATCCGTAGATTCTTTTGTTGCCTTTATAAAACAGTATCCAGCTTTTACTACCGGTGATTTCAATATAATCACTCAGTTCTGTTTCAGAAACTGAAAAGCCGGCTCTCATAAGCGCTCTTTCAGTCCACTTGCGCAGCACAAAATCTCCCTTAATATGGATTGATGCTTTCGGGACATCGCTGAATGAAAAAATCCCGTTTATAGAATCAAATTTTATTATTTCAGAGTCAAACAGCTTTTCGAACTCATGTCCGATAACAAGGTCCTCAGGAGAACCTTCCCGTATTCCATCATCAAGAAGCAGCCATATCTTATCTGAATGCCTTAAAGCAAGATCAAGATCATGCGTACTAAGGATAATTGTTTTACAGCATGAATGAGCAAGCTCATGAAGTATATGAATTACTTCGAACTTACTCCTTATATCGAGGAATGCAGTAGGTTCATCAAGGAACATGATATCTGTATCCTGTGCAAGCAATCGCGCGATCATTGCCCTCTGCCTTTCCCCGTCGGATAACTCTGAAATGTACTTCCCTGAAAATTGCAGTACGGATGTTTTCTCCATTGCAGAATGAATTGCTTCTTCATCATCGGGATGAAGTGATCCGATCCAGTTTGTAAAAGGGAATCTTCCCAGTGCAACGAGGTCAAAAACAGTCATGTTACTTACCTTCACCTGCTCGGTTGAAATAAAGCCTGCAAGGCGGGCGAGCTCATTTCTGCTGAATTTTCCAATTTCTTTTGAATTAAGCAGAACATTCCCGGAAATTGCTTTCTGAATGCCGGCGGCGGTGCGAAGCAGGGTGCTTTTCCCTATTCCATTCCTTCCTACAACGGAGATTAGTTCTTTTTTACAACCGGTAGCATATAAAGGTGCAAGAAGAACATTTTTCTTTATTCCCGAGTAATAACCAATCTGCAGGGACTCCAGCCTTATTGTCTCATTAATGTCACTCATCAAAAAAATCCTGAGTATCTACGGTTTTTGAAAATTACCCACAATACTACCGGTATGCCGATAAGCGAAGTAACAGCGTTTACAGGCAATACTCTTTCAGATCCCGGTAGCTGTGATACGATATCACTTAAAAGCATTAATGAACCACCAACGAAGATGGTTCCCGGAATAAGTATCCTGTGATCCGAGGTTCTGAATATCATTCTGACTATATGAGGTACTGCAATACCAATAAAACCAATCGGACCACAAAATGCAGTCACACTTCCTGCAAGGATACTCGTACACAGGAAAATCACGAAACGGGCGAATCTCACATTTAAGCCAAGGCTTCCTGCATAGGATTCACCCAAAAGAAGTGCGTTGAGCATCTTCATTGTAAGAAGGCTAAGGATTGTACCTGCAGCTATTGTGATCATCAATACATCAACTTGAGAATCAGTAAGATTTCCAAGGCTTCCCATAGTCCAGATAACGTAAGCTTTCAGCAATGTTTCGCTACTGAAATACTGAAGAATAGTTACTATCGACGAAATGCCGCCCGACAGCATAATGCCAAGTATAAGAATTGTCATTATATCCTTTACTCTTGCAGAAATAGCCATCATCAAAACAAGTATAATACCTGCCCCGGCCCAGGCTGAGACTGCAAGTAACCAGCTTCCCGCTATTCCGATACTGACATTAGTGAACAGACCTGAAAATCCAAGTATTACAACAGCCACCCCAAGGCTTGCGCCTGAGCTTATCCCGAGAACATACGGACCTGCCATAGGATTTCTGAAAACTGTCTGCATGAGGAGTCCGCTTATTGATAGTGCAACTCCTGCCATTAGTGCAGTAATTGCCTTTGGCAACCTGAATTTCAGAATGATTATCTCATAATCTGATCCTGTCGGATTAAGAAAAGATCTTAGTACATCTGCAGGTTTAACTGAAACAGATCCAAGAAAAATATCAAGAACAAACAGAACGGCAGTAATTACAAAAAGAACAACAAACATGCTGATGATGCCTTTGCGGTGACTTATAAACTGGTTAGTTGAATTCATTTTTGCTATTCAAGCTTCCTGTAAAAATAAAGTTCATCATCATCTCCGAATAATTCAGGATGAAGAATCATAGCTATGTCCCTTAGTATCAAATGAGGATGGACAGCACCCTCCTCCCAGTAATCATTTCCGCCTGTCGGGTTAGTTCTTTTTGTATTATTAAAAACATTATTATCGATGAAGCATGGCAGATCAGCAAACCTCGGATCAACTGAGAGTATTTCACTTCTTGAAAATGCAGTTCCGGGGTTTAGCCAGTAATCGGCATTTAATGCATGCGAATATACATTTTCATGTGCAAGAGGCATTGCTACTGATGCTTTAGAATCCTTCCATAAATAATCACCGCCTGCATCTGATATCAGACGACTGACATACGAATTGCCGGGAGAGATATACCATGTGTCTCTGAAAGGAAGTCCGAGCATAACTTTCGGGTGATTATTTGAATTTTCTGTAATCCTGCAAACTGCCTCATATTCCTGTTTTTCAGCTCTGAAAAGGCTGTCAGCAAGCATTTCTTTACAATAAAGTGCGCCAAACAGCTTAATCCACTCAGCCTTTGCAACCGGTTCGTTCTCAAGGTAATCAGCATTAAACAACACCTTAATTCCTAATTCCTTAAGTTTTTCAGCATATCCTGTTGATTCGCCACCAATCCCATACATCATTACAAGATCCGGCGATATTTTCAGAATGAGCTCATTATTCAAGCCGGCTTCATATCCGACATCAGGGATATTGTTTTTTTCAATATAGCTCCTTGTACTTTCAGAATAGATCAGGCCTGAACCGGACACGGCAGCCACAGAATTTATTTCATCAAGCGCTGATATCATTGCCAGGTGCGTAACAGACATACAAACCACTTTTCGGACCGGGACAAATATTACATCTGAAGAGTCGGTACCGGCAGGCAAGTCTGATCCTCTTCTGACGAGATAATATGACATTTCAATATTCCCTGCACCCTGCCATGGATTTATTATCCTCAGAAGTGTAAAGCCATCCTTTTTCTCAATTAAAAATCGTTCCGCACATGTCACAATACTTCTTCTTTCAACGACTGCAGCATTTTTATTACCTGTATTACAGCAAGTTGATATAAGGCAAATGACTATGAAGATTATGCCAGCTCTTGTCACGGGTTAAAACATATTAGTTTGTATTTGCTGTTCTGACAGAGAAATTCGGACAAATTGCACCGGGGATAAGTCCTGCCTTATGTTTTGAAATAAATGTGCCATCTTTCTTATAAATTATGAAATTCCCGTTTTGGGCATAATCAATAACATCCGTGATCAGTATATCACTGTTAACAGGATTAATTTCGATCTTATAAAAAGCCTGGTTGTCTTCACTGATTAATGGAACGACAGGGAGAGATTCCGAATTAACGTCCATACTGAACACACCTTTATTAATGTAATATATAATCTGACCAGGTTCGTCGATCTTAAGGCAGGAGGGAGAATCTTCAACAGCAGGAAACACATATTTTTTCTCAACACTGTTATTTATTAGCTCTATGATATCTATCTCTGCCTTTTGTGTTTTCCGCCACCCGCCTGTACTTAGCACCCACATGCGATTATATTTGTCAATAACCATGCTCTCAGGTTCAAGGCCTACATTTATAGTGTCGATAACCTTATCAAGCTGTGTATTAACAGCAAAAACCTGATTTCCTCCAAACCAGTTTGAGATATAAGCAGTGTTTCCGTTTACTGCTATTGCTTCACTTGTCGTTCCAAGATTAATGTAACCAGTAACTGCATTTGCTGCAAGATCTACAATAGCAACTGAATCAGAATACAGGCTTGTTACATAAGCCTTTCCTTCATTCAACACTGCCATATTACGTGGTGAAATCAGCCCTGTTATTGTTGCCTGCGATTCCAGTGTGTTTATGTCTATTACTTCAATCTTCGCAGAGTTATTTATTATTATGTATCCTTTTCCGCCATAGCTTATCATAGAATTTGGAACATCACCAAGAGGTCTTCCGTTGACAGCTTCAAAAAGGTCATTATAGATCTTCAATGAATCGTACGAAAAGAAGGAAAGCGAGCCGTTTGCTCTCTGGAATGTACCTTCATTTACGATGAATACACCTTTGCCATACCTGGAATCTAACTTGATTTCATCTGTATTCTTTTTACAGGAAATTAAAATAATGCATGCACAAAAAAATAAAAGCTTTTTCATTTTTTAAGATTTAATTGAGCCAGGAGCCTTAATGAAAAGGAACGGCCGGGTAATGGAAAATAAGCAATATTCTGATAATCAATACCAAATACATTATCAATATCAAATGATGCATCAAAAAGTCCCCAGGATGTTTTATGCCTGTAACCAAGCGATACATCATTTATTATATATGAAGGAAGAAAATCCTCATTGTTGGCAGTTGTGAATCTTTTACCTGTCAGGCCGGTGTGCCAGGAGAATTGGAGTCCGCCATAGTTTGCCAGAATAAATGTATTTGCCAGGTTAACGGGGACATACATTAACTGTGTGCCTCTTAAGCTTTTTGCCTGATCTTCAGCTTTAGTATATGAATAAGAAGCTTTGAGGGAGACTGTGAATTCATCCTTTTTTAATGAGAGTGAAGCCGAAGTTTCAATCCCTCGCGTATGAACATCATTAATGTTCGTTGCTGTCCAGTAGCTAAGATCACCCGGCCGCCATTGAATCATATCTTTAATTGAATTATAAAAGAAAGTGACGTCATACTGAAGTTCAAAAAGAGATATCTCCTTTGCAAGTCCGAAACCAAGCTCGGACGTCAGTGTATATTCGTTCTTCAGGGCAGGGTTTCCACCCGGATTCCAATAGAGATCGTTCATAGTCGGAATCCTCGAGTTTTTCGAAAGATTTGCAAGGATATTAATTGTCCGGCTCCGAAATGGTTCCATTTTCAGACCTGCTGAGAAATCAGGAACAAGAAATCTCCTGTTGAATAATATTTGCCTTACGAGAAGGCTTCCATTATATCTTTCATCATTTATGTTCTTAACAGCGAATGCAACATCAAGGGAGTTCCTTGCAGCTTTGCCATCATAATTATTTGTATTGATTTTGTTGTACTCTTCATTCAGGAGGATATCAAGAATTCCCCATATTCCAAGATGTTTCTTAAAGCCTGTTTTGATTATGCGTGAATCTGAACGATTCCTGGAATCTATTGATGCAAGCCGGTTCCTGTAATCAAGTTCTCCTTTAATCCACGATCCTGTAATAAAAAAGCTTTTATCATTTTCATAATGAAGCAGTAACCTGAGAGATTTATCATCCTGTTTTTCCCCGGCATATTCAGAGAGAATTGAAGATGGCAGATTCCTGTGAGCATCCTGGTACCAGAAATGCACGGAATAATAACCGGAGGCAGTTTTACTATATAGCTCCTGTATGAAGTAATTTTGTTTTACTTCATTATTTTTCCTTATGTCATGGAATGCTTTTGCCCTTGAAACATTATCAAGATAGGTGAAATTATTCTCCGCGGTGGAAATATAAGCTCTTGTTACAGACTGTAGTTTTTCTGTTCCGAATTCACCTGAAATCATCCCTGAATATTTTCCGAAGCTGCCTGCCAGAGGGTTAAAAATGAGTGTTCTCCTTCCCGACCAGTCTGGCTTTGACTCCAAAGAGATTATACCGCCTGAAGCCCCGCCGTTTTGTATCATTGATGCTCCGCCGGTATAAATATTCACCTTGTTTACAATTCCTGCACTGAGAATCGACAGATCGGATTGACCAAGCATAGGATTGTCAATCCTGATACCATTCCATGTGACCTGTGTCCCTGTTGCGCCCATGCCTCTGAATGATGCTGTAGCTGTCCCCCCGCAACCGTAATTTTTTACAAAAACAGAAGTGCTTACTGATATTACTTCAGCTAAGGATCCAAGGCTGTATTTCTCAATTATCGAAGTATCAACAGATTGAATTTTGAAACCTGGCATAACAATATCGCTCTTCTTTCCCGAAATTACAACCTCGTTGATCTTCACAGTGTCGTCGGCAAGCCATTGTCCGCGGAGTGTCAGTGGAAACAGGAGAATGCATAAAGCAATATAACCCGGCAAATATGTCTTTGCATCAAATGTCATCAGACTTTGCATTGTTTAACCGTAAAAAGTTCCGGGATAGAAGAGAAGGAAAGTGATTAGCCGTCGCTTTTTCTCCCGAAAGCTTCATTCAAATGTTTATGGCAGGTCTTCTGACTTAACCCGGTTTCATGAAGCCTTCCCATTCCGTAAGAGGAAAAGTGGCAGCTTTTTCATGAAACCATTGTCGTAAAAACGACAGGGTTTCACAGCAGCGGGTACTGTTGCGGATTCTGACCGCATTCCCTTTTCATCGCATCAGAGATGCGACACCAAAACATGACAAAGATAGAGATTTTTTCTATCAGGGTTATTTTATGTTTAAATAGATATTAAACGATTGTTAACATTTCAACATTACCCGCATTATTGCAGGTGTCTCAATACCTGTTCGCCTGTCCCAATCCTGTAACCTGTAGAAAAGTATACTATCCTTCCTTCTTTATTTACAGCGATGATTACCGGAGGCTTCAACTCGACAGGTGCTGTAAACCTGACTGATTTTTTCAGGACTTTCATATCTGTATCAATACCGGAAAGTGACTTTGAGGGTAATCCATCAATGTCTGCCGGTTTGCCTGAAACAGACATGAAAAGGAAATTGCCACCCCATTCATCGAAATCCTTTTTATATGGCTTAAAATCTGCAAAAACATGTCGTGATGGTTCCTGCGAAGGTTCAACCCAGGCAAGCACTGTCATTTTTTGTGAACCTTCAAGCTCTTTCGTGTTTTGAGGAAACATGGTGAAAAGAGCTTTGAGATCAGCGCTTCCAGTTTCAGAACTTGCTTTTTCAGCATTGCGAATATTAACTTTAATGTTCTTATGTTCCCCTGCTCCAAGCTCAAAAAACGTAATACTGGCGAGGATTAATTTATCATCGGGCCTGTTACCCGTAACAAGCATATAACTCCCGGCAGGCAATTCAAGCTCTTCAAAGCCGGTTACTTTCCTGCCGAATTCATAATCAAGTGTATTGTATGTGCCATCCTCAAACCGTGCAATAGTAAAATTTGTATAATATTGAGGAACAGGGTTCTTCTGGTCTGCTGTCAGCTTAAGAAATCCTTTCTCCCCCTTATATTCATTCTGATCTGCAAAATAGACATCATGCCATTTATTGTTCAGAAAATACTGCGGGATCTCTCTTCCGGGCTCAAGTCTTGAAGGAATTCCAAGGCTTCTGCATATTGCAACGAAACAAATTGCCCTTGACTGTTCATCTGAAACTTTTAATCTGAATACTCCAACCGGGGTAAGAGGTGTCTTATAATAGTTCTCATCATTTCGTATTTCAATACTCTCATTAAGTAAGTCCCTCACTTTAATCGGATCAGAAAGCGCTTCGATACGGATCCTGTCAGGAATGTTTTTAATGAAAAAACTCCGCCATGAAACCATCATTTCATTACTTATCCGGGAATTCAGAACATAATCCCTGAATGTTTCCGGACTTACACCCTGAAGGGTAAAAGCATTTTCAACATGATCGGAAAGGATTGACGCCTCCGTATCACGGAGATCCTTATCAGGAAGAACTTCGAGAAGAGAAAATGCTGTTTCAACAAGTGTATCGGGTATCTCAATCAGAAATTTCTTTATCTCCCTGAAGTTTCCCATACTTCTGCTGAAAACCTGTTCTGTTCTGACAGAATCCATTTTAAGTTTTTCAGCTATTGAAAGCACTTCTTCATGATTAATCCATGAGTCAATGTAGCTTTTACGGATAACATTTCCGTTTTCAAGCTTTGCCGCATTCTCGCGGATTATTTCTTCCGAAAGAGGCGCAAATGGCTCAAGCTCAGGGGGGATAAACAAGTCGGCATCTACCGAATAACTCAGTTTTCCAGGCTTTACCAGTTGTAATGTAAGAGTATCTGTCTTACCAACAGAAATTATTTTCCAGGCATACGCACTATCTTTATGAGCCCATATCATCAAATCGCCGAAACCTGTTACAAGCGAACTGATACCATCCTGATTTGTCGGTATTACAGTAAGTGGATAGAATTCCGAATAGTTGAAAAGCCTGAATTCAACTGATGCATCCTGTGCAGGCATACCGTCAGTACCTGAAACTTTTACAAATAGTCTTTTTGAAGGCGCGTATTTCGGAAGATTATTTACTTCTGTGTAATTCTTCTTCACATTTATTATGTCTTCTGAGCCATAAGCAGCGCCGAAAGATTTTGTATGAACAAGCATTGCACGTCTTGCAGGCTCTGTGAACCAGCCATGATCAAGAACAAGCTCAGGCTCACATGCTCCCATATAATGCCATTCTCCATTAATCCATACTTCAACCCAGGCATGATTATCATCAGTATGAGCCCACCTGGGAGTATAAACCTGCCTGGCGGGTATGCCAGCAGTTCTGAGGGCTGCTACCATAAGAGTTGATTCTTCGCCGCACCTTCCCCTTGATGAGAGAATTGTATTTAGCGGAGATGACGTCCTTATATCTGCTGGCTGGTATACTACCTTTTCATTAGACCAGTAATTCAGCTCAAGAGCCGCTTTCTCCATGTCCAGCCCCTTAATTCGGTTATGGATCTCATCATAACACGCGATCCTGAAAGAATCGAGATTCTCATTATTGACCCTGTAAGGCAGAACATAATGAAGGAATATGTCTTCAGGAATTGATTTTCCCCAAGGTGTTTGTTCAAGTGCCATTAAAGACTTGTCGACATTTGCCAGGAAAAACTCACCTGAATAATCGGCAAGGTCGCTTAGTGGCATGTATGCATACAGATACTCAAGCGCCTCTTTCTGCCTTAATGTAAGATCTTCTTCAAATATGGAAAACAATTCTTTGGCTCTGTTTGAGGCAATAGCTTTCCTTTCAGTGAAAGCTTCTTCTGTTCTTTGCAGGAATACAGGATCAGTAATAAGATGATTCCTGTTACATGAAAGTAAAAATAAAGGCAGAAGCGACTTTAGAAGGAAATTCGCAATGCGTGGCATTATAATGATGTATATACGGTTCTAAATTGTTCCGCACGAGTTCCTGACAACAAGTTCAGGAGAAATATTTACCTGGCGTTTGAATTTACCCTTCCCGGAATTCTTTACTTCAGACCATATCATATTCGCAACTTTAATTGACATTCCAGAAAGAGGTTTTCTCAGGCATGTAACAGGTGAGAAAAGAAGGTCAAATCCGGTTCCCTCTTCCATAGATATCACTGCAATATCGTGGGGTACGCGAAGATTCTTCTTCTTAAGAATCGCCATAATCGGGTATACAAGACCGGCATTCATTATTATCATAATGTCGGCTTTGTAGGGCGGTCTTAGAAATTTCTCAAAATAGGCAGCATCGATACTATCGTTAGTGGGTTTATCAAGTTCAACAACGACAGGTTTATTTATTTCAGGTTTGAGGCTAAGAGCATCCGTCAGCTCCTGGATCGCAGTGCGATCATCCCGTATTGATTTCCTGTCGGCAATAATTATTATGTTTTTATAGCCAAGCTTATCGAGATGGTTAACAACGAGTGCGGCGCCTGCATTTGTATCTGTATTGATTGTATTCAGCCGTTGCGATTTAATTGTTTTCTCCAGAAGGACAAACGGGTAATCTGCTGTTCTGAGTGATCTGACAGTATTCTCGTCAGCTGCATCACCAAGAAGGATAAGGCCGCTGTAGAATTTCTTAAAAGCTCCTATCATCCTGTCATATCGCTGATCGTCGGGATCCTTCGAAACAATTGAGAATCCTACGCCAATGCTGGAAAATGCTTTCTGCAGGAATGGTGTAATCTGCACTACAAAAGGATCATTTATCGAAGGAACGATCATCCCAAGTACGCCAGGCTTTTCTTCGGTGGGCACAATTTCATTCTTTTCCTGGAATGAATCGAAGTATCCCATCTGCCTAGCAAGAGCAAGAACTTTTTCCTGGGTATCTTTTTTGATACCCTGCTGATCAGCTTTATTATTGAGAACAAGTGAAACAAGAGTACTTGAAACTCCTAACTTTGCAGCTAAATCTTTGTTTTTAAATTTTTTCGCCATTTTTCCCATCGGGTTGTTCGAAATAAATTTAGCAGATTTTTTTTATCGCCAAATTGTTTTTTCAGGATTTAACATTTATTAAGATATGAGGCATGTTTTTGAACATTTTTTAAACAATAATCCTGAAAAACTTTCCATTCTATACACCTTATTAAATCGAGTAGGAGGAAAATAAAATAGTTTTTTTTCTCCTATTTTATTTTCCGACCTCTCACACCACCGTACGTACGGATCACGTATACGGCGGTTCCTTAAACAGCAACTCTTACCTTTTCGTAATAATCCAGAATGAAA
>DATALC010000108.1:0-2869 GCA_036261265.1 Bacteroidales bacterium
CCTCCGTCGAGACTGTAAACGTGTTTAAAACCTTTCTCAATGAACTTTTCAGCCACTCTTTTACTCCTGAAACCGCTTGTGCAATAGAGAAAAAGATGGCGGGATTTGTCAATTGTATCTGCCGGAATTTCTATACTGCCCGAAGACGGAATGTTTATTGCATCATTTAATCGTGATCGTCTATATTCAAAAAACTCACGCACGTCTATTATAAGCGGATTACTTAATATAGAGAGCTCTTCCCTGAATTGTTCCGGTGTAAGATAAATTACAGATGATGAATCAGGCTTCTGTGCTGTAAGCCTGATAAAAAGAAACGCGCTGAAAAACAGTGTCAGAAACAATCTCATGAAATCAAAAATACTATAATTACACGATACAAACGAATTATCTGTAATGCCATCGGTGTATCAAAGGCAACACAATTAAAAAAGCCATCCCTGTCAGGAATGGCTCACTGTATTTTCATAAAGTTTATTTCTGCTTCATCTTGGCATCCATGCAAAGGGTTGCATGGGGAACTGCCCGTAATCTTTCTTTAGATATAAGATTACCTGTTTCGCGACATATACCATACGTCTTGTTCTCTATCCTGATAAGAGCTGCCTGAAGGTGTTGTATAAACTTCAACTGACGCTGTGCAAGCCTTCCTGCCTCCTCTTTTGAAAGAGTTGTAGCTCCCTCCTCAAGTACCTTGAATGTGGGAGATGTATCCATTGTGTCATTGCTTTCTTCGTGAGTGATGCTGGATTTAAGAATTTCATAATCTTTCTTCGCCTTATCCAGCTTTGTGAGGATTATCTCCCTGAACTCCTCAAGCTCCGCATCCGAATATCTAGTCTTATCAGCCATAATCCCTGAATTGTTTAAGTTGTACGCAAAGTTATCAAATTTTAACAAATAAAAAAATAACAACGGATTAACGGATATATTGTTTAATTCATATTGAAAAATCATTAAAAATTTTAAAAAAAGGTGGTGGGCGCTGGTCTGCCCAGCACCTGGTAGCAAGCATCTAGCACCTGGCACCAGTGATTTACACTATGTTTCATGGAGTCTTATGGCATCTGGGTACAAAGAAAGACGCAAAAGATATTAAGTTTTGCTCTGTGCAACTCTGTGTCATCTCTGTGTAACTCTGTGTAATGCTTTGTACCTCTGCTCATTTCGCCCAGATTAACTTCTTCCCGAAACCAAGCCTGTTATCTGTCATCTTAATATAATTAAGCCTTATTATCCAGAGATGGGTCTTCATCAATGATGCAACAGGAAACCGCCTGAGGTATGCATTCCTTGCTTTATCAAGCAAATCTCCTGATGGTTCTTCGACAATACCTGTAAACTGGATCCCTCTTATCTTCCCGATAACAAATGTCTCAAGCACAACTGTTCCTGCTACTTCCGGGTTCAGTTTAAACTCATTTGAATGCCTGGTTTCAGGGTCGGATGTAAAAACGAGGGCATTTTCATCTTCAATGTAAACATAGAAACAACTTGCACACCAGGGCTGGCTGCCGGCGACGGATGCAACTGTAAGAACATGATGTTTTTTAAAAAACCTGATTATCCTGTTATCTGTCATTCTGCATCCACCTGTAAGTATTGTTACTGAAACCGGCTAGATCTATCACCCTGTCAATTACTGTATTTATAAGATCATCAATTGTTTCCGGTTTGCTGTAGAATGATGGTGATGCAGGACATACGATTGCCCCTGTAAGAAGAAGCTTCCGTAAATTTTCAATATGTATCAGGCTGAAAGGCGCTTCTCTTGGCACAAGAATAAGCTTTCGCTTCTCCTTCAGCATCACATCAGCAGTCCTTGTAATCAGGTCGTCGGATGTTCCATTTGCAATTCTTGCACAAATACCCATCGATGCAGGGCATACTATCATTGTTTCATATTGCGATGATCCTGATGCGAATGGCGCGTAATATGTGTTGTTTTCAAATTCCTTCGCAGTGCCGGTTGCAATATACTTACTACCTATTTCATCCATCCAGATATCGCGACCTGTTGATGATAAAACCACGGCTATTTCATCCGGAGGGGATTCAAGCTTCTGCAGCTTGTCAAGTAATGACTTTGCGTATATTGAACCACTGGCGCCTGTGATAGCCAGGATAATCTTCTTTTGCTCTTTCATTTTAAGTTTTTTACATACATTTTTAGCTTCTCCGTAAGTAAGAGGACTCCGGTAGTCGCTTTTTCCCTTATAATCTGAACATTTCTTGTAAGAGGAACAGCAACTTCCTTCGGATCAATAACATAAACAGGAGCTTTTGCAGGGACATAATCAATCAGACCCGCAGCCGGATAAACGTTCAGCGAGGAACCAATCACTACAAAGATATCAGCATCACGGGTTATATCGACAGCTTCTTCCATCATAGGCACTTCTTCACCGAACCACACTATATGGGGCCTTAGCTGGCTTCCGATATCACAATAATCTCCCGGGTGAATGTCTTTATATCCTATATTGTAAATAAGTGAAGGATCTTCAGTACTTCGCGCTTTTGTAAGCTCCCCATGCAGGTGAAGTACCCTTGTACTTCCTGCTCTCTCATGCAGGTTGTCAATATTCTGGGTAATAATATCAACATCAAAATAGTTTTCAAGCGCCGCAAGACCGGTATGACCCTTATTGGGTCTTGCATCCTTAAGCTGACGCCGGCGTTCATTATAGAATCTTAAGACAAGATCGCGATTTGAATTCCAGGCTTCAGGCGTTGCAACATCAGCAACATTGTATTCCTCCCATAAACCACCGGAATCCCTGAATGTCTTAATCCCGCTCTCTGAGCTCATACCGGCACCTGTCAGAACAACCAGATGTTTCATAGTTATCTAACTTTAAGAATAGTA
>DATALC010000002.1:0-6832 GCA_036261265.1 Bacteroidales bacterium
GCATAGCCGTCAAGCTAAGAGGGGCTAAATTATTAGCAATGAGCTAAAAGACATAATATAATTAATAGGAGGATCAATGATCTTACTATTAAAAGATTAATAAAAAAGTTCAGAACCAATTTTTCAGAGCAGCATCTAAGAAGAAAAGCTTATGAGAGTGGTTTTTGTAAGAGGCATTCGAAGTTTTCGCCGCTAATGTTCTTTGACAGTTTATTGTATGATGCTATTGATAAGGATACCAAAAGTTATAACCAGATGGCTGTGGAAATGAAATCCACTCACAGGGTAGATATATCTTGTCAGGGGATTGATCAGCGATTTAACCAATGGTCACGAAAATACCTCCAGGAGTTGATGATCGAACAGCTTTCTTCCCAGGTTACCCAAAGCATTGAAGCGGGATGGTCACAGCATTTCAACCGGGTGATCATCAAAGATTCGACTAAGTTTGATTTGCCAGAAAATCTTAAAGAAGTTTTACCAGGTTTTGGAGGATCTGCATCGCAGGCAGGGGTATGCATTCAGTATGAGTTCGATGTAAAATCAGGGGAGGTAAATGACTTGTCTATTCATCCAGCTAAGCGGCCCGACAGCAAAGATGTTATGCAATCGATAGATTTGGTACAGGCTGGTGATTTGACAATCCGGGATTTAGGATATTTTCTCTTGGATTACTTCAAAAACATCGAAAAAAACGAAGCTTTCTTTTTATCGAGACTTAACACAAAGATACTGGTGTATCTGGAGAAAGAGGGTAAAATGGAGGAGCTCGATTTTGCAAAACTCTATCAAGAAATGACTATCGGAAAAATTCCAAGGCATGATATGAAAGTATATATTGGAGAGAAAGAGAAATTCCCAGTTCGATTGATTGCCGAATTAATGCCAGATGAAGTAGTTGCCAATCGGATGCAGAAGGTCAATAAATACAACAAGAAAAAAGGGTGGCAAACTAGTGAGGACTATAAAGAAAGAGCAAAGTTTAATCTCTTTATTACCAATATAAAAGACGAAATGCTCGATGGAGAATCCATTGCCAAAATTTACAAAATACGCTGGCAGGTAGAATTAATTTTCAAGGTTTGGAAATCCGTGTTCTGCATGGACAACCTCAGGCGGATGAAGTATGATCGCTTGATGTGTCTGCTATGTACCAGGTTACTACTTATCATGATAAACTGGGAAATGTTCATGATAGAAAGAGCTTACTTGTACAATCAAACAGGCAAGTTATTAAGTATTCGCAAATGTTTTCAGACTTTGAAAGACAATAGTTCAAAACTAAGAAATGTACTAACAAGTAGCTGTAAAGGACTGGAAAAATGGTTCAAGTGGGTAGAAGAAACTCTTAGCTCAAAACACTGGATTGAAAAGAAGAAAAATAAACTCGGATTTGAAGAAATTATGGGTCTTAAATATTTTGTAATCAAACAAATATGAGTATATTTAATAAAAACAGCGAGACACCCAGAAAGGAAGATCTCGCTATTATTAACAAAAAGTTCATTGATATGGGTAAAAATAATAAAGTTAAACCTGTTCTCAAAAGGAATGGGATAAAAAATAATTACCCTATTGTATATCAGTGTGTTATAAAAATTAGCTTGATGGCTATGCCCTAAAGTGGGAGATTTGTCGATCACCGGCCTCTCTCCAAACCTCTCCTTCAAGTGGGAGAGGCTCTAGTTCCCGGATTCGAGTAAAACAATTGGTCTTAAGATATTGATTCTCTAAAAATAAAACCCCTAAATCCCCCACGGGGACTTTTAATTGCGACATAAGGTAACTATACAGGTACCTGGTTATGTGTCTTCAATGCGAGATTGTTCCCCTCTCACCTGGGAGAGGGGAATTCAAGGGGTGAGGCCGGGAATCAAAGAAAACAGCTCGCTATGCCCGGTAATAGGGATTACAGCCTCCTTCGTCGGCTGTGATCCCCGGGGCGGGTTCTGTCATAAAACAGCCTCTCTACAAACCTCTCCCCTAAAGTGGGAGATTTGTCGATCACCGGCCTCTCTACAAACCTCTCCCCCAAGTGAGAGAGGCTTTAGTTCCCGGATTGGAGTAAAACAATTGGTCTTAAGATATTGATTCTCTAAAAAAAAACCCTAAATCCCCCATGGGGACTTTTAATTGCGACATAAGGTAACTATACAGGTACCTGGTTATGTGTCTTCAATGCGAGATTGTTCCCCTCTCACCCTGGGAGAGGGGAATTCAAGGGGTGAGGCCGGGAATCAAAGAAAACAGCTCGCTATGCCCGGTAATAGGGATTACAGCCTCCTTCGTCGGCTGTGATCCCGGGGCGGGTTCCTTGCAACGCCAATTGCTCCGTAATGTGCTGCCGCACATTACGGTTTTTGTTTTTGAGCCGGCCTGCGCTCAGGCAGAGCCTGGCTTGGCCGGCTCAAAAACAAAAATCCCGCAGCAGAGCTGCGGGAGCAATTGGCGTTGCGGAGAGAGGGGGATTCGAACCCCCGGTACAGTTACCCATACGGCAGTTTAGCAAACTGCTGGTTTAAGCCACTCACCCATCTCTCCTCTTAATCTTAAAAATTCAATCGAGGGCGTCCATTGAGCGCGCGACAAAAATAGGAAATCACGCTCTAAGTTCAAAATAAAAAATTGAATCATTTCTGCTTCTTCTCCATCAATATAACATTTTCAACATGATGAGTATGTGGAAACATGTCAACAGGCTGGATCCTCTTTACTTCATAATCATCCGAAAGCAAAAAAACATCTCGGGCCTGGGTCGCCGGATTACAACTAACATACACAATCTTCTCAGGTGAGGCTTTAAGTATTACATTTATAACATCTTCATGCATTCCTGCCCTTGGAGGATCGGTTATCACAACATCTGGACGACCATTTCCAAGAATAAAATCCTCGGAAAGAACTTCTTTCATGTCTCCTGCAAAGAATGAAGTATTACCGAGGTTGTTCAACCGCGAATTTATCTTTGCATCATTAACTGCTTCATCAACATATTCAATTCCTATGACCTTCCTGCAATGAGGCGCAACAAAATTCGCAATCGTCCCTGTGCCCGTATAAAGATCGTAGACTATCTCATCGCCTGAAAGTCCTGCGAACTTCAGGGCAGTATCATACAGCTGAACAGCCTGCCTTGTATTGGTCTGATAGAATGATTTCGCACCGATCCTGAACTTTAGCTTTCCCATCTCCTCTATCAGGTGATCATCTCCACTGTAAAGTACAGGTTCCTGGTCGCCAAGTGAATCATTCTTCTTTGAATTTATAATATACATCAGCGATGTTATACGAGGAAATTCACTTTTGATGTAATTCATCAGCTTTTCCCTGTCTTCTTTATCATCCCTGAAAAAAACCACAATTGCCATAACATCCCCGGCAATGTTATTTCTTACAATCAGGTTTCTCAGAAATCCCTTCTGCTCCCTTAGATTGAAAAACTCAAGATTATTTTTTTCTGCAAATTCCCTGACAGCATTCCTGATACTGTTTGTAGGTTCGGGCTGTAAATGACATTCTGTAATATCAAGAACCTTGTCAAATAAACCAGGTATGTGAAATCCAAGCCCAGTCTCATCACGAAATTCAGATCCTGAACTTATCTCTTCAGATGTCAGCCATCTTTTGTTTGAAAAAGTGTACTCAAGCTTGTTCCTGTATAGATATACATCCGGCGAACCGATGATTGAACCTTCTTCAGGAAGATTTACTTTTCCGATTCTTGAAAGGTTGTCCGTAACCTGTTTCTGTTTGTATTTAAGCTGAAGAGGGTACGGCAGATGCTGCCATTTGCAGCCACCGCACACACCGAAATGGATACATCTTGGTTTTATTCTGTCGCGAGAGTACTCATGGAATCTTACGACTCTTCCTTCCAGGTACCTTTTTCTCTTCTTTATTACCTGTATATCAACAACATCACCGGGTATAAGCATCGGCACAAATACAACAACGTTTTCTACCCTGGCGATCGCATTACCTTCAGAACCGATATCGGTAATTTTCACCCTTTCCAGCAATGGCAGCTCCTTCTTTCTTCCCATGCCGCAAACTTAGTGATTATTCATGTACGCAATGCCAATAATAAAGCCTGTTACTGATTTGAGTTCTTAATATTATTAAGGAACAAAAAACCTTCAACAAGCGCCGGTATTACACCCTCTCCATGATCTGCACCGGGAAGAATCGTTTTCTTTATAATTGTTGCCGGGGTCCCGGCTTCAATCATTGCGGAGTACATTCTATCGGTAACTGCAGGATCTACATGTGTATCCGCATCTCCATGAATCATCAAAAGAGGGACGTCAGTTTTCCATGGTGAAATACTGTTATTGATCATTGCCCTTCTGACGGATTCATATTTCGGCGAGGTTGCGAAACCCTGAAGGAATTCAGGATTCATTAACCTGCTTATAGTATCTGTGAGCTGAGCATTGATCTGGCCTGCATTCAACTGTCCGTTGAATAAAGAAGGCACTCTCGATGCATAAGGCTCATTCAGGAGATCTGAAACAGGATTTGAAAATTGATTATATGACTTATACCCGTTTATTACGTATCCAATGTAATACGGCATAGGGAAAGCAGGCAGTGACAACATTCTCTGCATAAGGAAGTATATATCATAAGGGCCGGCACCGACGCAACTGCCCTTAAGATCAAAATCATCATCATACTTTAACTCAAGAGCTTTGTGCAACTGAAGCGTTGCCCAGCCGCCCTGTGAATATCCTATAAGGTAATATTCATTCCTGACTGTTATTGACGGCAGTTCCCGTACATCCATTCCCCTGACTGCATATAACAAATCCACAAGAGACCTTACTGTCGGCTCAGCAACAAGGTAAGGATGGGGAAGCTGACTTGATTCACCAAACCCTGGATAATCAGCAATCGCCACAACATATCCCATCGATGCAATAACCTCTATCATCTGGAATCCGTAATCTGACGGAAACTCGCTCGGTGCATTTGAATGCCTTGTATTTGTCCCATTCTGGAATGACAGAACCGGATAATCGCCAGCATCTGCCGGTACACACACAAGCCCCGATGCGTTTACCTTCTTCCCTTCTATTGTTGTTTCATAAACAACCTTGTAAAGCTCTACATCGGTGCGGACAAAAGATTTAAGGTCGACATTTATATTAAACAATGCCGAGGCCGCATTCAGCATGCTATTTATATAATCCTGATTATATGAAGAGATGAGCTTCTTTGAAACGAAATTTGAATTCCCTGATGATGATGATTCATCTTTCTTACAGGAATTAATAATAACAAAAAACACCAGGAGTATCCCGGCAAGGCGATTAGAGAATCTTCTTAAGATCATAAAGTCAGTTTTAATTTTATTCAACACTACTAAGGCAGCTTTCAGAAAAACACTTCATTCATTAAAATTTGTATGGCATTTTTCTTATGCCAATTGACATTTAATAAAATTTGGATGAAATTAGCTTTGAAATTTCTGTTTCGCTATAAAAATCTCAAACGAATAACAAAAATTAAATGCAACTGTTATGAAGAGATTCTTATTTTTCTTACTAATTTCATCTCAGCCGGTCATCTCTCAATCTCAAAACCTTGTTATTAATCCTGGCCTGGAGCTATGGACCTCATCAACAAAACCTACATCATGGACAGTGGCCGAGGGATGCTCTGCTGAATCAACTGTCATTAAATCAGGAACATTCTCGTGCATTCAAAATGCAGGTCCAAATGGTTCCCGGAACCTTGGGCAGAACATAAGCGTTACAGCGGGAAAGGATTATTCGCTGTCATTGTATTATATAACAGGTGCAAATACAACAGGAAACGGAGGAAGAGTATGGTGCAAATGGCTAAATTCAAATAATGCAGAGGTTAGTGATCCAGCTTCAGAAGAACAGATACAATCAGGATTCCTGAAAAGCGATTCCTGGAAACAATACTCCGTCTCAGTTAAAGCTCCTGAATCGGCTGTCACGTTTTTCCTTCAGGTACGGTCTCTCCCGAACAGCATCACATACTGGGATGACTTCGTGTTTGAAGAAACAATAGCTACCGGAACTGATAACGATTATTCCCCTGAAATTATACTATATCCTGTACCGGTTGAAAACCAATTGTATCTGAAAAATTCAGGTGAGAAGTCAACGGCTGAAATCATCGATCTTACAGGCACAGTTATTAAAACAGAAAAAACAACAGGTGATTTAACAATTATTCAAACAGGTGAACTGGTACCCGGAATATATTTTATCAGGATACGTACCGGTAATAAAATCGTAATAAAAAGATTTGCAAAAAATTGAACAGGATGACTGACTGAGGCACAACATACATATTTATGTATTCCTTTCTTTTCTATCCATTTCAGCTAATGCAAAGCACTATCTACCTGCTATAGCCTTTTTCGCTATATTTGCACCCATCAATTCGGAAAAATGGTTTCAGTTCAGGATATTACAGTTTCATTCGGAAGCTTCGACCTTCTCACAAACATCTCCTTCCTGATAAATGATCAGGACAGGATAGGTCTTGCAGGTAAGAATGGCGCAGGGAAGTCAACATTGCTTAAGATAATTGCAGGATTGCAGAGTCCGACATCCGGAACTACCGACATGTCAAAGGAAGTAACAATCGGTTATCTTCCGCAGCAAATGAAAGTCGATGATTCAACTACAGTGATGAATGAAACTGTTACAGCATTTGCAGGGATAATTGGATTATCTGAGGAAATTGAATTCATCAGTTCGGAAATCGCAAGGAGAGATGACTACGAATCGCCGGAATATTTAAAGCTTTGCGATCACCTCACTGTCATTGAAGAAAGATACAGGATACTCGG
>DATALC010000005.1:0-4015 GCA_036261265.1 Bacteroidales bacterium
CCTTTCTGGAAAACATGCAACTCAGACGGGATCTTAAATGCCACGAGCCTGTTATAATATTCGATACTGTTCTTTACAGGAACGGCATTATCATCGGCTGAATGGACAAGAAAAGCCGGGGGCGTTTCTTCATTCACCTGCAGCTCATTCGAGAATTTCTTTATGAGCTCTGCTGAAGGTTTTCTGCCAATAAGATTATTTCTTGTTCCCATGTGAGTGAAAGTTGAATCGAATGTTATCACCGGGTAGATAAGCAATGAGAAATCGGGTCTGACGTTCGTTGTATCAGCTTCATATACTTTTTCCCCATAATGTGTTGACAACGTTGAGGCAAGATGACCTCCTGCAGAAAAGCCCATAACGCCAACCTTTGAAGCATTTATCTTCCATTCTTTTGCATTACGGCGGATTATCCTCATTCCTTCCTGCGCATCCTGCAAAGGTCCTGTTGTCCTGTTCTTCATAATAAGATCAGAGGGAAGACGGTATTTCAGAATAATACCTGCAATACCGTTATCATTAAGCCAGTGAGCTATCTGGTAACCTTCATGATCAAATGCGAGCGTTCCATAACCTCCCCCCGGGCAAATAAGCACTGCAGTTCCTGTTGCTTTTTCAGCTGAAGGCAGGAAAACAGTGAGAGTGGGATCGGTAACATAATTATACCGCGACGGATAACCATTCAGCATTGTTTCACTCTCGATGTATGTTTCATTTTTAATTGAACCCGGAACTCCATTGGGCCAGACTTTTATTATTGTATTCTGTGAATAGCTTATTTGAATGTTCATCATTATTATTGAAAGAGCAATTATTATTTTGAACGTTTTCATAGGTTTTTATTTTTATCAAAAGACAAAACGAAAGATAAGGTTTATTCATGATTTATGCCAGCCGATCAGTTTTCGAGGATCTGTCCGTCTTTAAGCAGGCGTTCTCTAAGCTCATCGTAAGTTATATCATAAATACTCTTTTCAGACAATATGGCCATTGAAGCAAGTGTTCCGGCGCTCTGGCCTAATATCATGAAAACAGGTTCCATCCTTATAGATCCGTAAGCTATGTGAGAACATGATACACAGACAGGCACCAGCAGGTTCGAACATTCATCCCTTTTTGGAAGAATGGATCCAAGGTCGATGCTGTAGGGAGTCTTTGCTTCAACACCGATGTCACCTTCATTCTGTACAAAACCGTCAGCAGTTACATATCTCTGGACGTTATGGGAATCCATTGTATATGATCCCATTCCAACCGGGTTAGGTACTTTCCTTTTATTCAACACATCATTTTCAGTCATTACATATTCACCGAGCATCCTTCTTGCTTCTCTTACATAAATGTTATATGGCCAGTAATTATTATCGGCGAATTCATCTTTTGAGAAACCCCATTCACTCATCGCCTTCCTTATATTCTCAGGGATACGTTTATTTGTTGACATATAATAAAGAAAACCTCTCTGGTAGATCTCATGCTGCCTGATTATTTCTTTCCTTCTTTCATAGGATGCCTCAGGATAATCCCAGTTCATTCCGATGTAATCAAAACCGACAGGACCATGGTTATTTACATCTGTCTTTGCATTTGGAATTGGATCGTATTTATCAAAATACTCGCTCCATCCTGTTGCAGCCACCCTTGCAAGAAGCTCATACTGAAGAGAATCATAACCATCAGGTTTAGTAAACGCGATCCGGTTTTCAGGAATCGTTGTGAGACAGAGCCTGTAACAATATGCCTGGATTTTTTCATCGCCGGATCCCTCTTCGCCGGGGTAAGCTGGTGATATCCCCGGAAGCAATCCGCTTGCTGTATCTCCGGCAATCACATAAGGGCTTACATCCGCTTTAAAATAATGGCCGTGGTGCCTTGCTGCTTTCTGTACGCCGTTCCATTGTTCCCCGTAAGCAGCATTTGCTTCGCGCCCGACAGTATACTTAACGCCTGCTGACGCCATCAGATCGCCTTCGTATGTTGCATCAATAAACACTTTCCCGTTAAATACCTTCCCGCTGAGAGTCTTAATTGATATTATATTGCCATCTGTTCTGACAACACCTGTTTCCCTTTCAAGCAACTCCTCCCTGTAGACTGTTATTTTATTATCACTTATCATTTTCTCAAACGCTTCTTCTGCAGCGTGAGGCTCGAAAATCCACATCGTGCGGTTCTCGCCGTCAATCGCAGGATTGCCCTGGCCCTTATTGCCATACTCTGATTGTTTCTGCCATTTCCATGATTCAGGTTTCATGTAATGCTGATAAAGGAGCCCGTAGAATTCGCGTGCTACCCCGCCGATAACAGCTTTATTGCCCGTATCTGTAAAACCCAGACCCGATGATGACATTCCGCCAAGATGTTTATCGGGAGATACAATTATTACTGTCAATCCCATTCTTGATATCTGAACAGCAGCGCTGACTGCTGACGATGTGCCTCCATATATTATCACATCGGCTTTAATGTTGCCTGGTTCCCCCGATTTACATGAAATGCATGCAAAGATGGTTGCGATTAAAAGAGGAAGTAATTTTTTCATGTGCAGTTTAGTTTAAAATATTAGGATTTTCTATGCGAAGACGGGATTAAAAAATATAGAGACATACCTTCGTAAAAGAAAAAGTAAACAACTTTCATTTTATCAGATTTTAATTCTGTTCAGTCCCGGCCTTAGTTTAACGATTCCCGATGGAGTTATAAAGTCACAATTAATATTACCAGGTAAAGTTATAAGATATAATGTTGATTTCCCTTCTTTCCTGAATGAAGCTGATATAGTTCCCCGGATCGTAGGCACTTTGATTTCACCTGATGACAGAATGCCGGGTTGTGGTTTGATCACAGCCTTCTTCCAGCCTGGCTCAACAGGCTTTATTCCCCACAAGTAGCCGGGTATAATGTTTGCTGGCGCAGCTCCCCAGGCATGATTCCAGTCGGAATTAGGCTTATATTTCATATCCCAGGCTTCCAAAGTGATTGTCGATCCGCTTTTTATCATATTCCACCAGCTCCGGTCGCCTGTTGATGTCATCAAATCAAGTGCATAATCCGCTTCCCCGGCATTGTAAAGACCTTCAAGCAGGTACTGGGAGCCATAAACACTGCAAGCCATTCCACGTGATTTGACGAAGGCTGTAACCTTGGTTTTGTATTCTTCGGGAACAAGCCCGAATGCCAGTGGTAACATATTAGCATGAAGCGATGAGTGTCCTGATCCGATGCCATCAGTATATATTCCCGATGTTTTGTCAAGAAGCTTTTCGTTAAAAGATTTTTCAGTTCTTTTGGCTTCGACGGAGTAGTAAACGGCATCATCATCCTTATTCAGCATACGGGCAATTTCGCTCATCAGCTTAAGTGTATGAATGTAGAATGCATTAACGACAGTATTCACTTCAACAAGTTCATAACCGTCGCGTTCGCCTTCCGGTGTAGCAAGCTTCCAACCCGTATCCTTTTGAGCAGGGGGCCAGTCCACGATATCCCGTATCTGCTCAGTTCCATCGCTGAACCCAAGAGCTTTCATTATTTCGGGAGTGATATTCTTTGAGCTTATAAGGCCGTCTTCCCTGGCGAGTAAAGTAAGTGTCTTGTACCTGAGCTTATCATAATATTGTCTTACTGATTCTGTATTGCCTGTGAACATCAGGTCGTTGTAGAACATCGGGATAGTATGCAGTATCCATTCTGTCGGCCATGTTGGATGATCAATAAAATATTCATTCGTACGGCGGGCAATTGAATACTCCCTGTCGGAATAATAATGCCCGAGCTGGTTTATGTAAGCATCAGCCTCATAGGGAATTCTTTCACGATCACCGTCGATATATAATCCTGCAAATGAAGTGGCTTTGATGCTGTATCTACAGATATCGCTAACACTGTTGAGTATAGTGTCTGAAGAAGTGAAAAAGCTGCTTTCTTCATCAAACAAATAATGATATGACCTCCGGCTTATATCCGAAGGAACCAGCGACGCGGCATAATTCTCCACTTCGCAATACCTGAAAGG
>DATALC010000007.1:0-40062 GCA_036261265.1 Bacteroidales bacterium
TTGAAATCTCAAAAAGAGTTTATGCAAGCACTGAAAACAAATTCAGGCAGGGGATGGCATCAAGCCTCGATCTTACACAGGCGAACTCACTCTATCTTCAGGCTGAAAACAATTACATCTCTGCCCTGATGAACCTTATGCAGACAAAACTTGCTCTCGACAAGCTCCTCAATAACATGTAAATATGAAAACAAAACCTAATAAAAAACCAATAATGAAATCTTTAAAGTTATTTCCGGTAATTCTTGCCAGCATAATGCTGCTTGCAGGTTGCTCATCAAAACCAACTGATGCCTCCACAACGGGCGCAGATTCGGCATCAGTATCAGGCCGTGGTGTGATACCAGTGAAAGTTGAACCAGTCTCAAAGACTAAAATAATAAGGACAATCGATTATACAGCCACAATTCTTCCATTCGAAGAAGTTAACATGGCTCCTTCTACTCCCGGCAGGGTCGACAAGATCTATGTTGAGATCGGCGACAGGGTAAACAAGGGCGATAATCTTTTCCTGATGGACCGTACACAACTGTTACAGCTGAAGCTCCAGATGAGCAGTCTCGAGAAAGATCTTTCAAGGCTTGATACACTTCTGAAGACAGGAAGTGCAAAGCAGCAGCAGTATGACCAGATGAAAACACAGTATGATGTGACAAAGACAAATGTGGATTTCATGGAAGAGAACACTTTTGTTAAAGCTCCTTTCAATGGAATAGTAACGGGTAAGTATTTCGAGAACGGTGAAATGTATTCAGGCTCGCCGACAACCTTATCAGGCAGATCTGCAATTGTTACTGTTATGCAGGTTTCACCGCTGAAAGTCAATGTAAGTGTTTCAGAGCAGTACTATCCTGTGATAAAAAGAGGTATGAAAGCCGAAATCAAAGCTGATGTTTATTCAGATGAAACTTTTACAGGTACCGTTTTCAGAATTGCGCCTACTGTAAATTCAACTACAAGAACTTTTGAAGTTGAACTTGAGGTGCCAAACAGGAATGAACTGCTGAAGCCCGGGATGTTCGTACGTGTTGCAATGGATCTTGGTGAAGTAGAAGCATTCGTTGTGCCTGCAAATACAGTTATGATACAGGAAGGTACAAATTCAAGATACGTTTTTATTGAGAATAACAATGCTGTAGAACGTGTTGAAGTAACGATCGGGAAAAGATTTGATGATCAGGTGGAGATCATTTCGGAGACGCTGAAAGAAGGCGATCTGCTTGTTACCGAAGGCCAGGCCAGGCTTATAAATGGCGATAAAGTCGAAATAATAAAGTAATTAAGAGATTATGAGCATATATAGTTCATCTGTTAAAAGGCCCGTGACCACAATCTTAATATTTGTTGGTCTGATGGTTATGGGTCTTTATTCACTTACGCAACTACCTGTGGATCTTTATCCCGAGATGGAGTTGCCGTTCGTGGTCGTCTACACTACTTATCCGGGAGCAAGCGCATCGGATATTGAATCAAATGTCACACGTCCGCTTGAAGATGTTCTGAATTCGGTAAGCAAGCTTAAGGAGATGACTTCGACATCAAGCGATGGATCGTCGGTGATCATGATGCAATTTGATTACGGGACAAACCTTGATGAGGCGTCGAACGATATCCGAAGCAATCTGAACTTTGTTGAAAGGGCCCTTCCTGAAGGCAGTGAGCGGCCAACAATCATGAAGTTCAGTACAAACATGATGCCCATTATCTTCTTTACGATTACAGCAAACGAAAGTTATGCCGGCCTTGAAAAAATTCTTGATGAAAAAATAGTGAATCCTCTGAACAGGATAGAAGGAGTGGGTTCTGTTTCACTTGCCGGCGTCCCTGGCAGGAAGATATATGTAGATGTTGATCCAAGGAAAATGGAGGCATATAACCTTACTATTGAGCAGATAGGCAGTGTTATACGTGCTGAAAACCTTAATATGCCCGCTGGTTATATTGAAATGGGGAAGACTGATTATCCATTGAGGATCCAGGGTGAATTTCCTGAAAGCGATATTCTTAATAACCTTGTTATCAGCAACTATAACGGGAATGCAATTTACCTCCGCGATATAGCTTCAATAAGGGATACAATCAGGGAATCAAAGCTCGATACCAAGGTGAATGGTGAGAGGGGCATGGTGATGTATGTCCAGAAGCAATCGGGTGGGAATACAGTTAAAGTGACTGAAAATGTTGATAAGAGCCTCAAGACTCTCATGAAAGATCTGCCTGAAGACGTTAAGATTCAGAAGCTTTTCGACAGCGCATCCTTCATCAGGGGTTCAATAAACAACCTTTCGGAAACTCTCATGTATGCAGCGATTTTCGTTATACTTGTTGTTCTATTTTTCCTTGGCAGATGGAGAGCTACATTCATTATTATCCTTACAATCCCTATTTCACTGATTGTTGCATTCATCTACCTGTTCATTACTGATGCTTCAATAAACATAATTTCACTTACATCATTGTCGATTGCTATCGGGATGGTTGTGGATGATGCCATCGTTGTGCTTGAGAACATCACAAAGCACATCGAAAGAGGAAGCCGGCCACGGGAAGCAGCGATCTATGCCACGAATGAAGTGTGGCTTGCAGTTATTGTTACAACATTAACAGTAGTTGCAGTTTTCTTCCCGCTTACATTTGTCAAAGGTCTTACGGGAGTGCTTTTCAAACAGCTTGGTATGATAGTTACTATTACAATCGTAACTTCAGTATTTGCAGCTATCACACTGACTCCGACATTGAGCGCAATGCTGCTGAAATGGTACCCGATTAAGAAGGATGCCAAATTCTGGACTTATGATGGTAGCATTAGAAAAGGCCTCGATAAATTCGATCACTTCTATGAAAAAACACTTGGCTGGGCGCTGCATCATAAAACTGTTGTCACAATTGGCGCTGCTGTGATCTTTATCGCATCCATGTCACTGTTTGGAGTGATAAATACAGAATTCTTCCCACAGGCAGACGAGTCCAGGATTTCATTGAATGTCGAATTACAGACTGGTACTCGAGTTAATGAAACAGTTCAGGCTGCAGATAAAATAACGAAACTCATTCAGGCAAAATATCCTGAAGTAACAATAATTGAGTCATCAGCAGGTGTTGATGATCAGGGAGGTTTCGCTTCAATTTTCAGCGCAGGAGGAACACACACGATAAGCTTTGGCCTTAGCCTCGTCGATATTGAGAAGCGCGACAAGTCAGTCTTCGAGCTCGTTGAGGAGATGAGAGCTGATCTTTCAAAAATCCCTGAAATTGTGAATTTTACACTGAGTACATCTGATAATATGGGGAGCTTCGGGGGAAGCACCGTCGATGTCGAAATATATGGCTATGACATATCAGCAACCAACGTTGTAGCCGAAGAACTCGCCGGACGGATAAAGAAGATACAGGGCGCTAAGGACGTCAATATAAGCCGTGATAAATCGAAACCTGAGCTTCAGATTATTTTCGATCAGAACAAGATGAGCGCCAGCGGACTGAATACAGCCATGGTTTCATCGGCAATAAAGAACAGGGTAGATGGTTTAACCGCTACACAGCTGAGACAGTTTGGTGATGAATACGATGTAGTTGTACGCCTTAAGAAGGAATCTACTAACACAATCACAAATATTCAGAATATAGGGGTAGCAACGCCAACCGGACAGCTTGTGAGACTCGGTGAAATTGCATCGATTAAAGAATACTGGTCCCCGCCTAATATCGAGAGAAAAAGAAAAGAGCGTATTGTAAAAGTTTCATTCACTCCTTATAAACGTTCTCTTACCGAATTGCAGGCAGAGATACAGAAGAACATCGATGAGATCAGGGTTCCTGCTGGTATTATGGTTCAGATTTCAGGCGCGATACAGGACCAGATGGATGCTTTTGCAGATCTTGCTTTGTTGCTGGTTGTCAGCTTGATACTTGTTTATCTTATAATGGCTTCACAGTTTGAGTCCTTAAGGATGCCTTTCATTATAATGTTCTCAATCCCGTTTGCATTCTCCGGAGTGGCAATAGCCCTGTATCTGACCGGAATCAGCCTGAGCGCAATATCTGGAATCGGGGCTGTAATGCTTATCGGTATAGTTGTTAAAAACGCAATTGTGCTCGTGGACTTTATCAATCTGATGCGAGACAGGGGTTATGATCTCTATGAAGCAATTAAGATTGCAGGACGTTCAAGGCTAAGACCAGTTATTATGACAACTGCAACGACGATCCTTGGTATGCTTCCTCTTGCTATGAGTACAGGATCAGGCGCTGAACTCTGGAAACCGATGGGTGTTGCGGTTATCGGTGGTCTTGTATTCTCGACGCTTGTGACGTTGATACTTGTTCCGGTTGTCTATGCTTTCTTTGCAAAGAATGTGAAACGTAACAGGAACATTGCTGTCTATTCCGATTTCAACTTCATGGACGAAAACGGAAACACAAAATCATTGAACGAATAATCTGAATCTATGAAAGCAATAATGATAGTATATAACCAGGCTCATACTGAAAAGATTGAGTATATGTTTGAAAAGCTTGGTGTTAAAGGTTTCTCCCTCTGGGAAAATGTTCAGGGACGCGGCAGTTCCACCGGCGTTCCTCATCTGGGTACACATACATGGCCCGAAATAAACAAGAGCGTGATCGCTGTTGTTGAGGACGATCTTGTAGATAATATTCTTGACAAAGTGAAGAAAATCGATGCCATAAATGAAGAGATCGGCATCAGGGCCTTCGTCTGGGATATACTCAGGACAGTCTGATAATGCCATCGAATAGAAAAAAGGGTCACCATAACAGGTGACCCTTTTTTTTTGGCAGTTTTTATCTGATTGTAGTGGAGTAAAAATAGGGGTCAAGAACAAAAAAATATAAAAAAAATTGAAAAACCCCCCAATAAAAAGAGGTATAGAAATAAAAAAATACTAAAATAATTCTATTAACCCCTATTTAAATAGGGTCTAAACAAAAAAACATATATGTTTACAGCATTATTAACCATAAAAAATGAGATATGGAAAAGAAGAGATTGTTATTTACGGGAATTGTATTTATGTTGATTTCTTTTATTACAGTTAAGGCTCAGCAGACAAATCATAGATGCTCAACAAGTTTAGATCTAAACTCTGCCTATATTTTCAGGGGTACGAGGTTTGGCACGGGACCGGCAGCTCAGCCATCAGTAAAATTCAATAATGGAGTTTTCACAGCAGGTGTGTGGGGTTCTTTTGATGCAGCCGGCTATGCAGAAGCGGATCCTTACCTCTCTGTCTCTTTTCCTTTCGGGCTCTCTCTTGGTTTAACTGATTATTACTACCCGGGACTCGATCTGTTTGATATATCTGAGGTTTCCGGTAGCCATGCATTTGAAATCAATTCCGGTTTCACGAAAGCAGGTTTTTCAATAAGTGGCAATTGTATAATCAATAAATCAGAAGGAGCAGCCTCTGCAGGTGGGGACTTGTATTTCCAGGCAGGATATGCAATTTCAAATGTTAATTTTTTTGCGGGAGCCGGGAATGGTTGGCATACATCCGATGGGGAGTTCAATTTCTGCAATATCGGGATAGGAACCACAAAAGAGATTCCCGTCACCGATAAATTCTCGATTCCGCTTTCCGGTCAGATAATTATCAATCCTGAAAGAGAACAGCTTTATGTTGTTGCCGGAATCTCATTCTAATAACCAAATAATATAATTGAAAGTAAAATGAAAAAAATTGAAGTAGTGATCAGAAAATCCAAATTTGATGAGGTGAAAGAAGCCTTGTATAAAGTTGGTATTGAATTTATAACCTTTTGGGATGTAAGAGGAACAGGTAAAGCCACACAAGGAAGAGTTTACCGTGGGATAGCATATGATACCAGTACGATTGAAAGAACTCTGATAACATTTTATTGCCGTGAAAAATACATGGATCCTGCTATAAAGGCAATTCTGGAATCAGCTTGGACCGGTGAAATAGGCGATGGAAAAATATTTATCTCCGATATATCGGACGCATTCAGAATAAGAACCGGTGAAAGAGGAGATAAAGCAATGTACCTGGAGGGAGAAGAATAATAACAGACTAATTTTTTTTAAAAATGACAGACATTTTATTAATATCAGATATGTTTACATCGGCAGCCACAGAGCTTGCTGAATATGCTTTTTCACTGAATACAGTATGGACTCTGCTTGCGGCAGCCCTGGTATTTTTTATGCAAGCTGGTTTTGCCCTTGTTGAGGCTGGTTTCACAAGGACTAAAAACACAACAAATATTCTATTTAAAAATCTCATGGATTTTGTCATCGGGACTATCGTATTCTGGGCTATTGGTTTTGGAATTATGTTCGGAACAAAAAACGGATTCTGGGGAGGTATTGACCTTTTTACAAGACATTCTTACCGTACCGATATGCCTGATATGGCGTTCCTCATTTTTCAGACGGTTTTCGCTGCAACATCAGCCACGATTGTCTCAGGGGCTATGGCCGAAAGAACAAAATTCAATGCGTATCTTATGTACAGCGCTGTTATCTCGCTGGTAATTTATCCTGTATCGGGACACTGGGTCTGGGGAGGTGGTTGGTTAAGCCGGATGACAACGCCTTTTCATGATTTTGCAGGGTCATCAGTAGTCCATATGGTTGGAGGGATGGCTTCTTTAATAGGCGCATCCATGCTCGGAGCCAGATTGGGGAAATATGATAAGGAAGGGAAACCGAAAGCAATTCCAGGACACAGCCTCACACTTGCAACATTAGGTGTTTTTGTACTCTGGATCGGCTGGTTCGGATTCAACCCGGGCTCTCAATTAGCAGCGTGCGGGACTGCAAATGCCACTGCAATTTCCCTTATCTTCGTGACTACTAATATTGCTGCTGCAGGCGGAGCACTTTCTGCGATGACCTATATATGGTTACGATATAAAAAGCCCACACTCAGTATGACACTTAATGGTGCACTTGCCGGCCTTGTTGCAGTTACAGCTGGTTGTGATGCAGTTTCTCCCGGAGGAGCATTGCTAATTGGTATTTTAGCTGGAATTCTTGTTGTGCTTTCTGTTGAATTCTTCGATAAAGTCGCAAAGATTGATGATCCTGTAGGAGCTATTTCGGTACATGGAATCTGTGGCGCATTTGGTAGCCTTATGGTGGGATTTTTCTCGATAAGTCAGGGTCTGTTGTATGGAAATGGAACTGCCCTGCTTAAAAGCCAGCTAATCGGAGTAATTTCAATTGCAGGATGGGCACTTTTCACATCGACGATTTTATTCATGTTATTGAAAAAATTCAATGGATTGCGTGTGGGAAAAAGGATCGAAGAAGAAGGATTGGATATATATGAACATGGTGAAACTGCATATAATGCATAGCTTACTAAATCGTCGATATATTTTTGTTTCCAACCTGATGCCATCAATCATCCGCATGTTGGATATAACGATGAAAAATAAATTCAGGGAGTACTTTTGCTCCCTGTATTTTTCCAGACTTAACTTTTCGGATCAAGGTAGTCTTTAATCGATCTGACATATTCATCGAATTTCTTCCTGCCCAGTTCAGTAATCTTACATAATGTCTGCGGATAATTATCCCTGAACTTTTTCGTGACATTTATATATCCTGCATCTTTTAGACGAGTGATCTGGACGCTAAGGTTTCCTGCAGTTGATGCAGTCTTCTCCTTCAGCCAGGAGAACTCTGCCGATTCCACTCCCATAAGCAGAGACATTATAGCAAGCCTGAGCTGGGAGTGGAGTATCGGGTCGAGATCTTTAAATTGAGTCATGGTTCTTTCTTTTTAGGATGTAGCCCGGGATCAGATACCCGGCAAGCATAGCGACAGGCATCGCAAGACCTGCTACTTCGTGCCCGGCAAAATGTGCAATTATTGCAACTATCCAGAAAATTGCAGCGCCGATTATCAATGGACGAAATTTCAGGATGATACCTGATATGAATGTTGGTATTGCAGCCATCGTAAGGATAAGAGAAGGGAAATTCTCCATTCTCGTGCTTGTGATAATGAAAAGAACAACAGCCCCGAACAGGAATGCCATCCATGTCCATACATAGATGAAGGTGGCATAAGTATATACCTGTTCTTTCCTGCCTTTGATAATACCGTAAAGAACTGAGGTGAATACGCCCGGAACAACTAAAAACCATACATAATATGGATGTGTGAATCCTGTGAATTTCCAGAGCAGGTATTCTGAAAGGCTGCATGCAAAAATCAGCCAGCCCCAGAATAAAAGGTGAAAGCTGCTTTGGCTAAGACTTACTTTTGTCTTATTAATCATATCTGTTATGATCCGGAGGCTTTCTTCTCCACTTAATGCTTTTTCCTGGTTTTCCATAATTCATTATGTTAAATATATTGCAAATATAAATATGTTTATAATATAAACCAAATATTTAATATTTTTATTTTCAAATATCAGTATGCGTATTCAATCAGGAAATTCTGGAAGATATTTTTCATCATATTCGATTTCATATTCATTCAAATAATCAATAAATTCCTTCCTGAATGACTTTTTTGAATGATGTTCCTTTTGATTCAGAATGTATTCTGCAACATTGCCAATGTGAGATTTGCTATAAGAGAATGCCCCGAAGCCTTCTTGCCATCTGAATCTGTATCTGCATAGTTTATTTTCATTAATGAAACTGTTTGATGATTTTTTCAATTCACGGACTAAATCAGAAAGACAACATGAAGGTGTCATACCAATAAAAATGTGCAGGTGATTTGAGGTACCATTAATTGCAATCAGTTTTTGCTGTTCATTCCGTATAAAACCGGAAATGTACTTATGAAGTCTATCCTCCCATTCGGGGCTTATTAAACTTTCTCTTCCAGCTACAGTAAATACGATCTGGATGTAAATTTGGCTAAATGTTGACATGCTAAAAGATTTTGTTAGATAATGAATTATTCCACAAATTAATGTCAGGGTAAGTTAATATTTTTTTTATAACATTGAAAGCCACAATTGTACGATCCCTCCGGGATCGGAATTGATCATATTGGAATATCCAAATCTACAATGATGTGATGCCTTCGGCATCAAAAAATGATACCGGGTTATTAAAGCTCCATAAAACCATAATTGAGGTGTCATCGATATATTAATGATCATGAAGTGATCACAGCTCTATGGAACTCAATGGAACGATAATGATGTTATGCCTTCATCAAAATGATCACGAAGTGATCACAGCTCTATAGAACAAAAATGCCCGACAATGATACGACCCTGAAAGGGTCGAACTCTTTTCTGGCATTCACAAAAAAAAGGGATCCTTCCGAATCCCTTTATACATATATATAATATGGTGAAATTTATTCTTCTTCTTCCTCTTCCTGGTAAGCTTTGATAACAGAATCCTGAACATCACCCGGTACCTGAGCGTACTCGGCAAACTTCATTGTGTAGAATGCACGTCCACCAGTTATCGAGCTAAGAGCAGTAGAGTACTTATTCATTTCTGCAAGAGGTACTTTGGCTTTGATAACTTCGAATCTCTTTTCGCTTGCCATTCCAAGCACCATTCCTCGACGGCCCTGGAGATCGCTTATAACATCACCCATTCTGTCCGACGGAACATAAATCTCTACATCATACACCGGTTCAAGAATTTTTGGCCCTGCATTCTTAAATGCTGTGCTGAATGCATTACGACCCGCGAGACGAAATGAGATTTCGTTTGAATCAACAGGGTGCATCTTACCATCATAAACGTACACTCTTATATCACGGGCGTAAGAACCCGTAAGCGGTCCTATTTCCATCTTCTCCATAATACCCTTAAGAATAGCAGGCATAAATCTTGCATCGATTGAACCACCGACTATGCAGTTACAATAAATAAGTTTGCCACCCCATGCAAGAGCGATCTCTTCCTTATCACGGACAGCAATCTTCTGATCTTTTCCGCCTATCTTTATCATTGAAAGTTCTTTTGAACCTTCCTCGTAAGGTTCGATAACAAGATGAACTTCCCCGAACTGACCTGCCCCGCCTGACTGCTTTCTGTGGCGGTAATCAGCCTGGGCTATCTTTGTTATTGTCTCACGATAGGGGATCTTCGGAGCGAAGAAGTTTGTGGGGATCTTATAAATGTTATCGAGATGCCATTTCATTATGTTAAGGTGATATTCACCCTGGCCATGAACAATGATTTGTTTAAGCTCTTTTGAATACTCAACTATAATAGTCGGGTCTTCCATGTGTAACTTGTTAAGGGCTTCACCAAGCTTCTCATCATCACTTTCGCTCTGTGCTTTGATAGCTGTCCTGTATTTTGGCTCAGGGAATTTTATGCCGTCAAATTTCCAGTCAGCTCCCGGGCCATTCAGGGTATGTCCCATTTTTGTATTCTTCAGTTTAACGAACGCTCCGATATCGCCAACATACATTTCAGGTACTCTTACCCTGTTTTTCCCTGCAGTCACATTCAGTTGTGAAAGTCTCTCCTTTGTCCCGTTATTTGCATTTACAACATCGAGGTTTTCAGAAACTGTACCTGAAAATACCCTGAAGAAGTTTACTTCACCGATATGCTCCTCAATTGCTGTCTTGAATATATACACGGAAGCAGGTCCTTTCTGATCGGGTTTTACTTCGGCCCCTTTGTTGTTTTTAATTACAGGCAAATCCCCGAGAGAAGGAGCCGAACTTGTAATGAATTCAAGGAGACGGTCAACTCCGATATTGTTTTTAGCTGATGTGCAGAGAACAGGGAATAATCCTCTTGTTGCAATACCTTTTGCAATTCCTTTTTTAATTTCGTCTTCAGAAAGTGAATCATTTGCGAAGAAGAGCTCCATCAGTGCTTCATCGCTCTCCGCGGCTTTCTCAACGAGGGCTGAATGCAATTCGGATGCTTTGCCTGCCTGATCTGCAGGAATATCAACAACTTCAGCCTTACCGCCATCTTTTGAATAGCGATACAGCTTCATTTTCAGAACATCTACGAATGAATTGAATCCTGTTCCTTCATTTACAGGATATTGAAGGATAACTACATTATTACTGAGTCTTTCCTTCATCATCTCGATAGCTTTTTCGAAATGAGCTTTTTCGTGATCGAGACCGTTTACTATAAATATGACAGGTTTGTGGGCCTGTTCTGTGTGCCTGAAGTGAATTTCTGTACCTACTTCGACGCCATTCTGTGCATTAATAACCAGCAGAGCAGTATCAGAGACGAACAATGATGAAATCACACCACCACTGAAATCGTCAAGACCCGGGGTATCAAGAATATTTATTTTATGATTGAGGTATTCCGTATACAGTACCGATGAGTAGATAGTGTTTCCGTTCTCATGTTCAATCGGCCTGTAATCGGAAGCAGTGTTTTTGGCTTCAATTGTACCTCTTCTTTCAATAACGCCGCCATTAAAAAGCATTGCTTCTGCAAGAATGGTCTTTCCTGAGCCGGAGTTCCCCAGAAGGGCAACGTTCTTAATCTGGTCCGCCTGGTAAGTTTTCATACTTTACTGGTTATAGTTTTATATGTATATTTATTATTATGATCCGGAATGGCGGACAAAATTAATAATTTTTTAAAAACAGATTAATAAACAGCTGAGAATTACGATTTTTTTATTTTCTTTGCATCAGTTTTTTGAAACGCAGGAGTACCGGTTTTTCTGTCACAGTAAGTGTACAAAACGTTTTTCTCTCAGAGAAGTCGGGAAGTGAACCTGCAAAATGCTTACATTTTTAAGTAAGGACATATTTTTAAAAAGCTCTGTTGCCTGATTGAATGGTTGTTCAGGACTGCAGTATGGAATGAAATGTATTGTTTCAAAAAAATTAATATACATATTTGGAATTGAATTTTAAAACAATACCTTTGCAAACCATTTTTTGGAGAAAAATTTAATACAAATTAAACGGATTTATGCCCACAATTCAGCAGTTAGTAAGAAAAGGCAGGAAGAAACTGGTAGATAAAAGTAAAGCTCCTGCTCTGGATTCATGCCCTCAGAGAAGGGGAGTATGCGTGCGTGTATATACCACAACGCCTAAGAAGCCTAATTCAGCGATGAGGAAGGTTGCCAGGGTAAGGCTTACAAACCAGAAGGAAGTAAACGCTTACATACCGGGTGAAGGTCACAATCTCCAGGAACACTCTATAGTGCTCATCAGAGGTGGAAGGGTCAAGGATCTTCCGGGAGTTCGTTATCACCTTGTTCGCGGAGCTCTCGACACATCAGGTGTCGATGGTCGCTCACAGAGAAGATCAAAATATGGTGCTAAGAGGCCTAAGAAGTAACATTTAAAGGATTACAAAATGAGAAAGTCAAGACCAAAGAAGAGGATTCTGTTACCGGATCCTAAATACAAGGATCCATATGTAACAAGATTTGTAAATAATCTTATGTATAGCGGTAAGAAAAATCTTGCTTTTAAGATTCTTTACGACTCACTCGATATAGTAGGTGACAAATTCAAGGAAGAAGGAAAATCACCTCTCGAAATTTTCAAGCAGGCTCTGGATAATGTTACTCCGCAGGTTGAAGTTAAAGCAAGGCGCGTGGGTGGTGCAACCTTCCAGGTTCCTATGGAAATCAGACCCGATAGAAAAGTCAGCATCAGCATGAAGAATCTTATCCTTTTTGCAAGAAAAAGGACAGGACATTCAATGTCAGAAAAGCTTGCTGCTGAAGTTATGGCAGCATACAAGCTTGAAGGCGGGGCATACAAAAAGAAAGAAGATACACACAGGATGGCTGAAGCCAACAAGGCTTTCGCTCATTTCCGGTTTTAATTAATTGACAGAAAGGCTGAGAGGCAGAAAGGCAGAAGATAAAAGGGATGGATAAAAACCTGAAATATACCAGAAACATCGGGATCATGGCCCACATCGATGCCGGCAAGACCACGACTACAGAACGTGTTCTTTACTATACCGGTCGTACACATCGTATGGGTGAGGTACATGAAGGAAATGCCCAGATGGACTGGATGGTTCAGGAGCAGGAGAGGGGAATAACAATTACCTCTGCAGCTACCACTACCTATTGGAAGCACAGGGATAACGAGTATAAGATTAACATAATTGATACTCCCGGCCACGTTGACTTTACCGTTGAGGTTGAAAGATCCCTCAGGGTGCTCGATGGGGCCGTTGCTGTTTTCTGTGCCGTAGGAGGTGTTGAACCGCAATCGGAAACAGTTTGGAGGCAGGCAAACAAATATGACGTGCCAAGGATTGCCTTCATTAATAAGATGGATAGAGCCGGCGCTGATTTTTACAGCGTTGTACAGCAGATACAGGAAAAACTCGGAGCCAACCCGGTTCCTGTTCAGATTCCTATTGGCGCTGAAGAAAACTTCTCGGGAGTAATCGATCTTGTAGAAATGAAAGCTGTAATTTATGAGACCGAAGAAGACTCAAAGCTTACAAATTTCAGAATAGAAGATATACCTGCCGATATGGCTGAAGAGGCTGAAGAATGGCGTCATAAGCTTATTGAAACGGTCGCAGGTGTTGATGATACATTGCTTGAGAAGTATATTGAAGATCATGAATCAATCACTGCCGACCAGATTAGGGAGGCCCTGAGAAAGACATCTATTGCAGGCCTTGCAATACCTGTTATCTGCGGATCCGCATTTAAGAATAAAGGTGTGCAGATGCTCCTCGATACAGTCATTGATTATCTTCCTTCACCGGTTGATAAGGGATCTGTAACAGGTAAGGATCCAAGAAATGACAAGGAAGAGGTTCGCGAACCCGACAATGACGGTCCGTTTGCCGGTCTGGCATTCAAAATCGCAACAGATCCTTTTGTCGGCAGGCTTGTGTTTATAAGAGTTTACTCAGGAACTCTGAATGCAGGCGATACTGTATTAAATACACGTACAGGGAAAAGAGAGCGTATAAACCGCCTCTTCCAGATGCATGCTAACAAGCAGAATCCAAAAGACAGCATTTCTGCCGGTGATATTTGTGCCGGTGTGGGTTTTAAAGATCTCAAAACAGGCGATACGATTTGTGCAATCAACAAGCCCATTGTTCTCGAAACGATGGATTTTCCTGAGCCTGTTATAGGTGTTGCAGTAGAGCCAAAAACCCAGGCAGATGTTGATAAACTCTCACTTGCTCTCAGCAAGCTGGCAGAAGAAGATCCCACATTCCAGGTTAAGACCGATCCCGACAGCGGGCAGACAGTCATTCATGGTATGGGTGAGCTTCATCTCGAAATACTTATCGACAGGTTAAAAAGGGAATTTAAGGTTGAATGCAACCAGGGAGCTCCGCAGGTAGCTTATAAAGAAGCTATTACAACAACAGGAGAATTCCGTGAGGTATTCAAAAAGCAAACCGGCGGTCGTGGTAAATTTGCTGATATCATTTTTGAAATTGGTCCGGCTGATGAAGATACTCGCGGGCTTCAGTTTATTAATGATGTCAAAGGCGGACATATACCGAAAGAATATGTTCCTGCCGTAGAAAAAGGATTTAAAGAAGCGATGGATAACGGCCCTATGGCCGGTTTCCCACTCGATAGTCTAAAAGTAACACTCAAAGACGGTTCGTACCATCCGGTCGACTCCGATGCTCTTTCATTTGAAATTGCAGCCAAACAGGCCTTCAGAAAGTATGCAGGTAAATGCAATCCTGTTATCCTTGAGCCGATAATGTCAACTGAAGTTGTCACTCCTGAAGAGTATGTTGGCGATGTAATAGGCGATTTCAACAGAAGAAGGGGGAAGGTGGAAGGTATGGAATCGAAAGCAGGCGCAAGAGTAATCAAAGCTAAAGTACCTCTGGCAGAAAAATTCGGCTATGTTACTGTACTTCGTACTCTTACCTCGGGAAGAGCTACATCAACAATGGAGTTCTCTCATTATGAAAAGGTACCTGCAGAAATATCAAACAGGATTGTAGAAAAAACAAAAGGAAAAATTCTTTAAAGATGAGTCAGAAAATTCGCATTAAGCTGAAATCTTACGATCACAATCTGGTGGATAAATCTGCCGAGAAGATCGTCAAGACGGTGAAATCCACCGGTGCGGTAGTGAGCGGTCCTATTCCCCTCCCGACGCATAAAAAGATTTATACTGTACTGCGTTCGCCTTTCGTGAATAAAAAAGCAAGGGAACAATTCCAGCTTTCTTCGTACAAGAGATTGCTCGATATTTACAGTTCAACACCGAAAACAATCGATGCATTGATGAAGCTTGAGCTTCCAAGCGGAGTTGAAGTAGAAATAAAAGTGTGAAATCAGTAAAGTATTAAAGAAATGCAGGGATTAATTGGTAAAAAAGTCGGAATGACTTCCATTTTCGATGAGAATGGAAAGAATATTCCATGTACGGTTCTGCAGGCAGGCCCGTGCATTGTCACGCAGGTAAAAACTGTGGAGAAGGACGGATATAGCGCCGTTCAGCTCGGATTTGAAGATAAAAACGAAAAGCATTCAAATAAAGCTGAAGCAGGTCACTTCAAAAAAGCGAACACAGTCCCCAAAAGGAAAGTAATGGAGTTCAGCGATTTCGACCAGGATCTTAAGGAAGGTGAAGTTGTTACAGCTTCAATTTTCGATGGAGAGGAAGTGCTCGACATCAGAGGATGGTCAAAAGGAAGAGGGTTCCAGGGTGTTGTTAAACGCCATAAATTCGGCGGCGTTGGTGGACAAACCCACGGCCAACACAACAGGGGCCGGGCGCCAGGTTCACTCGGAGCTTCATCATTCCCGTCAAGGGTTCTCCCTGGCATGAGAATGGCCGGACGTATGGGAGGAAACAAAGTCATGGCAATGGATTTGAAAGTTGTCAGGATAATGGTTGAGAATAATATACTAATAGTTAAAGGATCTGTACCGGGTCCGAAAGGTGGTTACGTAATAATTTCGAAATAATGGAAGTAACGATTCTTAATACAGAAGGTAAGGAGACCGGAAGAAAAGTGAATCTCGACGATTCGATCTTCGGTATAGAACCTAACGACCACGCTATATACCTTGATACAAAACAATATCTTGCCAATCAGAGGCAGGGTACTCATAAGGCAAAAGAACGTGGTGAAGTTTCCGGTAGTACACGGAAGATTAAACGACAGAAAGGAACCGGTACTGCAAGGGCAGGTAACATCAGGAATCCCCTTTACAGAGGCGGTGGAAGAGTTTTCGGGCCAAAACCAAGGTTTTATGGTTTCAAGCTTAATAAAAAAGTAAAGCAGCTCGCAAGAAAATCTGCTCTTTCATATAAAGCCACTTCAAATAATATTATTGTTCTCGAGGATTTCACACTCGAAGCTCCGAAAACAAAGGAATTCATCAAAATAGGCAATAACCTGAATTTTGACAATAAAAATTCCGTAATTGTTTTACCGGAACAAAATAATAACATATATTTGTCATCCCGAAATGTGCAAGGGGTTGAAGTCGTAACTGCCACAGAGTTAAACACATACAAGATTATGAAGGCTTCAAAACTCATACTTGTGGAGAGCGCAGTTGACGTTTTACAGGCAACTTTTGAAAACTAGAAAACAGAAAAACTGAAATGGATATTTTGCTTAAACCGATTGTAACGGAAAAGATGACAAGCCAGGGCGACAAGTTCAACCGTTACGGTTTTCTTGTCGACAAGAAGGCTAATAAGATTCAGATCAAGAAGGCTGTAGAGGAAATGTACAACGTTACTGTTGATTCTGTAAATACTCTGCGTTACGGAGGAAAAATCAAAGCACGTAATACAAAATCAGGTCTTCTGATCGGCAAAACAGTTGCTACGAAAAAAGCTGTTGTTACACTGGCAGAAGGAAACAAAATTGATTTCTATAGCAATATTTAATTAACAAATGGCAGTCAGAAAGATAAAACCTGTTACACCAGGTCAGCGACACAAGATCGCAAGCACTTTTGATGACATCACAAGTGCTACGCCGGAGAAATCTCTCCTCCAGCCGCTAAGAAAATCAGGAGGAAGGAATGTTAACGGCCATAGGACTATGCGGTACATCGGAGGCGGTCATAAGAAGATGTACAGAGTTATTGATTTCCTCAGGAACAAGGACGGAATGACGGCAACAGTAAAAACTATTGAATATGACCCGAACCGTTCATCGAGGATTGCACTGGTTATTTACCAGGATGGTGAGAAAAGATATATTGTAGCACCTACCGGTTTACAGGTAGGCCAGACTATCCAGTCGGGAAAAGATGTTGCTCCTGAAGTCGGGAACACCCTTTTCCTCAGTGATATTCCTCTCGGTACAATCGTTCATAATATAGAGCTTAAGCCCGGGAAAGGTGCAGCAATAGCACGCAGTGCAGGAACATATGCACAGCTCTCGGCACGTGAAGGAAAATATGCAACAATCAAACTGCCTTCAGGCGAAACAAGACTCGTCCTTACAACATGCAGGGCAACAATCGGCACAGTTTCAAACCAGGATCATAACCTTGAAAGATCAGGAAAAGCCGGCCGTTCACGCTGGCAGGGTCGCCGCCCGAGAGTTCGTGGCGTTGTTATGAACCCTGTTGATCACCCGATGGGTGGTGGTGAAGGTCGCGCATCAGGTGGTCACCCAAGATCACGCAAAGGCATCCCTGCTAAAGGTTTCAAAACCAGGGACAGAAAGAAATACTCTGCAAAACATATAATTGAAAGAAGGAAAAAATAACTGATATATTATGAGCAGATCAATTAAAAAAGGCCCTTTCATTGATTACAAACTCGAGAAAAGAGTTCTCGATATGAATGAAGGACAGAAGAAGTCAGTGATAAAGACCTGGTCGAGAAGATCAGTTATCTCTCCTGATTTTGTAGGGCATACTATAGCAGTTCACAACGGAAACAAGTTCATACCGGTTTACGTAACCGAGAATATGGTTGGCCATAAGCTGGGAGAATTTTCACCCACACGTACCTTCAGAGGCCATTCCGGTAATAAATAATAACAGGCATTGAAAAAATATTGAAAATGGGTGCAAGAAAAAGAAATACAGCAGAGCAGAGAAAGGAAGCCGCGAAAAGCAGATACCAGGCTATCCTCAGGAACTGCCCGACATCACCGAGAAAAATGAGGCTTGTTACCGATCTTATAAGCGGAATGGAGGTGAATAAAGCTCTTGATGTCCTGAAATACAGTTCACAGGAAGCTTCACGCAGAATGGAAAAACTTCTCCTTTCAGCAATATCAAACTGGCAGGCTAAGAACGAAGGCGTCAGAATTGAAGAGAGCAATCTCTATGTTAAACTGATCCATGTCGACGGTGGCCGTTCACTTAAAAGACTGCAGACAGCCCCCCAGGGAAGAGCTTACAGGCTTAGAAAAAGATCTAACCATGTAACTCTTGTGCTCGACAGCATGAAAAATGAAGTTGAAACAGTTGAAACAGAAACATCAAAATAGAATAGATGGGACAGAAAGTTAATCCGATTGGCAACAGACTTGGTATAATCAAAGGTTGGGATTCAAACTGGTACGGCGGAAAAGATTTTTCCGGTAAGCTGGTTGAAGACACCAAGATCAGGGAATACCTTAGCGCAAGGCTCGCAAAGGCAAGCATCTCGAAAATCATTATTGAAAGAACTCTCAAGCTTATCACTGTAACTGTAAACACTGCACGTCCGGGTATAATAATCGGGAAAGGCGGCCAGGAAGTCGATAAACTCAAGGAGGAACTTAAGAAGATCACAAAGAAAGAAGTTCAGATCAATATTTTCGAAGTGAAACGCCCTGAACTCGATGCAAACATTGTTGCGAATAATATTGCCCGTCAGCTGGAGGGAAAGATTTCCTACAGACGCGCTATCAAGATGTCGATTGCTTCAACAATGCGCATGGGCGCCGAAGGTATCAAGATTATGATATCCGGAAGACTCGGTGGCGCTGAAATGGCAAGAAGCGAATCATACAAGGAAGGACGTATTCCTCTTCATACTCTAAGGGCTGATATTGACTATGCCCTTGCAGAAGCTCACACCAAAGTAGGGCTTCTCGGAGTAAAAGTGTGGATTTGCAACGGTGAAGTATTCGGGAGAAGAGATCTCAGTCCGAATATCGGCGCCAGGAATGCAAAGACAAAGAGTCTTAAGAGGAAAGCAAAGAAATAGTAAAAATAATATTTTAAGAATACAGCAATGTTACAACCGAAGAGGACCAAATTCAGGAGATCCCAGAAGGGAAGAATGAAAGGCAATGCGCAGAGAGGCAATCAGCTGGCATTCGGGTCATTTGGAATCAAGGCACTGGAACAACAGTGGATCACAGGAAGACAGATCGAAGCAGCCCGTCAGGCAGTTACACGCTATATGAAACGTGAAGGTCAGCTCTGGATAAGGGTTTTCCCCGATAAGCCTATAACAAAGAAACCCGCTGAGGTTCGTATGGGTAAAGGAAAAGGCGCCCCTGAAGGATTCGTTGTACCTGTTACACCCGGAAGAATCATTCTCGAAGCAGAGGGAGTTCCCTATGAAGTAGCAAAAGAAGCTCTTCGCCTTGGTGCACAAAAACTGCCGATTACAACCAAATTCGTTGTAAGACGCGATTACGTACAGGAATAAAATAAAACACAGAGATGAAAACTTCAGAAATAAGGGAATTAAGCACCTCCGATCTTATCGAAAGGATCGATACTGAAAAGACTATGCTGGTTCGCATGAAGCTCAATCACGCAATCACGCCGCTGGATAATCCTCAGAAGATTAAACAGACAAAAACAACGATTGCCCGGTTGCTGACTGAACTGCGTAAAAGAAAAATGAACGAGCAACATCCATGATTATAAATATGGTCACAGAAAAGAATGTTTATACATGGATGTTCCATGTGGCCTTGAAAAAAACAGAGAATAAACACATGAAATCTAAATAGCCGGATATCAAATGGAAAGGAATCTTAGAAAAGAACGTATCGGGGTTGTTGTCAGCGCAAGTATGAACAAGTCGATCGTTGTTGCCATAAAGAGGAAAGTAGAACATCCTATATATGGCAAATTCATTAACAAGACCAAGAAGCTGATGGCACACGATGAAGAAAATTCATGCAACGTTGGCGATACCGTCCGTATATCAGAAACCAGGCCTCTGAGCAAAAACAAAACCTGGAGACTAGTTGAAATAATCGAAAGAGCTAAGTAATTATGATACAGCAGGAAAGCAGATTGTCAGTTGCCGACAACTCAGGTGCAAAGGAAGTCTTGTGCATCAGGGTTCTGGGTGGGAGCGGTAAAAGATACGCTACAGTCGGTGATAAGATTGTTGTAAGTGTGAAATCCGCACTTCCTTCAGGTGAAGCAAAAAAAGGTACTGTCAGCAAAGCGGTTGTGGTCAGAACTAAAAAGGAGATCCGTCGTCCCGATGGTTCCTATATAAGGTTCGACGATAATGCAGTGGTGCTGCTTAACAACGTAAATGAGGTGCGCGGAACCCGTATCTTCGGTCCGGTTGCAAGGGAGCTCCGCGATAAGTACATGAAGATTGTTTCACTGGCACCTGAAGTGTTGTAACTTTTTAAATACACAACGATGCAGAAGAAGATTCATATTAAGAAAGGCGACACGGTTATTGTAATAACCGGCGAATCAAAAGGTCAGAAAGGCCGTGTTCTCGAAGTTAACAGGGATAAGGACAGAGCCCTTGTTGAAGGAGTAAATATGGTTTCAAAACATACAAAACCTAACGCAAAAGCTCCACAGGGTGGAATACTGAAAAAAGAAGCACCAGTTCATATTTCAAACCTTATGCTTGTTGATCCCACATCGGGAAAACCCACGCGCGTCGGAAGAAAACTCAACGATAAAAACAAATTGGTGCGATATTCAAAAAAATCAGGAGAGGAGATTAAGTAATGTATACACCTGCACTGAAAACAAAGTATAAAGACGAGATCGTCCCTGCATTAATGAAAGAATTCGGTTACAGTACAATAATGCAGGTCCCCCGGTTGAGGAAGATAGTAATCAACCAAGGGGTAGGACAGGCTATAGCCGATAAAAAGCTTCTGGAATTCGGAGTCAAAGAAATTACCGACATCGCAGGACAAAAAGCTGTTCAGACATATTCTTCGAAAGATATATCAAACTTCAAACTGAGAAGAAATATGCCTATCGGGATTATGGTCACACTCCGCAGGGAGAGAATGTATGAATTCCTTGAAAGACTGATCGCAGTTGCTCTTCCCAGGATACGCGACTTTAAGGGTATTAATTCAAAACTCGACGGACGCGGAAATTATACCCTGGGTATTACAGAACAGATAATCTTCCCTGAGATTGACCTTGATAAAGTTGCCAAGATCATGGGATTGCAGATAACCTTTGTTACCTCTGCAACAACTGATGAAGAAGCTTTTTCACTGCTTAAGCAATTTGGTTTACCATTTAAAAATTCTAAAAATTAAGATATATGGCTAAGATATCCATGGTAGCCCGCGAAGTAAAACGCGCAAAACTTGCCCAGAAATATGCCGAGAAAAGAGCCAAACTGAAAGCTGATGGTGATTACGTTGGACTCAGCCGTCTGCCCAGGAACTCTAACCCTATAAGGGTTCGTAACAGGTGTAAGCTGACCGGACGTCCACGCGGTTATATGAGACAATTTGGAATCAGCAGGATTGTCTTCAGGGAAATGGCATCACAGGGTCTTCTCCCCGGAGTTAAAAAAGCGAGCTGGTAATCACTGAATTAATAATAACGACAATAATAGATACAAGATGACTGATCCAATTGCAGATTTACTGACCAGAATAAGGAACGCCATTATGGCCGGTCATAAGGTAGTTGAAGCTCCGGCATCGAACCTTAAGAAAGAGATCGCAAGAATTCTGTTCGAAAAAGGATATATTCTCAGCTATAAAGTTGTTGAGGATGAAACACCACAAGGTGTTCTGAAGATTGCTCTGAAGTATAATGCAAAAACAAAAAGACCTGCTATTAAGGAAATTCAGAGAATCAGCCGGCCGGGTCTTCGCCAGTATACCGGCGCTGAAGAGATGCCAAGGGTTCTGAACGGACTCGGAATTGCAATAATCTCTACCTCTAAGGGTCTTATGACAGACAAAGAGGCAAAAAAAGAGAATATAGGCGGTGAAGTATTATGTTATGTTTACTAATAAAATAACTCAATGTCACGAATAGGAAAATTACCTGTAAACCTGCCAAAGAATGTCACCGTTAAGATCGATGGCAACAACGTGGTCAGTGTGAAAGGCCCTCTGGGTGAACTTACCCAGACTGTAGATAAAGACCTTAAGGTTGAAGTTGTAGGGAATGAGGTCCATATTACAAGACCATCGGATTCAAAGAGCCATAAATCTCTCCACGGCCTGTACCGCGCTCTTTTACAGAACATGGTAACCGGTGTCTCTGAAGGGTACAAAAAAGAACTTGAGCTCGTAGGAGTAGGTTACAGGGCTGAAGCAAAAGGGCAGAATCTCGAGATGAGTCTCGGTTTTTCCCATGAAGTAATAATTGAACTTCCGAAGGAGGTTAAAGTAGAAACTAAAACGGAAAGAAGAGCAAACCCGATCATTACTCTTACATGCATCGACAAACAGCTTATCGGACATGTTGCAGCGAAGATCAGATCCCTCCGCCCGCCTGAACCATATAAAGGAAAAGGTATCAAATTTGTCGGAGAACAGCTCAGAAGGAAAGCCGGTAAGTCTGCAAGTGTATAACAAGTCCAAGTAAAAGTTAAAAAGTCATGGCCTTATCCAAGTTGGAAAGAAGATCGAGGATCAGAATGAGGATCCGCAAAAAAATAAAAGGTACCGCCGAGTCTCCCAGACTTGCCGTATACCGTAGCAACAAACAAATATATGTTCAGGTTGTTGACGACCTGAATGGAGTTACACTCCTGTCGGCCAGCTCGAGAGAGAAAGATGTGGCTGCCCAGACAGGCATTAAAAAAACAGAACAGGCTAAACTTGTCGGTAAACTGCTCGCATCAAAATGCAAAGAGAAAGGCATTGAGTCAGTAGTTTTTGACAGGAGTGGCTATAAATATCACGGCAGAGTAAAATCATTGGCTGATGCAGCACGCGAAGGCGGATTAAAATTCTAATGAACATGGCAGAAGGTATAAGAAAAGTAAAAACCAGCGACCTCGAGCTTAAAGACAGGCTCGTTAGCATCCAGAGAGTTACAAAGGTTACAAAAGGCGGACGTACATTCAGCTTCTCAGCAATTGTTGTTGTCGGAAACGAAGATGGTATCGTTGGCCACGGGCTGGGTAAAGCCAGTGAGGTAACAACCGCCATCGCAAAAGGTATAGAAGATGCAAAGAAAAACCTTATAAAAGTTCCTGTAATTAATGGTACAGTACCTCATGAGCAGGTAGCCAAATTCGGAGGAGCAAAGGTTTTCGTAAAACCAGCATCTCAGGGTACAGGAGTAAAAGCAGGAGGCGCTATGCGTGCAGTGCTCGAAAGTGTTGGAGTGAAAAATGTGCTCGCCAAATCAAAAGGATCCTCTAACCCTCATAACCTTGTTAAAGCTACTTTTGCAGCTTTGCTCGAAATGAGAGATGCATTCGGTATTGCTGAACAGAGAAATGTGTCAATGGACAGAGTATTTAACGGATAATACAGTACAGAAATGGCAAAAATTCGAATAACCCAGGTTAAAAGTAAAAATGGCAAACCTGAACGTCAGAAGAGAACTCTTGAAGCTCTTGGTATCCGGAAACTGAACCATACTGTCGAGCATGAAGCTACTCCTCAGATATTAGGAATGGTAGAAAAGATAAGACACCTTGTAAAAGTTGAAAGTATTTAAGACATTAACAATATTATAAGTCAATATCATGGATTTGAGTAACTTAAAACCTGCAAAGGGTTCGGTTAAGAGAAGTAAACGTCTGGGCCGCGGACAGGGATCCGGAAAGGGTGGAACATCAACCCGTGGTCATAAAGGCGCCAAGCAAAGGTCGGGTTACAACAGGAAAATAGGTTTTGAAGGTGGTCAGATGCCTTTGCAGAGACGGCTTCCGAAATATGGTTTCAAAAATGTCAACCGTGTTGAGTACAAGGCTATCAACCTTAGTACACTTCAGGCCCTGGCAGAAAAGAATAACCTTGAGAAAATTGACATCAATGCTCTAATTGAAGCCGGATTCATATCCAAAAATGCCCTTGTAAAAATTCTTGGAAATGGTACTCTCGACAGGAAACTTGAAGTCCACGCCCATGCATTCAGCAAATCAGCTGTTGCAGCTATTGAGGCTAAAGAGGGAACCGCTGTAAAACTGTAATTACATGAGATTCATTCAGACTATTAAGAATATCTTCAAGATAGAAGATCTGCGGGCAAGGCTGATCTATACTTTCAGTATTATTCTGTTATACAGGCTCGGTAAATATATCTCATTACCCGGAGTTGATCCCTCACAGCTGGGTCAGTTAAAGGACCAGACATCAACAGGTATAATGGGTCTTCTTGATATGTTTTCAGGAGGCGCATTCTCACAGGCTTCAATCTTTGCCCTGGGTATAATGCCGTACATCTCCGCTTCAATCGTTGTTCAGCTTCTCGGGATCGTATTCCCATATTTCCAGAAGCTCCAGAAAGAAGGAGAAAGCGGAAGAAGAAAAATGAATCAGTATACGAGGTATCTTACAGTCGGTATTCTGATTCTTCAGGCTCCAACCTACCTCGTGAACCTTCACGCACAACTCCCGGCATCAGCATTTGTTATTTCCGGAACATTCTTTACGATATCTTCAGTGATTATCCTCACTGCAGGAACAATATTTGTTATGTGGCTCGGTGAGAAAATTACTGATAAAGGAATTGGCAACGGTATCTCACTCATAATAATGATCGGTATCATTGCAAGGCTGCCTCAGAACTTCATATTTGAAGTGGGAGTAAGGATGAATGGCGCCGGTGGTCTCATTGGACTTATTGTTGAGATTGTATTATTGTTCGTTGTAACCCTCGGTACGATACTTCTCGTTCAGGGTACACGCCGTGTTCCTGTTCAGTATGCAAGAAGAATTGTCGGCAATAAACAGTATGGGGGCGTTCGTCAGTATATTCCACTCAAAGTGAATGCAGCTGGTGTAATGCCGATAATTTTTGCCCAGGCGATTATGATGCTTCCTGTTATCATAGCAGGTTATTCACAGAGCGGTTCTGGTTTTATGGTTGCTTTCGGGAACATGTATGGTTTCTGGTATAACTTTGTAACAGCTATATTGATCATTCTGTTCACATATTTTTATACTGCAATTACGATTAATCCGGTTCAGATGGCAGAAGATATGAAGAAGAATGGCGGTTTCATCCCGGGGATCAAACCCGGAAGAAAAACTGTTGAATTTCTCGATTCAATTATGTCGAGGATTACACTTCCCGGATCCTTCTTCCTTGCTATTGTCGCTATTCTTCCGTCGCTTGCAGTACAGGCTACTGTGTCGCCACAGTTCGCACAATTCTATGGAGGCACTACACTTCTCATCCTTGTCGGTGTAATACTCGACACTCTTCAGCAGATAGAGAGTCATCTGCTTATGCGTCACTACGACGGACTTATGAAGTCTGGAAGGGTAAAAGGAAGATCCGGCTCAGTAACTTCAATATAAAATGTTTAGCGTTCTTTGATGTTGTATATAAAGACTGATGAAGAGATTGGGTTGTTAAGGGAAAGCAATTTGCTTGTGTCCAGGACGCTTGCCGAGATTGCTGCACTCATAAAACCAGGGGTCACCACTCTTTATCTTGATAAAATGGCTGAAACGTTTATTCGCGACAACGGTGCAGTTCCGGCTTTCAAGGGTTATGGTGGTTTCCCAAATACACTCTGCACATCTGTCAACGAGGAAGTGGTTCATGGCATTCCTTCAGATTACAGGCTTCAGGAAGGTGATATTATTTCGGTTGATTGCGGAGTGATCCTGAATGGCTGGTATGGAGACAGTGCATTCACATTCCCTGTCGGTGAGATTAAACCTGAACTGAGAAAACTCCTTGATTACACGAGAGCTTCACTTGAAGAAGGAGTAAAAAAAGCAGTTTCCGGCAACAGGATCGGGGATATTTCACATGCTGTTCAGGCGAAAGCCGAAAGCGGGGGATTTACTGTAGTAAGAGAACTTGTCGGCCACGGTCTGGGAAAAAAGCTGCATGAGCAACCTGAAGTACCGAATTATGGCAGACCAGGCACCGGCCCGAAAATGACGAAAGGACTTGTTATCTGTATAGAACCAATGATTAACCTTGGCAGAAAAGAGACAGTCCAGCTGAAAGACGGGTGGACTATAAGAACCGCCGACTCAAAACCCTCGGCTCATTTTGAATATGCTGTAGCGGTTGATAACGGAAAAGCGGATGTGCTGACGACTTTTGATTTCATTGAAGAAGTTTTAAATAAAAAATAATTGTATGGCCAAACAATCATCAATTGAGCAGGACGGCACAATCATCGAAGCTCTTTCGAACGCAATGTTCAGGGTAGAGCTTGAAAACGGACATGTGATTACTGCACATATCTCCGGAAAGATGAGAATGCATTATATAAAGATCCTGCCGGGTGATAAGGTTAAAGTCGAAATGTCGCCGTACGATCTTACAAAAGGAAGAATAACATTCAGGTATAAATAGGAAACCAACATGGCAGGTTCAATGGGACCTAAAAGAAAGAAATATAAACACATGAAATATTAAGGTAATGAAAGTAAGAGCATCTGTAAAAAAGCGCAGCGCTGACTGTAAAATAGTCAGGAGAAAAGGCCGCATTTACGTAATTAACAAGAAAAACCCCAAGTTCAAGCAGAGACAGGGATAATTTTCATTAATTTTGCAAACTATTTAAGAAAAGTTATATGGCACGTATAGTTGGTGTTGATTTACCAAGAAATAAAAGAGGCGAGATTGGCCTTACCTATATCTACGGCGTAGGAAAAAGCACTGCCCAGAAGGTGCTCGATGAGGCAGGCGTTGACAGAAATGCAAAAGTTTCCGAGTGGAACGATGATCAGATAAACACGATCCGTCGCATTCTGAGCGATAATTACAAGCTTGAGGGTGAGTTACGTTCGGAAACACAGCTCAATATTAAAAGGCTTATGGATATTGGCTGTTACAGGGGAGTACGTCACAGACTGGGGCTTCCTGTTCGTGGACAGAGTACAAAAAATAACGCAAGGACACGTAAGGGTCGTAAGAAAACTGTTGCAAACAAGAAAAAAGCTACTAAATAAATAAATTATGGCAAAGAAGACCGGAGCATTAAAAAAGAGGATCGTAAAGGTTGAACCTCAGGGTCAGGCGCATGTTCATTCATCATTCAATAACATTATTGTAACACTGACAAACAATTCAGGTCAGGTAATTTCATGGGCGTCAGCCGGGAAAATGGGATTTAAAGGTTCAAAGAAAAACACCCCCTATGCAGCTCAGATGGCATCGGAAGAATGTGGAAAAGTTGCGTTCGACCTCGGGCTCAGAAAAGTTAAGGTTTTTGTAAAAGGTCCTGGATCAGGCCGTGAATCTGCAATAAGGGCAATATCAAATGTTGGCATAGAAGTAACTGAAATAGTTGATGTTACTCCAATGCCACACAATGGTTGCCGTGCTCCCGGCAGAAGAAGAGTATAACACTTTACACCGGTCATCATTACTCCGGAACAAATTAAGATAGTAAGTAAGTTCAATTTTTTTTAAAAGACAATGGCAAGATATACTGGCCCAAAATCAAGAATCGCAAGAAAATTCGGAGAACCTGTGTTTGGTCCCGATAAACACCTGGAGAGGAAAAATTTCCCCCCCGGACAGCATGGAGTAAACAAAAAAAGAAAGAAAACTTCTGAATACGGTGTTCAGCTTAGAGAGAAGCAAAAAGCAAAATACACGTATGGTATCCTGGAGCGCCAGTTCCGTAATACATTCGAAAAAGCTTCAAGAAGCAAAGGTGTTACAGGCGAGGTTCTGCTTCAGATGCTCGAAGCACGTCTTGATAATACTGTTTTTCGTCTCGGAGTTGCTCCAACAAGGGCAGCAGCAAGACAGCTTGTATCTCACAGGCATATTACAGTTAACGGTGATGTAATTAATATCCCTTCGTTTCAGCTTAAACCAGGCGATATTATTGGAGTTCGTGAGAAATCAAAATCTCTCGAATCAATAGTCGGCGCACTCACAACCAGAAGCTTTTCGAAGCTCCCATGGCTTGAGTGGGATGATTCACAAATGGCAGGTAAGTTCATGAATATGCCTGAGCGTTCTGACATTCCTGAAAACATAAAGGAACAGCTTATAGTTGAATTGTATTCCAAGTAATAATATTTAACAAAATATTCTATGGCCATTTTATCATTCCAGAAGCCCGACAAAGTAATAATGCTGGAAGCGGACGATAAACTCGGTAAATTCGAGTTCAGACCGCTGGAACCCGGCTATGGTATTACTGTCGGCAATGCCCTGAGAAGGATACTTCTGTCCTCTCTTGAAGGATACGCTATCACAACCGTCAAGATCGAAGGCATTGACCATGAGTTTTCTACCATAACCGGTGTTATGGAGGACGTCACTGAAATAATCCTGAACCTCAAACAGGTTCGATTCAAAAGGATAGTCGAGGATGTTGACCATGAGAAAGTCACAGTCAAATTAAATGGTCAGGACGTTTTTAAGGCAGGAAACCTTAAGAATTCTCTTACCGGTTTCGAAGTTCTTAATCCGGAACTGGTTATTTTCAGGATGGAACCCGATGTTAAGCTTCAACTGGAGCTTACAATAAATAAAGGTCGGGGCTATGTTCCTGCTGAGGAAAATGAACCCGCTGACAGCGAATTCGGGCTCATTTCAATCGATTCAATTTTTACACCAATAAGAAACGTCAAGTATTCGGTCGAGAACTATCGCGTTGAACAGAAAACCGACTACGAGAAACTTCTTTTTGAAATTGAAACAGATGGATCTATTCATCCAAAGGATGCTCTCAAGGAAGCCGCCAAGATCCTTATTTATCACTTCATGCTCTTCTCCGATGAGAAGATCACTCTCGATTCCGATGATAAGATGGCTAATGAGGAATTCGACGAGGAAGTACTTCATATGAGACAGCTTCTTAAGACTAAGCTTGTAGATCTCGACCTTTCAGTAAGAGCTCTCAACTGTCTTAAAGCCGCAGAAGTCGAAACTCTCGGCGACCTTGTTAAATTCAACAAGAACGATTTGCTGAAATTCAGAAACTTCGGTAAAAAATCTCTCACCGAACTCGATGAGATGCTGGAAAACCTGAGCCTTTCTTTCGGAATGGATGTAAGCAAATACAAATTAGAGAAAGATTAATAAACGGTTAAGGAAATACAGAAATGCGACATTCAAGAGTAATAAACCATTTGGGAAGGACAAGTGCACACAGGAAATCGATGCTTTCCAATATGGCTTCATCACTTATCCTTCATAAAAGGATTACAACAACTACAGCGAAAGCAAGAGCGCTCAGAACATTCGTTGAACCTCTGATTACAAAATCGAAAGACGATTCAACACATTCAAGAAGGGTTGTCTTCAGCTATCTGAAAGATAAGGAAGCTGTTTCTGAACTGTTCAGGGAAGTCTCTCCGAAGATAGCCGAACGTCCCGGAGGTTACACAAGAATCCTTAAAACAGGTAACAGGATCGGTGATAATGCTGATATGTGCATTATCGAGCTTGTTGACTACAATGAAGCTATGCTGGGCGGAGGCGAAACAAAGACAAAATCAAGGAGAAGAAGAGCGCCTAAAAAGAAAAGTGAACCCGCTGCCGAAGGAAAATCAGCTCAACCAGCTGCCAACGATACTCCAAAGGAAGCTGAAAAAGCCGAAGGAGTGCAGGATGAAAAGGTTCCTGAAGAATAAACAAATGCTTACTGAGTTATATTAAGTGAAAAGGGATAAATCAAAATGATTTAATCCCTTTTTTTATTCAATATGTATGTTTCAAAATTTCACAGTCAGCGTTTCAGAGTTCTGTGAAAGCGATTACTATCACAATATCCCTGAAATCTTGAAATTGAAACCGAAATCGAATTTATCTTTATACTTTTGTCTTTTTATCTTTACATTAAGTTGTCTAATTTTAAAATAAAATTTTATGGGTCAAATTGTTAGTGTACATGCTCGCGAAATCCTTGATTCACGCGGCAATCCTACTATCGAAGTCGATGTAATGACCGCAAGTGGTTATTTCGGCAGGGCTGCTGTTCCCTCAGGCGCTTCAACAGGCGAAAATGAAGCGCTCGAACTGAGAGATGGCGATAAAAGCCGTTACCTTGGTAAAGGTGTTCTCAAGGCAGTTCATAATGTGAATAATGTTATAGCTGAAGAAGTCATCGGTATGGATGTTACCGATCAGGCAGGCATCGATAAAAAGATGATTGATCTTGACGGAACCAGGACAAAAAGCAACCTGGGAGCAAATGCAATCCTCGGCGTTTCGCTTGCTTGCGCCAAGGCTGCTGCCCAGTATCATGGTCTTCCCCTGTACCGCTATATAGGAGGCGCAAATGCAGTTACACTTCCTGTTCCTATGATGAATATTATAAACGGTGGTTCACACTCAGATGCACCGATTGCTTTCCAGGAATTTATGATCAGACCTGTTGGCGCTCCTTCTTTCAAGGAAGGCTTACGTATGGGCACAGAAGTGTTCCATGCATTAAAGAAAGTGCTTAAAGGTCGTGGTCTAAGTACCGCTGTAGGTGACGAAGGTGGATTTGCTCCAAAATTTGAAGGCACCGAAGACGCTCTGGAATCTGTCCTTAAAGCTATTAAGGAAGCCGGATATACAGCGGGGAAAGATATTACAATCGGTCTTGATTGTGCAGCATCAGAGTTTTATGTTGACGGAATGTACAATTATTCAAAATTCGAAGGTCCAAAGGGCGCACGTAAGACATCAAAGGAACAGGTTGATTTTCTTGAGCAGCTTATTAATAAATACCCTATAGACTCGATCGAAGATGGTATGGCTGAAGGCGACTGGGAAGGATGGAAATTGCTCACGGACAGGATAGGAAAAAGGTGCCAGATAGTGGGAGATGATCTTTTTGTAACGAATGTTGAGTACCTTAAAAAAGGAATAGATCTGGGTTGCGCAAATTCAATCCTTATCAAGGTTAACCAGATTGGTTCTCTTACTGAAACACTGAATGCAATTGAAATGGCTCACAGGGCAGGCTATACAACTGTTACTTCACACCGTTCGGGCGAAACTGAAGATACAACTATTGCCGATATAGCAGTGGCTACAAATTCAGGGCAGATTAAGACTGGATCAGCAAGCCGTACAGACAGGATCTGCAAGTATAACCAGCTTCTCAGAATTGAAGAAGAACTTGGGGATCTTGCTAAATATGGGTATAAGAAGTAATAAGTGACTAGAGTGACTAGAGTGACTAGAGTGACTAAAGTACTTAATGAAACCAAGTACTCTAAATACTCTGGTGCATTCTAGTGCACTCTAGCGCACTTTTCTTTTTTTGTTTAACCTTCTTCCCGGAAAATTTTGTCCATTACAGTACAATTAAGGATAAAGACATCTTTAATTATGACCAAGGCTCAAATTGTTTCCGGAAAGGGTTTTAACTGACAAATTCAGGTTGTTTTAACATACATCTCCCGACCTCAATTGATGAGGATTTGCGTCGTTATCAACAATCAGCATAAAATGATGTTGAAAGGATGTGAAAAAAACGACATTGAAATGCTTGTTTTTGGTGAAATGCGTCGTATCTTTGTATCATCAGGTGAGCGATAAAAGACCGCTTGAACGATGTGGAAACGAAGAGTGTTACTTAAATGAAACAGGACTCGTTTCGGTCAGGCCTCCGGGCTTGCATATCAGGAAAGCTGAAGTCTGAAAGAAGGTGTAAAAACCTTAGTGTTCAGTAAATCATCGAAGCCGGAAACGTTCTTTCAGTGATTGAGTCTGCAGGCAGGGAATAATAGAAGGATTACGGTCCGGACATTAATCCTGAACCGTTCCTGTTCCTTCGGGAAAATGGAATGGTTGCCGTGATGACACTTCGTCCGTTAATCACGCTTCGGTGTGAGAAAGGACAGCCGGAAGGCGTAGCCCTAAAAAGCAATGCCTGAAAGCCAGGGGTTGCGGATTGAGTTTCGACTCAGGAAGCAGCCGGTCATAATAACAGTAACCTGACACCGTTAGCAACTACGGTTGTCAGCGGTGAATGGGAACTACTCCAAAGATTAGTTCCCATTTTTGTTTTATATTCATCAGCTCTCTTTTATAATTTCACGGTAAAGTATACCTTTAATCAATATCTTTATGGTTTATTCAGGATACAGATGGCATACTCAGGTTTATTATCTTTCATAGGCAAACTCGAACAGAATGATGAGCTTAAGAGGATAGAACCCTCAACAAGTCCGGATCTTGAAATAACAGAAATTACAGACAGGATAGTAAAATCAGGAGGCAAAGCCCTGTTATTTGAAAATACGGGTAAACGCTTTCCGTTACTTATAAATATTTTCGGATCAGACAGGAGGATGGCTCTCGCCCTGTCAAGGACCGATCCTTATGATACCGGAAAGGAAATTGAGAGATTGTTTTCAATTGTTTCGGGGAAAAATACAGGTATTAAAGATAAAATTTCTTCATTACCTGCCCTCATTAAAATTTCATCTGTTTTTCCGCGACGAAGCCATCGTAAAGGTTCATGCCAGGATGTAATTATCAGGGAACCTGATCTCGGAATATTACCGGTTTTAAAATGCTGGCCTCACGATGGCGGCCGTTTTATCACTCTTCCCATGGTTCATACTATACATCCTCAAACAGGCAGCACTAATGTGGGCATGTACAGGATGCAGATTCTTGACAGGAACACGACCGGAATGCATTGGCAACGACATAAAACAGGGGCAAACCACTTCGAAGCCTGGAAACTCAAAGGTCAGAAGATGCCTGTCTCTGTAGCTCTTGGAGGAGATCCTGTTTACACTTATGCTGCCACAGCTCCTGTTCCTGAAAATATTAATGAATATATCCTTGCCGGATTTTTGAGAAGGAAAAAAGTTACTCTTGTGAAATGCATCACAAACGATCTCTATGTGCCGGGCGATGCCGATATAATCCTCGAGGGGTATGTTGATCCTGCTGAGAAACCTGTTTGGGAGGGCCCTTTTGGCGACCATACGGGCTTTTACTCACTTGCCGACTGGTACCCGCGTTTTCATGTGACATGTATCACTCACAGGAAAGATGCAGTATATCCTGCAACAATTGTTGGCATACCGCCACAGGAAGATGCTTACCTTGCAAAAGCAACAGAGAGAATCTTTCTGGCGCCTGTAAAAATGGCACTGCTTCCTGAAATAATCGACTTCCACATGCCTGATGCAGGAACGGCCCATAACCTTGTAATTGTCAGAATCAATAAAAGCTATCCCGGGCAGGGGATGAAAGTAATTAACTCATTAATGGGCGCCGGACAAATGATGTTTTCAAAATACATTATTGTCGTAAGCGGTGAAATCGATATAAGGGACTATCCGAGGTTAACAAAATATATTTTTGAGAACCTTAACCCGGATAAGGATATTTATTTCACACGCGGCCCTCTCGATGTTCTTGATCATGCTTCAGATAATTTTTCATTTGGCGGAAAAGCTGGTATTGACGCTACAATCAAGCATCCCGAAGAACTTGGCAGTATAAATCGGCTTCATGAGGATAATGATCATGTAGAATTTGTTGCCTCTGATGATTTTTCAGAGCTTACAGTCAATCCTGCTCTAGTTGCAATAGATATCCCTGTTGTGATTGTGAAATCTCCTGACTTATCTGAGAGTAATTTGAAGCTGTTGAGAAAGTGGCTCAGCCATAATGATCCTGAAGGGAAAATAAAGCTCATTCTGAATGTTGACAGCTCAGTTGACATTCAGGATTATTTTATGATCACATGGCAGATTCTCGCCAATACTGATCCATTACGTGATCATAGATTTTTAACACGCTCGTGTATTATTCTTGATGGAACAATAAAGAAAACAGGAAATAGGAAATTTCAGCGCAAATGGCCAAATGTTGTGTGTTCTGATGAGAAGACAATTGAGGTCGTTGATTCGGGGTGGAGTAATTACGGGTTTGAGAAGTTCATTCAGTCGCCATCACTGAAATACAACAAACTCCTTAAAAACGGGAAAGATGAGATCATTGAGTAAATTCATTTTTACACTATGATTTTGAAGGCTGCTTATTATTGATATTTTTGTGATTCAATGGAGCTTTTATTTAACACATACCTTCATTATTATCTAACCGGCCTTTTGTTTGACCGGACCTGCCTTTTATTTAACTCTCACGAGATTACTTTCAGATATTTATTGATCGGTGTATTTGGAATAGTTGCAATATTACTTATCCTGAGGTTTCAGACAGGAATTCTTTTAAAGACAAGAAGGTTGCTCAGGGAAAAAGAACAGGCTCTTGAACTTGTCGACCGTCAGAAGCTTGAGCTCGAAGCAAAGGACAAGAATCTTACCGACAGCCTTATTTATGCACAAAGAATCCAGGAAGCTCTACTTCCGTCTGAAATATATTTCAAGCAATATTTCAGTGATGCATTTATCCTGTTCAGGCCAAAAGATATTGTAAGCGGTGATTTTTACTGGATAGGCGATAACGGTGACAAGATTTTTATTGTTGCCGCCGATTGTACGGGTCATGGCGTACCTGGTGCGCTGATGTCAATGATAGGTCATGAGATTGTAGAGAAAGCAATTAATGAAGATGAAATAGAAGTTCCTTCGCAGATTCTTTCTGTTCTGAATAAAGGTCTTGAAAAAACATTCAGCCGGGAAAAAAGCATTGGGAATATTATCCGGGATGGGATGGATGTGGCTCTGTGTATTATCGAAAAAAGAAAAAAGAAGCTTCATTACGCAGGAGCTTTTTTGCCTTTATACCTTATCAGGGACCGCAGCCTGAAAGAAATAAAGGGCGACAAAGTTATAATCGGAATGAATCCCGAAGGACGTTCCTACACTGATCATGAGATCGATCTTATGGAAAATGATGTGATCTATATGTTCTCCGATGGATATGTTGACCAGTTCGGGGGAGTCGAGAACAAGAAGTTCATGTACAGGCGTTTCAGGTATCTTTTACTCAATATACATCTTTATCCTTTCGATGATCAAAAGGCGATCCTTGAAGAAAACTTCAGGAACTGGATGGGTAAAAATGTCCAGGTTGATGATATCATGGTGCTGGCTTTCAGACCGCTCAGCAAGGGTCTCAGATGATTTTTTTGATTTTATCGACAAGCGATGATGGTTGAAACGGCTTGCTTATATAATCATCTATTCCTACAGCAAGACATTTTTCCTTATCACCAATCATTGCATTCGCAGTAATTGCTATTATCGGCACATGTGAATTAGTTGATGATTCAAGGGCCCTTATCTTTTCAGCAGCTGTTAATCCACTCATAACAGGCATCTGAATATCCATGAGAATAAGATCATAATTTGAAGTTCCGAATTTATCAAGAGCTTCTTTCCCATTGCTTGCTGTATCGATGCTTCCTACGAACGGACTAAGTGTAAGAAGAGTGATCTTCTGGTTAATAAGATTATCTTCAACAAGCAGCACCTTCAGATCTTTAATATCCTTATGCACCTTTTCCTTTGGAGCCAGTTCTTCCATAATGGCTGACCCTGGTTTCTGTTTAGGTTCGGGGACAGGATTCACAAAGGGCATGCAGATGTTGAGAATCGTATGATTTGGCCCGAATTCCTGCTCGTATGATCCTCTTCCTGAATTTATAAGGTTTGCAGCGAGACTTTTCCCGGCGTCGTTCTCTCCGATCAGAACGATATTCCGGTCAGTCTGGATCCTGAAGCAGATTGTCGATTCAGCAGGAGTTTCATTTATCTTCTTAAGATTAATTGTAACTATTACAGCTTTGTCTTCAGAAGCATGATCCTCTATAATATTGAAAATGTCAAGAAAAATCTGCTTGATAATTATTGGATCACCATAATATTCTGCATCGCCTATTTCTTTTTTGTTAAAAATAAACTCGAGGTTTGCCTGGTCCTTGAGGTTGTACAAATCAAAAGTATTCTCTATAGATGAAACAAGATTAAACTTTATAGCCTTCCTGTGCTCAAAAGAGAGATGACCTGCTGAATGCATCGACAGCTCATTAAGAGTTGTCACCATGTTGTTTGTCGAGGCAATAAATGTCTCAAGAAGCTCTTTCTGCCTCACTGTGAGGCCCGACTTCATAAGCATATCGGTGATAATTACCATATTGTTCAATGGCTCCCTTATTTTATGGGAGAAGTTTCTTATCACTTCATTCTGCTTTTCCTTGACTGAGAAGAATTCGTCAAGTGAATTTCTGAGATTATTAAGCAGCCTGGCTGAATTCCTGTACATTAGAATTCCGGCTGATGCAGCAACAATAACCAGTAATCCTGCAGGGAATTCCAGGCCTAACGAAATCAGAATGACAGCTGCAATAAGACACAGCAGTGCAACAATAGCAAGCCTCTCGGCATTCCTTTTGTTCGTGTCGAAGTTCTCAATCAGCGATCTTTTCAGAATATCAGTATCATTTATCCGGCCTGTCTCATTCATCATTATGCAATTTAGTAGGTTTCGGCATAAATATTATTCCAGGTAGTAAATATACATCAACAGAAATAAACAACCTTCAAAGGAAAACGTTAATTTTGTCTTGATGGTACAATATTTGATCGAAAAGATTAAACGGTGTTACTATGGAGAGATTGATGAGAGTTTTGATACTGGCAACGTTGATTGTATCTTTATTTCACGAAAGCGCCTTTTCACAGGAGGAAACAAAAACTGTAAGATATACTCCTGACTTCAGGTTCCATGACGGGATCTACCTCAATTTTGAACAGGTAAAGTCAAATAATCCTATCCCCAAAGCTAAGCTTCTTACATCAGTTGATTACAACGACAGGGAATTTTTCAGGAAGCTTTTCGAAAATGATAAAATCTATTTTTATGACAATATGGGTATCCGGCAGGAGATATTGAAAAATGATATCTGGGGATATTCAAGGAACGGTGTTCTGTATGTTCAGATCCAGGAAAATTTTAACCGGATCACCTTTGTAGGAAACATAAGTCATTTTGTCGCCGACATCACAACTTACGATTCAAGGTATTCCCCTTATGGATACGGAAACTATTATGATCCTTATTATTCCCCTTATGGTTATGGCAGCTACTATCCATATTCTCCATATTCTCCATATTACTCACCTTACAGGAATTCAAATGTTTCAAGGAATGAACTGAAACAGTACATTATCGACTTTGAAACGGGAAAAGTCCTGGAGTTTGATATTCACAACACTGAATTACTGCTTATGAAAGATAAAGAAATTTATGAGGAATGGGCAAATCTGCCAAAAAGAAAAAGGAAGGAGCTTATGTTTGTGTATATCAGGAAGTATAATGAGAAGAATCCATTATTTTTACCAGAATAACATTCTTATGTTCAGTTCCCCTCATTTGGGAATTTTCTATAAATTGCGGATCACTTACTTAGGAAATAAAATCTTTTAAATATGAAAAAAACTCTGTTTGCCGGAGTCCTGTTATTTTCAACAATCATATTATCAGCTCAGGCTCCTTTTCCGGATAAAGATGAAATTAAGCAGTTTGCAGCATCAAAAACATGCGTTGTTCTTGAAGATGATCCGTTTTCAGTGTATAATCAATATATTAAACAGGCTGTCAAATCGTTTTGGAAGATTACAGATTATGAATTTATAGAAGTAAAGGATTTCAATATAAGACGTTTGAAACCTGAGTACTCTTTCATTGTATTGACGCAGACGAACTTTGAAAAGGACAAGGCAAACGGACTTTTCAATTTTATAAACCTTTTGCAAGGGAAAAAAACAGGTAAAATAGGTGAAATGCCTGAAATTTGCGCCATCCCGTTGTCGTTTGCAGGTGAAGAGGACCTTGATTATGGATATAAGCTTGGCGCCATCCTGAGCTTCATGCAAAAACATGCAGAAATGATACTCGATGATCCTTCACTCACGGGAAGAAAATACCTTAAATACTATAATAAATTCATACCGGATGTTGCAGGGAAAACAATCCTCGTGAAGCAGGAGGATCTTGCACCGGAGATTTCGACAATTGAAGATATTCAGAAAATTTATAAAGGTACTATCAGGATAGTAGGTGAGGAAGACATTGTAAAAGCTATTGAGGACAAAGCTCCTGCAACAGTTATACTTCATAAAGTCGGACCTACGGGCGAGGACCAGAACTCAGGATATTGCTTCAAGATGCTGATCGGCACTGATGATGCCAATATGTATTATTATAATCAGCATGTAATAAGCAAATCAAATCCTAACGGACTTCTTGCGGCTGATCTCAAAAGACTCTCTCAGTGATGCAGCAAATCGGCGATAGTCCCGTCTTTTAATAAACCTCACTGATATGGAAGAGAACAGATTATTGACAGAGTCGGAAAGAAACTGGGCCATGCTGAGTCACCTTTCTGCATTTGCAGGTTTCTTTTTCCCATTTGGCGGTATCATAGGGCCACTTATTGTCTGGCTTTCGAAACGTGATGATTCCGCATGGGTAAACATTAACGGAAAAGCAGCAATGAATTTCAACCTTTCGATGTTGCTTTATATTGTACTTGCTTTACCGCTGATGATAATAATAATTGGTATTCCGATAGTAATTGCTCTCGGCATACTCAAAATTATCTGTATTACAATTGCCAGTATTAAAGCAGCGCGTGGCGAAGTATTCAGATATCCTATTTCAATACCATTTATTCAATGATGGAAGCTCCCGGAGTTTTCAGGGCGTCTGCAGAAAAGATTATGCAGACGTTCTGAGCTCCATCCGGCTTTTTTGATATTCCGGATAATTGTATTATATTTCCATATTCAATACTCTCTGAATATGGCAAATAACATTGAAAAATCAGGCACAAAGAAATCAGAAAAGAACGGGAAAAAACACAATCACGATAAAGTAAAGCTAAACGGGAAGGGAAAGCTGTACTATGATATCGAGCCCGAAAAAAAGAAAAAAATCAAAAACAAGGAGTATGAAAAGATGCTTCGCAAACTTGAGATCGAGCTTGTAAAGCTACAGGAATGGGTAAAAGCCAAAAAGCTCAAGGTTGTAGTTGTTTTTGAAGGACGCGATGCCGCCGGAAAAGGTGGTGTGATAAAAACAATCGCCGGTTGCCTTAATCCCAGGATTTGCCGGATAGTTGCACTCGGTATTCCGACTGAAAGGGAAAAATCCCAGTGGTATTTTCAGAGATATGCATCACAGTTGCCTGCAGGTGGTGAAATAACACTTTTCGACAGAAGCTGGTATAACAGGGCGGGGGTTGAAAAGGTCATGGGTTATTGTACAAATGAGGAATATGAAGAGTTCCTGCGTTCATGTCCTGAATTCGAGAGAATGCTAATACGTTCCGGAATTATACTTGTTAAATACTGGTTCTCAGTAAGCGATCACGAACAGGAGAAAAGATTCCAGGAAAGAATTAAGGATCCCACAAAAAGATGGAAAATCAGCCCGATGGATGTTGAATCGCGCGATAAATGGGTTGAGTATTCAATGGCCAAGGATAAAATGTTCTCTTTCACTGATACAAAACAATCACCATGGTACGTAGTCCATGGTGATGATAAGCAGCGTGCCAGGCTGAATTGCATTACCCACCTGTTATCTCTCATTCCTTACGAGGATCTCACTCAGAAGCCGTTCAAGCTTCCTCCGCTGAAACACGATACAGCCTACGTGAGACCCCCGGTTACAGACCAGACATTTGTACCGGAAAAGTACTAGCTGAAGTGCACTAGAGTGCCTAAAGTGCACTAAAGTACTTAGAGTTAAAACTCCAAATACTCTAGTCACTCTAGTCACTTTAGGCACTTTTCACTACTCTAAATACTCTAGTCACTCTAGTGTTATAATTAGTAAGTAGGTATACTAAAATATATTATTATCTTTGCCTTCATGGCAAGGAAACCAATACATTATCAAGTTACTGCAGAGCAGCGTGAAGAATTAGTAACGATGCATCGTTCTTTAAAGCTTCAGAAGCGATATG
>DATALC010000018.1:0-83090 GCA_036261265.1 Bacteroidales bacterium
TCTTTTTGTTCGCAAATCTTCTGAATGGAGGCATCATCGAGATTTCCAAGAATCACGTCCCTGAAATCGCAATCCTTACAGACACAGTTCCTTCTTTTTTCGTCCACGAAAGTTAATTTTCACAAATTTACCATTTTCATATCAATTTATTATAGTGGAATTCTTTATTGAGTTGATATGAAGTAATTTTGTGACTTTATATTCGAAGAGTATATGATATACAGGACAGATTATCACGTTCACACAACTTTCAGCGACGGCAAGGCGGATCCTGAGGAATACATAACAGCAGCAAGGGATGCAGGATTGAGTGAAATCGGCTTTTCAGAGCATCTCACTCCTTTCATGCCACCTCAGAGATGGAACATGGATCCGGCAAATATCGGGAAGTATACAGATCGCATCAAAAAACTAAAAGAAACTACAACTGACATAAAAATCCGGACAGGTCTTGAGGTTGATTTCTTTCCCGGAAGAGAAGAAGAGACGAGAGCGATTCTTAATTCAATCCCTTTGGATTATGCTATCGGATCGATTCATTACCAGGGAGATGTCACAGTCGATCTTGGCCCTGAATATTATGAGGGAAAAGATATTGATAAGCTCTTCGAATCATACTTCGATACAGTCGTGTCAGCAGTAAAATCGCGTGTTTTCGATATTATTGGTCATTGTGACCTTATAAGAATATATGGTTACAAGCCTGTTTCCGACACTGAACATCTGTACAGGAAACTAGCAAAAGCAATGCATGAAAACAATGTGGCATTCGAGATCAATACAAACGGCAGAAACAGAAAACTTGGGGATTTCTATCCCGACAGGAAGTTTCTTTATATTTTCAGGAAAGAAAATGTGCCTGTATGCGTGAACTCAGATGCTCACATGCCTTCACGGGTCGGTCAGTTCTTTGACGAGGCGTATGAATTGCTGTTATCTGCCGGCTTTACCGAAATGGCAGTTTTTGAAAACAGAAAAAGAAGGATGGTTCCCCTGAAGCCCTGAAAAGCTTTCAGGCGAGGAGGTGTTCCATCAGGATTTTGATCCCGATTCCGATAAGCATAAGACCTCCGAGTATTTCAACCTTGCTGCCGAGTCTTTCGCCGGCGGATTTCCCTATTCTGATTGCAGTCATTGAAGCAAGAAAAGTAACAGCGCCGATAAGTATTCCGGCGCCCCAGATCTCAATTCGTAAAAGTGCAAGACTTACGCCGACTGCAAATGCATCAATGCTTGTTGCAACGGCAGCAGTGCACAGAATAAACGGGTTCCCGTAATCCTTTACTTCTTCGTTATCTTCCCTGAAACCTTCAAAGATCATTTTTCCTCCAAGGAAAAGAAGAAGCCCGAAAGCGATCCAGTGATCGGCTTCGCTCAGAAGTCCTGAAACGAATGATCCGAGAAAATAACCTGCAACTGTCAGTCCACCCTGGAAAGCAGCGAAAACAAGAGCAACACGCGATGCCTGACGGAATATTATTCCGTTGCGGACAACACCATAGGATAACGATACGGCAAAAGTGTCGAATGATAATCCCAGAGCTATTGCTAGTATTGTTAAATAATCCATTGTCTTGGTTCAGGGCCGCAAAGATAAACAACACGGCAAATTAATATAAAAATCAATGTATTATATTTATCATCATCAAAAAAAATGACATGCGTGCTGTTATTCAAAGAGTTACAAGAGCTTCAGTGACAATCGGTGAAAGGATGAAGGCTGAAATCCGGGAAGGATTGCTTATTCTTGCAGGTTTTGAAGAATCTGACAACAATGATGACATTGATTGGTTAACCAATAAGATTGTTAATCTAAGGATTTTTAACGATGCGGATGGAATTATGAATCTTTCAGTTAAAGATACAGGAGGAGAGATCCTTGTCGTCAGTCAGTTCACACTTCATGCAAAAACAAAGAAAGGCAACAGGCCATCTTATATCAGAGCCGCGAATCCTGAAATTGCAGTTCCTTTATACAACAGTTTCGTCAAAACTCTCGGGGAAGCATTTAATAAGGAAGTAAAAACAGGTGAATTCGGCGCCATGATGATGATAGAATCAGTCAATGACGGCCCTGTGACAATAATAATTGATACAAAGAATAAAGAATGAAAAACGAAAATCCGGGTGAAACAACATCCAAACGAACTGTCCTCCTTGTTGCAACCTTTGCAGCTTTTCTCACTCCCTTCCTGGGATCTGCAGTGAATCTGGCCCTTCCGGCTATAGGAAAAGATCTTGATGCCACAGCAATAGGGTTGGGATGGGTGATAAGCAGCTTCATTCTTTCTTCTGCTGTTTTCATGCTCCCATTCGGGCATCTTGCAGATATACTTGGAAGAAAAAAGATCTTTTCGACAGGGATTCTTCTTTTCACAGTTTCGACATTCTTCATAATTTTCTCAAAAACAATAACTCTTCTGATAATCCTTAGGATAATACAGGGACTGGCGAGCGCAATGATATTCGGAACAAGCCTTGCAATAATCACATCTGTATTTGCACCGGGTGAAAGAGGAAAAGCGATGGGTATAAATATTACAGCCGTTTATCTGGGGCTTTCACTTGGTCCTGTTATAGGAGGATTACTCACGCAATATTTCGGATGGCGAAGTATTTTTGCATTTCTTGTTCCATTTGGAATAATCTCTCTTATACTTATCAACAGAAAGATAAAAACAGAGTGGGCGGAAGCCTCAGGCGAAAAGTTCGACTGGACAGGATCAATCGTTTATGGAGCGGCCCTTGCTTTATTTATCTACGGTTTTTCAAAACTTCCTTCTGTGACAGGCTGGATATGCCTGATCTCTGGAATTATTCTGGCCGCAGTTTTCATTTTTCTTGAAAACAGGATCCTGCATCCCGTCTTCGACATAAAGCTGATGTTGCACAACAGGGTTTTTGCGTTTTCAGGGCTTGCAGCTCTTATAAACTATTCAGCCACGAGTGCAATAGGTTTTTTTATAAGTCTTTATCTCCAGTACCTTAAAGGACTTGATGCGCGCTCTGCCGGTCTGATTATGATAGCCCAGCCTGTTGCAATGACAATCCTTTCTCCCGTTGCGGGAAAGCTTTCAGACAGGAAAAATCCGGGAATCATTGCCTCAACAGGGATGGCAATAACAGCGTCAGGCCTGATTATTCTCTGTTTTTTAACCAGCAATACTTCAATAATAACAATCATATTGCTAATGGCGCTTATGGGAGTTGGGTTCGGACTGTTTTCATCACCCAATTCAAATGCAATAATGAGCTCTGTTGAAAAAAAATATCTCGGCGTTGCATCTGGTGTAGTCGGAACTATGAGAATGATTGGACAAATGATGAGCATGGGAATTGCAATGATGCTGATTGCGCTCTATCTCGGCAAAAAACCTATTTCTGCTGAGACTTTTCCCGGCCTGCTTGCAGCGATGAGGACAGGATTTGTAGTATTCTCAATACTCTCTTTTCTTGGAATATTTGCATCGCTTGCCCGTAATAAAAAACTGAACAGGTGACTAACAGAAGAATCACTTAGTTCATTGCTTTTTAACGGGTTAAGACAAAAATCTAAATATTTAATTTGTTTGTTTGTAAAAAACCTTATATTGACCCGGTTTTTTACCGCTGTATTTATTATTCATTTATGACCAAACTTTATCAGAAACTAATCAAATCATGTCCTTCAGAAGCTGAAATCAAAAAGGGATTAAAGAAGCTCTCTGCAGTCCTATCTACGACCCCTGACAATAAGCAGCTGATGAACATGCTGAACATGATTGATCTGACGAGCCTGAACACCACAGATAACCAGTCTTCAATCATTAAGCTAACAGGAAAAGTAAACAGTTTCTCCGGCCGTTTTAAGAATATACCGAATGTGGCCGCTATATGTGTTTATCCGAATTTTGTTTCTGTCGTCAGGGAGAAGCTCTCGGTAAGAAATGTGAAAATAGCTGCGGTGGCAGGCGGCTTCCCGACATCCCAGACATTCCGGATTATAAAGATCACAGAGGTTAAGATGGCTATCGACGCAGGCGCTGATGAAGTTGATATTGTCATCCCTGTCGGAGCATTTCTTGGAAATGATTTTGAAAGAGTCGCAGATGAAATCAGAGAGATTAAAGGCGTCATGCGCGACAAGCACCTCAAGGTAATTCTTGAAACAGGTCTGCTTGTAGACGCAGAACTGATATTCAGGGCTTCAATGATCTCAATGGATGCGGGTGCGGATTTTATCAAGACATCGACGGGTAAAACACCTGTATCGGCTACTCCTGAAGCAGCTTTTGTGATGTGCCACGCAATTTCGGATTTCTATTCTGAAACCGGCATAAAAGTTGGGTTTAAAGCTGCCGGGGGAATTGTAACTGCAGCCGATGCAAATACATATTACCAGATTGTTTCACAGTGTCTTGGAAATGAGTGGCTGAACAATAAGCTTTTCAGGATCGGCGCCAGTCGCCTTGCGAATAATATTCTGTCTCAAATATCCGGTTGTTCCGCCTCACATTTTTAATTTCAAAATTTAAGTTTCCTGTGAATGCCCGCGATTATGAATAATCATTACTTTTGCGGCATTGAATCCCTGAATTATGATCGTATTCGCCTCAGGAAAGGTGCAGGATACACTAAGAATAAGCCAACAATCTCCTAAAGATACTTTAAGGAAGGTCAGTAACGACGTTCATAATAATCCGGCGGCGGTAACAGGCACAATCGCTCCGCGCAAGGATCCGGAACCGTTTACTTTTGCCGATACTACAGTCTCCTGTAACAGGAATGATATTCTTAATGTTTCTTTTTATGATAAAAACAGCTTTGCAAAGAATATTCATACTTACGGAACGGACAGGATCATAATTAATCTTGCTGAAAAAGCAAAAGAAGTTAAATCGGAACAGAAAGAAATACTTATCAGCCGTTTGCGGACCGGAGACAATCTGCAATCACAACAGATGAGCAATGATATAGTAATGATTATCCTTGTAGCATCTGTTTTTCTTCTTACGATTGTCAGATCCTCGCTTAAAAACTTCCAGTCATTAACAAGATTTTTCCTTTTCAGGGGCGTCAATGAAGCTGGTTCTGATGCAGGCGTTCTTTTTCACTGGCAGACTACATTGCTGAATCTTATGTCTTTCTTTATTCTGAGCCTTTTTATCAGCAAGGCGGGCGTTATTGAAAATTTTATCCCATCAGGATTAAATGGGGCAGTGTTCTGGACAATTTGCCTTGCACTTATAATTATTGCCCTTACGGCAAGGCATTTTATATGTATTGCAACAGGGAATCTGAGCGGACAATCGGATGTCTTTAATGAATATCTTGTCGGAATTTATCAGTCGTATCATTTTATTGCTCTTGTTCTTTTCGTTCTTATTATTTTGTCATCATACACATTCCTGCTTCCTGCAAGAGTTTTTGTAATTGCCGGTATTTGCGTGATTGCAGCTATGTACCTGATGAGGATAATAAGACTCCTTCTTATTTTTCTAAACAGGAATATTTCCATTTTGTATTTGATTTTATACCTTTGTGCGCTGGAATTTCTACCTGTTGCTGTTATTATCAGATATTTGGCAGGCCCTGTTAAGATTGGCTAATGTACTTGGAGTTTAAACTTAAAAGTTAAAACAATTGAAAATAAGGAAGATTTTAGTATCGCAGCCAGATCCTCAAAACCCTAAGTCACCCTATCACGAGCTGGCAAAAAAGTATAACCTGAAAGTTGATTTTAAACCATTTGTTGAGATAGAAGGCCTCTCAGCAAAAGACTTCAGGCTACAAAAGATTAATATACTTGATTTTACAGCCGTTATCTTTACAAGCAAAACAGGTATAGATCATTTTTTCAGGATATGCAATGAGATGCGGCTTGTAGTGCCCGACACAATGAAATACTTCTGCATAACTGAAAATGTTGCATTTTATCTTCAGAAATATATTGTTTACCGCAAAAGAAAGATCTTCCATGGTAATGCAAGATTCCAGGATCTGATTGACATAATTATCAAACACAAGGAAGATAACTTCTTTGTTCCGCTCTCCGAACCTCATAATGCAGAAATACCCGATCTTCTTGATAAAAACGGAATCAAATATACTGTTGGGATTTTATATCGCACAATAAGCACTCATTTCAACAATATGGACGAATTCGATTATGATATCATCGTTTTTTATAGTCCATCAGGCATTAAATCTCTGAAAGAGAATTTCCCTGAATTCAAACAGGGAGAAATAAAGATTGCAGCATTCGGTCCGACGACGGCAAGCGCTGTTGAAGGCGAGGGATTACGTCTCGACATTAATGCACCAAATCCCAAAGCCCCGTCGATGACAATGGCTCTCGATGAATTTCTGAAAGATTTCAACAGGAATTGCAAATAAATATCATCCCATCGCCAGTAGATGTGGAAACCCGGGCAGAACAGGTACGCTATACTTTTCACAAAGCCGAAAGACTCTGCAGTGTAAAGGCAATTTCAATCCTTTTTGAAAAAGGTGAAATATTCCATACATCACTTTTCAAAGTAGTATGGATGTACAGCTCGGTTAATCTTACTTATCCGGCACAGGTTGCATTCAGCGTTTCAAAAAGAAATTTCAGGCATGCCGTATCAAGGAACCTCGTAAAAAGAAGATTACGTGAGTCATACCGAAAGAATAAACACGTTCTCTATGAACATCTTCGTTGTGAAAACAAGTATTTAGTTTTTATGATAATAGTTAAGGGCGACAATATTCCGGACCAGGGAACAATAGAGAAAGAGATCTGCAATGTCATTAAAAAGCTGATAAAAAACGCACGCCAAAAATGTTAAAGTTTATTTAATTATTTGCTGTTCAGTGCTTACGTCTTTTTTTCTTAGTAAATTTCGCGCTTCTTAAACAGGAACAACAAAAATGAAAAAATATAAAGGAAAAATCATCCTCATCTTCTTCATTCTGATGACGGCAGGGATCAGTATGAGCTTTCTTGCCAGCCAGGAAACAAGGGATTTTCGCATTGCAAAGAATCTCGATATTTTCTTCACTCTTTTCAGGGAGCTGAATACTTTTTATGTCGATGAGATCAATCCTGATAAAATAGTTAAGACGGGAATTGACAACATGCTTAAGACGCTTGATCCCTATACGGTATATTTTCCTGAAACCGATGCCGATGAGTTCAGAATTATGACAACCGGGAAATACGGAGGTATAGGTTCCCTGATAAGACCAGGCGGGGATTACACAGTGATCAGTGAAGTTTACAAGGGATTTCCGGCAGATCTCGCAGGCATAAAAGCAGGCGACATCCTTAAAAAAGTTGACGGAGTATCTCTCAAAGGGATTCAAAGCGATAAGGTAAGCGAGAAGCTGAAAGGAAATCCAGGGACTCCAATTAATGTTACTATCGAAAGGAATGGGACAGAAACTGAATATGCAATGAAAAGAGAAAAAATAGCCATTCCTTCAGTACCGTACTATGGTATCATCAATGGAAATACAGGCTATATCAGGTTTACAAATTTCACCCAGAACTGTGTTGATGAAGTAAAATCGGCTCTTGTTGATCTCAAAAAGAACAATGCTCAGCAGATAATCCTCGATCTAAGGGGAAATCCGGGCGGATTGCTTACGGAAGCAGTGGAGATCGTGAATCTGTTCGTTGGCCCGGGAAATGAAGTTGTTTCCACAAAAGGAAAGGTGAAACAGTTTGATGAAGTTTTCAAAACTACAAAACCTGCTGTAGACGAAAAGATTCCTCTTGCAGTTATTATAAACCGTGGCTCGGCTTCCGCATCTGAAATCGTTGCAGGTGCGATCCAGGATCTTGACAGAGGTATAGTTGTCGGCCAGCGTTCATACGGAAAGGGTCTCGTGCAGATCACACGTCCGCTTAGCTATAACACTCAGCTCAAGGTGACTACAGCAAAATATTATATACCAAGCGGAAGGTGCATCCAGGCTCTCGATTTCTCACATCCGAACGAAGACGGGAGCGTTGGCGTTATTCCTGATTCACTTATTTCAGAATTTAAAACAAAGAACGGAAGAACGGTAAAGGATGGCGGCGGAATCAAACCCGATGTTGAAATCACCTCCGAGACACTGAGCCAGATAAGCGCTGAGCTGTTCCTTAGAAATTACATATTTGACTTTGCAACACAGTATTACTGGAGTCATCCCGATATAAAATCACCTGATGATTTCAAGTTTACAGATAAAGATTATGCCGATCTGAGAACTATGCTGATAAACCGTAAATTCAGTTACAAGACAGAAACTGAGGAATCCTTCAATGACCTCGTGAAAAATGCGAAGAAAGAAAAGTACTACGACACTCATAAAGATCTCTTTGAGAAGATGCAGAACGACCTTTCACACAGCCTTGATAAAGATCTTGAGCTATTCAGGGATGAAATAACCGGACTTGTTGAAGATGAAATTGTAAGTCGTTATTTCTATGAGGAAGGAGCGCTTGCATGGGCTGTTAAGAAAGATAACCAGGTTGACAAAGCTATCGAGGTATTAAAAAATAATGAACAGTACAGCTCCATTTTGAAGGGGAAATCCGGATCATTGATGTTTTCATCAGTTAACGGTTCTGAATCAGGAGAAGACTTCTTTTTTGCTGAAAAAATGACTGCAATGGAGAATATTTAAATTCATTTCTTATCCTCCATAAAAAGGAGGCAGCAAAGCAACCTCATCCCCATCTTTCAGGACAGCCTCACCGTCTATAATTACCTTATTGACACAATAACGGTAATTGTAGTGAATTATACACGGAAAGTCATCCCGGATTCTCAATCTCAGGTCTCCAAAAGATGAGATGCCCGAATAGCTTTTCATTCTTGTTCCGTTTATCTCGGCCAGGATTCCGTAAAATAAAACTTTAATATTCATATATCCGGACTGAGTCTAGTGAGCCTCGAACCAGTTTTTTCCCTTACCCCATTCAGCAACAAGAGGAACATCGAGCTTTACGGCATTCGACATTTCATGCAGCACAATATCTTTCAGACTATCAAATTCCGGTTCAAATACTTCAAATATAAGTTCATCATGAACCTGCAATATCATTTTTGATTTTAATTCTTCAGCCTGCATTCTTTCGGATATTCTGACCATTGCAATTTTTATTATATCAGCTGCACTACCCTGAATCGGGGCATTTATTGCGTTCCTCTCAGCCATTCCGCGTATTACCTGGTTCCTTGAATGAATATCACGAAGGTATCTTCTTCGTCCGAACATAGTTTTAACGTACCCGAGATCACGTGCAACTCTTATACTCTCATCCATATAGAGCTTAACGCCGGGATAGGAATTAAAATAGCCGTCGATAAGGTCTTTGGCTTCCTTCCGGCCTATATTAAGGCGTTCGGCAAGTCCGAATGTTGATATACCATAGATGATCCCGAAATTTGCTGTTTTCGCCCTGCTTCTCATTTCGCGGGTTACATCGCCGATACCTACTCCAAATATCTTTGAAGCTGTGGCGGAATGTATATCATTTCCCGACCTGAAATCTTCAATCATGCTTTCATCGCGGCTCAGATGCGCCATCAGCCTTAATTCGATCTGTGAATAATCGGCTGAAAGGAAGACATAACCTTCTTCAGGTACGAATGCCTTTCTTATCTGTCTTCCTCTTTCGTCACGAATCGGAATATTCTGGAGATTTGGATTATTCGAGCTCAGACGTCCGGTTGCTGCAACAGCCTGGTTAAAACATGTATGTATTCTGCCTGTCTTTGGTTCGATAAGCTGGGGCAATGCCTCAACATAAGTTGTCAAAAGCTTTTTGAGCCCTCTGTAATCAAGTACTTTCCCGACTATCGGGTGCTTGCCTGTAAGTTTCTGAAGAATCTCCTCGCTTGTTATGAACTGCTTTGTCTTAGTCATCCTTGCCTTCTCATCAAGCTGCAGTTTTATGAAAAGAATGTCACCGAGCTGTTTTGGTGAGGAAATATTAAATTCAGTTCCGGCAAGGATGAAGATGTCTTTTTCAAGCTGAAGTATATCATCCCTCAGATCACCCATGATGTGGTTAAGATCTTCAAGATTCAGCTTAACACCACATCTCTCCATATTTGCGAGTACCTTAACAAGAGGCATTTCAATTTTTTCTGCAAGGTTATCGAGACCTTCAAGAATCATTCTGGGTTCAAAAATTTTCCTTAGTTGAAATGAAATATCTGCGTACTCGACTGAAAAATCCCTAAGTGTTTCGACAGGTACGGATCTGAAGCTTTTCTTTGTCCTGTTATGGAATAATGTTTCACTCTTTATTGGTGAATACTGCAGGTAAGTCTCGGAAAGCAGGTCGAAATTATGCCTCATTTCAGGTTCAAGAAGATAATGGGCAATGAGAGTATCGAAAACAGGTCCTTTAACTTCTATTCCGTAACAGGCAAGCGACTGGATCAAAGACTTCAGGCTATACCCTGTCTTTTTTATTGAAGTATCCTCAAACAGAGGTTTTAATGATCCGAGCATACCGACAGCCTGTTCTGAAGATTCAGGCAATGGAATGAAGAATCCTTTCCCTTTTTCAAATGAAACAGAAATGGCAACAATCCCTGAAAACAGGCTCTCGTCTTCAGTCACAACATTGAATGAAATTTCTGTAAGCCCGGAAGCTGTTCCGACAAGTTCATCCAGCTCTGAAATATCGGAGATTGTCCTGTAATCATGTTGAACACTGCTTAAGTTGCCCAGTTGAACTGCCGAAGCCTCTTCAGAAGATCCGAACAACGTTCCCTGAGAACTATCAGTGGGTTGGATCTGCGAAGCTTTTTCAGCGGCTTTCTGTTCAGATGGCGGGCTGAACATCTTTGTAGAAATAGATTTGAATTCAAGTTCTTCAAATAATGGCTTCAGCTTTTCAGCGTCGGGCTGCCTTATCTCCAGATACTCCTCTTTCAGTTCAACAGGGGCATCCTGATCTATCCTCACAAGCTTTTTTGAAAATATGATCTGGTCCTTATATTGCTCAAGAATATCACGGCATTTACCTTTTACTTTTGCGGTGTTTTCCAAAAGAGCTTCAACACTCCCAAACTCTGAGATCAGCTTCATCGCTGTCTTCGGACCAATGCCGGGAGCACCGGGAATGTTATCAGAAGTATCTCCCATAAGAGCGAGTACATCAATAACCTGCGCCGGGTTATTTACGCTGAATTCCCTTTTCACATCCTCAACACCCCATATTACTGATTCAATCGCACCCCTTGAAGGTTTTACAATAAATACACTATCGCTTACAAGCTGCGCAAAATCCTTATCAGGAGTCATCATATATGTTGAATATCCCCTTTGCGTAGCCTGTTTTGCCAGTGTTCCGATCACGTCATCGGCTTCAAAACCAGGACAGTCATAAACGGGGATCCTGTAACCTTCAAGAAGACGGCGAATCCATGGTATTGCATTTTTTATGTCTTCAGGAGTTTCATTTCTTGTAGCTTTATAGTCACTGAACATTTCGTGCCTGAATGTTGGAGAAGGATGATCGAAGACCACGGCTATATGAGTGGGCTTTTGCTTATGAAGTATCTCCTCAAGGGCAAGAAGAAATCCGAAGATTGCCGAAGTATTAACGCCTTTTGAAGTAATACGCGGATTTTTGATAAAAGCATAATATGCCCTGAAAATAAGGGCATAAGCATCTAGAAGAAACAATTTTTTCTGATCTCTGTCTGGCATTATATAGCGTTATTATCGGCTGCAAACCATTCAGCGTATGATGTAGCCGTTTCGTAAAGTTTAAGACTGTGTAAATTTATGCCGGAAGGTAATCTCCGGCTTATTCTTCCGGCAAAATCGGAAACAAGATTTTCGCATGTGGGCTGGTAATCCACAGTGACGACATTTCCGAATAATGAAGTGAAGGATTCGGATCTTCCCTTAAAAAAATCGTGGCTTACTACTATTGAATGATCAAATACTGTAAGGATTTCAGCTTTAATTATCTTCTTAAGATCCGTAAAGTCAATTACCATTCCGTTCTTGGGATTTGAAGGATCTGAAACCGGGATTCCGGAGATCGTTACGAAAAGCCTGTAAGAATGACCATGTACATTTCTGCATGGTCCATCGTAGTTCAATAATACGTGAGCCATCTCAAAATGAAATTCTTTAGTCACCCTTATTACAGAGGCCATTAAACTGCGATTTTCATGCAAAATTAATTAATCAATCGGTATAGGATCAATCTTTAACCATCTAATTAATGATAATTAATGTAAACTTAAGGCATTAGTTGCGTTAATTATCTATCTTTGGCTTCCCTATAAAAACCAAAATGGATCCAGAAAATTTAAGGATGACTTTCCCTGCGGTCTTTAGAACAACACTGGGAAAGTTCAGGGACAGAAATGCATACTGCTTTGCCGGAGAAGAGACAATGAGCTGGGATACAGCTCATAAAGAAATTCAGGCAATCAGCTTATTTCTTGAAAGTAATGGGATCCGTCCGGGCGACAGGGTTGCCATCCTGAGTCTGAACATGCCGAACTGGCCCCTGGCTTTTTTCGGAATTACTTTTATAGGCGCCGTTGCCGTACCGATATTGCCTGACTTTTCTGCAAGAGAAATTTTCAATGTAATTGAGCATTCTGGCTCAAAAGCCTTGTTCGTTTCATCTGGTCTCCAATCAAGGATTGAAGGTTTCACATCCCGGGACCTTGATCTCATTGTATCGATTGAGGATTTCAGAATAATATACTCCAGGAGCCCTGTCAATCCTTATAAACATGGTTCTTCTCCGGCAGGTTATTATGATGTACAAGAGGATGATATAGCATCTATTATTTACACATCAGGTACAACCGGCAGGTCAAAGGGTGTAATGCTGACACATAAGAACATTATTTTCAATGCTATAAAAGGGGGCAGGATTCAGCCAATAAACGAAGATGACAGGTTTCTTTCAGTTCTTCCTCTGTCCCATACATACGAGAACACACTTGGCTTAATTCTTCCTCTGCTTGCAGGAGCAAGCGTTCATTACCTCAGAAAACCGCCAACTCCTTCAATCCTTATTCCGGCACTTGAGCAGGTACGACCAACAATGATGCTTACGGTGCCTCTAATTATCGAAAAAATATATTTTAATAAGATTCTTCCTTCTTTTCGTGACAATAAGTTCCTGAACCTGTTGTACAAAGTTCCTGTACTGAGGAAAAAGCTTAATCAGGCAGCAGGTAAAAAGCTGATGAAGACATTTGGAGGGGAGCTAAAATTCTTCGGGGTTGGCGGAGCAAAATTGAACAGGAATGTTGAAAAATTCCTGAGGGAAGCCAGATTCCCGTATGCTATCGGTTATGGACTTACTGAGACATCACCGCTGCTTGCAGGTTCAAATCCTCAGACAACAGTTCCCGATGCAATAGGCCCGGCTATTGAGGAAATTGAGCTTAAGATCAATAATCCAGATAAAATCACGGGCGAAGGGGAGATCTGGGCAAGAGGACCGAATATTATGAAGGGTTACTACAGGGAACCTGAGATGACGAATGAGGTCCTATCTCCTGATGGCTGGTTTAAAACCGGCGATCTCGGGGTTTTCGATTCAAACAACAACCTATACATTAAGGGAAGGCTGAAGAATATGATTCTTGGTTCAAGCGGGGAGAATATTTACCCTGAGGAGATTGAATCGATAATCAATAATTTCAGATTTGTTGTTGAATCTCTTGTTATTGAACAGAAGGGCAAGCTTGTTGCTCTTGTTCATCTGAACATGGAGGAGCTTGAAAAGAAATACCAGTCCCTCAAGGATGACTTCTCAGTTAAAAAGGAAGAACTTGTTAATGAGATAAAAGCTTACGTTAATTCTCATGTTAACAAGTTCAGCCAGATACAGAAAATCATTATTCACCCGGATCCCTTCCAGAAAACTGCGACTCTTAAGATTAAGAGATTCCTCTATACCTGAAGGTGCTGGGTACTAGGTGACCCGAAACCCGAAACGCTTATCCTTTCAATGCTTCACTGAAACGTTTATTTACTTCTTCCCAGTTTGCGACATTCCAGAATGCTTCAATATACTCAGGACGGCGATTCTGGTATTTAAGGTAATAAGCATGTTCCCAGACATCAAGAGCAAGTAGCGGAGCGCCTTTAACCTGCGATACATCCATCAGAGGATTGTCCTGGTTTGCTGTGCTCCCGATTGCAAGTGTCTTGTCTGATTTCAATACCAGCCATGCCCAGCCGCTTCCAAAACGTGTCTTTGCTGCATTACTGAAGCCTTCCCTGAATTTGTCAAAAGAACCAAAAGCTTTATTTATAGCCTCTGATAATTCAGATGAAGGTTTTCCCGGGTTCTTTGAAAGGTTATCCCAGAAGATTGTATGGTTGTACAAACCGCCACCATTGTTTCTGACAGCATCGGGTTGTTTTGAAATTGAAGCAAAAATCTCCTCCACAGGTTGATTTTCAAGAGGAGTACCCTTAATCGCACTGATGAAGTTTGTATAATAAGCCCTGTGATGCTTATCATAGTGCAATTCCATCGTACGTGCATCAATATACGGTTCAAGCGCATCGTATGCATAAGGCAGATCGGGGAATTCAATTTTACCTGCCGGAATACCTGCGTATGAAACAGGACTTGAAACAGAACCGGCAAAGATTTTTGGGGAAAATGTTGAGAAAAATGCCATAATACTGATTGATTTAATAAAACTTCTTCGTTCCATTATTTGAGTTATTTAAGCATAAACATTCGCGTAAGAATATTGTTCATACTCTTATTTACAAATTGCCGGAAAGAGAGCGTCAACAAGTGATGTTAATTGACGATTTTTTCTTAAATTTATAGGAAACCAAGTACTGATCCTTTCCCTTCACTTTAAGAACAATCTTATGAAAAACATTACAACTATCGGAAGAATACTGTTCGCTATTCCATTTGTTCTTTTCGGGATAAATCATTTTCTGATGACAGATTATTATGTCGGCCTGCTCACATCATTTGTGCCCCAGGGAGCTTATACTATAATAATTGTAGGCTTGCTGCTTATAGGGGCTGGAATCAGTATAATTTCTAAAAAGTATGTAAGGATTTCGACAATCATGCTTGCATGCCTGTTGTTTGTTTTTATTATAACAATCCATATCCCTCACCTGATCCATGATGCAGATAAAACAACAACAATAATTGCTCTTTTAAAGGATATTTCCCTTATGGGTGGATCACTGATGATTTCAGGAATTTATTCAGAAGAAGATCCTGAGAAAAAATCCTTGTAAGAAATACGAAAAAAGTATTAATTATTTGGCGCGGCGATACCTGAATTACTGGGATTACCGATGAAAATTTGCTATCTTTATGCTTTCTTTTACATATTAAAGCTGACTGCAATGAGTAAACTTAGAATTTCCCTTGCGTTATTTGCTTTTTCCTGTACTGTTTCATTTTCCCAGAATGCACTTTTTAATCAGCAGATGCAGGTTGGTTTTGAAGAAAAACAGGGCCAGTATGCCGATATGAATGTTAAGCTCGTAAATGAATCAGGCGACACTGTTCTGCTTAAGGATGTTATCACAAGGCCCACAATTCTGAATCTTGTTTATTACAGATGTCCGGGTACCTGCAGCCCTTTGATGTGGGGGATATCCGGCATTATCGATGAAATGGATCTCGAACCTGGAAGGGATTACCAGATTATAACAATAAGCTTCGATCATACCGAATCTATAGACCTTGGCAGAAAGAAGAAAGCCGCTTACCTGTCAAATATGAAAAAGAAGGAATCGGGCCAGGCCTGGCAATTCTTTGTATCCGACAGTTCCGATATAGCCAGGTTAACTGAATCGGTTGGTTTCCATTTCAGAAAGGTGCATAATGAATATGTCCATCCGACGGGTCTCATTGCCCTTGCAGCCGACGGTAAAATAACAAGATACCTTCGCGGTATAGACTTCCTCCCCTTCGATATTAAAATCACAATGGTTGAGGCAGCGGACGGAAAAACCGGACCCAGTATCAACAGGCTTCTGGCAATGTGTTATTCGTATGACACAATTGGTAATCAATATGTCTTTAATGTAACCAAGGTTTCTGCTATTATAATATCCTTTATTGCAGGGTTGTTTCTCATATATCTTGCGCTGAAACCCAGACCTAAAAGAGCATAAATTTTACGCCTTTAATCTATAATCTATGAATGTTCAGGAAAACGTCAGGGAACCTGATTATCTGCATTACCAGGGAAAGCATAAGGGAATTTTTGCCTGGATACTGTCGACCGATCACAAACGTATCGGGCTCCTTTATCTTTTTTCATTTCTTGTTTTCTTCTCTGTTGCTGCCACCCTGGGATTACTAATGAAGTTTGAGCTTATTGCTCCTGGAAAGACAATTATGGATCCCCAGACTTATAATGCCTTCTTTACAATACATGGCATTATAATGATTTTTGCAATTGTGATCCCCGGCCTGCCTGCGGTTTTCGGGAATTTCTTTCTTCCGCTTCTTATCGGAGCAAAAGATGTCGCTTTCCCGAGGTTGAACCTGTTATCCTGGTACCTGTATACAACGGGGGTAATTATGGTATTGATTGCGATTTTTGCCGGTCAGGGTCCTCCTGATACAGGCTGGACTTTTTATGCTCCTTACAGCTTCAGGACAGCCGGTAATATGTTACCCGCGGTACTGGGAGCGTTCATCCTGGGATTTTCAACAATCATTACAGGGATCAACTTTATAGTAACAATGCACAGGATGCGCGCTCCGGGAATGACATGGACAAAGATGCCGCTTTTTCCCTGGTCGCTTTATGCGACAGGATGGATACAACTTCTAGCTACTCCTGTTATTGGAATAACATTACTTCTTATTGTGGCTGAAAAGCTCTTCCATATAGGGTTTTTTGATCCTACTCTCGGGGGTGACCCGATCCTGTACCAGCATCTCTTCTGGACATACAGTCATCCGGCAGTATATATTATGATCCTTCCTGCTATGGGCGCCATTTCAGAGATAATTTCAACATTATCCCATAAAACAGTGTTCGGCTATAAATTCATGATAGGTTCGATGATGGCGATTGCTGTTGTCGGCTATTTTGTATGGGGTCATCACATGTTCACATCAGGAATGAGCAATGTGTCAATGTACACATTTTCGCTACTTACTTTTATGGTTGCGATCCCAAGCGCCATAAAAGTATTCAACTGGATCTCAACTATGCACAAGGGGTCAATTGACCTGAGAACACCGTTTTACTGGGCGCTAGCCTTTGTTTTTGTTTTTATGATAGGAGGTTTCTCCGGGCTTATGCTCGGCTCTCTTGCAGCTGATATACACCTTCACAACACGCACTTCGTGGTTGCTCATTTTCATTACATTGTTTTCGGGGGTACAGGATATGCATTTTTTGGCGCTTTGCATTACTGGTTCCCGAAAATGACGGGAAGGATGTATGATGAGAGATGGGCGAATATAGGTCTTGTTGTTTTCTTCATAGGATTCAATCTCCTTTACGGGTTGATGTTTTACCTCGGCTATGAAGGAATGCCACGCAGATATTTCGATTATGATGAGTCGTTCCACCTTGGGAATGTTTACTCAACAATGGGCGCCTGGATAATGTATGCAGGTCTTGCAATTATCATAATCAATCTTCTTGCTTCCCTCAGAAACAAGACTATTGCTCCTGCGAATCCATGGGGTGGAAGCACTCTTGAGTGGACAATTCCTTCTCCACCGCCGACAGAGAACTTTGAAGAAATTCCTGAGATAACAAAAAAAGTATATACCTACGAATGAATCATACCGCAGAAGTACACAGGGATGATCTTGCATCCAAGACTGGAATGTGGCTCTTTCTCTACACAGAGATGCTGCTGTTCGGTACCCTCTTTGTTGTCTATTCTGTATACCGATACAGGAATTCAGAGGCTTTTCATCTTGCAGCGGAAGAACTTGATGTTGCAATAGGAACGATCAACACGATTATCCTGCTTATAAGCAGTGCAACAATCGCCATGTCGATTTCAGCCATACAGCTGAAAAATAAAAAGCTTGCGCTTACATTTCTTTCAATTACAGTAGTAGCGGGCATTGTATTTCTAATCAACAAATATTTTGAATGGGGGCATCATATTCATGAGGGTATTTACCCGGGATCAGAGGTGTTGAGAGAGCGCGGATATGGCGATGTATTATTTTATGGCCTGTATTATTTCATGACAGGAATTCATGCTCTTCATATTATTATAGGACTTACTTTTATTGGCTTCGTTTTCGTTTATATTCTCAGAAATGATATTACATACAACAATTTTTCTCTTCACGAAAACGCGGGTCTGTACTGGCATCTTGTCGATCTTATCTGGATATTCCTTTTCCCTCTCTTCTATCTCATTACATAAAAGAACAGGTCATGGAAAATGATAATCATATCATACCTTACAGTACCTTCTTAAAGGTGCTTGCAGTTTTAATAATTCTGACGATCACATCAGTGGCGCTTACAAGTATTCATCTTGGCGCTCTTACTGTTTTTATTGCTCTCCTCATTGCTGTTGTGAAATCAAGCTTTGTGTTGCGTATTTTTATGCATCTCAAGCTTGAAAGCAGAATGTTTACAGTGCTTACATTAGGTGTATCTGCACTTATCGGTTTTGTTATTATCGGAACAATTATTGATTATATTTTCAGATAACTATGTACACTCCCTCAGGATTTGACGCTTCCAACTATGTTACAACATTCAATGCATCGTTCAACCTGATGCTGGTGGTTGCGCTTGCGTTTATTGTGTTTCTTACAGCCACAATGATTTATTTTGTTTACAGGTATAACAGAAAAAAACATAAAAAAGCTGAACAGATTGAAGGCAGCACTGCTCTTGAAATTACATGGACAATTATCCCGGTTCTGATTGCACTTGTTATGTTTTATTATGGCTGGGCAGGGTACACCCCGATGAATAAGGCTCCCAAGGATGCTCTGAACGTTTCAAGCGTGGGTCGAATGTGGAGCTTCACATTCATGTATGAGAACGGGAAACAAAGCCCTGATCTCGTCATCCCCGTCAACACTCCTGTGAATCTTAAACTGACATCTCTCGACGTTTTGCATAGTCTTTTCATACCTGAGTTCAGGATAAAATCAGATATGATACCAGGCCGGGAGAAACAGATGTGGTTCATGTCGGGTAAGGAGGGTGAGTATGACATCTATTGCGCCGAATATTGTGGACTAAGGCACTCTTACATGAGTTCATTTGTCAGGGTTCTTCCAAAGGAGGAGTTTGACAAATGGTACAAAGACAGTACTGTCGTTGCAGTTGATTCGACTGCAGGCGCTAAGCCCGGAGCACCAGGTCAGGCTATAATTAAAGCCCAGGGATGTGTTGCATGTCATTCAGTTGATGGAAGTAAGCTCGTGGGCCCAAGCTTCATGAACCTCTTCGGACATGAACAGACAGTATTAAGAAACGGACAGCCTGTAACTGTTACAGCGGATGAGCAATATATTATTAAATCAATTTATGATCCCAATGCTGAAATAGTACAGGGCTATCCCCAGGGCCAGATGCAAAGCTACAAAGGTATGCTGACCGACGATGATATTGCAAAGATTATTGAATATCTGAAAACTCTTAATGGGCAGTAGAGCAGGCAGCAAATTCAGATATTTCCCGGAGCTGGGCAAATTAAAGATAATGATACCTGTAAGCCTTACGGCGTTTGCAGGCTATTTTCTTTTCTCTCCACATATAACCCTGAATCTGTTATTTCTTACTTCAGGAATCTTGTTTATTGCAGTTTCAGCATCTGTCTTAAATCAGATACAGGAAGCGGGCTACGACAAAAAGATGGAACGTACACGAAACAGGCCGTTGCCGGCAGGGAATCTATCCCCCAAGGATGCTTTGTCATTTTTTATTCTGACATTTTCTGCAGGAATCATCCTTATATCATCTACAGGTAGCCTGGTGGCCTTGTTCTTATGTATTTTTACAATGCTCTGGTACAATTTTGTTTATACCTATCTTAAAAGAATTACTGCATTTGCAGTAATCCCGGGTGCATTAACCGGCGCTCTCCCGCCTCTGATCGGATGGATCGCTGCAGGCGGGGATCCTCTTGATATTAAGATAATACTTATTCAGGCGCTGTTCTTTTGTGGCCAGATACCTCATTTCTGGCTTTTTATTCTGAAATATGGCAGCGAGTACCAGGCAGCAGGTTTTCCCACCCTGACTTCAAGGCTCAGTCAAAAATCAATAGTACGCCTGATTCTGATATTGATTGTTGTGTCGGCTTGTTTAGCAGCGTGCCTTGTTTTTTATGGTCTTCCAAGCAACAGAATATTCGTTTCACTTGTATTGTCCTCTTCACTGCTGCTGATTGCTTCATTTACAGTCTTCTTAATTTATGGAGGTAAACAGATAAAAAGATATTCGATTATGCTTGATTCATATTTTTTGCTGATCATCCTGTTGCTTATTGCTGACAGGATTATCTAGAGAACGGTCTCTTTTGTCTTCTTGGAATTGAAAAAATGAAGCTTGAACCTTTACCTGCTTCTGATTCAACCCATATCTTACCCCCATGACTTTCGACTATTCTTTTACACAGAGCCAGACCCATTCCGGTTCCTTGAAAACGGCCAGGGTTCAGACGCTGAAATATCTGGAATATTTTTTCAAAATACTGGTGTTCAATTCCAATTCCCTCGTCTTTAACTGTAAAAATAACTGAGGTCTTTAAACGCTTTGCGTTGATATTGATCCTGGGCGTTCCTGTACAGAACTTAAGACTGTTTGACACAAGGTTCTGAATCAGAATTGTCATTTGACTGTAGTCGGCGGGCACAACAGGAAGGTCGTCAAACGTTATTTCTGCTTTTGTTTCTTCTATCAATAATGAAAGATTACGTATAACCTGCCTGACGACCTGATCCATATCCACTTTTTTAAACTCAGGTGTTTTAGATTGCATCCTTGAATAATGAAGAAGATCGTTCAGCAGATTATACATTCTTTTGGCTCCGCTCACTGCGAAATCGATATATTCGATTGCCTTATCATCGAGTTTATCCCTGTAGTTCATTGCAAGGAGCTGTGTGAAGCTTGTCACCGTTCTGAGAGGCTCCTGGAGATCATGTGAAGCAACATAGGCGAAATTCTGGAGCTCCCTGTTTGATCGCAATAATTCTTCATTCAGACTCGTAATAACAAGCTCAGTGTTTTTCTTTAGCCCTGTAAAATCAATGCATACACCGATTATTCCAATAACTTCATCTTCCTCATTCTTTTCTATGCATCCGTTCAGGCTAACATACCTTATTTCACCATTAACGGGCTTTGTCCGGCAGACTGTTTCAAAGAGAGAATTTTTCTCTATTGCCTGATTAACCGATTTTCTTATATGTTCAATATCCTCCTCGTTAAAAAGTAATTCAAAAGAACTATATGATCCTGAAAAAGTATTTTTTTCAAGCCCGAACATTTTTTCAAGCTTATTATCAATTGTAAAGATGCCAGTTTTTATATTCCATTGCCAGATGCCAATGTTACCGGCCTCAAGCGCAAGGTTCAACTTTGTTTCAGTTTTTTTGAGCTCAGTTAACAGTTGTTCTCTCTCCTGCTCGATTACAACCCTGTCGGAGATATCATGGCCTACAACAGTTGCGCTTTCAGGAAATCCCTTGTCGTTCAATCTGAACCTTATATTCAGTAAGACATGAATGATGTTTCCATCTTTCCGGACGATCCTGTAAGTGACGCTTTCAGGAATTTTCTCGCCTATTGTTATTTTATTAACACGATCAATGAACAGTTTGCGGCTTTCTTCATCAAGAATATCGAGAACATTCATTGAAAGAAGTTCGTCTTTTGTATAACCTGTCAGATGGACCATGCTGTCGTTCACGCTCGTAAATCTTTTTTTCGTGAAATCAATCTCATAAATTCCGGCTGGCGCATATTTTATCAGTTCCTTATACTCCCTTTCACTTCTTTCAAGCGCATCCTGAGTCATTTTTCTATCGGTTATATCTTGCGAGAGACAGAAAATGCATGTTAATTTCCCTTCATCATTTATCATTGGAGATCGTGTACATGAGTAGGTTTTTCTACCTGCAGGAGTTACCACTGTCTCTTCTGTTATTATTGTTTCACATGTTTCAATTACTTCAAGTTCATTTTTCCTCATTACTTCACCTGAACTTTTATCGCCAAAATCCTGTCCGTGAATTTTCCCCTGTATTCCGGCGTCCGAAACTTCAAAAACTTTTCTAAAAGCCTTGTTTACGAGAATAATCCTGCTTTCAGTATCTTTTATTGAAACCGGATCGGGAATGTTATCTATTGTAACGCGAAAAAGGTAATTGCTGTCAAGGTCAAATGGCATACGCCTCCCGATATTATCTTCTTCAGGGAAACCAATTTCCTGCTTTGACCTGTTCTCAGACATCGATTGCAGAATTTATGGAAACAACCGGAGAATTTACTGAAAAAGGCTTATGTTGTATTTTTTAGAAAACCTTTAGAAAATGAAAAAAGTTCATTCAAAATGGTGCTCCAGGCTTTCGATAAGATATGGATGATTCCGTGGAATCAAAGGTCTTGAAGCCAGCGCCATTGAAACAATCAGTGCAAATAATCCACCGAAGCCAAGAAAAATTCCCGCCTCAATCAGACTGTAAGAAAGAGAACCAGTAACAGCAGGCATCACTTCGACAAATATATCAATGTACTGACCGATAATCAGGATTATTATAACAGACAGAATAACATCCATCCTTCTGCTTGTCTGAACAGGAAGCAGGATGAGGAACGGGACTCCCCAGTTAAGACCAATCTGAAGCCAGAACATTATCTTCCAGCCACCCTGCCAGCGATAGAAGAAATGTTGCGTCTCTTCAGGAATATTTCCATACCAGATAATTATGAACTGTGAAAACCACAGATAACCCCAGATAATTGAAAGAATGAATATATATCTCGCAAAATCGTGAAGATGATACTCATTGAGGAAAGGAAAATGTCCTGACCTGTATAGAATGAAGACAATCAGGGCTATGATTGTAGTTCCATGGTAAAATGCCGCAATAAAATCCTTAAATGCAAAAATACTGCTGTACCAGTGGGGCTCAAGCGACATGATCCAGTCAAATACCGAGAGAGAGAATGTAAGGGCAAGAACAAAAATCAGAATCCTTGCATACATTTCCGACTTATGAAACAGAGCCAGGATACCTGCCTCATCAGCAGGATCGAAAGTATCCTGACGGAAAGAAAGCCTGCGCATCATTGCTGTAAGAAAGATCCAGAGAGCGAAGCTCAATGCCATCCTTATGAAAAAGAAAGTTACGTTGAGATAGGAAGATTTGTGAGTAAGTAAAGCGTCCTGGGAAACAGCCTCTTCATGCGACCAGTGATAAATATTATTCATTCCGAAATACAGCAGAAAAAAGAATATAGCGGCAAATGGAAGCCATGTTGTCATAGCTTCAGGTATTCGTTTAAATGCAGATGACCATCCCGACTGAGAAATATACTGTATTGCAAGATAAAACGCTGCCCCTATTGAGAGTTCAGTGAAGTAATATATACCTGTGAGATATGAACCCCAGGCTAAATCAGGATTCGTTTTTAAGCCAATAATGAAACTTACTATTCCTGTTAAGGCCAATGCTATGCAAACGATCCTGAAAGTTCCTGAAATTTGTACTTTCTCCTTCATTACCTGTTGTTTTATTGTCTGACTTCCTGCTGAAGCTGCCTTATATAAAGAATTATTTTCCACCTGTCATCAGGTAAGACGAGAGTTCCGTGAGGACCCATAGATCCGAATCCAAGTGTTATTGTATGAAATATTTCTCCATCCTTTAGCGGAGCAGCATCCGGGCCTGCAACAGGCCTCGGTTTCATCGGGTACAGACCCGAAGTAAACAAAGATCCGTCACCCTGACCTGAGGGGCCATGACATTGCTGGCAATATATGCCATAAGCTGTTCTTCCTCTGTCAATATCTCCTTTATCAGGTTTAAAAGGATTTACGAGTTCAGCTCCGGCTTGTGCACGCGATTCAGGTGTTGTTGTATATTCAAATGGAATATAATCGCGTGATATTGTACCTTCAACCGGCGTTCTCATCGTCTTTCCATCCTCAAAATTCGGGTTTACCGTATATGTTTCATAAGCAGTAGAATAAAACATATCCGGAAAATAGTCCCAGCCGGGGTTGTTCCTGTTCCTGTCGCAACCCGTAAGAATAAAGAATACAAGAAGTAAGAATATATTTCTCATGCAGTTACTTTTTCAAATTCCCTTGTTGTTACATTTAATGCTCCGCCTTCCTTCATTATCCTCTCTGCCTCTGCTCCGGGATCATCAGAAACTATGACGAACTTATCATCTGTCGCCTTCGGTTCGAAGATTGTGTTCTCCCTTCCAGGTATCAGCTTTGATCTTGCCGAAAAAAGTCCAAGGCTCAGGATAGTTACTGTGAAAATTGTAACAACTATTGTCACTACTACGAATGAGGGAAATGAATTAAATGGTTTTCCCCCATAAACAATGGGCCAGTTTATAACCGATGTATAGTACAGAAATGCAAGAGTTGCAGCTATGCCAAACAATCCGAAAAAATAGGCTGCCAAAGGCAATCGCGATTTTCTTTTCAAAAGATGGAAGACTTCATGTACGGGATAGGGTGTGAATACATCATGAACCGGAACATTCTTTTCTTTCATAGCCTTCAATGAGGAAACAAACTGTTCCTCATTATCGAAAACGCCTATTTTAAAAATCTTTGCCATTGCTTAATCAGATTTCTTTTTCCCGATATTGACGACCCCTTTAAGCTCGCTTATAGCCATCATTGGAATGTACCGCATAAACAGCAGGACACCCGTTGCGAATAGGCCAACTGTTCCAAGGTAAACACCGATATCAATATGAGTTGCCTTGTAATTTGCCCAGTTTGCCGGCAGGAAATCGCGGCTTAACGGTGGTATCACTATGTTATATCTTTCAAACCACATCCCGACATTGATGGCAAGAGATATCAGAAGCAGTGCGATCCAGTTTCTTCTGAATTTTTTAAACCAGAAAAGCTGAGGTACAACTGCATTGCAGAATATCATTATCCAGAACTGGATCGTATAATCTCCTGTAAGCCTGTTTTTGAGCAACGCCGACATTTCATACTCGTTGCCTGAGTACCAGGCAATGAATAACTCTGTTGCGTATGCAGTTGCCATTATAAGTGACACAAAAATTAGTATCCTTGCTATGGCATCCATGTGGTTATCTGTTATGTAGTCAGTAAGCTTATATATCTTTCTTATCATGACCATAAGAGTCATCACCATTGCAAATCCTGAGAAAATTGCTCCAACAACGAAGAAGGGAGGAAACAATGTAGTATGCCATCCGGGTTCAACGCCTACGGCAAAGTCTGTCGAAACTATCGAGTGAACTGAAACTACAAGCACTGCAGCAATACCACCAAGGATAAATGCAAGATTCTCAAATCTTATCCACTGCCGGCTCGATCCGGTCCATCCCATAGCGAAAAACCCGTATACTGTCTTTTTGATCTTTGAGACTGTCCTGTCGCGTATTGTTCCGAAATCAGGAAGCATACCAAGATACCAGAATGACGCTGAAATAAGAAGGTAAGCCGTTATGGCTGTGAAATCCCAGAAGAGCGGCGAGTTGAAGTTGACCCATAAGGGCCCGCGTGTATTCGGATAAGGAAGCACATAGAAAACAAGCCAGATCCTTCCCATGTGAAGCAGAGGAAACAGCGCTGCGCACATAACGGCAAATACTGTCATCGCCTCAGCCGACCTGTTGATCGATGTTCTCCACCTCTGCCGGAGTATAAGCAGGAATATTGAAAAAGCCGTACCGGCATGACCGATCCCGATCCACCATACAAAATTTACAATCTCCCATCCCCACGCAACTGAATTGTTAACACCCCAGGTTCCAATACCAAGAGTAACTGTAATATAGATAGAGTAAGCTCCGTAAAGCAATAGTAATGTCGAGACTGCAAGACCTGCATACCACCATAATCCGGGTGATGTTTCCATTGGGGCAAGAACATCGGCTGTAACCTGGCCAAAATTCTTGCCGCCTTCAATAAGCGGTCCTCTAACTTTCCTGTTATACATCTTTCAGTTCTTTATGCTTTTTCTCCTTCATCGTTCCATACTTTTGTCAGAAACCCTACGGAGGGTAAAGTGTGAAGCTCCTCAAGAAGGCCGTAACGCCTTGGATCTTTAAATAACTGAGAAACCCTGCTCTCCGGATCATTAAGATCACCGAAGATTATTGCTCCTGCAGGGCATGCCTGCATGCAGGCTGTCTTGATTTCCATATCCTTCAGGGTTCTTCCTTCAAGTTTTGCTTCAAGCTTTTTTGCCTGGATTCTCTGAACACAGAAGGAGCATTTCTCTACAACTCCTCTCTCACGGACAGTAACATCAGGATTCAGAACCATCTTCCCAAGATCGGAAGCAGTATTGTAATCAAAAGCTTTATTGTTTGTGTACCTGAACCAGTTAAAACGTCTTACCCTGTATGGACAGTTGTTCATACAGTATTTCGTTCCTACACACCTGTTGTAGGCCATCTGGTTAAGCCCTTCATTGTTATGATTAGTGGCTGAAACAGGGCATACATTTTCACAAGGCGCATCATCACAATGCTGGCAGAAGACGGGCTGGAAAATAACTCTTGGCTCATTAAGATCATCTGAATAATAGCGATGAACTTTTATCCAGTGCATTATCCTGTTACGTATTACCTCCGCCTTCCCTACCGTGGGACTGTTGTTTTCAACCTGGCACGCAATAACACATGTGTTGCAGCCGATACATGCATTCAGATCGATAGCTATTGCCCAGTGAAAACCATCAAAAGGGGTATCGGGATAAAGGCTCTTGTGCATCGTTTCAAACTCAACATGATGTTCATTCCCTGATACAGGATCCTGACGGTACCTTTTAAGTGTGGTTTGCCGGGCAAGCGGCCTGCCTTCCTGGCTGTTATGCAATTGTACAAGAGCAATTGTTTTAATTTCAGGAGTAACAGCTATTTTGTCTGTTCTGAATCCATATAGCCTGTTGCCATTTCTGAAACCCGCAAAAGGAAAAACATTAACACCGATCCCAGATGCTACCTGACCGGTGTTATCATGTCCGTAACCCAGTGCGATGCTGATTGTGCCTTCTGCCTGACCGGGCTGTATCAGGGCTGGCAGGCTGATTGAATCGATGTTGATCACCTGACCATTCACTATTCCGAGGCCGGCAGCGTCAGATGGCGATATCAGGGCTACATTTTCCCAGCAGTGCCTTGTAACGGGATCAGGTAACTCCATGAGCCATGGATTGTTTGAATTCATTCCTGCGCCAAGGGCAATGCTTTCTGAGAGAACGATCTCATATCCTTTCGCGGCATCATCCGAATGATCCGCCATGGCTTTTATCAAAGCTTCACTATTCATTGAAGGAGAAGCTTCGGATTCAGTCTTATAGTTGTATATTCCGGTACTCAGCGATTTGTTCCAGAAAGCCCTGAAATCAGGATAGCCCGACACGGGTAAGTATTCTTTTTCCCAGACTGAAGTAAGATAATCATGCCAGCTTACATTTTTTCCCGACCACTTAAGAAGTGAATCCTGAAACGAACGGGTATTGAATAAAGGGCTGATACAGGGTTGTGCAAGCGATAACTGACCCGGCTTTATCTCCGCATCATTCCATGATTCAAGGAAATGATTGACAGGGCATTCATATATTGATTTTCCTGAAGTTTCATTTAAACTGGCGGATAGATTTGCCGAGAATTGTAATTTTCCGAGGGCTTCAGTGAATTTTACAGGATCCGGAAAATCATAGGCAGGATTGACATTATGCATTATCAACCCGCTTATTTTACCTTCGTAAAGATCATTTATCAAACTTTCTGTCTGCCTGTCATCTCCTGCGGCAATATTTACAGGATTAACAAGATCTATGCAGCGTTCATAACTTCCGAGAAGCGTATTAATTGCATTTACAATAATCTGTATTTCAGTTGAATTTGTTCCTGATATTACAATCGATCTTCCTTTTGCTGCTATAAGCATGTCGGCAAGAGAAGTAAGATCTTCCCTGAATGACGGGATATTGAAAGTTTGTCCACCTGTTTTTCCTGCAATCTTATTGTAAAGATCTGCCAGCAGGGTCTTCTCTTCGGAAGGTCTTATTTTTATTCTTTTATCGGCATTGCTACCTGTAAGCGTCAACCCAGATTCATACTGAATATGATAAAGCATCTTGTTATTCCCTGTATCAGGTTTTCTCCTGTTTACATATCCCGGAATGAAATGAACCGGCACGCCCCAGGTTCCAATGAAATCGCAGTTAACAGAAACAACAAGATCTGTATTCCTGAAGTTATAATCAGGAAAGACGGCTTTTCCGAAAGTAAGGTTATTAGCTTCTTTAACTGCAGAGTATGAAACCGGATCATACTGTATCCATCTGAAATTCCTGAGAGAAGCTCCGAACTCGTTAATCAGCCGGATTGTCGAGGGTGAATTTATTGTTGATGTTAACAGGACGATCTGCCCGCCCGAATTATTCAGATCAGCCAGTTGCTTAATAATTTCACCGTCAACAGCGGCCCATTCAGCCTGTTTTCCGTTAATTCCCGGGTATTTTGGCCGTGCATCGTCATAGAGCCCCAGGATGGAGGCCTGGATTCTAGCAGTTGTTGCTTCTCCGTTAAATTCTGAAAGACTGTTTCCCTCTATTTTAATTGGTCTGCCATCGATTGTTTTAACAAGGATCGAACAATAATCATGACCGTCGAAATATGTTGAAGCATAGAATAAAGGTTTCCTTGGGATTATCTCCGGTGGCTGTACGGCATAAGGAATAGCTTTTCTCACAGGCTTTTTGCATGCTGCAAGAACCGCTGCAGAAGCCACACTGAATCCAAACACCTTCAAAAAACTCCTTCTTGAAGCATTGAGGTTTAAAGTATCTTCCTGCAGCAGATCGCCTAACGGTCCTTCCGGAACATCAGGTTCAGCAAATGAATGTCTAAGGCTTTTTGTCGAATGTTTCTTCATCTTTCCGTGTTACGAAATCAATAATGGCACCTCATGCATTCACTTCCTCCCTGCATATCAACAGTAACACTGTCAATCGCTGAGTTTCTCATTTTTTCTGAAAGCATTGTATATTGTGAATAAAACTTATTCTCATTGAAATTTACTTTGCGTGTCCTGTGACAATTAACACACCAGCCCATTGAAAGATCCCTTACCTGGATTATGCGGTCCATCTGTTCAACAGGACCATGACATACCTGGCATTGAATTCCTCCGGCATTCACATGTTGCGAGTGATTGTAATAAACATGATCGGGCAGGTTATGCACCTGTATCCATTCTATGGGCTTATTATTCTCAAAAGCTGTTACAACTCTGGCGATTTCAAACGTTCCCGATCTTTTTCCATTTCTTACAATTAAATGACAGTTCATACAAACATTCCCGGAAGGTATTCCTGAAATTTTTGAATATGAAGCATAATTATGGCAATAAAGACAATCTGTTTTGTTCTGACCTGCATGAACGGCATGTGAAAACTTTATCGGCTGATCGGGAGAATAACCTTTTGAACGGCCTATTGCAATTGCATTTACAACAAGATTCCATGTAATGTATATACCTGTGACTGAAAGGATAGCCAGATTAATCCATTGTTTTCGCAACTTTTTCGTAAAAACGAAATCAGTAAGAGCCGCGAGGAATAGAATTGATGCAATTATGAATAGCAGAAGGTTCGTGATTACAGGCTTTTTATCAATAAGCCCTTTTTCAGGAAACCTGTCCATGAAACCCTTGATGAGCATTACTTCTTCAGGCGTCAGCTTAAAGCCCGCATGGACTTCTGCCATCTTTTGTCCGGCAGGATTTAAGAGAACCCGGCTAAGATCGTTAACGCTTTTTTCGATATATCTCAAAGATATTTCAAGCGCATCCGGATTCCAGTTCACAGTATCGTAATGGGCAGCAGTATAGGTAGAATGACATTCAGAACATTTCATGTTCCTCAGCTCAGGATAGACGAGACCATGAAACAGCCTCTCCCCTCTTACAAGATCTTCATGTGAAAGACCCCTGTTAAGTGTTGTATCATTTTGCTGTATAATTTCAGTGTATGCAGGAAGAAAAAATAACATCAACAGTAAAACAATGAGCATGGATTTAATTGAAATGTTTGATTTTGAGACAGAAAACATATACATTCCCGGAGCAGTTAGTTGAAAAGGAGCAATGCCTGATTATTATCAATCCGAATTATAAATATACAAAAAATCTATCAGATAACAGATGTTAAAAATGTTTTAAAATCAAAATTATAAGGCAATTAGGGGTATTTGATACCTATATATATACATATTCTGTTAAAAACCGGTTCTCAGACTTTAATTTCAGTGAAAACAGTGATATTTTTTAGTAACCGATTCATATATTTGTTCTGTATACAGCAATTTATATTTTTCTGCCAACGTTAATTTCAAAGTAAATTACTATACTATGAAAAAATTTATTATCCTTAGCCTGATGATAATTATGTCATTGACAGGCTGCAAAAAAGATAAAGGAGATCCTCCTATACTTCCGCCGGTAGAGTCAATGCTTATAGATTTCAGTAATTTTGAAGCTGCCAGGAAATCATCTTCATATGAAATCAAAGGTACCCAGAACAGCAGCTGGGAGTTTTCGGCTATTGCTGCAGGAACCTGGAGAGTTATTGTTACAGGCACTCTCCTTGTCCCGACCACTGCCTTCCAGATGGCCATAGATCAGACTCCTGAAAACATAGCTGATAAAACATGGCAATGGAGCTTTTCTTCAACTATCGCCCAGATTCAATATGAAGCAAGACTGACAGGCAAGATAACGGGCAATAATGTTGAATGGAAAATGTATATTTCGCAGGGATCAGCTTATACTGATTTCCTGTGGTTTGAAGGCACTTCTGCAATAGATGGAAAAAGTGGTTCATGGACCCTGTATCACAGTTATGAAAATCCGGTTGCCGTAATTCAGATAGACTGGGAAAAGCCTGCTGATAATCAGGGAAAGATCAAGTATACATACATCAAAGATGATCCATTCAAAGACAGTTATATTGAATATGGCCTTACATCAAATACATTAAATGCTTATTATACAATCCATACCTGGAATGGAGTCAAATTTGTCGATGTTAGTATCGAATGGAACAAAACGACCCGTAACGGGAGAGTGAAAAGCCTGGATTACCTTGGCGATGAAAATTGGCATTGCTGGGATTCAAACAGGGTCAATACCGAATGTTCCTGACGACGTACTGAAGTAAGTAAAGACGCATTACAATGCGTCTCAAAAGTAAAGACGCATTGTGATGCGTCTTTTGCTTTTTTATAACATAAGGACAATAGCACACCTGATTGAATAATTGAAATAATAACAGTAGCTTTGTCTTTCAAAGTACTTTTTTTATGGAAAGAAAATTTAAACCGATTGAGGACATCGATACGATCAGGACAATAATGGAACGATCGACACGCTTTCTTTCCCTCAGCGGACTATCAGGTGTTACAGCAGGTCTGATAGCTGTTGCCGGAGGTATTGCTGCCATATTTTTTATCCTGAAGGGTAATACAGATGGTAACTTCCCTGCTCTGTATGAGAGTGATTCGGTGAAAACAGCTCAATTGCTGTTTATTGATGCTCTTTTAATTCTGATACCTGCAGTATTGTCTTCATTATTACTCTCATACAGGAAAGCCGTGAGAAAGGGAATTAAAATCTGGTCGCCTGTTTCGAAAAGACTTGTATTAAATCTTGGGATTCCTCTTATAACAGGCGGAATATTCATATTAATCCTTTACAACAGCGCACTTTTTGGTCTTATCATACCATCGATGCTAATCTTCTATGGACTGGCGCTTGTCAGTGCCGGGAAATTCACATTTGATGAAATACTTTACCTCGGGATTCTTGAAATTATAACCGGTCTCGCTGCTGCGTTTTTTCCTGCATTCGGAATTTTTCTCTGGATCTTTGGCTTTGGTTTGTTGCATATCATTTATGGCCTTGTAATGTACAGAAAATACGACAGATGAAAATCGGTATATCGGGAATCAATAAATTGTTTGAAAACAGGGTGAGGCTTGGTATAATGTCGGTATTGATTGTTAATGAATCATACGATTTTAACAGCCTTAAAGAGGCCCTTGAAGTAACTGACGGGAACCTGGCCAGCCATCTTAAGGCTCTCGAGGAAAACGAGCTTATAAAAGTTAATAAACAATTTATCGGTAAAAAGCCGAATACCACATACTCAATTACTGATAAAGGCCGGACTCTTTTCCGCGATCATCTCAAAGCTCTTGAAAACTTAATCCGTTCTACGTAATTTCTGTTTTCACGCACTGCCATGAGTTCTCCGGATCAATTCTCCTTATTGATTTTTTTTCGTAATTTCGCGGCTTAAATTCAATAATATGTCCCTCGGAAAAAAGTCTGTTCTTTTCATCCTTCTTATTCTGGTGTTAGACCAGGCGCTCAAAATCTGGATAAAAACGCACATGCAGATTGGAGATGAGATCCATATTTTTGGTAAATGGGGGATGCTTCATTTCATTGAAAATAACGGTATGGCATTTGGAATGGAAATGGGGGGAAAACCTGGGAAGCTTATTCTGAGTGTTTTCAGGATTATTGCAATTTTCGGGATCGGCTGGTTCCTTGCATCTCTTATAAACAGGAAGGCAGGTACCGGTCTTATTCTTGCTGTAAGTGCAATACTTGCCGGAGCGATAGGTAACATTATTGACAGTGCCTTTTACGGAATGATTTTCAATGAGAGTTACAGTCAGATAGCAAGCTTATTCCCGCCGGAAGGAGGCTATTCTTCATTTTTGCATGGAAGAGTCGTTGACATGCTTTATTTCCCGATAATCAATACAACATGGCCAGAATGGTCGCCTGTTCGGCCGGGTCAGTCGCTTATTTTCTTCAGACCCGTATTTAATATTGCTGATTCAGCCATCACATGTGGCGTTATTTCAATTATACTGTTTCAGAAAAGGATGTTCAGGGATCTCTGATTATTCTTCACAGCAATTACCGATGCAATTCAGAACAGTTCTGAGATTTGGATGTTTCAGATAGTACAGCGTATTTTTCCCTTCCCTGCTAGATGCCAGTACCCCTTTATCTTTGAGAATTCCCAGATGATGAGATGCTGCTGATTGCTCAATGCCAAGCTGCATGTGTATTTCGGTAACCGATCTTTTATCTCCGTTCTCCAGGAAACCAACTATTGCAATTCTTACCGGGTGAGCTATTGCTTTCAGCATATTTGATGCTTTCTCAAGTGTTTCAGGTTTTAACTCTGTAGATTCCATCATTATAAGCTTTAAAACCGTAAAGGTATGTAAATATGGCAATATGTAAGTATTTATCTGATTATTTGGCAATGGTTACCTTTGAAGCCCATTTTTAGTATCTTTGAGTAAATATTTACTTGATGCCCGTTCTAACCCGAATCAGGAGACCAGTAGAAAAAGAGATGGCTGATTTTGAAACATACTTCAGCCGGACGATGCGGAGCAACATTCCACTACTTAACATAATCACAAATTACATCCTGAGGCGAAAGGGTAAGCAGATGCGTCCTCTTCTTGTTTTCCTTACTGCAAGATTGCATGGGGAAATAAATGAATCGACTTATGTTGCAGCAACGTTTATTGAACTATTGCACACAGCATCGCTTGTTCACGACGATGTTGTAGATGATGCAACTGAACGGCGTGGCGCCCTGTCGGTAAATGCTCTGTGGAACTCGAAAATAGCTGTTCTTGTTGGTGACTACATGCTCTCAAAGGGAATGCTTATCAGTGTTGAAAAGCAACGATTCGATATGCTTGCAATTGTTTCCGAAGCTGTGAAATCAATGAGTGAAGGCGAACTCCTTCAGCTTCAGAAAGCCCGTAAGCTTAACATTAAAGAAGACGACTATTTCAAAATAATCTCAAGTAAGACAGCTGCCCTGTTAGCTGCCTGTACGGCATGCGGCGCAAGATCGATTTCTAATGATCCCGAAACTATTCTGCGCATGAAAGAATTCGGAGAATATATAGGAATTGCATTTCAGATAAGAGATGATATTCTCGATTATGAATCAAACGGTCTGACAGGCAAAATTGAAGGAAACGATATCAAAGAGAAAAAAATAACCCTTCCGCTCATTCATACTCTTGAAGAGGCCTCTGGCTCAGATAAGCGAAGAATTCTTGGTATAATAAAAAACAAAAAGAAGACAAAGGCTGATATCGCGGATGTTATAAAATTTGTTATCGGCAACGGAGGACTCGATTACTCTGAAACAAAGATGAATCTATACCGCGATAAGGCTCTCGCTATACTCAATACGTATCCCGAATCTGATGTAAGAGAATCACTCAGGCAATTTGTTGATTATACAACATCAAGAAAAAAATAATCTTATTTTATTGGTTCGAGTTCTACCTTTGTCACCTTCTCCATATCAGAATTGTATTTTCTCGATCCAAGATAGAAAAACAATGCTCCAATGAGAAGGACAAGTGGCAGGAACTCCAGAGCAGTCTTGATATCCGTAAGGTCGTATATTTTTCCCACGACTATTGGCGCTGTTGATGAACCAAGAAGATTCTGAACTACAACAGCAATTGCATAAGACATAGCTCTTAACCCCGGATGAATAACATCCTGAGTCACAGATGTAGCTCCTGATATGAAAAGCATTATAAAGACGCCCATAACAAGCAGAACTGCAACCTGCATAATTCCTCCGAAAAAATTAAGAGCAGAAAACAGAAGTATCGCCGTTATAACTGTTGATATTGTCGGAAAAAGTAGTCTTGCACGTGGCTGCGTCTTCCGCCACCTGTCCGTAAGATAGCCGCCAAGCGGCGCCCCTACAAGAGCAAGAACCATTACAGCGCTTGTTAATGTTCCTGCTTTATCCTGTGACAGGCCGCGTTCTACCTGGAAATATGTTGAAAGCCATGTTATTAGTGATGTTGTCACAAAAACAACTGCAGCAATTCCGAAGTATGTATAGATAAGAGATGGTTTTGAAATAAACTCCCTAAAAATATCTTTTGTTGTCATTTTCACTCTTTTGTTCATGCTGTCGATAAAAGAGAGATCCACTGTCTTGTAGTCTTTAACAAAAAGAAAAAGGATTGCAACAACAAGCCCGGGAAGTGCGACAATCCCAAAAGCATGCTTCCATCCGATACTCTGAGCAATGATTCCTCCAAGAAGAACGCCGATTGCTGTTCCGAGCGGGATTGATGCATTCCACAGACCCATCATTCTCGAACGCTTTTCAATCGGATAAAGCCCTGCAATCATTGCGCTTCCGCCTGGTGCATAACCAGCTTCACCGATTCCAATAAGAAGACGCGTCATAAACAACTGAACAAAATTGCCTGTAAGGGCACATAAAGCAGTTGCTATGCTCCATAAAACTGCCATTATCCCTATAGTCTTGCTGCGGCTCCACCTGTCGACAAGAATCGAAACCGGGAAAGTAAGTAAAACTATTGCCCAGTAAACAGCTGAAACGAGCATCCCGCTTTGAGTATGAGAAATCCCCCAGTCACGTTCTATTGATGTAAACATTGACGTAACAATCATCCTGTCTATATAATCGAACATGTAGAGAAGAAAAAGAAGAATGAATACATAATTTGAATATCTCCTTGAAAAAAGATATCCTCCCTGGGTGCTGCTGTCTTTCATAGAATAAGGTTTATGAGAAACCGTGTCCAAGTAAGGAAAAAATACAGTTCGTTAATTTTTTTGTTGTATTTTTAAGTCTTTATACTTATACCAATTAGTATATTTTTATAGTGAATTTGAAATTGAAGTTCTTATCTATTCATCAGAAAAGAAAAAGCAATGACAACCCTTAAGCAAATCAATGAATTTATTGAATCACAGCCTATTGCTGTGGTTGGTGTTTCAAGAAATCCAAAGAAATTCGGTTATGCAGCTTATAAAGAGCTCAGGGATAAAGGAATGAAATTAGTTCCTGTCAATCCTCTTACCGATGAAATCCTGGGTGAAAAATGCTACAGGAGCGTAACAACACTTCCTGCTGAGATCAAAGGGATAATTATCCTGACAAAAAAATCCCAGACAGCCTCTGTTGTAAAGGAAGCCAAGGCAAAAGGCATAAAACAGATCTGGATACAGCAGATGGCAGAAAGCGCCGAAGCGCTGCAGGAATTGAAAGAATCTGATATTAACTTTGTCACAAAAGAGTGCATCCTTATGCATTATAAAGCAAACGGTATGCATAAGTTTCACGGGAGACTTAAAAAATTCTTTGGAAAATTCCCGAAATAAATTAACATCTTTTGAGATTTTTGTTCAGTTTTGACATTAAAGAGATTGTGAGTTGGAACCTGAAACCGGAAGGCATGAAGTTGAGTTCCTTGTGAGGGACTATGAATGTGATTTACAGGGCGTTGTCAATAATGCAAACTATCAGCATTACCTCGAACATGCAAGACATGAGTTCCTGTTATCGAAAGGCATTTCGTTCGCAGCTCTTCATGATGAAGGGCTTGATCTGATCGTAACAAGAGTGGAAATAGATTACAGGTACCCGCTCAGAAGTCGCGATCGTTTTGTTATCAGAACAGGTATTAAAAGGGAGGGTAATGTAAGGCTTTCTTTTTACCAGGACATATTCCGTCTTCCCGATGAAAAACACATAGTGAAAGCAAAAGTTACAGGAGCTGCCACAAGGAACGGAAGGCCCGTGCCTCCGGGAAATCTTGTTAATCAGCTTGGTCTTGAAGATTGAAAAAACAGATATTCATCGCTCTATGAAAAAGAATAAAATCACCCGCAGGCAATTTGTGACAAAGACTATGACAGCCGGAGCAGGAACAATGCTCCTCGGTAGCGTGTCGTTAGCAAAACCGGGAAAGGCAGTAGTCTCTTCTGAGGCATTCAGACAGACAGGTATTGGAAAAACGGGAATTAAAACCACATTCCTTGGTATGGGAACCGGCTTCAGTGGATATAACCGTTCTTCAAACATAACAAGAGCAGGAGTTGCCGAATCAGTAATTCGCGCAGCATACGAAAAAGGAATCAGATATTTCGACTGTGCCGACAGTTATGGAACGCACCAGTTCACTGCAGCCGCTCTTAAAGGTCTTCCACGTGAGAAATATGTTCTCGGAAGCAAAATCTGGCTTAGCCAGGGAGGGATCCCCGAACCCGAGCGTCCGGATGCGAATCTTGTTATCGACAGATTCCGTAAAGAGCTTAATACAGACTATATCGACCTCGTTCAGATACATTGTATGACGGATCCTAAATGGACGGAAATACATAAGAAGCAGATGGATATACTCGAAAATCTTAAAGCGAAGGGTATAATTAAAGCACATGGCGTTTCGGTTCATTCGCTCGATGCAATGAAAGCTGCAATTGAAAGTCCATGGGTCGATGTTATTCACGTAAGAATCAATCCATTCGGCGATGCAATGGACAGCAAAGATGCTTCTGCAGTAACGCCACTTATCGGCCAGCTCCATAAATCAGGTAAAGGAGTTATCGGAATGAAGCTTATCGGAAACGGTAACTTCAGGAATGATTCTGATAAAATTGATGAGTCTCTCAGATTTGTAATGGGTCTGGGATCTGTTGATATTATAATCATTGGTTTCGAAAAACCTGAGCAGATCGATGATTATATTTCAAGGATTGACAGGGCAAAAAAAGCATAGTTTCGCTCATTTTTCCGGTTTGATAATAATTTTTCATAACTATGAAAGCAATATTCTTTTCTCTTATGGCAGCATTGATCAGCTATTCTTTTCTGCAACCCGATGATCTTTCGGGAATTCTTCAACCGGGAGCAAAGGTTGAGAAGCTTGCAGGAGGATTTAAGTTCACCGAAGGGCCATCTTCCGATAATGAAGGGAATGTATTCTTTACAGATCAGCCTGAAGACAGGATAATGAAATGGAGCACAACAGGCCAGCTTTCAACATTCATGCAACCAAGCGGAAGGTCAAATGGGCTTGCTTTCGACAAAGAAGGCAGATTATGGTCCTGTGCAGATGAAAAGAATGAATTATGGATAATAAGCCCTGATAAGAGTGTTGAAAAGATATCCTCATTATTCGAAGGAAAGCCGTTGAACGGACCTAACGATCTCTGGACAGATCCAAAGGGAGGCGTATATTTTACCGATCCTTTCTATAAAAGACCGTGGTGGGATCATGAAAACATGCCGCAGAGTATACAGGCAGTTTATTATCTCTCTGCCGATCATAAAAAAATAATCCGTCTTATTGACGATCTCTCACAACCAAACGGTATTGTCGGAACTCCCGACGGAAAGAAGCTGTTTGTTGCCGACATAAAAGGAAATAAGACATGGTCATATAATATTGAAAAAGACGGAAGTCTGTCAGGTAAAAAGCTTTTCTGTGAAATGGGATCTGACGGAATGACAATTGACAGCCATGGGAATATATACCTTACCGGGAACGGGGTATCTGTTTTTAGTAATATCGGTAAAAAAATAGGTAACATTGAAGTGCCGGAGAAATGGACAGCTAACGTATGTTTTGGAGGCAGGGATCTTAAAACTTTATACATAACAGCAAGCACTGGTTTTTACAGCGTTAAGCTGAAAGTAAAAGGGACAAGAGGATGATAAATAGTATTTAAAAATGATTTTGTAAATCATAAATTTCTTTATCATTGCATTTGTTAAAAATTTCATAAAAGTATGATGACGGATGGAACGAGAAGGGCCGATATTAGGCCCGGGATTGAGGTGATGGTTGAACTTGTTGAACATAAACGAACTGGCAGGCTTACAGGAGGGAAGGTTAAAGAAATCCTTACATCAGCGCCCGTACATCCTCATGGAATAAAGGTAATGCTTGAAAGCGGTCTTATCGGAAGAATCAAACAGATTCTCTGACCTTTTTCTCTGATAATCAGGCAAATTTTTATAATTTTGGCGCGACCGGGATCTAAAGATTCCGGCTTTGTTGTTTTGCTTAAATCAATGAAAAATGAAATACGAGGATTTTATTGTTCAGACATTAGGGAAGACAAATGTTGTCTCCCCGCTTAAGAACAACCACAAGGATGAAAATCCTGTTTACAAGTATGTCGATGATAGTGAGAGGATACTTTATGATCCGTCAGTGGACGGAATCAGGAAGGTGCAGGAATCAGGGGAACAGCCTGTTTCATTTGAGAAAGCAGGACCGAAAGAATTCATCTTTTTCGAACCTGCAAAAACAAAGGTTGGGATAGTGACATGCGGCGGTATTTGCCCGGGTCTTAACAATGTTATAAGAAGCCTCGTCAATGAGCTTTACTACCGTTACGGAATAAACAGGATCATTGGTTTTAAATATGGATATGAAGGCCTTGTTTCTAAATTCAATCATCCTGTTGTTGAGCTGACACCCGAATATGTAAGCGAAATACACCTTGTTGGCGGAACAATCCTTGGATCTTCCCGCGGAAACCAGGATGTATCGGAAATGGTCGACACCCTTGAGATAATGAATATCAATATTCTTTATTGCATAGGGGGAGACGGCACATTGAGAGGCGCTCATGCAATTCACGAAGAAATTGAGAAACGAAGACTTAAAATCTGTATTGCAGGGATCCCAAAGACAATCGACAATGACATTGACCTGATTCAGAAATCGTTTGGTTTTGAAACTGCTTTCTCAATTGCAAACGATATAATCAGTAATGCACATAATGAGGCAACCGGCGCTTATAACGGAATTGCACTTGTTAAGCTTATGGGCCGTGATTCCGGCTTTATTGCAGCCAGTGCTGCATTATCGATCCAGGAAGTCAATTTTGTTCTTATCCCTGAATTGGCGTTTGATCTTTACGGTCAGCGGGGGTTCCTTAAAGTGCTCAAAACAAGGCTGGAGGAAAGGCATCATGCTGTTATTGTTGTTGCTGAGGGCGCCGGACAGGATTTCTTTGAAGCAGGCAGCCACGAACTTGATGCATCAGGCAATATAAAACATAAGGATATCGGTGTTTACCTTAAAGAAAAGATAAAAGAGGAGTTTACATCAAAGAATTTTCCCCACGGAATAAAATATATCGATCCGAGTTATATAATCAGAAGCGCACCGGCTAATGCAAACGACAGCAAATTCTGTTCGCTGCTTGCACAGAATGCGGTTCATGCAGCCGTGGCAGGTAAAACAGATTTCGTCGTTGGCTTCTGGAATGATAATTTTACACTTATGCCGATATCCCAGGTTGTAAGAAAGCGTAAAAAAATAGATATGGATGGTGAATTGTGGTGGAATGTACTTGAAGCTACAGGACAACCAATCAGTATGAAGAACCCGCAATGATAAAAAACATAGTATTCGATCTCGGAAATGTTCTGATAAGCTTCAGACCTTCCGAATTCCTTGACAAATTCAATTATACAGAACCGCTTAAAACAAGCATTCTGAAGGATATTTTCGGAAGCCGGTACTGGTTAATGCTCGATAACGGAGATCTGACAACTGAGGAGGCTATAGAAAGGATAGCTTCGGAATCATCTCTTAAAAGGGCAATAATTGATGAAATTTTCAATCGCAGGATAGAAATCCTCATTCCTATACATTCAAACGTGAAAATCCTTCCTGAATTAAAAAAACAGGGTTTCAGGCTCTATTATCTTTCGAACTTCCCTGATGACCTGTGGAAGATAATAAGAAACGGCTATAGGAAAGCCGACTATGGTTTTTTCCGTTTTTTCGACGGCGGTATGATTTCTGCCGAAGCCCATTCCTCAAAACCTGATGCACAAATTTACAATCAGCTCTTAAGCAAATACTCATTGAAACCTGAAGAATGTCTTTTTCTTGATGATCTTGAAATTAATGTAAGGGCAGCCGAGTCATCAGGTATGAACGGGATCGTTACTCATGGATCACATGAAATTTATGCTGAGATAAAAACGAAGCTGGGATTATAAATTCTTTAGTCCTTACCTTGTCAATGAATTTTAACGATGGCTGTTTCCAGTGCTTCTGAATCAGTCCAACCTCCCTGTAAGGTCTTTTTTCACGCACTTCCTCCTTCAAAGCATTGAATATTCAATTCTCGTTAAGTTAAAAGTGGAGATACCTATTGTTATTTAATTAACAATCAATTTGTTATTTAAATATAGTAAGATGATTGTTCCACGTGGAAACTACGAAAGATTTTTGAAGTAATCAGCCAGAATAGCTGCTTTTGAATGTCCGACAAGCTTTTCGAGCTCTGCAGGATCGGAATTTTTTATCAGCTCCACCGACTCGAAATTTTTAAGCAGTATTTCCTTTGTCTTCGGTCCGATACCTTTAATTTCATCAAGACCTGATTTCAACATCCCGGCTGATCTTTTATCCCTGTGGAAATTAATTCCGAAACGGTGCGCTTCATTCCTGAGCTGCTGAATAATTTTAAGACTGATCGAGTTCTTATCAAGATATATAGGAACATTATCGCCCGGGAAGTAGATCTCCTCAAGCTTCTTTGCTATGCCAATAATTGTCACTTTCTGTCTTAAACCCAGTTTTTCAATGCTCTTTATTGCTGAAGATAGCTGGCCTTTTCCACCATCTATTATTACAAGCTGCGGGAGATCACTTCCTTCCGCAAGCATCCTGCTGTATCGCCTGTAAACTATCTCCTCCATAGAAGAAAAATCATTCGGTCCCGTTACGGTTTTTATATTAAAATGCCTGTATTCGTTTCTGCTCGGGCGAGCATTTCTGAAGACAACACATGCTGCTACAGGGTTTGTTCCCATTATGTTCGAGTTATCAAAGCACTCAATATGCACGGGAAGGTCGGGCATGTGAAGATCATTGCGAAGCTTTTCGAGATTTTTGCCTGTTCTTGCCTGTGGTGAATGTTCTAGTCTTTTTTTCTTTTGTTCGAGCTTATAGTAAATTGCATTCCTGTCGGCAAGTTGTAATAATTTAAGCTTCTCTCCCGCCTGCGGAACTGTATACCTTACTTTCTCAAGCTGTAAATCAGGTTCAAAGGGAACAATTATTTCACGAGAATCGCTGCATAGTTTCTGCCTGATCTCAGTGATCGCGCTTGCAAGAACTGATTCATTCTCCTCATCCATCCTGACCTTAAGTTCTAGCGTAAAGGCCTGAATAACAGATCCTTCAACTACTTTCAGGAAATTCACAAACGCACTGTCGCCATCTTTTGTAAAACCGAATACATCAACATTCCTGATAGTTCCGCTTACAACAGCCGATTTGCTGTGGAACCGTGCAAGTATTTCAATCTTATCCTTTATAACCTGGGCTTCTTCAAAACGCATCTGTTCTGAATAGTCCTTCATCAGACTTTTAAGATGATCCATGACAGTTGATATGTTCCCTTTAAGTATATCTTTTATCTGCCTGATATTCTCAATATAATCTGATTCAGTCTGGAGTCCGATGCAGGGCCCCTTGCAATTTCCGATGTGGTACTCGAGACAGACTTTAAATTTTCCTGCAGAAATGTTCTCTTCTGTTAACAGCAGCGGGCAAGTCCGAAGCTTATACAATTGCCTGATGAGATCGAGAAGAGTCCTGACCATCAATGCAGATGTATATGGGCCAAAATATTGCGATCCGTCTCTTGGAGTATTCCTTGTGCTGAAAACCCGTGGAAATTGTTCATTTTTGATGCAGATCCACGGAAAGGTTTTATCATCCTTAAGAAGGATATTATACCTGGGCTGATGCTTCTTAATAAGATTGTTCTCAAGTAAAAGTGCATCCGATTCATTATCAACAACGATGTGCCTTATGTCTGCAGCTTTTTTCAGCATCATTGTTGTCTTGCCCGACTGATTTTTTGCAAAATATGAAGACACCCTCTTTCTAAGGTTCTTTGCTTTTCCTATGTAAATTATGTTGCCGTATGAATCAATGAATTGATATATACCAGGCTTACCTGGTATCAATGGAAGTAATGTTTCATATTTCAGCCCGGCGGACATACTGAATCACAAAGATAGTTAATTAACTGCTTTCCAAGGGGTGTTACAACGACCAGCTTTCAACACATTAAAAGCCGGGAAAAGTTCAAAAACATTCAAATGAAATTTGAAAAACTCTCCGGAGCTTCTTTATTCAGGTGAAAATAGAAGTTAAGCTGAATTGTTTTACATCGAAAAGACCTTTGTCACTGAGCTTCAATTCAGGAATGACTAGCAGCGCCATGAATGATAAAGTCATGAAAGGAGCATTCATTGAGCAGCCAAGAGATTTTATTATACAGTTCAGCTTATCATATTGTGCTGCTATTTCATCACATGACATTGTCGACATAATACCTGCAATGTTCAATTGAATTGAATTTGTGATCCCCTGAGCAGATACTGCAAGACCACCCTTAAGAGTAACAATTTCATTTACAGCATTAACAATATCATCATCTGAAGCTCCTACACAAATAATATTGTGACTATCGTGACCAATTGAGCTTGCGATGGCTCCGTTTTTTAATCCGAAGCCGTTAATGAAGGCTATTGAAGGAGGAGAATCATTATACCTGTCCTTTACTACCAGCTTTAGCATATCTTCCTCAGGCCTGGCATTAATCCTATCTCCCTGTTTATGCTCCCATGAAATCTCTCCTGTAAGCAGCTCTCCGTCGAATGCTTTAATCACCTTCACTTTTTCAGCTGTTGCACGAACAAGTATGTCATCAGTTGAAATCTCCGAACAATTGAAATTATTGACCGGCTTCCCCGGAATGTAATTAAATAATGCTGATCCATTTTCATACACTTTTCTACCATCAATCCATGTTTCGATAACATTCATTGTTCTGATATCATCGACTACAATAAAATCGGCCGGATTTCCAGGCATTAATGTCCCTGTTTCAAGCTTATAATGCTGTTTTGGAATAATTGTAGCGCTTCTTATTATATCAAATATATCGTATCCCTCATTTACTAATTTTGCAATCAGCTTATTAATATGTCTTACCTTAAGTAAATCCGGATGAAGATCATCACTGCACAGCATAAGCATTCCGGGATTAGTTCCGTACAGGCTCTTAAGAGCATCAAGGTTCCTTGCGGCGCTTCCTTCCCTGATTATTATTTTCATCCCAAGTCCTATCTTCTCCAAAGCTTCACTTAAATTGCTGCATTCATGGTCTGTTGAGATGCCTTTTGAAACATATTTCTCAAGCATCTGTCCTGACAGACCAGGGGCATGTCCGTCGACAGGTTTTCCAAAAGCTGAAGCTGAATTAAGCTTCTCTCCCACTTCTTTATCATCGTAAATAACCCCCGGGTAATTCATCATTTCAGACAGGTAATGAATCTCTGGCATACTGAGGAGTTTCTTAACCTCATCAGAATTCAATGACGCTCCACTTGTTTCGAACATCGTTGCCGGCACACATGATGGAGCGCCGAAATAGAATTTCAGCGGGACTTCACCTGCATCCCTGAGCATATATGAGACGCCCTGCATTCCCATGACATTAGCGATTTCATGCGGATCTGAAACAACGGCTACCGTTCCCTGCTTCACAGCGGCCTTTGCAAAAGCTCCTGGCGTTATCATTGAGCTTTCAATATGTATATGTGAATCTACAAGTCCTGGCAGAATGTAAAAATCACATGCGCTTTCAGCTTCTTCTATGCTTAATATTTTACCATCCGAAACAGTAACACTCCCTGAAAATATTTTTCTTTCATGAATATCAATTATTTTACCTGAAACAGATGTTTTTAAATCTTTCTTTTTCATGAAAAATATTTTTAAATGTTCCACGTGGAACACTATCTTCCAAGATACATCAGAAGTATGTTGATGTCAGAAGGGGATACGCCGCTGATCCTTCCTGCCTGCCCGATATTTTCAGGCTTAATTTTGCTAAGCTTTTGTCGCCCCTCTGTTGATATAGACATAAGTTCGCTGTATTCAAGGTCTGCAGGCAACTTTAAATTCTCTAATCTCCTGATCTTATCAGCCACGATCTTTTCTCTTTGTATATATCCTTCATATTTAATTCTAATCTCGGATGATTCCAAAATTTCTGAGTTAAAGTCAGTCCTGGTAGATTCAGTATCGTCACCTTTTAGTACGTCCAGTAATTTTCTTAATTCCACCTGAGGTCTCGCCGCAATATTAATAGCTTTGACTTTTTGAGAAATTCTGTTTGTGCCTAACTCATCAAGAAATTCATTAATTTCTTCCGGACTAATGCTTCTCTCAGACATAAAGTCAAGAACGGCTTTTATCATCTGTTCTTTCCTGTTCAACCTGTTCAGACGATCTTCATTCGCTAGTCCTAATGAATATGCTTTACGTGTTAATCTTTCGTCAGCGTTATCCTGCCTCAGCAATATTCTGTATTCTGCTCTTGATGTAAACATTCTGTATGGCTCATCGACACCTTTCGTAACAAGGTCATCAATCAACACACCTATATATGATTCTTCTCTTCCAAGAATGAATGGTCTTTCGCCTCTTACTTTCAGCACGGCGTTAATACCGGCCATCAGTCCTTGCGCAGCAGCTTCTTCATATCCTGTTGTTCCATTTATCTGACCTGCAAAATAAAGATTCTTGATTTTTTTAGTTTCAAGTGTATAGTTTAACTGTGTCGGCTGGAAGAAATCATATTCTATTGCATAGCCGGGTCTGAACATCTCAACATTTTCAAGTCCCCGTACCTTTCTCAATGCATTCAACTGCACTTCAAGAGGAAGGCTGCTTGAAAAACCGTTTATATAATATTCTATTGTATCTACTCCTTCCGGTTCAATAAAAAGCTGATGAGATTCCTTATCCTTAAAAGTTACGATCTTGTCTTCTATACTCGGGCAATATCTTGGGCCTCTTCCTTTAATCCTGCCTGTAAACAACGGACTATACTTTAATCCTTTTCTTAACTCATCATGTACTTCAGGACTTGTCTGAGTAATATAGCAACTCTTTTGTTCCTTTATTAAATATCCATCGCTCAGGTAAGAAAACGTTCTTCCTTCATCATCACCCTTCTGTTCCGTCATTACAGAAAAATCAACAGTTCTTCCGTCTATCCTGGCGCTTGTTCCGGTTTTCATCCGTTCAACCTTGAAACCAAAACCCTCAAGTTGTTCACTTAATCCGTGCGATGCCTGATCACCTGATCTTCCTCCGATAATCCTTGAAAATCCAACGTGCATCAAACCATTCAGAAAAGTCCCGTTTGTCAAAATTACTCCTTCAGAATAGAATGAAGTCCCGTACGCTGTGGTAATACCTTTTACCTTATTGCCTTCTATAATTATTCCGGTTGCCTGTTCCTGCCAGATAGAAAGATTATCTGTATTTTCAAGAATCTTCCTCCATTCTTTTGAAAATGCCTGTCTGTCGCATTGAGCTCTTGGGCTCCACATTGCAGGACCTTTTGACCGGTTAAGCATCCTGAACTGAATCATGCTTCTGTCCGTAACAATACCACTGCACCCTCCAAGAGCATCAATATCCCTTACTATCTGACCTTTTGCTATTCCTCCCATTGCCGGATTGCATGACATTTGTGCAAGTTTGGTCATATCCATTGTGATGAGTAGTGTCTTCGCTCCCATCATAGCAGCTGCATGAGCAGCTTCACAGCCTGCATGACCACCCCCAACAACAATTATATCATATTTAAATTCCATAATCTTTTTCAAATAAAATCTTCAGCCAGTAATCTTCCTGCATTCTCATTATAATTCTTTCTTCATCACTCTTATCATTTAACCCCGTCAGATGAAGAACGCCATGGATAATTACTCTTGAAATCTCACTTTTCAAATTCTCTCCATATTTTATTGAATTCTCTTTTACAGTATCCAGACTTATGTATATTTCACCATTTATATTCTTGTCAAGATTATAATTAAATGTGATAACATCAGTATTGTAGTCATGTTCGAGGAATTCAACATTAATCTTTAAAAGCCTTGTATCGTCGGTTATCACAACATTTATATCCCCTGGAATAAAACCAGAGTGTAAAATTATTTCAACTAAAATCTTCCTGAGTCTTCTCCAGCCAATGTATCTATAGCCGATTTCGTCGTAGAATATATTTATGCTCAATCGCGATCTATTTTAAAAGTCATTGTTACAGTATTACCCTTTTTCGAATACTTAATACTATCAGCAAGACGTTTCATAAGGAATATCCCTCTCCCATTCAATTGCTCAATATTTTCAGGTAATGTCGGATCTGGGATTCTTTCCGGGTTGAAGCCATCACCATCATCTTTTATCTTTACTATAAATTCATTTTCACTGCATCTGAACTCAACAGATACTTTTTTTCCGGAATCCGATTTGTTCCCATGAATGATTGCATTATTTACTCCTTCGATTGTTGATACCAGAATTTTTCCGTAACAATCCTGGGAAATTTTAAGTTCTCCTGTAACTTCATCTATTGTTTTCTCAACAATTCTAATGCTGTTCTGATCAGAATCAATTGTTAGCTTCTTATACATAAGGTCCAATAATCCACTATTATACTTAGTTTCTGAAAGATATGTTTCAAAACATATCAATTATTTGCAATCCAGCTTTCAGGATCCTGAAACTTTGTATCGTAAATCATAAATTCAAGAACGCAATTATTGTTATTCGCAGGATCTGAAAATACTTCACCTATGTATTGTTTTGTAGCGACAACATCACCAGGCTTCACTTTTACATTTACTATATTATTATATACTGTAAAATATTTTCCATGCTTAATAATTACAGTCATGTTTGATCCCTGGATCGGGGAAACAGTTGTAACAGTCCCTTTAAAGACACTTCTGGCTGCAACTTTGCCGCTGCTTGTTATTTCAATACCAATATTTTCTTCCTTTACATATTTCAGAACAGGATTTGTCTGAATTCCAAATCTGCTTGTAATCAGCCCTCTTTCTACAGGCCATGGTAATCTTCCTTTATTCTCAGCAAAGTTCTCTCCTATTAACTTTTGTTCCGGTGATTCAGCAGCTTTAATTGAACGCCTCTTTTCTTCAGCAATAATCTTTGCTATTTCAGCTTCAATTTTCTTTGCTTTTTTCCTTTTCTCCTCAAGCTCTTTCTTTAACTGTTTTTCTTTATTGCTTAAGGAGCTTACCATTCTTTGTTTTTTTTGCTGTTCGCTCTCAAGCATCTGCTTTTGCAATTCTTCTTTGTTCTTCAGATCTGATATTTTAAAAAGATCTTCCTGAAGCTTCAGTTTGCTGTTTTCTATCTGACTTTTTAATTCAATAATTGTTTCAGCTTCTCTCCTTCTATATTTACCAGCCTGCTGCAAATACTTTAATCTTTTGTATCCCTGGTTAAAATCCTTAGCAGATATTATATATAATATTTCAGGAAACCCCTTTCTCTTCCTGTATGAATTCAATATTGTGCCGGCATAATCATTCCTTAAGGCAACAAGGTCATCTTCCATCATGTCAATTGCGACAGAATTCATATCAATTCTTTCAGACAACAACGATATTTCCTGTCTCATACCTGAAATTACACTTTCCCTTAAAACAAGTTTTTTTCCTATTATACTTACTGCATTAAGACTTTCATGGCGTGCTTTCTCTGTCGCTTTCAAAAGCTCGTCGACATATTTTATCTCTTCCAACGTCCTTTTTCTTTGCGCGTCCAGATCAGTCCGACTCTGGCCAACAGTTGCTCCAGTAAATATTACAGATAAAATTATGACTGAAAAAAGCTTCATTTCAATTCTATCTTTTCATACCGCTCGCCAGGCACAAATCCCAATTCACCGCTCCAGGGTAGTTCAATCTTTTCAATATTAATATTTAATTTGCTCCCTGATTCATTGTGGGTTAAAGAAATCTGCTGAGGAAAAACCACAGACTTCTCGTTCCTGAAATTCATGAAGCTTACCTGTATTGGTACTCCTGAATATCCTACTGGTTTAACAGAGGTTGCTTTTCTGTTTGTGCAGTTTATATTATACTGTAACTTAAGTCCTTTAATGTATGTATCTATATTTATCACATTATCAATGCATTTCAACTCTTCCTTTTTCACATCCGATGAAATAAAATCACCGAAAATTACGGGAAATATCTCAAACGGAATTCCAAACCTTGCCCCAAGTACGCCAGGTTTCCCATAATAAAACTTCCTGTTTATTCTGTCATTCATCATCACTGTATCAGAGTTCAGATAGATTCTGGCAATTTCCATACCGGTAAGTACTTTCACACTAATCAGGTATTCATCAGGTTGAACAAATTTAATCGTTGCTACTGAACTTAAGCTAAAATCAGCCGATTCAAAATCGATGTTTGCCTTTTGAATGTAAAAATTCTGACGGTTTAAGTTATTCAGTAAAATTTCATCGCTTGAAATTTCATAACTTTTCCCTGTTCTTCCTTCATCCCTGCTTTTTCCTGTTCTTTTTATTCCGGAGCATCCTGAGACAAGAAGGATCATTATATATACATATACTATTTTTCGCAATTCTCTATTTCCTTTTTTAAATAAGTGTTTGCCGGATCGAGCGTCATTGAAATTTCCCAGTTTTCAATAGCTTTTTCATACTTTCTTTGCTTTTTAAGAATAAAACCATAATGTTCATACCACTCTGCATCAGGTTTTTCACCACTGTCAAAAATAGCCTCAAAAACTCGTGCGGCTTCTCCCAGCTTACCTCTCTTATATAAAACCCATCCGTAAGTATCAAGGAATGTAGTATTTCTCCCCTCCTTCTCAACAACTTTCTTCGACAAATCTTCAGCTTCCTTTAATCTTATATTTTGCTCAGCAAGATAATATGCGTAGTTATTCATTACAGTAAGATCTTCACTGTTTAACTTTAGAGCTTCCTCATAAATACTAAAAGCTTTATCATACTCCTTTTCCCTATAGTAAATGTCAGCCCGCATAGTCAGAACCTGAATTTTATACTCACTGTTATCTCCTGCAAGTATCTCTGCTTTCCGTAGTTCATTCAGGGCCAGGTCGAACTTGCTAGTCTCAATAGCTGCATTTGCATACAGAACTTTTGCAACAAATGACATATTGAATTTAGTCGCACATTCCTCCCCCTTTAAAAGCAATTTCTGATAATCGTGTAAATCCAGATAAGCGAATAACAATTTTTCCCAGGCGAAATAATTCCCTGGTTTAAATTTAATTAGTTCCTCAAGCCTGTCAGCAGCTTCTTTTTCCTTTCCCTGCTTAATTAGAACGTCCGGACGTAATAATGGAATAACATCATCATCAGGATAAACAGATTCAAGCACGACCAGAGATTTAATAAGCCTGTTTTCGCTGTCTCTTACAATGTCACCATTCTGGCTCAACTCAGCAAACGTTTTCAGTTTATCCTCCCTGTCTATGTTCCTGTTCAATGCAATTTTACCCATTAAACTAAAAAGGTCGTCGAAACTTCCGTTTACTGCTAAAAATTCTGCATACGATAATTGAACCTGAGGATTATCAGGATTCTCCTTTTCGAGCGTTTTATAAACTTCGATTGCTTTTTCTCTCTCTCCGTTTCCAGCATAAATCTCTGCAAGAAGTCCGTTGTAAGTAACATCCTCCGGATTTTGCTTCAACAATTCAATAATCTTTCCTTTAGCTTCCTCGTATTTCTTCTTTGACATCAGAATTCTGACTGATGTCAGAGTTGAAGCATCGTTCACACCATATCTTTCATCGAACGCTTCAAAGATTTTATTAGCATTGTCATAATCGCCTTTTTCAACGTAAAGATTTCCAAGAGTCAATTTTACATTATCGTTATCCGGAACAATTTTTACAGCATTCTGGTACCAGATAATTGCACTGTCAATATTCTTTTCCTGGTAATACATCTGTGATAACATCATTACATACCAGATATTATTTCCATCAATCTTAATTGCCGACCTTATATAATTCTTTGCAAGATTAAAATCACCTTTTCCGGCGAGGATCTGGGCCATCTGATAATAAACTGCATCATTTGCAGGATTGATTTTCAAACACTGCTCAAAATATTTCAGAGCTTCTCCGGCATTTCCCATCAACTTTTGCTTCAGACCTTCAACATAAAACCTGTCAAAAGATGCGAAGTCTATTTCACTTTTACTATGTTCAGTGCTCTTCGCATTTGTTACAAATTTGTTGCAACCAGCGAAAATAAGGCTGCCAGCCAGTATAATTAAGATAAAATTCTTTACCATTCTATTCCTTTCCTGTATGACCGAAGCCTCCGGAACCTCTGGGTGTATCAATTAACTCATCCACCTGCATCCATTCAGCTCTTTCATGTTTACTGATTACCATCTGGCAAATTCTTTCTCCATCTTTTATAACAAAGTTCTCATTCGACAGGTTTATCATGATAATACAAATCTCCCCCCTGTAATCAGCATCAATTGTGCCGGGTGAATTAAGTATTGTTATTCCTTTATTTAATGCAAGACCGCTTCGAGGTCTTATCTGAGCCTCATATCCTTCTGGAATCTCAGCATACAAACCCGTTCTTACCAATGTTCGTGCCAAAGGAGTTAAAATAATATCTTCTTCAATGTTTGCCCTTATATCCATTCCTGCAGATAATTCAGTAGAATATGCAGGCAGAGGATGTTTAGACCTGTTAATTATTCGTATTTTCATGTGCAAGTCAAGTAATTAATCTGCAAATATACCTTAAACGCAATTTGGAACTACCTTAAACGTTCAGTAAGAGTAATTTTCTTTTCAAAAAGTAATATTTTTCACAATCAATCAAAGTTAAATATCTTTGCATACACATTTGCAGCACGTTATTAACTAAAACTCTCATTTCATGAACATCTTACTTAAACGGGCTTTCATTGTAATTATTCTCCTGTCCTTCGTTTCATGTGCAACCCCCGGAGTAAATGAGAATGTTACTGTACTAATGAAAACATCTCATGGAGATATAAAAATCAAACTTTATGATGAAACCCCTCTACATCGTGACAATTTTATAAAACTTGTAAAATCCGGTTTTTATGAAGGAATTTCCTTTCACAGGGTTATTAAAGATTTTATGATACAGGCTGGTGATCCTCTTACAAGAACCATTAAAGAGGGACTTCATGATTCATTATCAACTTACACTATCCCTGCAGAATTCAGGTCTGAATATTTTCATAAAAAAGGAGCCCTTGCTGCTGCTCGCGAAGGAAATGACGTCAATCCCGAAATGAGATCATCAGGTACACAATTTTATATTGTACAGGGTACCAGGCTTACAAGCGAGCAGATAGATCAGATGGAACAACGTGTTAACAGTAATCTTAAACAACTTGTTTTTCAAAAACTTCTTCAACAGGTAGCTGACAGTTCTGATAAGGCATCCCAGCCGCTTACGCCAGGACAGATCCAGGAAGTTGCATCAATGAAAATGTTTAACTATCTTACACAATATAAAGATTTCCAGATTTCAGCTGATCATCGTGAAGTATACAAAACTATAGGCGGTGTTCCCCGTCTCGACGGTACATATACAGTATTCGGAGAGGTAATTGAAGGCCTGGATGTTGTTGACAAAATTGCTTCAGTACAGACCGATAGCTCAGACAAGCCGTTAAGCGATGTTAAGATATTGAAGATTAAAATTATAAGATAATATTACCCAATAATGATTCAAAAAATTAATAATCTAACAGAAGAAATTTCGCAATTCAGTGCAGCTACTGCTGACGAGCTCGAATCTTTCAGATTAAAATATCTTAGCAAGAAAGGAATTATCTCTGATCTTTTTGAAGAATTCCGTAATGTCCCATCATCTGACAAAAAGGAAGTCGGCCAGATGCTCAATAAACTTAAAAGCTTCTCCCTCGATAAATACAATTCATTAAAGCAATCATTAACTTCCCGGGAAGATAAAAGCCAACTAAATGATCTTTCCCGACCCTCTTTTCCCTTTGAGACAGGTTCACGTCATCCCATATCAATTGTTCGCAATGAGATAATAAATATTTTTACACGAATTGGTTTTATAATATCCGACGGCCCGGAGATTGAGGATGATGATCATGTATTCTCAAGACTTAACTTTGCCCCCGAACATCCCGCGAGAGATATGCAGGATACCTTTTATATATCACGCCTTTCAGTTGAAGATTCAAATCCAAAAGATATACTGCTTCGGACACATACGTCTTCTGTTCAGGTAAGGGTTATGGAAAATCAGCAACCGCCTATCAGAACAATTTCTCCCGGGAGGGTATTCCGAAATGAAGCAATTTCTGCCCGGGCACACTGTATATTCCACCAGGTAGAAGGGCTTTATATAGATGAGAATGTTTCATTCTCTGATCTCAGGCAGACACTTTTATACTTTGCCCGTGAGATGTATGGAAAGGAAACTGAAATAAGATTAAGACCATCATACTTTCCGTTTACAGAGCCTTCGGCGGAGCTGGATGTCAGGTGTAAAATCTGTCACGGAAAAGGCTGTAATGTCTGTAAATACACCGGTTGGCTTGAAATAATGGGTTGCGGTATGGTTCATCCCATTGTATTGGACGCATGTAATATAGACAGTAAGAAATACAGTGGTTTTGCCTTTGGGATGGGAATCGAAAGACAGGCTATGTTAAAGTACCAGGTCAACGATCTAAGGCTGTATTTTGAAAACGATAAAAGATTTCTCGATCAGTTCAAGACTGCTTTTTAAAAATCTATTCGTAAACATTATATTGAATAATTTAGAAATGAAACAACAGGATATAGTTATCCCTTTATGTGGAAGATGTTCAGCCGAATCAGGATCGCTTTTTAAACATCTTACTTCGGATGAAACCCAGATGTTGAATTATCAGAAGGATTTCCGGCAATACAGGAGAGGAGACATGCTATACCAGGAGGGTAGCAGGATAAGCGGGTTTTATTGCATTAACAGTGGAATCATAAAAGTATTCAAAACAGGATTTGATGGAAAAGAGCAAATAATCCGTTTTGCTAAAAAAGGCGACTTTATTGCATACAGAAGTGTTCTAAGTAATGAACCAGCATGTACTTCTGCAAAAGTTATTGAAGACAGCCAAGTATGTTTTATTCCATCTGAAATTCTTATCCAGCTTACAAAGGTTAATTCAACCTTCTCGCTGGAGTTACTTAAACTTGCATGTCATGAGCTAGGAGAGGCTAATTCATTCATAACTGATATCGCCCAGAAGACTGTTCGTGAACGGCTTGCTGAAATATTATTGCTTCTTGTTCATGACTTTGGACTCGACGAAACAAAATATCTTAGAATTTCACTTACAAGGGAAGAACTGGCAAATATTGTCGGGACAGCAACTGAATCAGTAATCAGATTATTATCAGAATTTAAAACTGATAATATACTTGAACTTAACGGCAGGAAAATCAAGATTCTAAATATAAAGGCTCTTGAAAAAATCAGTAATATATTTAACTGAGTATTTTATTCTTTCTCAATTGCCAGTTAAAATAATGTCCCATTCACCGGGCTCCTGAATTGTTTTCCAAGATGCCTGAATGCATGTTCTGTTGCTTCTCTTCCACGAGGAGTGCGCTTAAGGAAACCTTCTTTGATAAGGAAGGGCTCATAAACTTCTTCTATAGTACCTCTATCCTCTCCTACTGCTGTTGAAATTGTTGTTAAACCAACGGGACCACCTCCGAATTTGTCAATAATTACTGAAAGTATTCTGTTATCCATCTCATCGAGACCGTGCTGATCGATATTTAGCGCCTGCAGACTGAATTTAGCTATTTCGAGGTCAATTTCACCTGACCCTTTTACCTGTGCAAAATCTCTTACCCTTCTCAGAAGAGCATTTGCGATTCTAGGAGTTCCCCTGCTCCTCCGGGCGATTTCAACAGCAGCTTCCTCTTCAATATTGACATTAAGGATGCCAGCTGATCTTTTTATAATTCCTGTAAGAATCTCATGATCATAATATTCAAGATGAAACTTTATTCCGAATCTTGCACGTAATGGGCTTGTTAGCAGACCTGATCTTGTTGTTGCACCGATCAGAGTGAAATGATTAAGAGATAACTGAACACTTCTCGCACTTGGCCCCTTATCAATCATTATATCGATAAGGAAGTCTTCCATAGCAGAATATAAATATTCTTCGACTACAGGACTTAACCTGTGGATCTCATCAATAAATAAAACATCACCTTCCTGGAGGTTTGTTAGTATTCCGGCAAGATCTCCAGGCTTGTCTAGTACCGGACCTGACGTAACTTTAAGGTTTACACCAAGCTCATTTGAAATAATATTTGCAAGAGTTGTTTTTCCAAGGCCCGGAGGACCATGCAAAAGAACATGATCTAGAGATTCATTTCTTTGCCTGGCGGCAGTTACGAAAACAATAAGATTTTCAAGTACCTGCTTCTGACCTTTAAAATCGCTAAAGCTTAAAGGGCGCAGTTGTTTTTCAAACTCTTTATCGCTTAATGCAACATTTTCCTTTCTGAAATTCAGGCTATCCTCCATAGAAACAAAATAAAGCTATTTTATCAGCTTTACATCACTTTCGGGCAGTTTAATTCTTACTCCATTTATACTTACTTCGACATCGTTCTTATATGCAACAGCAAGAACTACAGTTCCTTCTTCGTTATATTTCTTCCATGTTTTTTCCCTCAGACCCTGCTGATAGTTTTGCTCTTCTTTAAGTCTTCCATCATCATAATAAAAGCTTTGCTCTCCGTCGGGTTCGCCCTGCAGAAAAGTGCCTTTAAATTTTATCTTTCCGTCAGGATAATATGCTTTCCACAATCCATCCTTTAATCCTGTTATATAATTTCCTTCTTCTGTATAATCGCCTGTATTATATTTCCAGGCGCCATTTTTCTCACCTGCAAGATATTCTCCCTGTGCAATAACTCTTCCATCCTCAGAATATTCTGTATACTGACCTTCTCGTTCTCCCTGAAAATACTCTTCTTCCCTCAGTAATGCACCGCTTTCATAATACCATTTCCATATACCATCCGGTCTTCCGGTATTATATGAACCTGTTTGTATTACTTTTCCATCATTATTATAAAATTTCCAAGCGCCTGACCGCCTGTTATCAGTGTATTGTCCTTCAGCTTTTACTTTTCCATCGGGATAAAGATCTTTCCATTTTCCATTCATGTTCCCGCCTTCGTCAACAATCCCTTCTGAAAGAAGCAGTCCATTATCGTTATATCTGAATGCGTCAGTTACTTTTCCATCTGCTCCGTACTTCCTGTGAATACCAACAGGTACATTCTTTCTATATGGTCCGCTGTAAATTACTTTACCATTTTCATCATATTTATTAATTATTTCAATTTCATGCTGATCCTCTATATCTGACTTCACAATTGCCCCCTTTTCATAAAGAGTTGTCAGCACAAGGTTTCCTTTTTCGTCATACTCTTTATAATAACCGTTAAGCATGTCGTCTAAATAATTCGACTCACTTTTAATTTTACCATCTGCATAGAATTCCTTCCATGGACCCTGCTTGAACCTCTTTGTGTCAGTTCTGTTTATCCTGTCTCTGCTTACAAGAAAGTCATTATGATATTCATAAAGTGTAATAATGTTGCCATCCTTATCAAATTCTCTTGATAATCCTTCTTTTTTTCCATCGTTATAAGGAATTGTTTGCTTTATTTTTCCATCAGGGTAATAAAGTGTAGCGACACCCTCCTTTTTATCTCCTGCAAACAGTTCCTGTGACCACAAATACAATCCTTCTCCAGGATCCTTTTTATACTTCAGGTACCATCCGTTCTTTTTTCCATACAGATAGCTTATCTTTTCATTTACATCACCTGTCTGATCATAAAAAACCCATATACTGTCAAGTAAATGATTTGTTCTTCTTCCTTCTGATTTCAATATTCCCGTTACATAAAAACTTTTCCAGTAACCTTCCGGCTTACCGTTTTTTATCAGACCTTCGCTTGATACAGTTCCATTAGGATATTTGTAGATAGTATATCCTTCTTTTATATTATCATTTTGTCCTTTTAATCCATTATTGTGGATTAAACCAATCATTATGAAAATCACATAAAGTTTTCTCATGACACTATAAACCAAGTTTTTCAGAAATCTCCATCATTCTAATAATCGGCTTACGCGCTTTCTCGATCACAGATTCGTTGACCTTAATTTCAGGTTCTCCATTTAGTAAACATCTATATATCTTTTCAATTGAAATTAGTTTCATAAAACTGCATTCACTGCATCCGCATGTAGAATCTCTAGGCGGTGCAGGTATGAATTTCTTCAAATTGTCAGCCTTTTTCATCTGATGTATTATACCAGGCTCTGTTGCAACAATATATGTATTTCCTTTATCTTCTTTTGTAAACTTTAGAAGAGCTGCAGTTGATCCAATATAATCTGCAACAAGCCTTACAGGTAACTCACACTCCGGGTGAACAATAATTTTAGCATCAGGATACTCCTTCTTCAATTTTAAAATTGCTTCAAGAGAAAACTCCTCGTGCACATGACATGCTCCGTTCCAAACGACAATATCTCTTCCTGTTTTGTTTAAAACAAAGTTCCCCAGGTTTCTGTCAGGTGCAAATACTATTTTCTCATTCACCGGTAGAGATTCAACTATCTTAACAGCATTTGAAGATGTGCAAATAATGTCAGAAAGAGCTTTTATTTCAGCAGTTGTATTAACGTATGTAACAACCGTTCTTTCAGGATTACTCTTCAGAAATAATTTAAATTCTTCGGGATTGCATGAATCAGCAAGAGAACATCCTGCGTTTAGATCAGGTAACAAAACTGTTTTTTCCGGTGAAAGAATCTTTGCAGTCTCAGCCATGAACTTCACCCCGGCAAAAACAATAACATCAGCAGAATTTGAAGCAGCTTTTTGTGAAAGAGCCAGGCTGTCTCCAACAAAATCAGCAATATCCTGTATATCTCCCGTCTGGTAATAGTGAGCAAGGATTATTGCATTTTTTTGCTTTTTAAGTTTTTGTATTTCAGAAATATAGTTTATTGAATCGTTTTTCATTATCTTTTCCTTTCAAGGACATTGTAAACTTAGTCAAATAAAGTTTAAAGTTAACCCGATTAATGTTGTCAGTCAACCGCTAACATCATTAAATAATCTTTAATTTAAAATTAAATTTTCCTAATGATGGTTGTAATAGGCTGTTAATAGTGTTGAAACAAAAATCAGATTTCAATTGATTTGTTCATCATTAATAGTATGCTAACACATTATCAACATATCAAAAAATATGCCTTCTTTGATAATCAGCAAATTAGTTAAACAATTAACAATTGTTATGATCAGAATGTTGATATATGGATCATCATAAAATTTCCTGCTTTTATTGTGAATATCCGGTTAACAGACGCATCTTATCTTTTTGAAAAGTATCTGCGTTATGAACATTTTGAGGTTTTAGACAAACCAATGTTGATAACTGTGATGTTTTTCTCATTTTATGGAATCTTTTTCTACATAGTTATTAACATCTGAATATTCTGAAAGAATGAATATTGTTATATAGAAATAAAAGACTTAAGAATATTATTTTCTTTTATTTTTTAAATATGTTAATTTGCAAGATATTAAAATGTTAGGTTGTTATAATTAAGAATATTGAAAAACAAAAGAATAGCTATAGTATCAGATCATGCAGGTTTTTTCCTGAAAGAGAAGTTATTAGATTATCTGAGGAAAGAAAAGTATGATACAAGGGATTTCGGTACAAACTCAGAAGAGCCTGTTGACTATCCTGATTATGGTCATCCTCTGGCAAAGGCGGTTTCTTCCGGTGAATATGATCTTGGAATATCAATTTGCGGAACCGGAAATGGAATCAATATGGTTGTTAACAAGCACCCGGGCATACGCAGCGCATTATGCTGGAATGAAGAGATAAGCCGTCTGGCAAGAGCTCATAATGATGCAAATGTATGTGCTCTGCCTGGCAGATTTATTTCAGAATCTGAAGCATACCTGATTGTAAAAACATTTTTAACAACCTCATTTGATGGGGGAAGACATCAGAGGAGAATCGATAAGATCTCACCAAAACTTTACTGATATGCTTTCAAACTCATGCAGGTATGGGATAAGGGCTGTTATTTATCTTGCAATGCAACCCAAAAATGCAGGGAAGACCGGGATTAAGCAAATCAGTAAGGACCTTGATCTGCCGACTCCGTTCCTTGCAAAAATACTCCAGGATCTTGTAAAACAGAAAATACTTCTCTCAAGCAAGGGACCACATGGAGGTTTTTCACTCATTAAGGATCCGAAGAAAATAAAGGTAATTGATATAGTCAAGGCAATTGACGGTGAAGAATTCTTTACAAGCTGCATCATTCACAACGGTCCATGTGGAGGTAAAAGACATAATCGGAAATATTGTGCATTACACAACGAATATGATGTAGTAAGACACGATCTGAAACAGATTTTCAGAAAGAAAACTATCTTCGATCTTGTCCAGACTTCTGAAAACTCAAAGCTGGTTGCGATTTAATAACAATTGCGGGTATGGCAGGTATATACATACATATCCCTTTCTGCAAGAAACTATGCTTCTATTGCGATTTTTATCATCTTATCGCCCCAGGAGATACGTCTGAATTTACTGAAGCGCTTCTTAAGGAGATCTCTCTTAGAAAAGAGTATATCGGAGATGATTCCGTAGGCACAATATATTTCGGAGGAGGAACACCGTCAATATTCTCATACAAGGATCTTAACCGGATTCTAACATCATTAAGAAAGGAATTCAAGATTTTTGAGAATGCTGAAATCACAATAGAGCTAAACCCGGATGATGTTACCACGGAGTATCTGAAAGGTTTGCATGAAGCTGGCTTTAACAGGATAAGCATTGGCATACAATCGTGGCGTGATGAGGATCTCAAACTTCTTAACAGGCGCCATGATTCTGCACGCGCAAAAAAAGCGCTCGAGGATTGTTTCAAAGAGGGATTTAATAATATATCAATTGACCTCATATATGGAATTCCGGGCTTAACTCCTGAATCGTGGGAGAAAAATCTCGATATTTCGTTTTCTTTTGATATAAAGCATCTTTCGGCTTACCATCTTACATTTGAAAAAGGCACTGTTTTCGGGAAGATGCTTGAAAAGGGACTGATATCGGAGGTTGACGAAGATATGAGTACACGCCTGTTTAATGTACTGATAAATAAGTGTGAGGAGAAAGGTTTTGTCCAGTATGAAATTTCGAATTTCGGCAGACCCGGATATTTTTCACAGCATAATTCAAATTACTGGCGCCAGGTAAAATACCTGGGGCTCGGACCATCATCCCATTCATACGATGGTTATTCAAGGCAATGGAATAAAAGTGATCTTAAAGCTTATGTAAAGGCTATGAATTCAGGCGAGCCTGATTTTGAAAAAGAAGAACTTGATATGAGAACCCGCTTCAATGAGTACATAATGATATCACTCAGAACAATGTGGGGTATTGATCTTGAATATATGGAGCGTACGTTTGAAAAGGAAGGATATGATTATGTTGTGAATACATCGGTCAAATACAGGGAGTACGGTCTGATGAAACTTGAAAAAAATACCCTGGTTCTGACAAACCAGGGTAAGATGATTTCAGATAATATTATCTCAGATTTTATGATGCCCGGCGAAGACTGACCTATTTTGTTATTGCAAAAGTTGTCTTTCCGATGAGATTATTATCCATATAAAGTTCGGCTGTGTAATTACCGACAACAAAGTCGCCATTATTATCGACGAAGATACACATATCTATATCCTCATTCATGTAATCGATCTGCCGGGTAGCAGAATAAACAAGCTGGTTTCCCTGGAATTCGAAAAGATTATCGGCGCTGCCTGTAATAACAAGAGCATCGGGCCTTAGAATTCTCAGATAAACATCCTTTGTTCCTGAAGATGCGATAGGATTTGCTCTCAGCATAAAGCAAACCCTCAGTTTATCGAGATAGTTCAATCTTCTTGTTTCCTTACTGTTTTTATTAAGGAGAGTTGCAGTGATATCGGTTGCATTGATGACAGAGGCCATTTCAACTTTTGATGTCAGGTTTTCCCTGGCCTGGGAAAGCTCAGTGTTCACATTCCGCATTTCATCCACCTGTGCACGGATCTCAACATTTTCCTGTGAGAGTAGTTTATTCCTCGAATTGAGCGAATCGATCTGGACAATATAACTCTTCATTATATCACGCATTGTCGTTATCTCGTTCTTGTATCTTTTTATCAGCTGCACGTTTGAAGCGTTTACCCTGAGAAGATCAACAATTCGCTGCCTTTCTTTTTCAAGACCTGCATTCAACGTGTCATTGTTTGTTTTCATTGTGTCGTAAGCTGCAACCATTCCACGCAATTCGTTAGCGAGCGAATCTTTTTCCTCGGTCAATGCTGATTCCATCTCAACTCTTTTATGTCGCTGATCGAAGTACATAAAAATCAGAAAAATCAGCAACACGCCTAGAATTATTGACATTGCTATCATCCCTACGGGAGTTTTTCTGTTTCCCGATTCATTTCCTGTGTAATTGTCGCTGGTTGTTGCCATGTTTTTGGTTAATTAATTATTTGACAAAATTAATAAATTACCTCTTACCTTAAAAAACGCAATTTTCAACAGAAGAGTATGAAAAAATAAAATGAAGTAAATGATTAATGTATTAAGATGAATTTTGTTAACAGAACAGTAAACAACCAAGTAAGATGTATTGTTGCTTGAAATAAAGCTTTTTTGTATTTATTTTTAATGAATTCTTCAGACAAAGCCTGTATTTTCAAATTAAGTTATCAGATGTGATAAAATTCCGATTGATTCCATCTGCTAATCCTGAGATTTCGCGGAAATAAGCTTGTCAATATCAAAACATTCAAGTTTTTTCATTGTGGCAGCATATCCTAATTCGAACATCTCAGCAGCTTTCATTGTATCAAGTATCCTGTAATTTTTAAGTTCTTCAGGAGCTACATATAAGTCGAATTTTGCAGCTTTTTCGAGAAGCTCTTTTGACATTCCTACCATGAAAGTTCGTTCTGCAAGGCTGACAATACCTGATATCTTCTCCACATATCCCACCTGGTTGACAAAAGAACCGATCTTTATCAGGCAAATGTTTTCTACAGGTTTTACAGGCAGGTTGTCGAGAACACCTCCGTCTACATAATTGAAATCGCCAATCTTTACCGGCGGAAATAAAACCGGTATGCTTGAAGATGCAACTACAATATCGATAAGCTCTCCTTCTGAAAAATAAACTGCACGTGCGTTATTGATGTCGGTAGCAGTAACAAAAAGAGGTATCTTGAGTTCACTGAAAGTCCGTGCTCTAAGATGTGTCTTGAGGATCCTGATTATGCCGCTTATCTGAAGCAATCCCTCCCGGGGAATAGCAGGGCGCATCAAATCAAGCTTGCTCGAAATATTTGTTATCTTAAGTATCTCTGTTGGTGTATAGCCATCAGCATACAGAACACCGGCAATAGCTCCTGCGCTTGTACCTGCAATAACATCAGGACGAATCCCGGCTTCATTTAATGCCTGCAGAAAACCCAGATGAGCGAAGCCTCTGGCACCTCCACCACTTAAAACAAATCCTATCCGGTATTTGAACTCTTTCATAACATACAAAACAGGGTCCAAAGGTATTGATAATTTACGCACAAGTAAGTCTCCTCATTGCATAGAATAAGGAATAAGAATTATTATAAATTTGAATCTTGGGAAATTTAAAATTTAACAATATGCAATTTCTGCTTGTGGCATATGATAGCGAAGACGCCGGCGCGTTTGAAAGAAGAATGAGTGTAAGGCATGACCATCTTAATAAAGTCGAAGATCTCAGGAATACAGGAGAATTTATTTTCGGCGGAGCAATCCTTGATGATGCGGGAAGGATGATCGGTTCAATGATCCTTTATGAGTTTCCCGACAGGGCTGCACTTGATGCTATGCTTAAGAGCGAGCCATATATAGTTAACGGTGTATGGAAAAAAATAGAGATAAGGCCTTTCAGGCTTGCTATTCATAAATGAGTTATTTCTTAAACTTAAACCGACCTTATATGAAAAAAGTATTTTTGTTATTCCAGATCCTGCTAATTGCAAATCTGCTGTCAGCACAACAGAATCCAGGTAATCTTCCATTCAGATGGGAAGACCTGACTTCTCCCAACTTTGCCAAAGCTGTTGAGCTTTCAAAAGGTGTTTGTATTATTCCCATTGGTGTGATAGAAAAACATGGGCCGGCGCTGCCTCTTGGAACTGATGTTTATGAATCAAGGGATGCTGCATTCCGTGCCGCCCGGCAGGAGTATGCAATTGTTTTCCCGACATATTATTTCGGGCAGATCTTTGAAGCTCGGCATCAGCCAGGCACAATAGCCTATAGTAACGAATTATTATGGAAGATGCTTGATGAAACATGCTCGGAGCTTTCAAGAAACGGGCTTAAAAAAATTATCCTCCTGAACGGCCATGGCGGGAACGGTGCATTTCTCCAGTATTTTTGCCAGTCTCAGCTTGCCAAGCAGAATGATTATGTCGTTGTTCTGTTCCAGGAAGGAAGAGATCCGGTAAATGAAAAAGAAATTGCATCGCTTAAGAAAGCAAAGCTTGACGGACATGCGGGGGAAGAAGAAACATCAATGATGACTGTTATTACCCCGGATCTTGTTGATCAGTCAGCTCTCAAATCAGAATCAGGGCTTGACCAGGCCAGGTTGAAGATTCCTTTCGGGTATACAGGAATATGGTGGTATGCAAAATATCCCAATCATTTTGCAAGTGATGTAAATACACCAAATCCGAAGCTTGGAGAGCTTCTCCTGAAAAGCTGGTCAGGACAGGTTGTTGAGCTGATTAAATATCTGAAAGCAGACAACACAATTGAACAGCTTGAAAGTGAATTTTTTAACAGAGCAGATAATCCATCAAAAAAATAATTTCCGAGCATCGCGAAACAGTTTTTTGTACGATGAGTGGTCTTAACCGCAGGAAGTATCTCCTGCGGTTTTTTTACTTACAAACATACTCCTGCAAAGATTGCCGAACCGAAGAGCTGAAAACGGGAAAAGTAGGTTGTGCTTCACTCAGGGGGTTGATAGTTCAACCTTTCGGGTTCCTGGCTGTTATCTTATAGATTAACTAAAACCTCCTATATGGCATTTACACTACAACCCGGAGAAAAGGCCGTTGATTTCAGGCTACTCGCAACGGATGGTAATATGTATAGCCTTTCCGATTTCAGCAGATTCAAATACCTTGTAGTTTTTTTTGCCTGCAATCACTGTCCGTATGTTTTAGGCTCGGACGAACTGACCAGGGAAACAGCCAATAAATATTTTTACCGGGGAGTCGGTTTTGTGGCAATTAATCCGAATAGTGAAAACACTTATCCCGAAGACAGTTATCCCAATATGATCAGGCGAATGGAAATGCACAAGTTCCCATGGGTTTATCTTTATGATAGAACCCAGGAAATTGCTCTTGCTTACGGAGCATTAAAAACTCCTCATTTTTTTGTCTTTGATGAGAGCCGTATTCTTGTTTATACAGGCAGGGGAGTTGATAATCCAAAAGACCTGTCCAGGATGAAAGTCAACGATCTTGACAGGGTCCTTAATGAACTTACTACCGGGAAGCCGATATCAGTAAAGATTACAAATCCTATAGGATGCACAGTGAAGTGGGAGGGAAAGGATGCACACTGGATACCTGCAGATGCATGTGATCTAGTCTGAATCAGGGAGAGAGACGTCTGATAATCCATCTTGTCTTATCCAAATAGTATTCAACCCTGTCGTGAAGCCTGTTTTCCCTGTCTTCCCAGAACTCGAACAGGAAAGGTGAAATTTTATATCCTCCCCAGTATTCCGGTCTTGGAACAGGTAATCCTGAGAACTTTTCCTTATAAAGATTGAACGTTGCTTCAAGATGAAGCCTGTCAGTGATGATTTTACTTTGCATGCTTGCCCAGGCGGATAACTGACTATCCCTGGTGCGTGTAGCGAAATAAGCATCCGACACTTCAATTGAAGTTTTTTCGGCAACACCCTCGATTCTTACCTGTCGTCCGCTTTCGGGCCAGTAAAATAAAAGGGCGACATTTCTGTGTGATTCAATCTGTAATCCTTTTTTACTGTTGTAGTTTGTAAAAAATGTAAAACCCGTATTGTCATAATCCTTGAGAAGAACTGTTCTGACAGAGACTCTTCCTTTAGCAGAAGTAGTCCCCAGAAACATCGAGTCAGGTATTTTTTTAACATCTGAAAGATGCCTGTCATACCACACACCAAAAAGAACAAAAGGATTTTCGGGTAATGTTTTCTCTGAAACAAGGGATATCTCGTCCATTTTCATCTTGGCTAAAATATGCCGGATAACAAATAGTGACGATTCATTGTTCTTGTGTTTTTAAGGAATTAACTTTGTATATTGACAAGATTAAATCAATTAAACCTAATTAGTATGAGATACAAAAGAAAAGATGCTGCAGCAATTCTATGTTCTGCTATCTTAATGATTTCGTTAATGATATCGTGCAAAACCCAGCCGCCATCGGATCTTGCAGGTGCGAATCTGATCCCTGAGCCTGCCACTGTGAATGCAACAGGGGGATGGTTTGAGCTCGGAGAAAAAACAACAATATCCTACAGGGATGGAAGTGAAGAGGTAAGATCAATCGCCACCTATCTTGGCGGGAGAATAAATCCTTCAACAGGCTATAATCTTCAACCTGTGGCAACACAGGAACCCGGAAAAAATTCAATTTATCTTGAACTTCTGACAGATAATTCAACAGGAGATGAAGGTTATATTCTGGATATTACAAAAGACTTAGTGAAACTTTCGGCTTCTGCACCTGCAGGCCTTTTCAGGGGAGTTCAGACAATAATGCAGCTGCTTCCTCCTTCAATTGAGGAAAAGAGTGTTCAGGAAACTAAATGGCAGATTCCGACGGGGTCAATAAACGACAGACCAGATTATGCTTACAGAGGTTTGATGCTTGATGTTGCAAGGCATTTCTTCAATGTTGAAGAAGTTAAAACGCTCATTGATCAGATCTCATATTATAAGATAAATGTCCTCCATCTTCATCTGTCTGACGACCAGGGATGGCGTATTGAGATCAAGTCCTGGCCAAAGCTTACAGAAGTCGGTGGAAAAACCGAAGTCGGCGGCGGAGAAGGTGGATTTTTTACACAGGAACAATATTCCGACCTGGTAAAATATGCAGCAGCGAGATACATCACTATCGTGCCTGAAATTGACATGCCAGGGCACACAAATGCAGCTCTTGCATCTTATGCAGAATTAAACTGTAACGGGAAAGCCACCGAACTATATACAGGAACTGAAGTTGGTTTCAGCACTTTCTGTACAAAAAAAGAAATCACTTACAAATTCATTGATGATGTTGTAAGAGAGATCTCTGCGATCACACCCGGACCATATTTCCATATTGGCGGCGACGAATCGCATTCAACTAAAAAAGAAGATTATATACCATTTGTGAACAGGGTACAGGAGATTGTTGCATCTCATGGAAAACAGGTGATTGGCTGGGATGATATTGCAATTTCAACTCTGAAACCGAATACAATTGCACAACACTGGGCAAATATTAAAAATGCAAATATGGCTGTTGCACAAGGTGCGAAAATCCTAATGTCGCCTGCGACAAAGGCCTATACAGATATGCAGTATGACAGTACTTCAAAATTCGGGCTTCACTGGGCAGCTTATATTGAGGTTGACAGTGCATATATTTGGGATCCGGCTCAGTTTACGCCCGGGATCGAGAAACAGAATATTATCGGGATAGAAGCCCCATTATGGGCAGAAACAATTTCTAATTCCGATGAAATCGAGTATCTCGTTTTTCCAAGGTTACCCGGTTATGCCGAGATCGGCTGGACATCTCCATCAAAAAGAAACTGGGAAGATTACAGGAACAGGCTCGCAGCACAGGCTCCGCGTTTCAGGGCATGGGGTATTGATTTCTATGAATCACCAAAAGTAGACTGGAACCCGGCGTTGAAATAAACATAAAGCAGGCATCAATTGAATGAAAAGGCTGGCTCATCTTTTGAGCCAGCCTTTTCTTTTGTCTTACAACGTCCAAAATATTTATTTCAACTCGGAGATACATGTTATTTTAACAGGAACCGAAGGACCAGAATATGCAAGACAAACAATGGCGTCATTAAAAGGATGATTTTTCTGAATTCTTGCCCCGGCAAGATATCTTTTTCCTGCAACAGGTTTAAAGTTTTTCAGCTCATCAGTTAAAGCGACAGGCTGCAACCATTTTTTGAAATATACTCCTCCTCCTGCGTTGACGCTGTCCTTCAGGGCAAACCAGAGATTATCAAAAAGGCCGGCGCCACAAATCACTGTTGATGCCGTTACTTCAACCTGGCAAAAGTCACCCTGGGGAAAAACAACAGATGTTACATCTCCGGCTTTTGCCGGCCAGGGAATCAGAGAGATTTTATCATCCGGAGAATTACCGTTAATAATACTTACGAGCACTGTGTCGTAAACAACCGGGCCCGTGAGATCAGAAAGACTGAAAGATAAATTCTCTGTTATATATGCTTCACATCCATCACCCTGGGCGTCATGAACCAGGATAAATTCAGTTTGAGGGGGGTTACTCTTCGCAAATGCTTCATTCCATATAACCTTGAAATTATGACGGGTGCATCCACCTGAATATGATATGGAAACAATGACAGAATCATTTCTAATATCTGCACCGTTAATTTTAAATGGATCTCCTGCATAATTCTGATTTCCTCCGAGCACATTCATGAATTCTGTTGAGCTTCTTGTAAGGATTAATCTTGAATCAACCTGTTGAGTTTTATTATCGTCACAGGCGAATAGCGCCAGAACTACAAGAAAGATTACGGATTTTTTCATAATAGTTGAATCAGTTTACAATAATATAAGAACAAAAATTATACCGGTTTGCGATCAGAATGAATGCGTTTTTATAAAATCCCGCTATCTGTTATTTAATTCACTGTATTATTATACTTTAGTATTTGAGATTGCATCTGTATTATGAAAAAAACCCACTCATTTCGGAAGAATTTGTCAAAAACTATCCCCTTTGCCGGATGGATCAAAGATTATTCTTTACGGCTCCTTGGCAATGATTGGATAGCAGGGATAACTCTTGCTGCTTATGCAATACCAGTTTCACTTGCATATGCCACGCTTGCAGGACTTCCACCGCAGTATGGTGTATATGGATACCTGATAGGCGGTGTATTTTATGCGTTGCTCGGCACAGGAAAACAGCTTGCTGTAGGTCCGACATCAGCAATTTCGATGTTGCTTGGAGTTACACTTTCTGAATTATCGGGAGGGGATATAAACCGATGGATCGATCTGGCTTCATTGTCTGGTTTAGTTTTTTCAGCGATAAGCATAATGGCCTATCTTCTCAGATTAAGCAGTATTATAAATTTTATAAGTGAAACTGTTCTGGTTGGTTTTAAAGCAGGTGCGGCAATTGCAATCGCTTTAAGTCAGCTTCCGAAGCTGTTTGGAGTCCCGGGAGGAGGCAGTACTTCATTTCAGAGAATAGGTATGCTTTTTAGTCAATTGCCGGATACAAATTTTACTGTTCTGGGTTTTGGTCTTGCAGCAATAGCTCTTATGATAGCAGGAATTCATTTTTTTCCGGGAAAACCTGTCTCGATTTTTGTTGTCGCCTTGTCGATCATTGTTATTTCTTTCACACCTCCTGGAAGTATGGGATTCAAAACGGTTGGAACCATACCCGGAGGATTGCCGGTGTTCTTTATGCCTGATTTAAGTATCAATGATGTTGGAAAAATCATTCCTCTTGCGTTTGCATGCTTTTTACTAGCATATATTGAAAGTGTATCAGCAGCAAAAACACTTGCTCAGGCTAACGGATATGAAATAGATTCAAGGCAGGAATTGCTGGCCCTGGGAGTTGCAAATCTTGCAACTGCAATGGGGCAGGGCTATCCAGTAAGCGGAGGCTTGTCACAATCAGCAGTGAATGAAAAAGCCGGTGCAAAAACACCTCTGTCACTGATCTTTGCGTCTTTCACAATTTCAATTTGTCTTTTATTCCTCACCGGACTGTTGAAAAATCTTCCGATGGTTATCCTTGCAGCTATCGTTCTTGTTGCTATCAGGGGGCTTTTCGATATTAAGGAAATGAGAAGGATGTTCAGGGTTAACAGGTTTGATTTTATTATTGCGATGATAGCTCTTGTTGCCGTAATAGTTTTCGGGATCCTGCAGGGTGTGCTTATAGCTGCACTCTTTTCACTTATAATTATAATCAGGAATGTTTCAGCGCCTCACATAGCATTTCTTGGAAGAATACCCGGAACAAACAGGTACACCGATGTGAGACGTCATCCCGACAATGAGCTGATACCCGGGGTTCTGCTTTTTCGTGTAGAATCGCAGCTTGTCTATTTCAACGTTGCAACTGTTTACAACAGGATCTGGGAGAAGGTAAAGGAGATGGGTTCCTCCCTTAAGATTGTGATATTTGATCTCAGTACATCGGCAACAATAGATTCAAGCGGAGCCAGGCTTATCAAGAGACTTTATCTAAATCTGAAAGAGAGAGGGATCGAGCTCAAGGTAGCCGAAGCTCACTCCGGTGTCAGGGATATACTGAGGTATGAAGAAATTGAACATCTTCTTGGACATGTAAGTCGTCGTGATACTCTTCATGACGTTATTGTAACATCGATAGGAGAGAGGGAGCCCGATATAAGGAAAGCCCCGGAAAAACCGAAGAATATTCTTCCCCCTGAAATAATTGCTCAGATAGTCCTCGGTAACAATTATTTTACAAAAACACATCCGAAGGAGTATTTTGAGAGCTTCAGCTATGAACAGAAGCCATACCTTACTCTTGTAACATGTTCTGATTCACGGGTTCCTCTGAATTCTTTAATGCCGGACACATCAAACCGGGTATTCTCAATACAGAATATAGGAAATCAGATACTATCAACTGAGGGTTCAGTTGATTACGGCATTTATCATCTGAAGACTCCGATGCTTATGTTTCTCGGTCATTCCGATTGCGGCGCAATTAAAGCATACCTCAAAGGCTTTGAAGATGAATCTTTTAATATAAAGCATGAACTTGACTTCCTGAGACCGGCGATAAGGGAAAGCAACTCAGAGCGGGAGAGGGAGGCGCTGCATACGTATGTGATAGAGAAGAATCTTGATTATCAGGTTAATATAGCATATAAAAAGTATAAAGATCTGATCCTTGCCGGAAAGCTTGTGATCATGGCAGGCTTTTATGATTTCAAAGGAGAGTTCGGTAAAGGAATGGGAGACATTGTGATTGTGAATGTGAATAAGGTAAAAGATGTTGAAGAGCTCCGCAAGATGTCCCTTTTTGAAGATCTTTCAAAGGCTCAGAAAGAACTGCATATCGGCAGATTACCCTCAACCGCACGGAATTGATGTTTCATTAAAACAGAAATTAACATTGAGATTTAGTGTACTTCCTCAAATTCTCTCTCTGATTGAAACTTGTGAGCTTGCAGCATTTCAGGTTTAAGCTCACGTTTTGCAAAGAACAGGAGCTGTCTTAGAATATTGTAAATGCCCCCTGCTGTGATCATATCTTTATAAGTCTTAAGATCTAGCCAGAATCCTTTTAATATTCCCCATTTTATATACTTGTGCCTGTTTATTCCGGAATGAGCGATCCAGGCAACATTTTTATCATTCAGCAGCATCCATGTGTTAATAGCTGATTCAAGCTGCCATCCCCTGATATCAGAACTTTCGAGGATTAATTCGAGATCTTTCTTGCTTAATAATCTTTCGCCTGTGAAAAGAACATCTGCACGGTATAGTTTTACAAAGAAGAATGCATTTACTCTCCTCAGAATCAGCATGTCAAGATCTTCAGCCTTCAGGAAGGATCTTATGGCAAGGTCTATTTCAGCATGGTTCAGATTTCTGAGATCAGCATCAATCAACATAATATAATTACCTGATGCATGCCTGATACCTTCCTTTACTGCACCAGATTTTCCAAGGTTTTTTTTGAGCCTGATGATTCTTATGTCGGGGTATTTCCCTGCTATAGTAATGTGATTATTATCATCGGAAGCATCGTCCACACAGATAATTTCTGAAAAGAAGCTGACTTTTGATATTTCATCCAGAACAGGGAAGATATTTGTTCCTTCGTTCCAGAAAGGAATTACACAGGAAATCTGTGGATGAGATATCATAATATGACAATTATTTTACAGTTTGTCCTTAGAATTATACAGTGTAATTATCAAATTGTTTTTAAGAAAGGCGATTAGTTGAAGGAGATATTAAAAAAAGAAAAACTTGAAAATGAACAAAAAAATTAGGTTTTACATTGCGATAGGAATTATCTTTCACAAAACAATTTTCCCCTAATTCTTTGGTTTTTATGTATATTCGCTTCACTGTGCTTTCAGAAGCAATGGAAAATTCAATAATATATTTGGTCTAAAAAAATAGAGTTTTATATTTGTTTTAAGGGAAATGGATGATGAAACTCAGGAGTATTCTGACTAATGTCTGGCTTCTATCGCTGATACCGTTTATAATTGTTGCAATTTTTGCTCCAATAAATATCAGCCGGTATAATCTTATTCTTTTAAGAACGGATATAGTGACAACAGGTCATTACATCTTCTATGATGACCTTGATGATGACGGGATTTCAGAAAGAATTGTTGCGTTTGACCAATTCGGATCTTCGGGCCTTTCAATAAGCAACAGGGAAGGGATAATAGAGCAATGGAATTTCAGAGGAAGCTTTGATTTCGGGATAAAAAGCAATATCCTTCTTACCGGAGACAAAGATAATAACGGGAAAAAAGAAATATATACATTTACAATATCTCATGATAGTATTCTGCTTCACAGCATTGAAAATCTGACGAGCCCTGTTCCTTCTATTTCAAACAGATTTATTGCAATAGCCGGAAAAGGTATAAAGAAACCCGATCCTTTCATTATACAGGCCGAAATGGAGGATCTGAACGGAGACGGAATAAGGGAACTTATTTTTGGGATAGGCGCCGGTTTTTCAAAGTATCCCCGGAGAATTTTCTCATATAATATAACAAAAGATGTACTTACTGGCTCTCCTGAAACATCATATTACTTTCAGGGAATCAAGCAGGCTGATCTGAATGGTGATGGAATAAGGGAAATAATTCCATGGGGGTATGCTGCAGGTAATGTTGGACCTGATCAGGCAAAATACAATGATTACAGTTCATATCTTTTTGCGTTGGGAAAAAACATGAAATTTGTTTTCAATCCCATTGAATTTCCTGGGAAATATAGTCATGTTACTCCATTATTCAGGACAATTGAAGGAGTAAGGAGAATGGCCGGTCTTTACTCTTCTTCTTCAACAAGCAGTTTTTCAACAATTTTCACAATCGATTCGGATGGAAAAGTGACTGATTCCCTGAGTCTTGATTTTTACAGCCCTCTTGTTGAATGCATTGATGACCAGTATTTGTTTCCTGTCAGTCAGAAAGACCTGGTTCTTTACGATAAGAATTTTAAAAAGATCAAATCTCTTCCTTTCAGTACGGGCAGTTATCTTATAAAGGATATCGACTATGACGGTCAGAATGAATACATTTTTCACAACCTGGCTGAGAATAAACTATATGTTTTCAGGAAAGGCTTAAGTTATCCTGCTTCAATAAAGGTTACAATCTCAACTAACGGATGGGATACATTTACATTAAGAAAAGGATATGAACCTGATCCTTCAATATCAGTCCAGACAGGACAGAACCATTATATTATTTCTTACAGGAAAAACAGGACATACATCTATTCATATCTTTTTTACCCGGGGATTTATTTCAGCATACTCGCATTTGCTCTCCTTATCAGGACAATACAAAGGAGCCAGTTGAGGAAACGGTATGAAAATGAGAAGAAAATTTCAGAGCTGCAGATGGCTTTGATAAGGAATCAGCTCGATCCGCATTTTACACTGAATGCGTTAAACTCAATAATATACTCTGTAAATTATGGGGACAGGGATATTGCAGCGGAAAGTCTCAGATGCTTCGCAGGCATGTACAGAGACATGGTGCTTTCGGCAGGTTCGTCACGCAGGACTATAGAGGATGAAGTTGAGTTTTGCAGGAATTATCTCTCACTTGAAAAAATGCGGTATGGGGCAAGATTTGATTATACTCTTGAAATCGCTGAAACTGTAGATCTCAAAGCATTGATTCCAAAATTCCTCATACAGATCCATTCTGAGAATGCAATTAAACATGGTTTATCACCGCTTGAATCGGGAGGATTACTGAAGATTAAGCTTACTTCAGATGAAAATGAACTTGTGATTGAAGTAACCGACAATGGTGTTGGCCGGGAATATGCAATGCAGGAACAAGGCAATTCTACAAAAAAGGGCCTTGAAGTAATGAATGAGCTGTACAGTCTTTACTACAAATTTTATAACGAGAAGATCGTCTCCGAAATAACCGACCTGCATGATAAAGAAGGGAAAGCTGCAGGAACAAGTGTTATTATAAGAATCATAAGGCAGAGCGATACAGTGAAAGCGAATTAAAAAAGTCTTCACTTCAATTGACCATTTTAATTTTCGATTGTTATAGTAATTAATTTATTGAAGAAATATCATGGATAAAAAAGTGATCAGACTTTATGATGTTATTGGCGATGCTGACCTGCCTGAAGTGTTAATGGACCAGGTACCTTCAAGTGGTGATAAGATCGAGATAAAAGGGGAGGTATATTATGTTTGTGAAATGCTTGAAAAGACAAATACAAGAACTGCAATTGGCGTTATTCCTCTTGTTGTTAGGAATCCCGCGAGTGTCTCAGATATCAGGAAGTATATCGACTGTCTTTCAATTGCACACAGGAAAGTGCTTTTTAGAAACAGGGAAGGAATAACTGATCTTGATCATTCAGAAGAGATGATGATAATATGAGGAACAAGAAAAAAGCCGCATTTCAACGCGGCTTTTAACTTAAATATTATAATAAGACTCCCATCCCTTTCTGGGAGGCCTGTCTGCAAGCATTGCATTAGCAAATTTATCATTAATAATCTCTTTTCTTTCCCGGTCAAGAATTAGTTTTTTGTTTCTCCGGATTGCTATAATGCCCAATGAAAAAAGCTGGGCAAGAGGAGCAAATTTCTGGAAAGGAGATCTTGTTTTCTCTTCACCCAATACTGATTTTAAAAAGTTAACATAATGGCTTGACTGGTTTTTCGGATAATCTGGTAATGAAGAAGCCATTTCCTTTGCTTTTTCTTCGGGGATGATGAAAAGAGGAGCGGAGTGCGTTCCTCCTTTAAAGGTAAGATCTTTACTATAGATAACTTTACCCGATTCCGGCCTTTTCTGCTCGACCTTTGCAGGCTGCGGTTTATCATTCACAGGCTGTCCTCCAGGAGGCGGGATAGTTTTATCCACACTTGCTTCAACAGAGAAATATCCTTCCGGAAGAGGCGGCAGGTTTTGCACACCATCATACCATGTAATATCCACTGGAGGCATATCCCCGCGGCTTGGGAACCTGAATTTCAGAGTTGTCTCGAGCGGAAAGAAGAAATCATTGAGATTCTTTATATGGACCGGTTCAATTTCATACGGAAGTCCTAAATCCAGAAATTCATGAATAGTATCCAGAATATGAGCGCCCCAGTCACCGAGAGCGCCGAGTCCAAAATCGTACCAGCCTCTCCAGTTACCGGGATGATATTTTTCGTTGAAGTCATGGAAGGCAGCAGTTGTAAGCCAAGTATCCCAGTCCTTATCCGTCATACCTTTCGGAAGAGGCTGGGCTTCAGGATATTTATGGATATCAGGATTATATGGATGCCATCTTCTTGTGCCATTCATGAAAGCAGTAACTGCAGTTACATCTTTAATTATGCCTGCATCTTTCCAGGCTTTAAACTGGAAGTAGTTATCACCCGAATGTCCCTGGTTACCGACCTGTGTCACTATGTTAGGGTTGCTGGCTGCCATTTTTGACATAAGTTCAGCCTCAAGGAATGTGCGGCACATTGGTTTTTCAACGTACACGCTCTTACCCAGTTGCATTGCGGCCATGCATACAGGGAAATGTGCAAAATCAGGAATTGCAACCTGAACAGCATCAATATCGCCTGCCATCTGGTCGAACATTATCCTGAAATCACGGAATTGTTTTGCTTTCGGAGCCAGTTTAATTATTTCCTGTGCACCGGCTGCGTCAAGATCAACATCACAGACAGCAACGATATTCGCCAGCCCTGATTTAATGAATTCTTTAGCATCATTGTTTCCCTGGTTTGCTATTCCGATAAGAGCAAGATTGACCTTCCGGGCATTACCCATACTTTTAGAAGGGAGAATCTCCGGGATCACAATACCTTCCCGTGAACCATAAATAACAGCGCCTGAACCCGCCAGGCCCATTGTGCGTAGAAAACTTTTCCTTGATACCTTTTCTGCCATATTTATTACTTTAAAAATGAATAAACCTGAATAAGGAGTGAAAGGTATGTATTTGGAATGTTAAAAAAAATACCGGCAGGAATAAAGCTAATTCAGCTTATAAAATCTTATTGCATTATCGTGCAGTATCATTCTGGCAATCGTTTTGGCTTCATCTTCCGTTATGTATCCTTCCTGTACCTTTTTTATCAGGACTTCAGAAATTATACGTTTTGCAGTAATGAGTTCACTATAAACATTTTCTACCGCCATGCAATCTCCACCAAAAGCCATGATCTTACTCACGGGAATAGTTTCGAGGAATTCGTTAAGGTACCTTTCACTGTAAGAAGGAGATATTGAATACATCCAGTTCAGATCAATAAAAACATTCCTGTATGATTTGGCAAGAGCCGAAAGTTCGCCACCATAAGGATAGCTTCCGTGATAAAGAACAAACCTTACATCTGGAAAGTCCCGGAAAACATTCGTTAAAAGAAGCGGATCAGAATTACTGAGCGTATTTCCTCTGTCTGCCTGCAATCCTGTATGTATAGCTACAGGCAGACCGTATTCATTAGCCAGATCCATCAGCCTGTAAAACATATAATCCTGTAAAGGTTTTGCTTCATTGAATGATATTTTCAGGTCTTCGTTACCATTTACAAGTTTCCTGAATACCTTCAAAGCAGGCTCTCTTCCGGTCTTATCAAATTTAAGGGTCCTGGAATACGCAAGCGCCACTTTAACAACAGTCATACCTTTCTTAAGGCTCTCTTCGAATGCAAGTCTTAATGATTTCTCGTAATCATCAAGCGTATAGATCGGTTCGACTTGTGAGATTGCAATTGAATCGATCGTGTAATTTGATTTTACATTTATCCAGTTATCGAACCTCTTAGCGTACCTGAAATAGTCATCTTTTCCAGGCATATAATATCCATCCTGTATTATAAAATCAATTTTTGCGGAATCTTTTAGTATCCTGTCAAAGCGGGATGTAGTGTATGTTTTTTTTACTTCATCTGAGATCAGAGACACAGTATGTTCGTTCAGGTCATTGATTCCATAAAGATTTCTGATACCCTGTAACAAAATCTTCATGTATGAGGTATTGAATGTGTTCCTGTAATATGGCTCAATTATTTTCCATTTGACTACCGGGCTGAGCGGTTCATTAAATAATGTATCAAAAAGTGTGACAGGCATCATTGCAGCGACAAGATCATCATACCCGTTCTGCTGAAAAAGAAGCATAAAATCCTGAAAACTGCTGCCTTTAATTATTTCGGGAGTGAACAGATGCTCATGAGTATCCACAACATGCATTGAATCTATGTAATGCAATATTCTGCCTTCAAAGCCCGGCTTTTCCCCAAGAGCTTTTCCTGCAAATGTCAGACCGGAAAACAGAAAAAACGATAAGAAAAATTTCATTTAGTGCTTGCAGATAACTGATAATTGACTACTATTTGCATGTAAATATTCTGGCTTTAAGTTTTTTTAACTTACAAAGCTTAAAGAACATCCGGTGACTGTAAATCACGGAAAGGTATGAACCAATTTGCAATTTGAGTTGTTAAAAATTCATAATAATCTCTTTTTAACAGCTTACTCTTCAGAATATATGGATTTATCAGGACTAAAATACCTAATTGTAGGGAGCGGCTTTTTTGGCTCTGTACTGGCAGAAAGAATTGCAAATGAACTTAAGGAGAATGTTCTGGTAATAGAAAAAAGAAATCACACAGGAGGGAACTGTTATTCGCTTGATGAACCCGAGACCGGCATTCATTATCATCTTTACGGAACACATATATTCCATACTTCTTATGAACGTGTATGGAATTACATAAACAGGTTTACTGAATTCAACAGTTACTTCCACCAGGTGCTTACAGTACACAAGAACAAAGTGTACCAGATGCCTGTAAACCTTGAGACTATTAACAGCTTTTATAATTTGAATCTCAAACCTTATGAAGTTGAGGAATTCCTTAGTGAAGAAATAAGCAGGGAGAATATTACACAACCCCTGAATTTCGAAGAAAAAGCTATAAGCATGATGGGGAGGCCCTTGTATGAAGCCTTTATTAAAGGTTATACAATGAAGCAATGGCAGAAAGATCCCAGGGAAATGTCTGAAAGTGTGCTGAAGCGACTTCCATTCAGGAAAAACTATAATGAAAGTTATTATAACAGCCGGTGGCAGGGAATTCCACTTCATGGTTACGGCGAGATTTTTAAAAAAATGCTTAAATCCCCGCGGATAGATGTTAAGCTGAATGTTGATTTTTTTAATATAAGGTCGTTAATACCATCAGGCACAAGAGTTTTTTACAGCGGACCAATAGACAGGTTTTTTAATTTTAAATATGGGAAACTTGATTACAGGACACTGAAATTTGAAAAAGAGGTATTGCCCCTTGAAGATTACCAGGGCACTTCAGTCATGAACTATGCCGATCAGGATATTCCTTTTACAAGAATACATGAACCAAGGCATCTTCATCCCGAAAGGAATGATTATCCAAAAGATAAAACTATGATTATAAGGGAATATTCACTCCCGGATGACGGGTCAAATCCATTCTATCCTGTGAATGATGAGAAGAATCAGAAACTCGTATTAAGATACCGGGAAGAAAGCAGATTACTTGAGAATGTTGTTATTAGCGGAAGGCTTGGTGATTACAGGTATTACGATATGCATGACACTATCAATCATGCATTAAATATGTTCGACAATATTGCCGAACAGGCAGGTTACAGTACAATGAACACCGCAAATCTTAATGTTATTTGAATTTTTAATTACAACTAAAACACAATGCATGAAAAAAGAGCCGACCAATAAAAACAAGCTTTCCGGGACAAACCCTGATACTGAGAATGTTTTCAGGAAGGTTTTACAACACATTGAAAAGCCAAATGGGAAGGACATACTTAACGGACATAATTATAAAAAGATAAAGGATGTGATCTGTTTTTCACATCTGAGATGGAATTTCGTCTTTCAGCGACCACAACATCTTTTATCAAGATGGGCAGCTGAAACCAGGGTGTTTTACATTGAGGAACCAATTCGCGGTAAGTACGATTCAAATTTTCTCAAAACAGTTTATGACCAAAGCGGGAAAAGTCTCACAGTAATAACTCCGTATATAAATGAAAGTTTATCAGAGTCTGCTGTGAACCGGTTTCTTGAAAATTCGTTAGATGATATAATCAGGTGGTATAATGTCGAGAATTATCTGTTATGGTATCTTACTCCCATGGCAGTTGAGTTTGCATTTCACCTTTCTCCGGAAATCATTGTTTATGATTCAATGGATGAGCTCTCGTGCTTTAAGGGTGCACATCCGAATATGATCAGGAATGAGAATATTCTCCTTGAAATGGCTGATGTTGTTTTTACAGGAGGTTTCAGTCTTTATGAATATAAGAAACACAGGCATCATAATATACATCCGTTTCCAAGCAGTATCGACCAGAGTCATTTTGAGAGTGGCATAGGAGGGAAGGACCCTGCAGACCAGGCGAATATACCGCATCCTCGTGTCGGATTTTTCGGAGTTATAGATGAACGCTTCGATACATTGTTGCTTGATAGTCTTGCAATGCTTATGCCTCAGTTACATTTTATAATGATAGGCCCGGTTTTAAAAATTGATCCGGGTTCTCTTCCACAACATGGTAATATCCATTATCTGGGACAAAAAAACTATTTTGAGTTACCAGATTATCTTGCCCACTGGGATGTTGCAATTCTTCCATTTGCTAAAAATGAAAGCACAAGATTTATAAGTCCGACAAAAACTCCCGAATACCTTTGTGCGGGCAAACCTGTTGTATCAACATCGATTCGTGATGTCGTTCTGCCATACGGTGAACTCGGACTGGTCGAAATAGCAGATACTCCTGCCGATTTTTCAACAGCAATTCTGAAACTGCTCAACAGAGGCAGAGATAAGGAGTGGGAAGAAAAGGTAAAAGAATTGCTTAAATCTAACTCCTGGGACCTGACCTGGTTGAGGATGAAAGAAGTGATATATAAAACACTGGCGGAGAAAGAAAATGTGTTGAAAGAAATGAGCATTGCTGACGCTCATGAATAATCAGGGAAAAATTGGATCAAAAACAAAATAGCAGCAAGGTTGAAATCTGGGGCGGCGCCGAGTGTTCGCTGGTGAGGATTGGATGCACTGTTTACGATCAGCTAAAATGCAGTGGCCATGAAGAAAGAACACAAGATATAGAATGCTTTAATGATCTTGGTATTACAACAATAAGATATCCGCTTTTATGGGAGAAATTTACTGAAAACGAGGCGGCTTTTTTCAGGTTTCATGATTCAAGGTTAAATCGTATACGGGAGCTTGGAATTAGTCCAATAGCCGGATTAGTCCATCATGGGAGCGGACCTTTCTTCACGGATCTTTCCGATAACAGGTTTCCGGATCTCCTCGCAGAATATGCATCAAAGATCGCTCAAAGATATCCCTGGATCGAGTTCTATACCCCTGTGAATGAACCATTGACAACAGCACGGTTCTCTGGTTTGTATGGAATATGGTATCCGCATCTGAAGAGCGATGAAATGTTTTCACGAATACTGCTGAATGAGCTTAAAGGAATCATTTTATCGATGAAAGCCATTAAGAGTATCAATTCGTCAGCCGGGCTAATTCAAACCGAGGATTTATGCAGGATTTATCATACGGATCAACTTAAATACCAGGCAGATTTTGAAAATCAGAGAAGATGGATCTCTTATGATCTTCTAACAGGGAGGCTTGATCCTTCTGATGTAATGTTTAAGTATTTTCTGAAACACAACATAACCGAAAAGGAACTTCTCTTCTTAAATCAAAATACAGTAATACCCGCTGTCTGCGGCTTTAATTATTATGTTACAAGCAACAGGTACCTGGATCATCGAAAAGAGATCTATCCGACGTGTTTTCACGGTGGTAATTCATTACAGGAATATGCAGATGTTGAGGCGGTAAGGGCGAATACTCCTGACAATACCGGTTCATACAACCTTTTAAAGGAGGCCTGGGAACGATATAAGCTGCCGATAGCGCTTACAGAAGTCCATCTTGCCTGTACAAGGGAAGAACAGCTTCGTTGGTTTTATGAGGCATGGCAGAGCGCCAACTTCTTAAAAAATGAAGGGGTGGATATCAGGGCAATAACTGCATGGTCTTTCTTTGGAAGCTATGACTGGAGCTCATTGCTCAGGGTAAAAAATGATGATTATGAATCGGGGGTATACGATGTTAGATCAGGCATACCGAGAGCAACTGCCCTGGCAGGGCTTATCAAATCGCTGAATAATGAAGAAAAAGTTGAAAAACACCTTCTTAATGTACCCGGCTGGTGGCGAAGAAGTGACAGGCTGATTTTCAAAGGAGAAAATGAAAAATTAAAAGCCGCTCATTATGATCTGCCTGTTCAGAGTAAGATACGACCATTACTCATAACAGGTAATGGATCATTGGGAAAAGCCGTATCCAGGATATGTACATTACGTGGTATTATACACATTCTTGCCGGCAAGGAGGAGATTGATATTTCTTCCTTCGAATCAGTTGACAAAGCGATAGCAAGAATAGAGCCATGGGCTATTTTAAATGCGGCAGGTTTCTCAAAAATTGATGAAGCCGAAAACATGGCTTTTTCATGTTTCAGGGACAATACAATCGGGCCTGTCATTCTTGCAGAATCATGTAAAAATGCACAGATAAGGTTTGTTACGTTTTCCGCCGACCAGGTATTCAACGGAAGAAAACTTAGTCCGTATTGTGAAGGCGATATTACAGATCCTGTCAATATTTATGGTTTGTCGAAGAAACTTGCTGAAGAAAAAGTATTAAATATATATCCCGGATCTCTTATTATAAGATCCAGCTTTTTTTTCAATCCCTGGCATGCTGAAGATCCACTTGTGAGACTTTTTAATACTGCTGAGTTCCCCGGCAGGAGGTTTTATCTTCCCTCAGACATAATCATCTCTCCTGCATATATCCCTCATCTTGTGAATCATGTTCTTGATCTTTTGATTGATGGTGAAAGCGGGATCTGGCATCTTTCAAGCAGGGATGAGATCTCATTTGCAGATTTCGTTCTGAAAGCTCTGAAGATAGCCGACAGGGATTATTCATATGTTTCTCCGATACCATATTCCAAAATGGGTTATGCTGCTAGAAGACCGGTTTATTCCGTTCTGGAGAGCTCTTCAGGCATTAAACTGCCAGGGCTCGAAAGTTCTCTTAATAATTTTATTGGAGAATATCTGAGGTCAGAAGGGCAGCAAATCAGGAGTCATTCATCCAGCTATACAGAAGTCCTATGATGAAGAAATTTATGTTCGCGACAGGGATAGAGAACAGCTATCCCACAATTGAACTTCCGGACGGCACAACCAAACGGGTTGATGAGATGGAAAAGACAAATCATTATAAATACTGGGAGACCGATTTTCATCTTACGAAGGAACTTGGAATAAATTTTCTAAGGTACGGACCGCCTTATTACTCATCACATATAGCGCCAGGGAGATATAACTGGTGCTTTGCAGATGCCACATTTGAGAAAATGCGCGACCTTGAAATAACGCCTATTGTTGATCTTTGTCATTTCGGAGTTCCCGACTGGGTAGGAAATTTTCAGAATCCAGATTTTCCTGAAATATTTACTGAATACGCTATTGCTTTTGCAAGGAGGTTTCCATGGGTGAGACTTTATACGCCTATAAATGAGATCTTCATAACAGCAATGTTCTCGGCTCAGTATGGATGGTGGAATGAAAGATTGTCAGACGATAAATATTTCGTCACAGCACTGAAGCATCTTTGTAAGGCGAATATTCTTGCTATGCAGGCCATCCTTAAGATCCAGCCACAGGCGGTCTTCATTCAGAGTGAATCCGCCGAGTACTTTCATGCTGAAGATCCTTCGTGCCAGCATCTTTCAAAGATACTTAATGAGAAACGGTTTCTATCACTTGATCTTGTTTACGGTTCACCTATAAGTGTTCCGATGTATGAGTATCTTTTAAGCAACGGGATGACAAAAGAAGAGTACCGCTGGTTCATGAATAACGCAAGCAAGCTCAGGTGTGTGATGGGGAATGATTATTACATCACAAACGAGCATCTTGTAAAATCTGACGGATCAACAGAAGCATCAGGTGAGATTTTCGGATATCATGTAATAACACATCAGTATTTCATGAGATATAATCTGCCTGTAATGCACACTGAAACCAATCTTGCAGAACCACTTTCGGTTGACTGGCTGAAGAAACAATGGATTAATGCCTATCAGCTAAGGCAGGATGGTGTTCCTTTGCTTGGTTTCACATGGTACAGCCTGAACGACCAGGTTGACTGGGATACAGCTCTCAGGGAAGATAACGGGAGAGTGAATTCTCTTGGTCTTGTAGATATGGACAGAAAGATCAGAACAGTTGGAAAAGCATACAAAAAGATCATAGAGCAATGGTC
>DATALC010000014.1:0-2964 GCA_036261265.1 Bacteroidales bacterium
TGCCTCCGATTACAATAACACTCTTTCACGTGATGCTGCAAGAAAATCAATAGTGCTTTTAAAAAACAACAACACCCTGCCTCTCTCAAAAGAGATAAAAACGATTGCTGTAATCGGTCCGAATGCAGATAATTTTGAATCATTAATAGGAAACTATAACGGTATCCCAAAAGACCCTGTGACAATTCTTGAAGGCATCCGGATGAAAGTGGCTCCCGCAACGAACGTTATTTATGCAGAAGGAAGCGATCTTGCCGAGGGTATTCACAATCTTGTTCCCATTCCTTCAAGATATCTCCTTACACCCGATGGTAAACAGGGCGTCCTTGGAGAATATTTCAATAACAGGGACATGAAGGGAGAGCCTGATTTTAAAAGGATTGATGATAATGTTAATTTTTACTGGGAACATCTCTCACCAAAACCTGATATGCCGGATGATGATTTCGGTGTGAAATGGACAACATACATAGTACCTGACAAGACAGGAACTTATTATATCGGAGGCTGGGGCTCATCAGCTTATGAAATTTTCCTCGAGGGCAAAAGAATCATCAATTTCAGGAATGAGCACCATGCTTTTCATACTGAAGCTCCTGCAGAGCTTGAAGCCGGGAAGAAATACAGGATTGAAGTTCTATATAAGAATTATGCCGGTGATGCAGGCATGAAGCTTCTCTGGGCGCCGCCACGACCCGACATTCTTAACGATGCTGTTGCAGCAGCAAATAAAGCTGATGCTGTTGTTCTTGTTCTTGGTCTTTCCCAGCGGCTTGAAGGCGAAGAGATGCCAATAAAAATCGATGGTTTCAGCGGAGGCGACCGCACAAACCTTGATCTTCCCGCCATACAGGAGAAGCTCCTTGATGCAGTTGTTGCCACAGGTAAGCCTGTTATTGTTGTCCTGACAAACGGCGGTGCATTATCCGTTAATAATGCACAGGAGAAAGCCTCTGCAATTCTGCTGGCAGGTTACGGAGGTCAGCAGGGTGGAAATGCTGTGGCTGATGTTCTTTTCGGGGATTATAATCCCGCCGGAAGGCTCCCTGTTACATATTATAAATCGGTTGATCAGATTCCCGCATTCGAGAATTATGATATGGAAGGAAAGACATACAGGTTCTTCAGGAAGGAACCTCTTTATCCTTTCGGGTATGGATTAAGCTATACAACATTTACTTACAGCAACCTTTCGATCCCTGAAAAAGCTGTTGCCGGTGAGAAAATCAGGATTAATGTAACTGTGACGAATACCGGGAAAGCGGAAGGAGATGAAGTTGTAGAGCTGTACCTTACAGATGAAAAGGCTTCAACGCCAAGACCAATACACCAGCTTGAAGGGTTTTCAAGAGTATTTCTGAAGCCAGGTGAATCAAAAAATGTTGAATTTACACTTGAACCACGACAATTCTCAATAATAAATGATAAAAATAAACGAGTAATTGAACCCGGATATTTCAGCATTTCAGTTGGCGGAAAACAACCGGGGTTCAAAGGTTATCTTGATCCTCAGTTCACGCAGGTGCTGACAGGAAGAATAAAAATTACAGGGAAGGAAGTTGGATTTGATAATTAAGTTCTTTAGTGATATAGTTGAAGAAGACATAATTACTGTTAATAAAATAACAATTGAATTCTATATTTCGCAGGAAATCTGTACTGGCAGCAGATGAGGATGGTCACAATTCAGGCATGAACCGTCTTTTGTCTGTTAAGGATCTTACTTTCTTTGGTATAGCCGCAATTATCGGGGGTGGAGTATTCAGCGCAATCGGAAATGCATGCTTCTCGGGCGGACCAGGTGTGATTTTTCTTTATGCAATCTGTGCAATAGCATGTGGATTTACGGCAATGTGTTACGCCGAATTTGCCTCAAGGATCCCCATCGCGGGAAGCGCTTATACTTATGCATATATTACTTTCGGTGAGCTTTTCGCCTGGATAATCGGATGGGCGCTTATTATGGAGTATTCAATCGGGAATATATATGTGGCATTCTCATGGAGCGGCTATTTCACAAACCTTATACCCGGAATACCTGAATGGCTCACGACAAATTACAGGAGTGCGCACCAGGCATTTCTTTCAAACACTACCGGTGAAGGGCTGACAGCATGGATGAACGCTCCTGTTATAGGCAGGATGAAGATTATCTTTGACCTTCCTGCAGTTGCAATTAATATATTGCTGACAAGCCTTGTTTACATCGGCACAAGGGAATCGAGAAACATGAGCAATACAATGGTGATGACAAAGCTCGCAATCATTGCGCTCGTTATCTGTGTTGGATTGTTTCACATTGATATAAATAACTGGACGCCATTCATGCCAAACGGTTTCGGAGGTGTAATGGCCGGGGTGTCTGCAGTATTCTTCGCTTATATCGGATTCGACGCAATTTCTACCTTGGCCGAAGAGACGAAAAATCCCCAGCGCGATCTTCCGCGCTCAATGATCTATGCTCTTGTTATCTGCACTGTCATTTATATGGTGCTGGCTCTCATTATCACCGGTATGGCATCATATAAGGATATGGGAGTAAGTGATCCGCTGGCTGAGATTTTCAAGTTGAAAGGCATGAAATGGATGCTCCTTATTGTTTCAATCGGGGCAGTTATCGCAATGACGGGTATTTTACTCGTCTACCAGATGGGACAACCCAGGATCTGGATGAGCATGAGCCGTGACGGGCTTATGCCGAAGAAGTTTTCTTCAATACATCCGAAATACAAGACTCCGGGCTTTGCAACGATAGTAACAGGGCTTGTTGTAGGTATTCCTATATTATTTACTGATGAAAAGCTTGTTCTTGATTTTACAAGTATCGGAACTCTTTTCGCTTTCGTGCTTGTGTGCGGAGGAATACTATTGCTTCCAAGGGAAACCGGAAAAAGAGAAGATGGTCGTTTCAGAATGCCGTATATAAATGCAAAGTGGATTGTGCCGGGAATCACATTGGCGGGT
>DATALC010000015.1:0-2695 GCA_036261265.1 Bacteroidales bacterium
CTGCCTGTAGGAACATACTATTTTGTTTTTAAATGTCCTGATTGCAGGAGTTGCAAATACTCGGGCTCAATCTCTCTTATAAGGTGATGAACAATTTACACAAAAGAAAAAGGATGAACAAACTATATCTTCTTACAGTGATTGTGACATCGTTCCTTGTATCATTACAAGCTCATGCACAATTACCTCCATCTGAAAACTTTTACAATATCAATCCTTACTCAATTAATCCTGCTGCAACAGGATTATATGAAAGTTTTTCAGGCTATCTCGATTATCGTGATCAGTGGTCCGGTCTTAAGGGCGCTCCGGAGTCAATCAGATTCGGTTTACATGGAATAGTTTCAAGCGCCATGGGACTCGGGATTAAAGGTGCACAAACAAATACAGGGGTATTCAAACAGACGAGTGTGGATCTGAATTATTCATACAGGATTATTCTCAACAAAGACAGAGAGTCGTTATCATTCGGCCTTCTTCTCGGATTTTTCCAGTATAAAGTCAATTTTGACAATATGAAGCTTGCAAACGAATCCGACCCTGCAATTTACTCTTCAAACACAGTTAATGAAGCACAGGTAAGAACAGGATTCGGGGTGCATTACAATCTTATGGATCTGAATATTCATTTTGCAGTCCCATCACTTTATTCAACTGTCAATGGAAAGTTTCTTCAGAATATCAATAGTCTTGCAACATACGATTTTTATGCTGGCGAAAACATCTGGAGAATACAACCTGCAATATTATACCGTTACGATGAAGTCAGGAAAAGCCAGGCTGAAATAAGTATAACGGGAGAATGGGAAAATAAGGTATGGGCTATGGCCGGATACAGGACAAACAAAAATATTGTAACTGGAATCGGAATCAATATTAAAACGATCGGCATTGGCTATTCGTATGAGATTAATCGTTCGGAGCTTTCAACAGTAGCATCCTTTTCACATGAGATAATCCTTACGTTCAATACTCAGATGAAGCTTTCCAAAAGAGGTTCTTTGTACAGGCAGCCGGGAAGGCGTGATCCCTGGAATTAATTTTAAGGATTGCATGAAGATAATCAGAGTTGTCCTCTTTTGCTTAATCATTACATTCATTGTTCCCGTACCTTCACCAGCTCAGAAAGGTTCATTTTTGATCAGAAGCGAGAAAAGAGCAAGGGAAGCAAGAAGATCTGCTGATGTCTACTTTGATAAGCAACAATATGATAAAGCTTTTGAACTATACAGAAAGACGTTGAATAATTCATTGTTCGACAGTCATTCAAGATTCAGGGCAGGATTATGCCTGTATTATACATCGCAAGACTCACTGGCGCTTATAGAATTTGAAAAAACAAGATTATTACTTGATGAAAACGGAATACTCAATTTTTATCTTGCCAGGTGCTACCATCTGACTTATAATTTTAATACTGCAATCGATTATTACCGCCTCGAGCTGAACAGGGCCAAAAATGAAAGTGATACGATCTATGCCGGTAAGCTGGAGAAATATATTGCAGAGTGTCAATCTGGTACTGAGCTCATATTAAATAAGAAAGATAACATTTCAATAAATACCCTGCCCTGTACCATTAACTCAGCATGGTCGGATTATGCAGCTTTTATTACTGATGATGGAGCACTAACTTTCTTTAACTCCGGGAGGCCATTGAAGGAGAAAGATGAATTTGATGATAATATCTACAATTCAGTTAAAGATACCGCCTGTTGGAATGAAGCTTTGGTGATTGATTTCCCTGTGAATACTGGTAGAATTAGTGCCGTTGCAGGGCTATCTTCATTTAATGGACTGAAGATTTACACGTGGTCCGATGTGAACAACGGGGATTTATATTTCTCAGGTTATGATGGAACGATGTGGTCAAGGTCAGCCCCGTTACCCGGAATGATCAACTCGCCTGCGGAAGAATCATCAATCTGCATTACAGTTTCGGGCGATACGGCATTTTTTGTGAGCAACAGACCGGGTGGAACCGGTGGAAAAGACATTTATTATTCAATCAGAGAAAACGATCAATGGACAGATCCGGTAAATATAGGTGAAATAATAAATACTGCATTTGATGAGGAATCTGTCTTTTTTAAGGATAACACGCTTTATTTTTCATCAAAAGGTCATGATTCAATGGGTGGTTATGATATTTTCAGATCAATCCGTTCAGGAAATAAGTGGAGTAAACCGGAGAATGCAGGTTATCCTGTGAACAGCCCATACGATGATCTTTTTTACTATTCTGCGGGAGGACATACTGTATTCTCTTCAGACAGGCAGGGTGGATTCGGGAAAAGCGATATCTATTTGATTACAACATTACAATTACAATCTCCTTAGCATGCTTTTCTAAGGAAATAGATAAAAACTTACACAGATGAAATCCTGATAGCTATCTGTCACAGAGTCAAAATTTAAAACTCTGTGTAGCTCTGTGTAATAAGCGTTTTTATTTTATTAAGTATTTTAATCATTTTCTTCATTTTTTATTTGACATCTTAAAAATTCAATTACTTTTGTAAGCCAATAACGCGAACTGATGAATATTGTTTTCAACTTTTTTGCTCCTTTTTACTTCTACTTTTACTTTAAAAGCAGATAGAGGGGTAATTGTATACGGATTGAAATAAAAATCATATAAGCAAAGCCCCTCTGAAAAGGGGCTTTTTCTTTTAAATATTATTAAAATGAAAAT
>DATALC010000019.1:0-2268 GCA_036261265.1 Bacteroidales bacterium
ATCGATCTTCAGATCGGGATTGTCGATCTTCTCCTTGTTGATGCTGAGTCCGCCACCCTGCACAAGCCTTCTCAGCTCACCTTTTGAAGAAAAGATTGCTGTTTGTTCAGCACACAGATCAGTAACTGTTACACCGGCAGAGACAATTTCTCCCTTTACATCAAAGACAGGTACTCCTTCAAAAACGGATAAAAATGTATTCTCATTCATTTTCCTGAGCGACTCTGTGGTGCCCTTCCCGAACAGAATCTGTGAAGCCTCAACAGCAGCTTCGTAGTCTTCACGCGAATGAACCATCACAGTTACTTCCTCTGCAAGCCTCTTCTGCAATATTCTTTCATGGGGAGCCTTATTATGCCCGTTAATTGTTTCTTCGATCTCATCTTTTCCCAGTGTGGTGAATATCTTTATGTACCTGGCCGCATCTTCATCAGAAACATTAAGCCAGAATTGATAGAACTTGTAAGGGCTTGTTTTTTCCGGATCGAGCCATACATTACCTGATTCTGTTTTGCCGAATTTTGTGCCATCAGCCTTTGTTATCAGCGGGCATGTTAAAGCAAATGCATCACCGCCGATCTTCCTTCTTATAAGCTCCGTGCCTGTGACTATATTGCCCCACTGGTCCGATCCGCCCATCTGGAGCCTGCAGTTATTATTGCTGAAAAGATGAAGAAAATCGGTTCCCTGGACAAGCTGGTATGAAAATTCAGTAAACGACATTCCTTCCTTTGCATCAGAGCCTATCCTTTTTTTAACTGAATCCTTCGACATCATGTAATTCACTGTGATATGCTTACCGATATCCCTGATAAATCCAAGGAATGAATACTCTTTCATCCAGTCATAATTATTGACCATAATCGCCCTGTTGGGCTTATCAGATCCGAAATCAAGGAATCTTGAAAGCTGCTTTTTAATTGCCTCCTGGTTTTTTCTTATTGTTGTCTCATCGAGAAGATTCCTTTCTTCCGACTTTCCTGAAGGATCCCCAATCATACCTGTGGCTCCACCTATAAGCGCTACCGGTGTATGTCCGGCCCGCTGGAAGTGTACGAGTAACATCACCTGCACCATGTGCCCGATATGAAGAGAATCGGCAGTCGGATCAAATCCTATGTAACCGCTGATCTTTTCCTTTTTTAATAATTCTTCTGTTCCGGGCATGATATCGTGTATCATGCCTCTCCATCTCAGTTCGTCAACGAAATTCATAACTAATTCTCACTTAATTTCAAACAAGCTGCAAATATATAAATTCTTTCAGTAGGTAATTCTCCCCTTTCAGGGGAGATGCCGAAGGCAGAGGGGTCAATTCCCTTTCAGGGGAGATGCCGAAGGCAGAGGGTCAATTCCTTCCAGGGGAGATGCCGTAGGCAAATGCTGCCTAAATCATCGGATCTGCCGGTTTCTTCTTAAACCTGTCAAAGCTTATTCCAAAGCCTCCTTCTCCTATAACAGGGAAGATTGCAGGAGCTATGTCAGAAATGGGATTATAAAAAAAAGACTCATCAATTTTCTCCTGTGGAAGAAATGGCCGTTTTGAATCCAATACATTAAGAACAACGAAAAAGACACTCATTATCAGGATGGATTTTAGTAGCCCGAACCCCATCCCAAGGATCCTGTTCACAAGCCCGAGCGATATTGATGTAACTATCCTATCGGCAATGATCCCGATAAAGTGGATAATAATTACAATTATGCAGAATGTAATGATAAAAGCAATTATCCCGACATATTGTCCTGTCATATCAAAATAATCGTAAAGCTTGCCCGCAGTAAATGCCGAAAACCGTATTGCTCCCCATATACCAAGAATAAGGGCTGCAAGCGAGGCAACCTCCTTAACAAAGCCGTTTATGAAACCTGTCACAACAGATATTATCAGTATAATTATGATTACAGCGTCTATCCAGTTCATCTTTAGATTTTAACTTTAAAGATAACTAATTATAATCTGAATTTGTTTATGTTTTGAAAACAGTGAATTAGCATGAAAAAAAATGAAAACGGAGGAATGCTTACAATCGAGCCTCTTACAGAAAAGAACTGGGCCAAGTTCACAGCACTGTTCGGTGAAAAGGGCGCCTGCTGTAATTGCTGGTGCATGTATTACAGGCTTGAAAACAAAGCATTTAAGGAAGGGCTTAAAAATGCGACAAACAAAGCCTCGATGAAGCAGCTTGTAAACCAGGGCAAACCTGTCGGATTACTTGGCATTTCAGATGGCGAAGCAGTAGCATGGTGCGCCTTGTCACCAAGAGA